>NZ_WQGE01000001.1:0-952473 GCF_013034525.1 Ruegeria sp. HKCCA5929
GGTTCGCGGTTTCCGCGGCAAACTGAGACTGGTTCGAATTCGTCTGACAGCACCCTTAATCTGTTCAAATCTGGTGGTTGGTGCAGCATAACTCCACGCAGCTTTCTTTGCCGCGGCCGCCCCGCTCTGAACGTCCCAGTAGCTCGCAACACCCTTCCACTCGCAGAATGATCTACCCGAGGCCTTCGTCAGAACGGCATCAATGTCTTGCGGCGGAATATAATACGTGGGGGCGTGATGGGTTTCGAGAACCTGAAACGCCTGATCGGTCTCCACGATGGTTTGACCGCCGAGTTCGATCCGCACTCGATGGGGTACAGCCCGTAGCGCAGGTGGTCGCGGATAGTCTTGGACGTTTTCAGTTGTCCAACCTGTCATTTCGAACCTTGGTTATGAATCGGTTGTTCCATCTTCGAACTAGCGCGCAACCAGCGCTATTCTAGCGGAAAAGCTGTCAGCACATGGCGGGTGAACTTGCACCATCAAGACGCTCAATGTCAGCTTTGATCGGGTAGCACTTTTTGACCGGCGTTGCAGGCCGAGAAGTCGAAATGAGTGTCCTAAATCTACCAGTTCGCCAACAGTTCGCCCATGCGCTCTAGGCCAAGGTCAAGGTTGGCAGCAGCACCTCCCCCCACACCCAGTCGGATGTGGTTCCGCATCCCGTAAGACGAGCCCGGTAAGAGAAACGTCCGATAGGGATCTGCCAGCAAGCGTTTGGCGAAAACATCGCCATCAATCCCATCGAGCCGTGCCAAACCAATCAATCCAGCCTGAGGTTTGACCCAATCGAGGCCGGGTTGATCGGCAACAAACCGATCCAGGCGTTCCAGCGTTTTCATCCCAGCTGCCCGCGCAGTTTTCAAAGCCTGGCTATATCGGTCAGGCCTTAAGGCGATTTCGGCAATGACTTCGCCGAGAATATTCATAATTTCGCTCGAGTTTTCCCGCAGAATAATAGCATCCCAAATCAAATCGGGATCACGGCAAACCATCCAGCCGATTCGCAGCCCTTGGAGCCCCAATGCCTTGGAAACGCTGCCTGTCGTGATACCCCTAGGATACAAACCAGCAATCGAAGGGGCACGGGATCCGACCCACTCCAATCCTGCATAAACCTCATCAACAACCAGCCATGCGCCGACGCGATCTGCAATTTGAATAAGCCTTTCAAGCTCTGCTTGCGTCATCAACTGCCCGGTGGGATTATTGGGGTTGGTTATAAAGATTAGTCGAGTGCGTTCTGTTACTGCGGCCTCAACTTTGTCGAGCGGCAATACCCAACCAGCACTCTCTTCCCGGTCGACAACTTTTAGCGTCGCGCCAACTGCCTCTGCCAATACGCTCGCTTGTGGCCAACCCGGGCGTTCCGTTACGACTTCGTCGTCCGGTTGGACCAATTGCATGAATGCAAGATAATTGGCTTCTGCTGCGCCGGCGGTGATTAGGACGTCGTCTGGCTTGCAATCATCAGACAGGCCGGCGCGGTCCAGAACATGCCGTCGTAAAGCAGGCAGACCCCGAAAGCTCTTTTGGTTCCAATCCAACGGCAGCGCTGGATCCAGCGCATCCATGAACTCACCCAAACGCGGCGACTCGGACAAGGAAAACCCAACAAAAGCTTCTGGATCCGCTTCCGTGGTATCCAGAAGGTACTGAAAGAGTGTGTGTATCTTGACTTTCATGCTCTACTCAAAATCTTTGTAGTCAATCTGGGAGAGATTCTGTGCAAGCAAAGGGATTTGTCAAAGGGCGACCGATTGACCTTGCAGTTTTGGACTATGGGCTGTTCAAGGTCCATTCCACTGGCCGCATCATAGGGATCTGCGGGTTTCTGATCCGGACAGATTTAGGAGAAGCAATACTCATCGATACTGGGTTTCCTGAAAAATATGCCAACGATACCGACGCCGCGATCAATGAAGATCGATTGTACGAGTTTGGCGAGGTCCTGAAGTGTGAACCAGCTAATCTGCCACGCGCACAACTGGCAAAACTTGGGCTTATTCCGTCAGATATTACATTACAGATTTGTACGCACACCCATATCGACCATATCGGGGCACTCGGCGACTTTCCAAGCAGTCCAATTCTTATCTCTGCTGCGGAGCGAGCCTTACCCCGCCCGTTGTACTGGGGCGATATGCGGCCATTGGAGTGGCCCGATCAGGATTACCTGGTTGTTGATGGCGACGTAGAGCTTGGACCGGGCATCTTCGTTTTGGCGGCGCCGGGCCATGCACCTGGCCAGATCGCCGTTATGGTCGATCTTCCGTCGGAGGTGATTTTATTAACCAGTGATGCGATTTCCCGACCAGCAGAAATCGACGAGAAGTTTGCCGGATCTTGGAACGAAGATGCAGCGATTGCCAGCGCAGACAGGTTGATGCGTCTAGCGTCCGAGCGAGGTGCCTTTGTAATCTATGGGCATTGTCCAAAGCAGTGGCCTGTTCTGAAGAAAGCACCAGAAGTCTACAGCTGACCCCACACCGTGGACCATTTCCCGAAAAGTGATGTCGCACCCGAGAGTTATCTGACGTCGCGCCCTTGGTTCAGAATAATCACATTCCCACTAGAAACATCACCGGCCGGCGAAATGAGAAAACCGACCCAAGAGGCGATTTGCTCGGGCAGCATCGCGCGACCATGCGGCATGGCATTAACCGCTTTCTCCAAGACTTCCTCAGTTAACACATTGAACAACGGTGTCTCAGTCATGGCAGGAGCCAGAGAATTTACACAGATCTTTTCCTGAGCGTATCGACGGGCGAGGTCTTTAGTAAGTGTATCCATCGCCGCTTTTGACGCACGGTAATGAGGGGGGTCGAACACATCGAAATTGTAAGCACCGTTCGATGAGATATTTACAATCTTCTTGACACCTTCGCGTTCTAACATCAATTGAACTGCCTGCTGGCAACAATGGAATGCAGAGTTAAAGTTTATTGCCATCTGCTTTTCGAGTTCCTCGGGCGGAATGTGCGGGAAGTCAGACATAAAGCAGGTGCCAGCGTTGTTTACCAAAGCATCCAGACCGCCATAGGCTGTCCTAATGCGCTCAAACGTTTGAGCCACGGCCAAAGGATCCGTTAGATCAACATAAATAGATGTGAAGTCCGAACTAAATTCTGATGCCAGTTCGTTCAGACGCTCTTCTTTGAGGTCCAGACCAATCACATGCAACCCGTTTGTCTGCAATTGGCGGCAGATGGCCTGCCCCATCCCTCCCGCGGCGCCAGTCACAACCGCTGTTTTCATAGTTAATCCTCTCACCTTGGTATGATTTGGGATACTGCGAATTAAAGAAGGAAACTCACAACCCTTTTTTCTAAAAGCCGCGAAGTTCAATTCTGCTTGAATTCAGCGCACGCCCGTTTGGGGTTCAAGCTAGACTTTGCAAAACCCGCTTTCTTCGCGTTTCAGACATTCTTCCGTCCGGATGCTGCTCAGCAGCGAAGTGGAGCTTTGTCCGAATCGCGGTCGTTCGCTGCAACTTGCTTGAACGTCTACTTTGCGGACAAACGCGCCATTTGTGTCTGCTAACCGCTTATCAGCGATCAATCGCCCTTCGAGCGCCGGCTCGGAGGACAAACCACCAATTTTTTAGTGCATCAATTTTGGGTTAAAGAAAGCTCACTCTCTTGATTATGATGAATCGTCACCATTCTTCGTGGCTGAAGTAATCCAGTTTCTTAAATCCGGTGCAATTAGTCAGAAGTACCTCTAAGACGCTCGGATCTACGGCGCAGCAATTCAAGTGTTGCTAAGAGAGCTATGGATAGAAGCACCAAAAGCGTTGCTACCGCGAGGATCGTCGGATTTATCTGCTCGCGTAGCCCTGAAAACATCTGGCGAGGGATTGTTCTTTGTTCTGGACCCGCCAAAAACAACACCAAGACTACTTCATCAAATGAAGTTACGAAAGCAAACAGTCCTCCAGAGATGACACCTGGCCGGATGATCGGAATAACCACATCGAAAAACACTTTAGTTGGCGAAGCTCCTAGACTAAGGCCAGCGCTGAATAGTGAACGATCAAAGCCAGTCAGTGTTGCGGTGACAGTGATGATAACGAACGGTACGCCAAGGGCTGCATGAGCAATTATTAGGCCAGGGTAGGTGCTGACCAAATTAAAGCTTGTATAGAAAAAGAACATGCCGGCAGCGATGATGATTAATGGCACGATCATGGGCGAGAGAAGAAGCGCAGTGATCAAGCGCTTAAATGGCATCCAAGGCGACGCGAGACCAACCGCCGCAAGTGTTCCCAATCCTGTTGCTAAAATCGCAGCGGCGGTGCCCACGACAAAACTATTCCAGATGGCAAGCGTCCATTTCTGGTCCTGTGCGATTGCCTGGTACCAGCGCAGGGAAAAGGCATCCGGGTCTAGCGAAAGCATACCTTCAGTGAACGTAAAGAATGGTTCTGCATTGAAAGACAGGGGCACAATAACTAAAATTGGCAACATCAGAAAAACGAGTACCAGGTAAGCTGAGAAACGCAGACTATAATGTCCAGCAATGTGCCAAAAGGTAAAATACTCTGGGAACTTCCGCATCGCTCTAACCCAGTTTGATATTGCCCGCGCCCACGAACCGGTCATAGAGCCAGTAGAGCGCAAGGATTAAGAACAACAGAAGCGAGCCAAGGGCAGCTGCAAGCTCCCAGTTGTTGGATTGCTGCATGTGAAAGGCGATGATGTTTGAGATCATCTGGCCATCCGTGCCCCCAACCAATGCCGGAGTGATGTAGTAGCCTACTGAAATTATGAAAACCAACAACGCGCCCGCTGACAGGCCCGGCAAGCTCATCGGAAGGTAAATGCGAAGGAAGGCCGGGATCGGTGGGCTGCCCATCGACATTGCCGCGCGCATGTAACTGGGATCAATGCCACGCATGACCGAATAAAGTGGCAGGATCATGAAAGGCAACAGGATATGCGTCATCGCAATGATGGTCGAGAATTGCGTATACAACATCTCAAGTGGCGCATCGGTCAGACCCAGGGCAAGCAGGGTGGAATTAACCACTCCGTTTGTTTGTAACAGTGCGATCCATGCGGTGGTTCGCACAAGAAGCGAGGTCCAGAAAGGCAACAGGACAAACACCATCAGGAGGTTCGCCGTTCCGCTGGAGCTGTTGGCCATGACATAGGCTAGCGGGTAACCAAGAATAACAGTCAAAATCGTTATGATCAGCGCCATCCGAAGCGTCTTGCCATAGAGCTTGACGTAAATCTGCGTCTCGCGGCGTTGGATGCCGCCGTCAGGGTCATTCTCGAGGTCGAGCGCAGTCAGGTAGTATCCGGCGGTATAGACCTGACCGGTTTTTTTTAGTGCTTGCCAGATCTCTGGTTCTGCCCATTTGGCGTTAGCATCAATCAGGATCGCGGCGCCATTATTGGCTAGCTCGCTGTCATCAACACGACGCAGCTTGCGAGCGGAGGATTTGATGACGCTGGAGGACCCGGGAAGGGCACGATTCACTTCTTCCGCCAGTTGACCAGAAGTGCGATCGTTGGCGAGCCTCTTTAGATCAAGGGCGAAGATGCTAAGAATCTCATCGCTTGGACGTTCCTCGCCTTGCCAGCTTGGCAGTTTTTCGAGCGTCTCGGGTACGAGGCTGGCAACAGTCGGATTATAGACACCGCGGTACAGCATCGAGGCTATAGGTGCGACAAATGAGAAACCAATAAATGCCAGAAGGGGCACAACGAACAGAAAAGCTCTCCAACGCCGTGACCGGTATTCACGCGCGGCGTTACGGGCATCTTCGCGGCTCAACCCATCTGGGGTGACGCTGGTGGTTTCGGGCAATTGTTCGTCTCCGGTCGATGAACCTGCGCCGATTGAACGGCGCAGGTTGGTGCTCTTAGACTATTGAAGCAGCCATTCGTTGAACTTTTCGCCTAGTGACTCACCGTAGTCGGCCCAGAAGATGCCGTCTGCTTTGACACCTTCGTCAAGATGTGCTGTCGGCAGATCCTGCTTGACGTCATCCGGCAAGAGCGCCTGAGCAGACTTGCGTGTTGGGCCGTAAGCCACGTCTTGCATACCTGATAGAGGCACGGTTTGAGTTGCGAATTTGACGAACTCAAGCGCAGTATCGAGCTTATCAGTACCTTTCATGACCGACCAAACATCAAGGTCATAGACATGGCTATCCCAAACCATTGTGAAGGGGGCGTTTTCTTCCTTGATGGCGGCGAAGATACGACCATTGGCGGACTGCACCATCTGGGCACCACCGTCGTTCAGAAGAACAGGTGCTTGTGACCAGCTATCATACCAAACGATATCGTCTTTGATTGTGTCGAGCTTCGCGAAGGCTCTTGCCTGACCTTCATCGGTGGATAGAACGTCATAGACCTCGTCTGGTGCCACGCCATCGGCCAGAAGGGCCCATTCCATGTTTACCTGTGGACGTTTGCGCAGGCCGCGCTTGCCGGGGAACGCTTCCGTATTGAAGAAGTCTTCGATCGTTGTAGGGCCGTCGGAATACGCATCGTTGTTGTATGCGAAAATAATGGTCCAAACGATGTTCCCGACGCCACATTCGTGCAATGCCTCGGGAATAAAGTCCTCGGCAGCGGGTGTACCGTCGTCGCCCGGCGGCAAAATCGAATGATCGATGACTTCCAAATACCCTTCCGAGCAAGCACGCTCGAGGTCGATCACCTCGATATCAACAACATCCCATTGGATGTTGCCGGATTCGCTTTGCGCTTTCATTTCGGCGACGCCGCCGCCGTAGTCTTCAAACAAAACGTTGACGCCGCTGTCGGCCATATATGGGTCGATCATGTGTTTCTGTTGTGCCGCCCCGTAAGCGCCACCAAACGACGTCACGGTCAGATCTTGTGCCATGGCTCCCGATGAAACCATTGCCAGTGCAGCAGCACATGTAAGCAATCCAGAATTTCTAATCACATTCACCTCCTGTTGTCGCGAGAAGCTTTGGGTCCCGCTTTCCCTTTCATTACTTCGCGCAACCTCATACAGGGAACGCAATGCAATCCGAAGTCAGCCACATCAGACTCCCGTCCTGGCCTTCTGAAAACTCAGGGGCGGACAAATCGTTCAGGACTTTGACAATAATCTCTGAACCGTTTGCCAGCCTGAAATAATAACGGATGAAATCGCCCACATAGATGCGCGTTATGAACGCCGCGGTCACCTCGTTGTCGTGATCATGCGATGTCGGGTGTATGAACAGCTTCTCGGGTCGTACCGACACACGACAACCGGAATTCTCGCTCAACCCTTGGCCAGCCATAGCAACCACGGTTTCGCCGCCCGGCGTAACGACTTTGGCTTGATCGCCTGAGATCGACTGAACGTGGCCATCGATAAAGTTGTTCTCGCCAATGAACTCGGCCACGAACGCATTTGAAGGCCGCTCGTAGAGTTCCGCGGGCGGGGCGCATTGCTGTACGACGCCGTCGTTAAAAACAGCGATCCGGTTGGACATCGACAGCGCCTCGGATTGATCATGCGTCACGTATATGACCGTAACACCCAATTGCTCGTGCAGGCGCGAGATCTCATACTGCATCTGTTCGCGCAGCTTCTTGTCCAACGCACCCAGCGGCTCATCCATAAGGATAAGCGTCGGCTCAAAAATCATCGATCTTGCCAAGGCCACGCGTTGTCTTTGACCACCAGAGAGCTGGCCGGGATAACGTCCGCCAAACCCGTCCAACTCTACGAGCTTAAGCGAGGCAACCACTCTGGAATCTATTTCAGCCTTTGCCACTTTCCGAACCGAAAGCGGGTAGGCTAAGTTCTCCGCCACTGTCATATGCGGAAACAGCGCGTAGTTTTGAAACACCATCCCGATATTTCGACGATAGGGTGCGATACGATTGATCGATTGACCCTTTATTGCGATGTCGCCTGAGGTAACGCTCTCAAAGCCTGCTAGCATCATCAGGACAGTTGTTTTGCCGGAGCCTGAGGGACCAAGAAGAGTGATGAACTCTCCTTCTTCGACTTGCATATCGAAACCCTTTACGACCAAGTTCTTCTGGTCGTAAGTTTTTTTCACGTTATCAAATACGAGAAACGGTTGTGATTTCCCAGCTTGTTGTTTGTGGGCATCCATGTTTTTCGCCACTATGTTGACCATTCATGTTTGCCGCCGTTATGGGGGCTGACAGCAAGTAAATCGTGTATTCTGGCAAACTGCAACTTATCGTTTTATTTCTATAAAATGAGGCTCTCGGGCAAAAAAGGTCCGCGTTGGGCTCTAAGCCGACCTTGGAGCAAGCGCGGCATCTCAAAACTTGCACCGCCAGGCTTCGTTGAGGGCGGCCCAAGGCGGACCTTGGTGGCATCCTCGAGCGCCGCAATGCAGCTTCACCAAACCAAACATTCGTGCATCTCGCAGTATTCCGCTTCCCGCAATGACCGGGTCGCGGACAATGCGGCCACTAGCTGGACGCTCTTGAGCCTCGGTCGCTTGTTTGCCATTCGTAGTCCTCCGTTTCCTAAACATAACGGTGGACCCGTTCAGTTGGGGAGGCTCAATACGAGTCGATGAATTTTCAGGACGTCGGTTTACCTTTTTCCGCGATCCGGACGATCTTCCATTAGAATTGTATGAAGCGGCGCCGATTGTGTTGAAGTGATATTTCTCGTTCTTTAGGCTGAGCGAAGCAGGGAGGAAGGCGCATAGAAGTAAAACCTCTCACCGGTGGATTGGGTGTGGAAATCGTCGGAGCGGACATCCGGCGTAAAGATCAATTCGACGCAATTAAGTCAGCCTTTGCAGTGTATTCCGTTATCGTACTGACGGGTCAAAACGTTAGCCCGGAAGAGCATTTAACGTTTGCGCGAAGGTTCGGCCTAATCAAAGTGAACCGTTTTTTCAAACCGCTGGACGGCCACCCAGAGATTGCCACGGTGGTGAAAGAGAAGGATCAGAAAGAGGCTGTGGGAGAGGGGTGGCATACCGACCACTCTTATGATCAGGAGCCCGCCATGGGCTCGATCCTACACGCGCTAGAGGTCCCGCCCCATGGCGGTGACACGTTGTTTGTTTCGATGGCTGCCGCCTACGAAGCTTTTACCAGTGCTTTTCGGACACTGATGAAGTGAGCCGACGACTGTGACTTTCTGGGAGCCAAAGCTATTAAAAATCATCGGTAAATACTTGAGAAACCGTTTTTTTTAAGTGTTTGCTTGAGGTTGAAGCGTGTTCGCCCGACCGTTTTCGCCAAGGAAATCTATCACAATTGACGTTAGCTCATTCCAGTCAGTAAACTCCCTTGCTCCTTCTCGTGGATCGATTTTTCGACCGAGCAAGACGACGTGCTTAAGGATCTCCCTCTCAAAATACCCGTAGTTTTCGGGCCTCACCGCGCCTGCGATCAAAGCCGTCGCATTTGGTTCAAAAGCTGTTCGAAGAAGCATTTCGTCAAGATAGTCGCGTGCTTCTTCTCGACCTGACGCAAAAGCAGCTTTTAAACCGACGGAAAGCACGAGAGACTTTCGCTTCATTAAGGCATCTCTATTTGAAGCGATAAATGCCTCAAATGAATTGGGGTGCCTACGCTCGTGGACAGGGGCCAGAAGAACGACCTTGACCACATCGTCAAGAGAAACGTGGCTGGGCATTTCATCGGTATTGATCAGCTTTGCGTTGAAACCGGCATTCTTCGCTACACTGCTGATGAAGCGCGCAATCTTTGCTGTCTGGCCTTCGACTGTAGCGAAGGCGATGAGTACGGTCATTCCGATCCTCCCATAAACCGGTCTGAATAGATTGCTGATTATGAATAAGTGGCCTGCGTTGCCCTTGATCTCCATCAAAGGCGTACATGGGAGCGTATCGGGAGAGTTGTGGTACGCTTTTGCTTTCCACGCAGAGCATGTTTTTAAGGAAGTTTGCGGCGACCTACATCTCGAATCAAATCGGCCTTTTTGGCGGACAATTTTTGAGACTGGCCACGGCCCAATGGCTTGTTTTGCTACCTTAAAGAAAAGGCCAAGACAGCGACGAGGATTATAAATCTGATGCACCAAACAGTGACCTTCACTTGTTGGCGTGCGGGCAGGTTTCTGATCAGTCTAATCATAGTCAAACCTTTCAGACAAAATCCGGTGTGACGCGGTGCCCCGAGCGATCAGATGATCTTCGACGGCGTCCATCATGGCAGGGGGGCCGCAGAGAACAAAAAGCCAGCTCTCAAATTGCTTGGAAGATAAATTGCGGTCCAACAGGGGACCGTCGATCAAACCTGTTTCGCCGCGCCAATCCTTTGGCGGTTCGGATAGAACAAATACTGTGTCTTCTTTGGACAACTCCTGGCGAAAAACAATCTGCTCCTCCACCCGGTTGCCATAGATAAGCTTGAGATCGCTTTGTGTTCCACTCAGTCGAACTTGACGCATAATGCTCAACATGGGCGCGATCCCGACACCACCTGCGATCAGAACAATGCCTGTCTCATTGCGGAGGCTGATCGACAGGTTCCCGTGTGGGGCATCCAGATAGACAGTGGTTTGCGGAGCGATCTGTCCCAGACCGCATGTGAAGTCCCCAAGCTCCTTTATCACGAATGAAACTTCGGAGCCTTCGGCGGGTGCCGAACTAATCGAGAATGGGTTCTCGTGCAGCGAGAAAGCGCTGTGGCCGACGTTTAGCCAGGCAAACTGCCCTGCTTCGAAGTTTAGTCCGCTGTGACTATCGGGCTTGAGGCGCAACTCCCATTGCTTCGGTGTTAGTCTAGACACAGACGTGACGCGCCACGGCTTTTTCCTCTGACGTAAAGGCCGAACGAGATAGACATACAGCAAAGTTCCAACTGCAATACTGGTCAGGGCTAGCCAGAGATACGTCAATAGCGGATGCCCACCGTAGCGCCCTGCATAGACCGTGTGATGGAACAGCAGGCATGCGATCACCAAGGCTCCCAGCCCGTGTAAGAGGCGCCATGTTTCGTATTTGTAATCAAGGGATTTGCGGGCAATTGCCGAGGCGACCAAAATGAACAGCAGAAAGTATGCGCCGATGCCCGATACCAGCGTAGAAAAGTCGGTCGAAATCGTAAGTTGGTTTGTTTCATCCCACGGGCGGCGTCCGCCAGAAGGCGTACCCTGATAAAGCAGCGGGTGTATCAGCGCAAAGCCGAGTGCTGTACGTGCCATCAACTGATGCACTCGCATGGTTACATCCATACCCAGACCGGAAGAGATGAACCTGAACCGGCCAGACAGCAGGAACTCGACTAAGATTATTGAAAACGCAAGCATTCCAAGCCCGGACGCGAGCTCTTGATGAAAGGATCGCGGTGGCCATCCCAGAGACCAAGAAAAACCCAAGGGAGCCAAGATCAGCAAAACGTAAATCAGCGCCAGATAAGGCCATTTCATACGGTTTTGCTCCACTGCGCTAAAGGTAGGCAACTCAGGCTCATTTAGAATAAACGCTAAGCTGACCTGGGGTTCCGATCAAGACTACTGAGATTGGTGTTAACTCCAGCACGACCTGGCAAGTCTGTTGGACGACGGTTCTCGTTTCTGTTCGTTCAACCGGTGCGAGCGATCTGGCGACGGATGAGGTTGTATGCTTGCGCAAGATCAAGGTCCTTGACCGCGTTTTCTGCCATAATGTTGCGCGCGCGAAATCAGACCAAAGGAGGAGGCTCAAAAAATGCTAGAAGACAAAAAGTCCCCGCAACTTTTCACTGGAACGCATCCGCTCTCCGACAACTTTCGGCGTGAAATGGAAACGTTGATGTCGCGTTTTTTGGGGGGAGGATCATCCTTCCTGCCGATGGAAACGGCTGCGCAAAGCACGGGTTTTCCGTCTCTTGACATGAGAGGTGCGATTTCACCGGCAATCGACGTCCAAGAAATGGATTCTGCGATTGTCCTGACGGCTGAATTGCCAGGGCTGGAAGAGGATGACGTGGAAATTGAAATCAAGGATCGTAGGCTAATCCTGCGCGGTCAGAAGAAGATTGCGCATGATGAAACGGGCGACCTGCGTGTCAGCGAAAGAAGCTATGGCAGCTTTTCCAGAGCCATGTCGCTACCAGACACTGTGGAAATCGACAAGATTTCAGCAACATTCGACAAAGGCGTTCTGCATATCGAAATGCCGAAGACTGAGCCTCAGGATCCAAGCCGTAAGATCAAGGTATCGTCGAAATAGACGGTCAGTTGGCTCGATACGAGGCTTGAAAATGCCAAAGCAGAGGGTCGATCATTGATTGGCCTTCTTTGAGTTGCGGCCTGAATGATGTTTTTTGGTTGAATCCGGGCAGACATCGCAAGTGTTTATATAAATGCGTTTTTTGTACATTCGCACCAGGCCATGGGTTTGGTGTTGCAGCGTGGTAGAATGCCCTCACGCGTTTGGATAGGGGGCCATAATGCAAAAACCAGAAGCGAGTAGCATTACACCCTCTGGACATGCTGCTGAAGGTGAGGTTTGGGCCTTTCTGGAGAGCCTGACCGGACCATCGCGCGGAAACGTGAACTGGCTGGTCGATAAAGCCCTGACCGTTTCTGTTGACGATGGCAGGGTGTTAAGCCTTCGACCTAAAGGCAACCTGCCTCCGCATGATAACGATATTGCGACCCTACAGTGGGTTGACGACGGTTACACAATAACCGCGTCAGCAGGGCGCAATATATGGGTAAACGGACAAAAAGCCTCATCGGTGTCTCTGAGGCATGGCGACATGATCGAGTTTGGCGAAAAGGGTCCTATGTCTCGATACAGGTTGTGCGATCACTCATTTCCCGCGCACCATACGGTCGAAGATATCTTTAGTGACGCATATGCCTACGCCCGAGCGAGCCGCCGACCTTTCGCTAAAAAGCTGTCTGGTGCCTTGCGCGATAGTGGGCTGCGGCTTGCGTCTCAGACCACGACACTGTTCAGGATCACAGTACTTGCAACGCTTCTTGTGATCGCGGGGTTTGGGTACCTACTTTACCAAAACGACCGGCGCTTGGCGGATAGTATCGAACAGGAGTCCCGTAAAATCGAAGCGGTCGCGGTTATGCTCGCCCAGACGCGAGAAGATGCACTTACGCCTGATGACCTGGCTTCGTTGCGTGATGCTTTTGAAAACCAAGTTCTGTCGACCGAGCAGCGTCTTGGAACCTTGGAGCAGCGGGCGGGAGCACCAACGCGGGTGATCGCTGCCTCCACTCGATCGGTCGCTTTCCTTCAGGGGGCTTACGGATTGCGCCATGTGGAAAGCGGAAAGATTTTACGGCATGTGTTGGGACCTAACGGAGAGAACCTGAAGACCCCGTTTGGCCAGCCTTGGATCGAACCGGACGGGACCGGCGAACCTGCAGAATTTCAGTTCACCGGAACAGGGTTTTTGATTGCTGGGGTGCCATTGATGGCCACCAACCGCCATGTCGCTTTGCCCTGGACCTCGGGGAACCGAGAGAAAGCGCTGAGCGACGCTGGTCTTGAGCCAGAGATGTTGAGACTGCTGGCCTATTTGCCTGATCAGACGGAACCAATAGAGGCGCGTTTGGTCCGGTTCAGTGAAGCCGCAGACTTGGCGATTTTGGCAGTTGAGCCAAGCCGCGTTCAGGACCTCGGAATTCCGTTGGCGGATGCCACGTCGCGCGTTGGTGAAGAGCTTTATCTGTTGGGATATCCAACGGGTTTGAAAGCTTTGATCGCGCAGGCTGGTCCGGGCTTTCTAGAGGAACTGGAGGCAGAAGGAACGTTGAACTTTTGGTCGATTGCGTCCCGGCTTTCCGCTCAAAGCAAGATTCACCCGCTAGCAAGCCGGGGGATCGTCGCGCGGACAAGTGGGAGCGCCATCGTTTATGACGCTGAGACTACGACCGGTGGGAGTGGAGGACCAGCATTGAATCGGCAGGGCGAGGTCGTTGCCATCAATGCTGCGATCCTGCCCGAGTTTGGTGGTTCAAACATCGGCGTCCCGGTCTCACATCTCAGAACTCTGCTAGGAGAGGTGGAAAGCCAGTGATCATTCGCTCGTTCGGAAGCGCGAGTTTTGAACAAAGAACACAGTGACCAGTGGAACGATCACTGAGATCAGGGCCACGGAGATCAGCAAGTACCCAAGTTGACTGTAGTCCGCAGTCGACGTGACCTCACCGGTTTCGGGCTTGGTGACAGCGCGCGTGACGACGTATGTCTGGTTGAGGTATTTGGTGCTGAGGCTGCTGGCCGACAATGCCATGTTGGTAAACGATGCCATCACGGCAAAGAAGGTCGCTTTCAAATGAGTTGGGGCATTGCGTGCAATCCACGCCAACATCGGGACCATGGCGATCTGTCCGAGTGGAGACTCAACGGCGGTGTCGAGAATGGCAATAAATCTTGCGTCTACAATTCCGCCGGTTCGCCCCGCTGTCCATTCATGAATGCCGTAGTAGAGAGCAAGGTTAGGCAGGGCGAGTATGCCTGCGGCGATTGTCAGCAATATCACCACATGCGCAATTGAGCGGTTGGCCATGAATGGTCGCAGAACAATTAACCCCAGCAGTGCCAGCAGCGAAGTCAACAAAGCCAAGATTGCTATGAATTGCTCATCGAACTCTAGTTCATCGATTTCAAACCAGGTCAGGCCTGGTCCCGGCAGAGGAACGGAACGGAAAACAAAAATGATTGTCGCTGTCCCAATTAAGGCTTTGGCTTGGGCCGGTTCCAGCTCTTTGAGCAGGCGCGACATGAGGTACAGAATTACCGTCAGGGAAACCGCGAAAACTGTTTCCTGCGCAAATTCGAAATCAGCGGTTCCCAGAACGATGCTGAGCACCACGAATGCGAGACCGCCGAGCAATATGGACCATTTGACTTCTGTGACTGCGTCCGGTGTGTGGGGCGGGTGTCCCCGCTGGACACGTTGACGCTGGATCAAGCTGTGAAGAACGACTCCGCTGACCGACAACACGGGTATGGCCAGTGCTACTAGGTACACTCGGCCATAGAGCGCGAGGCGCTCGGATTTTTGCAGATCTTCGGTTCCAGAGAAAATCCAGATGTTCACAGCCGCCACCGCCGCAAACCCGGAAATGATCGAGACTCTGCCCAAGGTCTGCATTGTCGTGTGCTGTGCACGGGTTTCTTCAGGTGTAAACGGGAGGCCGTGCTGGTTGACCTTGGGAACCGCCTCAACCGTCATGGCGTCGGCAACAACGTCCTGAATGGCATAGCCCGAAGGCGCCAACAGCAAGGCAACAACATACCAGTCTTCCAGTGGCATGAAACTGGACATCTGTGCAGGCGCGGTCACAAGCCCATACATTGTTAGCAATGACAACGTGATCAGGGATGCGCCAAACAGGATCAGCAGGGACTTCCAGCGCCAGAACAGGTCCACGACATGGCCAAGCGGCATTTTGAGTATCCACGGGATACCAGCCCAAAATGCAAGTCCAGCAACGAAAGAGGCGGATAAATCTAGATAGTCTTTGAGGAAAAAAGCTCCGACGACCGAGGTCAGGCCGGACACGCCGGCAGCGAAGTAGACCATCAATGGCGGTAAATACGACCATTGCAGCTGCTGAACCAGATCCACAAACGTTCTATGCCACCAGGCCGAAAGTTTTGATCCTATTGAAGTTTGGTCAGTCGTCATTTGCCGTGGTAGCTCGTGGAAGCCTTTGGGTCGTTGTGTTTAGTTAGAGAAATCCAGATCCGAAAAGCAATGCACTGGTGATCACTCCAAGGATCGGTACCACAAGAGGAACACGGAAGTGCTTGGCGGCCTCGTCCGGCTTCATCTTCAGCAAGATCAGCGAAATGTTGACGAGCACAAAGACGCCTAGAACGATCTGAGACGTGCGCTCTGCCAGAGTACCAATCGGTATAGTTTGGGTCAGCAAAACGATGATCGCCACGACCAGCAAAGTAGCGATAACTGGTGTCTGAGTTGCTTTTGGGACAATCGCCAGAACCTTCGGTAAATGGTTACGGTCAGCTAGGCCGTAGATCACCCGCGAGGCCATGATCATCTGGATCAGTACTCCATTGACTGTCGCCACAATCGCGACCGCGGAAAACCCCTGTTTGATCACCTCGGGGGCGTTTGAAAACACAAGCGCGAGGGGTGCTGCGGATGTCGAGAGAACATCGATCGGAACAACAAGTAGAACCGTCATTGAGGTTCCCAGATACAACATGGTCGCCAGAACGAGGGTTAGTAAAATCGCTTTTGGGATGGTGCGCACGGGGTCTTTGACCTCTTCCGCGACATTGGCCATGTCCTCGAAGCCAACAAATGCAAAGAAGGCGAGAAGTGATGCTGCGAAAATGCCTCTCCACGCGTCGAGTTCAAGTGGTGGAAGCATCGAACTGATCCCGTATCCCTGCGGATCCTGAACCGACATGCCCCAGCCAATCACAAAGAGAAGGCCTGCGATCTCGATGATCGTAATGACGGCCGCAACAAAGACCGATTCAGTGATCCCCCAAAGCGCGATTAGACCCATGATCAAAACGACGCTGATGGTCAAAACAGGAATCGCAAAACCGGTCAAAGCATGAAGATATGATGCTGCGCCAATTGCAACGGCAGAGGCAGAGATAACCCCCGAAGCCGCGACCGCGAGCCCTACGAAAACCGCCAACCATCCTTTCTGAAATCCCGCCTCAACATAGGCTGCTTCACCTGCACTGACAGGAAATCGTGTTGCGAGTTCTGCATACGAAAGCGCGGTCAGTGATACGACGAGCGCGGCTACAACGAACGACAACGCCGCAAACGGTCCGGCAATGTCAGCTGTTGCACCGACTAAAACGTAAATGCCCGCTCCGACCGTTACCCCAAGGCCATAAAGCGTGAGCAACGGGGTAGTAAGGGCCCGTCTGAGTTTCTGTTCGTTTGGATCAACAGAGCTCATAAGCGATTTCCACCAACTGCCCATTCAGAACGTCGTCAGTGGCGTCCTTCTCGTTACTTTCCGCGATTGGCGGAGCAGCTCAATCCTATGGTCAAAGCTGCACCGAATGCTTTGTGTCTCAACGTGTGGGCGCATTGGGCGCCAATCAACCAACTGGGGGCTCGCCACCACTTCTGCCGAGCCCCCGTGGGTGGAACTTCCACTCCTACAAAATTCCGTTCACCATAGTGTTCGCTTGGGGACAGGTCGGTGAACGTAGAACAAGTTGAAACATTCGCATTTCAGTATGTGATTTATGTTGGTGCTTTGATCTATGTCAATCAACTTGCAGTGTCGGGGTTGCGATGCTGGATGCAAACCAATTGTCGAACACCGTCGAACTTAAAGGCAAAGCTAAAATGTTCGGCAATGTCAGATCAAAGGTGAAAAGCTATTCGCGATGTTCTGGAACCTGTTACCAGCTTTGGGTGGCATCGGCCTTTTTCTTATCGGCATGCTGTTGATGACGGACGGTTTGAAGGCTTTGGCAGGGGCGCAATTACGAGATATTTTGGGCCGGTTCACGTCGACACCGTTTACCGGGGCGATAACAGGCGCGGTCACGACAGCTGCAATCCAGTCTTCTAGTGCAACGACTGTCGCGGCAGTAGGATTTGTCGCGTCTGGCCTTCTCACGTTTCCACAGGCGCTTGGGATCATCTTTGGGGCCAATATCGGAACGACTATGACAGGTTGGCTCGTCGCGCTCTTGGGGTTCAAGCTAGACCTGGGGCAAGTGATGTTGCCCGTTGTTTTTGTTGGGGCTTTGCTGGCGCTTTCGGGAAGAAAAGCGGTTTCCGGCCTTGGGCTGGCGTTGGCCGGGTTCAGCTTGATTTTCATTGGGATCGAGCAACTCAAGTCCGGGCTTGACGTATTTCGCGGCATAGTGACTCCTGCCGATTTCCCGCCAGATACACTGCTAGGCAGGCTGAAGCTTGTATTGATAGGCGTGCTTATCACGATGGTGACGCAGTCTTCGAGCGCTGGCGTTGCGACCGCATTGGCTGCGTTGAGCGCGGGTGCTGTGAACTTCCCTCAAGCAGCAGCTCTCGTCATTGGAATGGATGTGGGCACGACTTTTACGGCAGTTCTGGCGACTTTGGGCGGGGGCACGATGGCGCGTCGAACCGGGTTTGCTCATGTGATCTACAACGTGATGACAGGAGCAATGGCTTTTTTCTTGCTAGGTCCATTTACTTCGGTGTTTGCAAGCGGGGCGGGGGCCGGAAATTCTCTGACTGCGCTGGTCGCGTTCCATAGTTTCTTCAACGCCATAGGCGTGGCGCTGATCTTGCCGTTCGCGAATCCCTTCGCCAGATTTGTCGAGGCGCTTATACCTGACCGAGGTGCTGAGTTAACGAGATCTCTGGATCCGCTTGTCCTTGGGATGCCGGAATTAGCCGTGGATGCGGCAAAGGCTGCAGTCGAACGCATTGTAAGGGCCGAAGTGGCGCACCTTCGGTCGTGTCTGGGGGCATCTCAGACAAACGCAATCGATTTTGGTCGGGATAACACTAAGACCGCCGTGTCCGAAGCCCGCTCGTATCTGGACAAAATAGAACTGCCCAGCATGCCCGACGCAGAGATATCCAACATTAAGGATATGTACCATATCCTGGATCATCTTGACCGGTTGCTTTACCGGTGTGGCCAAGATGATCGGATAAGCGAGTTACCAAAAGACTGGCGGTTGAAGCGGCTTGCTTCGGTGATGATTGCAGCAACTGATGGCTATTTGGAAATCGACGACCCAGTGGAGTGTGAAATTACGCTGAACCGCGTTCGCCGTTTTCTGCGACGACAGAGGAAACTTCGCAGAGACTTGCTCATCTCTGACGCTGCGACTGACAGTCTGCCGGACGACGTGGTCTGGGCTCGCTTGGATGCCCTCAGATGGTTGCATCGAGTGTCTTATCACCTCTGGCGAATTCGTCTGCATTTGAACGCATTGGAAGGAGTGCCGTCTGGGCGCAAGGGTGGTGAGGTCGATGACGAGGTTGCGTAGTTGGAGGTCGGGCTGGATTAGATTCGGCGCGCGCTCAAACGCTATTCGACTGAAACGCCAATGTTCGTGCAGGTGCGGACAACATGAGCAAGGTCAAAGACGTTCCTTAGCTATACTGTTTAATGGGATCTTCATTTGTGGCAGAGATTCGGAGGGGAATATGCAGGTTTATCGAGGGATTTTACTGGCACTATTCGTCACGGGGCCTGCACTAGCGCAGGAGGTCAGCGTCGGTGAGGGAAGTGATTTGTACCGGACGTATTGCTGGCAATGTCACGGTTTCGAAGCGACCGGAGACGGGCCAATGGCCGAAATGTTGGCTATTCGAACACCCGACCTTACCAAATTGGCGGGCGAAAACGACGGTGTGTTTCCGATAGTTCGCATAGCTGAACAGATTGATGGTCGTTCACAATTGCTCGCCCATGGGGGCGAAATGCCAATCTTTGGCGCGGTGTTTGAGACAGACCAACAAATCGCGGTGGCTCTACCTAATGGGCAACCTATGATGGTAGGCCTGCCGTTGGCGAATTTGCTCGCCTTTCTTGAATCGATCCAGTCTGAATAGTCACTGACCAATCTGGTCATCCGTTTCAGCCGTTCGTCTGATTGACATGAGAGTCAACGGCGGCCCCAACACCTCGAAGGCCACAGTACTGGCTAGAGTAAAGGCCATGATCGACGCGGCCCAATGCGGAAATTGCTCTCCGGCTACAAGGGCCATACCTACCGCGACACCAGCCTGTGGCAACAAAGCGGAACCGTACCAGCGGGTCTGACGGCGAGGCAGGCCGCCCAGTTTTGCTCCGCAGTAACCTCCGACAAGGCGGGCCACGGCACGTAAGAATAGGAAAAGAACACCAGCCCAGCCCATCAAACCGAAGGCTTCAATTTCCAACGTGGCGCCGGCCAACAGGAAGAACAGGATCATGAATGGCCACTGAATGTGCTCAATCTCATGAAAAGCACGGTCGTGATGGCGGGCAAGATTCCCGATCACCGCGCCGACAACCATGCCTGCTACTAGAAATGAAACCTCCAGCCAAAGCGCTAGACCCGCTGAAAGAAAGACGATGCCCACTGCTTCTGCCTGCATTGGCTCTCCCGGTTTCAAACGGCCGGTTAGGTAAGCGGACGGAACGCCCAAGGTGACACCCAAAACAATGGCGCCCCCGAAATCCCACATCGCTGCGGCGGTGATGCTGGCCCAACCATCCGAATGACCGGCCAGAACCAGGGCGATGCTGAAAACGATCAGACCCCAAGCGTCATCAATTGCGACGACGCCCTTTAAAGTCTCGGTAAAGCTGTTAGACACCCCAGATTGTTTGATCACATCAGTCATGGCGGCCGGAGCCGTAGCTGTGGCAATTGCCGCCAACACCATTGCCAATCCAAACGGCATACCAATTGCGGTCAATCCAGCAGACACGATAACAAGGGTTGCAACCACGATTGAAATCGAAATCGTCAGAATGGCCCGGCCATGTCGAACCAGGTTCTCGCGGGTCAAAGATCCGCCAAGAAGGAACGCGACCATCGTCAAGGCCACAATGGAAATCTCGTCGAACCACATGGCAACGTCGAGTGGGATTAGCCCCATTCCGGCGTTCCCGGCGATCAGACCGAGGAACAGTAAGGTTGTAACACGAGGAAGATGCGTGGCCCGTCCTAGTTGGTCGGCCGCCAATCCGGCAAGAAAGAGAACACCAAGAGTAATCAGAAAGCCGGCAATGTGCATAGAAATCCAAGCGTTAAGTTCTTGTCTAGACTACTCTAACCCCAACACTGCCCTCTAGGAACCGATGTCGGAGAGAATGCGAGTGTCCCGTTGCGGCCTATGCCGAGGGTAATAAAAATAAGGGATTTTGATCTGTATTAAGGCGAAAGCGCGCCGCAGGTGGCACAATAGTCTATTCAGGGAATGAGGAGGAATTTTCGATGCCGACAAAGAAATCTAACACAAATAGCCCGACCTCACTTTTGGATGTTTTCAAGCAAATGCAGCCGCCCATTTCTGGCAATCTGGCGTTCGGTGCCCAGATCGAACAATTTTGGGACGCGCAAGAAAAATTGCTCGAAGAAACAGAGGCCTTTGCGCAGCATTGGTTCGAACGGCGTCATGAGGCGGTCCGGACGGCTCTAAAAGCTGCACGCAATGTGTCTTCCGCGAACCCGTCCGATCCCTCTAAAGCCCTTCAGAGCATGGCGGAGTGGCAGCGCCATTCGGCGGAGCGGTTGGTTGCTGACGCTCAGGAATGGTTCGAAACCGTGTCCCGTTGTGCATCTTATGTCGCTGAAACCGAAGCTGAAGCTGTTGAGAAAACAGTTGATGATGTTGTAGCCGCTACAAAGAGCGCGGGGAAATCTTCAAAGTCCGAGCCTGTATAGGTTTCCTGCTGCCGAGGAACCAAACTGGAATCATCGGAGCAGTAGATAGGAGGTCAAATGTACAAGAATATCCTGATCCCGGTTGCTCTGGACCAAGAACACGACACACAAGCGTCGTTTAAAGCCGCGCGCCAATTGGCTGATGCGGACGCTGTATTCACCGTGATACACGTCCAAGAACCAATTCCGGCGTATGTAGGGTCTCAGATTCCCAGCGAAGTACTTGCCAATACGCGGCATGAAATCTTAGAAAACCTGCATCAAACTGCTTCTGAAATTCCAGGCGCGAAGGCTCGGCTCATCTCTGGGCACGCGGGTAGGGCTATTGTCGATTTCGCAAATGAGAGCGACGCGGATTGCATCGTCTTGGCTTCGCACAAGTCTGGTTTTGAGGACATATTTTTAGGTTCCACTGCGAACAGAGTCGTGCACCACGCCAATTGTTCGGTTCACGTAATTCGGTGATCCAAAGCTAGCGATGCGAGATAATTATGGAATGGCCCTTTCTTGCTGAGCCAAATTAGAGGTCTTATCAGAAGAACTTTGCTTGAGCGGGTCGGGGTGTTGCGTAGCTTTCGCCCATGACCAATCCTGCCTCTTTCAAGTATTTCAAAACAGCTCCGAGATCATCCGCCTTGCGGTGATGCTGTACATCCGTTTCCCGCTCTCGCTTCGGAATGTCGAAGACTGTTGCACGAGCGAGGCATCGACGTGAGCCACGAAGTTGTCTGATATTGGTGGAACGGGTTTGGTCCAATGTTTGCTGCGGAGATAAGGCGGAAGCATGTTCTGCAGCTGCGCGCGTTCTCTAAATGGAAGTGGCACGTGGACGAGGTTTTCGTGACGGTGAATAAGCTGACGCGCACCGCCGCTCTCGCAGGGTAGCGTCAACTTTGTGCTGGATAGGTTCACGGTTTCCGCGGCAAACTGAGACTGGTTAGAATTCGTCTGACAGCACCGCCACTCAAGCCGATTGTGTCTCTGACCAGTAAACAAAGCCATCTGGTCCGCAAGGCAGTACGTCCCGTTTTTTCCTGAACCCTAACTGCCCCTGCGATGCAGATCAGATCACCGGATCTGGTAATAGAATGACAGCTTGCGACTGGCGCCTCCGGGTGGGCGTGGGAAAGGTGCGGCGGTTCGGACCTGTTCCTTTGCGGCACGTTCTATGTCGGGTGAGCCAGAGCTTTCGACGACTTCGACCCAAGCCAAAGAGCCATCGGGATCAATCTGAAAAAACACGCGCGCATATCCGCGCGCAGCAACGTAGACGATTGGCGCTCGGTTCAAATGAACAAGAACCTCACCGGCATAGTTTGTTGTATCCGAGTTTCCGGGGCCACGTCCCCCAGACCGATTGCTGCCTCTGCTTTGTCGGAAGACATCCACACCTTCTCGTTTGAAGGCCGTGAGAGGCGATTCAACTGTCTGTTCGGGAAAGCGCAGATTGTCGAAGTTTCTGAAAACCTCCAATGATCTTGGCTGTTCCGTTTGCGCATTGCGATTTGGTGGTCGCGGTCGAAGCGACGATGTAGGGGCCTGATCCGTTTGCTCTGATTCCGCTTCGGGAAGAGGCACATCAGCGTCATCCTCCAAAGGGTTCAACGCTGTATCCGGTGTCACGGGCTCGATGGTTTCAGCTTCTTCGGTGTCGACTGGAGAGAGCTCGGGTGGCAAAGCGGCAATCTGTACGTCATTTACCGGTTCCTCGACAGAAGAGGGCTCGACCGGGGAAATGGTTTGATCGGGTGTTGCTTCCGGGTTTTCGGTCGCGGTATCGGATCCTGCGGCTTCAGCGCTTTCACCATTGTCATCAGGGGCTTGTTCCACAGGTTCGGTGACGGCTTCGTCAGGCGCTCTGGGCTGAATGATCGTCGAGTCGCCGGTATCGGGCGCATAGGTTTGCTTTGGGTCGGGCGACGCGACACGGGCATCGCTTGTGGGACTCTCGGCCTCGCGCGGCTCAACTGGTGGTTCTTCTGGCGGGGGCGGCGCTTCGGTCAGCTCCGGCTGAACGGGTTCAAGTTGGGTATCGACAAACTCTTCGAATGTATTGCCTAGCTCGACAGTGTCAGTGCGGTCTTCTCCGGCGGCTTGGTTTGAAAAGTTTGGCACAGTCAGGGTTAGGCCCCCAAGATGCACCAGCACAGAAACCGAGATCGCAAGGAGTGCGACGAATAAAGACCGCCGGATCATTCGAGGGCCTGTTCTGTCACCAGAAAAACCGAAGGCGCACCTAACCGGCGCAGATTGCTGGTAATCTCCATCAACGCGGGGGCAGGTGCATTTCTATCCGGCACGATCCGCACAGGCCCGCCGTCGTGGTCTTGCATGAATGCCTCGGCGCTTATCGGTCTGCCACGAAAGCGCAACGTGCCATCCGGATACAGGACAAGCGCATCTGGGGGCTCGCGGCCTTCAAGATCTGCGGTGTTTACCAGATCCAGTTCTGAGTCCAGCGGCGGCGCTATCGTGCCCGCGATCAGAAAAAAGATCAGAATGAGGAAGACGACATTGATCAGCGGAATAGTTGAATCTCGGTGTCGGCCGGGTCGGATTTTGCGGATCATCGACTTACTCCAGCACGCTAACCGTCAGACCTTCGCGACCACGCAGCCGAACAAGAAGATCCACAAGACGTTGTGCGGACGTGTCGCTATCAAGGCTGACCAGAACCTGACCGGTCAGGGTTTGCTCGGCCAAGTCGTCAAGCGACATGGGCTGGCCATTCAACACCGCCCGCGTGGCGCCAAGTTGAACAAAAAAGCGCTCGGTTGGTTCCGCGTCGCTTGACCCGCCCGCAGCCGCACTGCTGAGTTCAATCTCGCTGAACCGTGAAAAGGTCGAGGACAGCATGAAAAACAGCAAAAGCAGAAAGATCACATCGATCAGGGGCGTCATCGACATACGCCGCCGGACAAATTGCGCCGTGTTACGCATGTTCCGGTGCAACTGAAACTGCTTCGGTTCCAACTGCGCTTGTTATCGAGGGTCCTGGCACCAGAACCGTGCGAAGAGCCTTGTCCGCAAAAACACGCTCGCGTGCGGTGCGACTTTCCAGCCAGGACAAAACCATCGAAGTCGGCATTGCGACGGCCAGACCTACGGCAGTTGTAATCAAGGCCACCCAAATCCCACCAGCCAGTACCGATGGATCAACTGATGACCCTGCGGCTTGCAGGCTTTGGAATGCGCTGATCATACCCAGAACCGTGCCAAAAAGACCCAACAAAGGTGCAAGCTGTGCCACTGTGTCCAGCAGGCGGAAGCCTCGCTCCAACCCGGCGAGTACAAGGCTCGCCTCGGCATCCAGCCTGTCATCGGCCCCGGGCAAGCCCGATGCGTCCATTGCAGCGCCAACGATGGGCGCAAGATAGCTTTTGCTGCCAGCCAGTTTTGCGCGTGCTGCATTCTGGTCACCTGCGTCCCACGCGGCGAGTGCTTCGGACAGAACCTTGTGCCGACCGACACCACAGACCGCAAATTGCCAGAGTTTGTAAAGCGTGACGGCCAGCGTCAGAACCGACATCGCGATCAGGATCGCGACGACGGGTCCACCAAGGGCAAAGATCTCACGAAGCGCGGTCAGCGGACTCATCCCAAAAGCTCCATGTCTACCCGGCTGCTCATGGACAGGGTGTCTTCGCAAATTTCACTTTCGGATCCGTCCACCACGCAGGACTGTGCGCCATTGATCAGGGCTTTCCCAACCGAAGCGCAAGCTAGGTTGGGTAAGTCGAACTGGCGAACGCGCAATTTGTCCGCCGGCAACTCACGGAACCCGAAATTAGAGAGTTGTAGAAGGCCACCATCGACATCAAACAAGACTGTTTCAAATACCGCGTTGTCGATGGAATGTCCGGTTTCATTCTTGACCAGAAACGTCAATCTGCAGGATCCCTCGATATCCTCAACCGTGTTCAATTCCATAAACAGCTTGCCTGATTGTTCGGCGTCAGATTGCGCAAGCGCGTATGACGACAGCCCCCCGCACAACACGGCCGCTGCAAAAAGGCGACTAAGAAACATAAGTTTACTCCAATTTTGTTGCGCTCAGTTTGCGGGCGATGACCATCAGTTGGCCGTTTGTTTGTTGTCCCAGTTGTTCGTCATGTAAAGGGTAACGAAGGGTCGAGGAGTAAAAGGATCGTCATCGTAAGTTGATGAGTGCGTCTACATCGTAAGAAATACGAAGCACAAAAAGAATTTCAACAGCGCTTGTGAACATCAAACCCAGCCGTAGCGGCGCCGCGAGCAAAGGGCGAAAGTTTCAATCTAGGGCAGACACAACAGCTTGCCCGCTTAAATGCTGGGTTACGCCAGAACGGTGGATTGGACATGCTTTGCATATAAAACTTGCTAATCGCGCATCAAATAATGCATATTTGTCTATATTTTTTCGTCATCATAATAACAAAAAGTATACTTTTTAAGGGGCGGACATCGAGCACAGTGCAATTTGCACGTATCAGGACCCAAAGGGGGAAGGGGCTCGATTTTGTCGTGGTTAAAGATTGTGTTGGTTCTTTGCTTTGTTGTGATCATGCCGTTGCAAGCCGTTGCCAGCATTGGAAAAGTTATCAGTGCCAAGCAAGGTGCCCAGCTTATTCGTGAGGGAAAAGCTCAGCCTGTGTATTCAGGGATGGATGTCGTGTCAGGGGATACGATTTCCACGGACCGGACTGGGTTGATCCAAATTGTCTTTGTGGATGACACCAAGATCGCAATCGGCCCCAACGCGCGCATGGTGTTGGATGTGACTCTTTTACGTGGCAATCGTAAAGCCAAGAACTTTGCTGTTCAGGCGCTTGGCGGCAGCTTTCGGTTTATTTCCGGCAAAAGCCGAAAGAGGGCTTATTCGATAAAAACACCTTCAGCGACGATGGCGGTTCGCGGCACAACTTTCGATATGTGGGTCGTGTCGGAACAGCAAAGCGCGATGCTTGTGCTTGAGGGGACTGTCCGAATGTGCGGCCTCAAGGGATCCTGCAGATCTTCGGGGCGTCAGTGCAGCATGTACGCGACAGGCGGCAGCGGAGCCGTCGGGCGCCCTGCCAGCCAGGCACAATATGAACAGGCGCTACAAAGCGGGTTTCCCTTTGTTCAATCCCAGGAAGGTCTATTGCCACCTTTGCAGGTGAGGGTCGAGGGCTGTGCCGGGGAAGCTGCGCCGATACGACGTGTCAAACCCAATAGGGCAGAGCCACGCGTAGCGCCTTTGGAACGTGGGGAGAGATCGGAAACCGTAGACGCGACTCCCGCGTCAAGCCCGTCAACTTCGGGGCAGAGTGAGCCCGAAAGACCAGAGCCAGAGCAAGAGCCCGACTATGACGACCCCGAACCGCAAGAGCCAGACGATGAGGAGCCTGATCGGGAAGAGCCGGACGATGAAGAACCCGACCCGGAAGAACCTGAACGTGAAGAGCCTGACCCCGAAGGCCCCGAGCCGCAAGCACCTGAAAGGGAATAGTTCGACGGGCGCTTTTAAGTAACGGCGTGTTTTTCCTCTTTCCCGGAGGATGATATGAGCGAAAAGATACGTAGAACCAAGAACGGGCGGTGGGCCTTTCGTCTTGTTGGGCTGGTCCTGATCCTCTTTGGCTGCTTCATCAGAGCAGTGGATCCTTACCCGGTTCGCATGACGCGCCTTGTTTATTTCGACGTTTTGCAAAGGTTGTCCCCGCGAGAGTTCGATCCGAATCTTCCGATACGCGTCGTGGATATCGATGAAGACGCTTTGGCCAATTGGGGGCAGTGGCCCTGGCCACGCACTTTGGTTGCGCAGATGGTGGAAAACCTTGGGGAATACGGTGCTGCAGCCATCTCATTCGATATGCTGTTTGCCGAGCCAGACAGGTATTCGCCGTCACGGCTTTTGAATGATCCGTCATTGGTTGGCATTCTGACAGTGGAACGCCACGCCAAGAGGCTGGACAATGATGTGCTGTTGGGGATGGAAATTGCTTATTGGCCGGTAGTTCTGGGTGCCGCCGCGCGGTTGTCTGAGGAAGGAAAGAGTGTCGCGGCCAAAGCAGGTATCGTTGAGTTTGGAGAAAATCCGACTGCTGGTCTGATCTCGGTTCCACATTGGACGCCTATTGCACCTCCACTGGATCGTACTGCCGCCGGCATCGGTGGTGTCAACGTCTCACCCATAGGTGGAACAGGCATCGTGCGCCGCGTGCCTGTGCTTTGGGACGGGCCGGATGGGCCTATGCCTGGTCTGGCTATAGAATCCTTGCGGGTCGCATTGGGAGAAAGCAATATTTTTGCTGAAGGTGCGGTGGACGAAGAAGGGATCATGCTGGCGGTTGAGGTTGGCGGATACCAGGTGCCAACGACCGAGAATGGCGAGCTTTGGCTTAAGTATCGGCGAGACACACCCGATCTGTATATTTCGGCCAGCGACGTTATGAAGGGTTCTTCGGACGCGTCTTTGCGGGCCGAAATCGAAGGGCGCATAATACTCGTTGGAACATCTGCTGCTGGTTTATTCGACATACATCAAACCGCGCTTGGGGAAAGCGTTCCTGGTGTTTCCATTCATGCACAGATGATCGAGCAGGTTCTGACCCAAGACATGCTCAGCCGTTCTGACGTGACGGCTGCGCAAGAACTGCTTGCTTTTGTCTTTCTTGGGCTCGTGGTTATTGGCGTCATGTCCAGCTTTGGCGCCGTCGCGTCTTTTGTCGCCGGGGGTATTGCCGCAGCTGCAGTTCTGACGATCAGCTGGATGGTTTTTCAAAATCAATCAGTGTTGTTCGACGCAACATTTCCTTTGATCGGCGGTATGGCAAATTTCGGTCTTTTGGCGGGGTACCTGTTCATATCGACCGAGCGCGAAAAGCGTGAGATCCGCAAGGTTTTCTCGCATTACGTCGCCCCGGAGATCCTTGATGAAATGGAGCACTCGGGCCACCAACTGCAACTGGGCGGGGAAACTCAGGAAATTACTGTGATGTTCTCGGATATAAGGGGGTTCACCTCTCTGTCCGAGTCGGCATCCGCCACTGAACTTGTTTCAGTACTGAATGCGCTGTTCTCCAAAATCGGGGACCAGGTGTTGGACGAACGGGGCACAATCGACAAATTCATTGGCGACGCGATAATGGCCTTTTGGAATGCGCCAATACCCGTTGTGGACCATCCGTGTCGCGCGGCATTCGCCGCGCTCAAGATGCGGGGCGCTTTGGCGGATTTCAACGCATCCGGTATTATGAAAAACCGTCAACCCATTGCATTGGCAACAGGAATTGCCACGGGGCAGGCGTGCGTTGGTAACATCGGGTCCGAAAAACGTTTCAACTATACTGTCATCGGGGATGTCGTGAACGTTTCGGCACGGCTCGAACAAAGCTGCCGTACGGTCGACTATGATATTGTTGTGTCAAGCGGGGTTTCTCAAGCCGGGCAAGCGGATCTGGCCCTGTTGGAAGCTGGGCATGTTGATCTGAAAGGCAAAGCCAATCCGGAACCAGTGTATATACTGGTAGGGGACCAACTTGTACGAGAGACTGCGGCTTTCAAAGACCTTGAAGCTTCGCACAGCGAATTGATTTCGGCAATTACTGGTCGTCACCCGCAAAGCAGAATTGAAGATTTGTGTCAGTGCTGCGAGGGCTTGGCTGAAAATATCGAACCTGGGCTGCGCCGATTCTATCGCGCGCTTCTTGGGCGAACGGCCGATTTCAGATCAGACATACCTGCAGGTGAGCTTATCTTCACCAGATACAATCAAAGGCTTGGATCTGAGTAGGCGGGGTCACGTCCCGGAAAACGATCTGCTTTAACCAGACTTCATTGAAATGGCCCGTGGGTGTGAGTTTGGCAACTCGACGCTGGGTGATCTTCTGCTTTGACGCCTTTAGCGCTCGGGATACCACACAAAAAAGATGTCGCATTCCTTGAATTTGGCGTAAGACGTTAGCGCAAACTGTTTTGCAAGAAGCCAGCAATAGCCTGGTCGTAAATTGCGACGGACAAAAAGGGGGAGAGCAGGTGTATCTTGGTCTGGATCTGGGGACATCCGGTCTCCGCGGTATTGTTGTGGACGACGGCGGGCGTGTGCTTGCGGATGCCGAAGCGGGTGTTGAAACCTCAACGCCGCGCTCTGGCTGGTCGGAGCAAGCGCCATCGGACTGGATCAAGGCTTGCCAAAACGTGGTTGTCCAATTGCGCCAGTCGAATTCCGCAGCGTTTTCTGCTGTGCGTGCCATTGGGTTAAGCGGGCATATGCATGGTGCCACGTTACTTGACCACGAAGGCTCGGTGTTGCGGCCATGTATCTTGTGGAATGACACGCGATCCGCGTCCGAAGCTGCCGAGTTAGACGGTTCCACCGGGATGCGCGAGGTTACAGGGAATATCGTTTTTCCAGGATTTACGGCGCCAAAGCTGGAATGGGTGCGCGTACATGAACCCGAGATCTTCGAAAAAGTGTCTAAGGTTCTGCTTCCCAAGGATTACCTGCGTTTTTGGCTCACAGGCGAATATATCAGTGACGTGTCGGACAGTGCCGGGACAGCGTGGCTGGATGTTGGTCGCCGCGAATGGTCTGACACGGCGCTTGAGCTGGGGCATATGCGCCGAGATCAGATGCCTCAACTGGTAGAAGGCAGCGCAGTTGGAGGGCAATTACGGTCCGAGATCTTGCAGAGCTGGGGCCTGACCGGGCCTGTACTGATTGCAGGAGGAGCAGGAGATAACGCTGCAGCAGCCTGCGGTATCGGCTGCATCCAAGAAGGCACGGGTTTTCTGTCACTGGGAACTTCGGGGGTGCTGCTGGTGGCGAAAGAAAGCTATGCGCCCGCGCAGGAAACGGCGGTTCATTGCTTTTGCCACGCGGTGCCAGACCGTTGGATTCAAATGGGTGTCATCCTGTCCGCCACAAACAGTCTGAACTGGCTTTCACGCAACGTTGGGCAGCCTGTTTCAGCGCTGGCGTCTGCCTTGCCGGACCGGATCGATGGGCCCTCGGATACGACTTTTCTGCCTTACCTGTCGGGCGAGCGGACACCCCATAACGACAGCGCCATCAGAGGGGCTTTTCTGGGGCTGGATATAGCGGCGGATCCCAAGGCGCTGACACAGTCTGTGACGGAAGGCGTCGCCTTTGCCATGCGCGATTGTCTTGAGGCGCTCAGGGGTACGGGAACAATGCCCCAAAGTCTTCTCGTCGTGGGGGGCGGGGCACGATCGCGGTTTTGGCTGGAGACGCTGGCGACTGCTCTGAACACACCGCTGGCTTTGCCCAAAGGAAGTGAGTTTGGCGCAGCGACCGGTGCGGCACGTCTGGCCGCCTGCGCATCTGAAGGGGCAGATCCAAAGGACATTATGACCCCGCCGGACATTTCAGAGGTCATTATGCCCAGAACAGAACTGTGCGATGGGTATGATGAAGCGTACGAACGCTATCGCCAATATTACAGGGCCCTGTCGCCGCTGTCGGTGCAAAGATGACGGATCAGTCTTCTGCGACCATTGAGCGGGTCACCTTGCAGGACGGTGACATGTCTGTTGCCTTGCTGAACTATGGCGCGATCACACAAGGTTGGTGGATGGGACAAACGCCTTTGATACTGGGCTATGACTCTCCGCAAGAATACCTCACAGATCCGTATTACCTTGGCGCAACTGTCGGACGCGTGGCCAACCGCATCAGCGGAGCCCGGTTCGACTTGCTGGGTGAAACCTGTCGCCTGACCGCAAATGAGGGGCAAAACACCTTGCATGGCGGCGGGACCAGGTTGTCCAGAAGACACTGGGATTTCCGTGAAGTTTCTAGAAATCAAGCTGTTCTGTCCGTGGTTTCACCCGACGGCGACGGTGGCTTCCCCGGCTCAGTGCGGTTTGAGTTAGGCGTAGAGCTTAAGTTCCCGCGCCTGAACTATACGATCACCGCGCAACCGGATCGACCCACGCCGATCAGCATCGCGCAGCATAATTATTACACTCTTGGCTGTTCGCAGGGCATTCTCGATTGTCGTCTCAAATTAAACGCCGATCAGTTTCTGGAACTAAACGAAAACGCTGTTCCCACAGGCCGCATTCTGAACACCAAGGACGAAAACCTGGATTTCTCGAACAATCGCTTTATTGGTCAACAAGCAGCCCATCTTGACCATTATTTCGTGTTTGCGGACGGGAGAGATGTGAAAATGCCTGTGGCAGAAGTCGACGCACCAACGGGTTTAAGTATGAAAGTCTATTCCGATCAACCCGGTGCTCAGGTCTATGCGGCGGCGCATTTGTCGGATCCGTTCAGACCTGGGGCAGCGCTTTGCATTGAACCTGCCGGATACACAGACGCGGTCAACCATCCCGCGTTCCCGTCTGTGATCTGCACGCCGGAAAGGCCTTATCATCAGAAACTTACGTTAGAGATAGACGGGGTGCGCACATGAGAGGTCAGATTTCGGCGGCCGTTGCCGGCCTGTGGCTGTTCGTACCCGCAGTTCACGCGCAGGACCTTGGCCCGGTTCCGACATTTGTTGAGCCGGATCTGGAACGTGTCGAGTTGGGGCAACTGCTGTTCTACGACCCCATCCTGTCGGGAAACAAAAACATCAGCTGCGCGACCTGCCATCATCCTGAACTTGGCACATCTGACGGGCACTCGCTTGGAATTGGCGAAGGCGGCGTTGGGCTTGGGACAGAGCGCAAGATCACTGAGGACAACACGCCCGAACAACGGATTCCGCGAAACTCTCCGGGCTTGTGGAATTTAGGCGCGCTGGAGTTCACGACCTTTTTCCATGATGGGCGGTTAGAGGCTGATCCGATACAGCCAAACGGCATCCGAACACCGTTAGGAACGGATATGCGGCCCGGTTTTCAATCGGCTCTGGCCGCGCAAGCGATGTTCCCGGTGCTTTCACCCGACGAAATGGCTGGGCACTATTCCGAAAACGAGGTGAGCAAGGCCGTGCGACTTGGCTTGTTGACCCAGGAGGGAGGGGCCTGGGACCTGATCGCGGCCCGGGTGGCGGCGATACCGGAATATTCGCAGCGGTTTGAGGACATCGCGCCCGGGGAAGAGATCACCTTTACCGCCATCGCCAATGTCATCGCGGATTTCATCGCGTTTGAATGGCGGGCAGATAACAGCCTTTTTGACCGCGCGATGCGGGGTGAAGAAACTCTGCCCGCGAGAGCGCAATTGGGTATGACACTGTTTTACGGTGAGGCCGGGTGCAGCAGTTGTCATAGCGGATGGTTCCAGACGGATCACAGTTTCCATTCCATCGCCATGCCCCAGATCGGCCCCGGAAAAGCGGCCCGTTTCGAAAACCACGTGCGCGATGACGGACGGTTGCGCGTCACGGGCGATACAAAGGATGCGTTTGCCTTTCGTACACCTTCGCTACGGAACGTGACGTTGACCGCGCCTTACGGGCACAGCGGCGCATATACTAAGCTTGAGGATGTGGTGCGCCATCATTTGGATCCGGTGGCAGCCTTGCGCAATTATTCGGTCGAAAAAGCCAAACTGCCCGGATTTCATGGGGCCGAGGATGCCCAGGCCATGCAGGACCCGGCACACGTCGAAGCGATTGCCGCTTCTAACACACTGGCTCCTGTTAGCCTGAGCGACGATGACATCAGCGCCATCCTGAGTTTCCTCAGTACTCTGGAGGACCCGGCAGTTCGGTTGGGGGTGCCCAAGGCAGTTCCCAGTGGTTTGCCCGTTGACCAATAGTCAGCGGTCAGCGGCTAAGACGTATCACCTGATTGGGGTTTGCGGTCTGCCAATCACTTGCCTTGCCATTGGGCCAGATCACCCTGATCTGCAAGCTTTCCGCATCGCCCAAGCCAAAATGGTGAAATCCAGCAATGCCACTGGCATGGCCGCCGCCAACTGTGACTTCCCGCGTCTGCACTTTGCCGTCCGTTTTGACCTCGATAAAACTGCCAACAGCCAAGCGATTGGGTTGCGCTTGACTCAGATCTACCATCAACCAGTTGCCGTCCTGTGGCGTGTTCTGAAAAACCTCCAGCGGAGAGCTGCGATTGACCACCACCATGTCCAGCCAGCCATCCCCGTTCAGATCGGCCAAGGCTCCGCCACGGGATTTTTGCATAGAAGCGACGCCTGCGTCTGATGCTGTTTCGACAAACTGACCATTGTCGTTTTGCATCAGCAGGTTGTTTGGATCAGTTTGCGCAGCGTCGGGCATCTGCTCGACGTTACCTTTGGTGACAAAAATATCGTCCAGCCCGTCATTATTCACGTCACCAAACTGCGCATGCCAACCGGTTGAAGGGCGACCATCTTCACCTATATGCGGCCTGTGTGCTGTTGTTCCCCGATCATAGGTCGCATCCCGCCATGTCGGTCCCGCAGTTGACGGATCAAATGTTTGGAATTTCTGATCCCCCATCGAGGTCAGGTAAACGTCTGGAAACCCGTCTCCGGTCAAATCGCGCGAGGCGATACCCATGCCCCAGATCGAATAGGGCAGCCATCCGTCCGCCTGACCATACAGACGCGGGGTGTCTTCCATCGCCCACAATTGCTCTTGCCCGCCGCGCACATAGTAGTGTCGGTCGTTACTGACACGAAGGTCCGCGCGCCCTGACCGCGCCCAGTCCGAAAACAGAAGCGAGAGGGAACAATGCCCGGGTTCCAGATGGACGGGTGCGCCATAGGCTTCGCCGTCCGGCCGGTACAACACGGTTGGTCCACAAGTCTCAAACGGTCCGTCCGGATCGCTGCGGTCAACATAAGTACCAAACGCCAGCGTAGGTAGCGCTTGCCCGTTTTCCCAAGTGGCCGAGAAGCCTGTGGTCCAATGATCCGCGGAATGGAAGTTCAACGTCGTGAAAGGCGCGAATGTGCAATCCGGCCCGCCGCGCAGCAACAGATCGGGACCGACCCGCAGAATTGCGAGATCAAGCTGCCCGTCGCTATCTACATCCAAAGGGTACGCGCCGGTCACACCCGTCAGGGATAGTGCGCTGGGCGTATCTGCTTGAAACCGAATATCTGCCTTGGACAGGTTAACAAATAGCTGCGCGGGATTGGAGCCTCCGGCGGCGTAAAGCTCGGGGCGGTTGTCGCCGTTGCAGTCGAAGACGGCGACCCCGCCGCCGACGAAATGTTCCCAGCCACCGTCATACACGTGGGGCGGAACGTCAACGCCAAGAAACTGCGGGGAAGGTACATCGGCAGAAACGGTTGTTGCTGTGATCAGCAGGAAAGCCAGACTAGTTCGCATGTGCTGCCAATTCCCTGACTTTCAGGATTGAGACCTGTTCGATTCCATAAGCAGCCGCTCCCTTTGCCCACATTGAATCCCCCCAGTGGTTCACTTTGATTTCGGGTAAGGGCGCGTCAACGCTGACGACACCGCTTTTGACGCGCGCCATGACCTCCTCTGAATGCAGGTACTCAAAACTTCCGCGTGTTCCGGACAGAATAATGCATTCGGGGTCGAACAGATTGATCAGGTTCGAAAGACCCATTCCAAACATCTGCCCGGCACGCGCCAAAACCGAGATCGACCTTGCATCCCCGGCTTTTGCGGCTTCGAGAATATCGGCAAGTGTTCGCGGGTCCGTGGCTTGGCTTGCGATCGTCGCTTCACGGATCAGGGCGTATTCTCCGACATAAGCCTCAAGGCAGCCGCGCTGCCCGCATTGGCACAGCGCGCCGTCCAGTTGAACCTTCAAGTGCCCGAACTCTGCCCCGCAACCGCGTTCGCCGCGATAAAGCTTGCCATCAAACACAATGCCCAGACCTATCCCATGTTCAATGGTAACGACCAGAAAGGTCTTCAGCCCTTTGCCCAACCCAAAAAGCTGCTCGGCTTTGGCCACCAGATTGGCATCGTTTTCGATAAAGGCGGGGCAGGGCAGGGCCTTGGACAAGAGCGGGCTCAAGTCCACATTACGCTCGGTTAAAGACGATGACCAATGAACAAAGTTCTTTTCAGCGTCGATCAGCCCTGCGATGCCGATGCACACTCCGGACAGATCCGTCAGCGAACGATGCGCCGCGTCGCAGGCATGGGACAGGGCCGTGTAGATCATCTGTGTGAAGCCCTCGGGTGCCATGCGTGCCTCATCCAACGGATGGATATAGGACGCGATTTCCGTACCCTCGAAATCCACCAAAATGACCGAGATCTGATGCCGGGCGACTTTCACGCCAGCGATCACGTGGCATCCACCCTGCAGCTTGAGAAGCACACGCGGTCTACCGCGACGCGCGGATTTTGACGGCGACTCCCCTTCAATTTCCTGGATAAGACCGGCGGACAGCAGGTCTGCCGTGGCCGAGGTGACCGTAGCAGGGCTGGTTTCAAGCGCGGTGGCAATGTCGATTCGCGAGATGGCTTCCGTTGCGCGAATCTGTTCCAGCACCCGCAACCGGGTGATGTTTCTTTGGTCCGTGGCGTTTGAAGAAGCTTTGCTTTTCAGCATCTTGCCCTCGCGAATCTAATCCCTGTTTCAACCTAGGTGGTTTTTTCTGTTACCGATAGCATAAATATTTTACCGACTGAAATAAATATGCTACTCAGAATTATCGGGGCCACGAATCATGAAGCGATGGCTCAATGAAACCGGGAGGAAATCATGAAAAGAATTCTCAGCGCTTCCGCTTTGGCGGTGTTGATGGGTACGGCCGCTTTTGCCGAACCTGTTGTGGGCGTCAGCTGGTCGAATTTCCAGGAAGAGCGTTGGAAGACCGACGAAGCCGCGATCAAAGCCGCGCTTGAGGCGGGTGGAGCCGAATACATTTCGTCGGATGCGCAATCATCCTCGGCCAAGCAGTTGTCGGATATCGAGAGCCTGATTGCCCAGGGCGTTGATGCGCTGATCATTCTGGCGCAAGACTCTCAGGCCATTGGTCCGGCGGTTCAGGCCGCTGCTGACGAAGGCATTCCAGTCATTGCCTATGACCGCCTGATCGAAGATGACCGGGCGTTTTATCTGACCTTCGACAACGTCGAAGTTGGTCGGATGCAAGCGCGCGCAGTATTCGACGCCATGCCCAAGGGTAATTACGTGATGATCAAGGGTTCGCCCACCGACCCCAACGCGGATTTCCTGCGTGGTGGTCAGCAAGAGATCATTCAGGGCGCCGTTGACAGTGGCGACATCGTGATTGTGGGTGAGGCTTATACTGACGGCTGGCTGCCTGCGAACGCGCAGCGCAACATGGAGCAGATCCTGACTGCCAACGAAAACAACGTTGATGCCGTGGTCGCCTCGAATGACGGTACTGCTGGTGGCGTTGTTGCTGCACTGACCGCACAAGGTATGGACGGTATTCCGGTCTCGGGCCAGGATGGTGACCACGCGGCGCTGAACCGTGTTGCCAAGGGTACGCAGACCGTCTCGGTCTGGAAAGACGCACGTGAGCTGGGCAAAGCTGCCGGTGAAATCGCGGTTGCGTTGAGCAGCGGAACCAGCCCTGCAGATGTCGAAGGCGCGATCAGCTGGACTTCGCCCGGCGGCACCGAGATGAACTCTGTCTTCCTGGCTCCTGTGCCGATCACCAAGGACAACCTGACAGTTGTGGTCGACGCGGGCTGGATCCCGCTGGAAGACCTGTGCCAGGGCGTCGAAAACGGCCCTGCGCCTTGTAACTAAACCAAGTTCCAAACCATAATGTCTCTGGCCCGCAAGGGTGGGCCAGAGATCATAGCTGAACATGAAAGATCGGATATGACCGAAACTTCGTCTCAGCCGGTACCCCAAAAAGCAAAGGCCAACCTGTTCCAGCAGCTGGAACTGGATATGCGGCTATTGGGCATGATCGGCGCCTTCATCATCCTGTGCATCGGCTTCAACATCGTTACGGACGGCCGTTTTCTGACACCCAGAAACTTGTTCAACCTGTCGATCCAGACCGTTTCGGTTGCGATCATGGCCTGTGGCATGGTGTTTATCATCGTCATGCGCCACATTGACCTTTCGGTCGGCGCACTTTTGGCGACCACATCTGCTGTGATGGCGATGACCCAGACCGAGCTGTTGCCCAACGTATTGGGAATGGGTTTGAACCACCCGGCGACCTGGGCGATCACGTTGGTTGTGGGCCTTGTAGTGGGCACATTAATCGGCGCGTTCCACGGTTGGATGGTGGGCTACCTGACCATTCCAGCCTTTATTGTGACGCTTGGCGGTTTTCTGGTCTGGCGCAACGTGGCCTGGTACATGACCGATGGCCAGACAATCGGTCCGCTGGACAGCACTTTCCTGATGTTCGGGGGGACAAACGGCACGTTGGGAACAACCGTCAGCCTTCTGTTCGGCCTTGCCGCCACTGCTATTGCGATCTGGGCGTTGTGGAGCGGCCGCCGGTCCAAAGCCGCCCATGGGTTTCCTGTGAAACCTGTTTGGGCCGAAACGACACTGGCTGGGATCATTGGCATCGCCATCATGGGCTATGTCCTGATTGTCAACAGCTATGCGATCCCGACCCGCCGTCTGGAACGGATGTTCGAAGCGCGGGGTGAGACCATGCCCGAGGGGCTGATTGTTGGCTACGGCATTCCGATCTCGGTCCTGATCCTGATCCTTGTGGCCGTGACATTGACGGTTGTGGCCCGCAAAACCCGCTTTGGCCGCTATATCTTTGCCACTGGCGGCAACCCAGACGCGGCAGAGTTGTCGGGTATCAACACCCGGATGATGACCGTCAAAATCTTTGCTCTGATGGGGTTCTTGTGCGCGCTCTCAGCCATTGTGGCCTCGGCTCGTCTGGCCAACCATTCGAACGACATCGGCACGCTGGATGAACTGCGCGTGATTGCTGCGGCCGTAATCGGTGGAACCGCTCTGTCGGGTGGTATCGGCACGATCTATGGTGCAATCCTTGGCGCTCTGATTATGCAGGCGCTGCAATCTGGTATGGCCATGGTCGGAGTTGATGCGCCGTTTCAGAACATCGTCGTCGGCTCTGTTCTTGTCTTGGCCGTCTATATCGACATCGTCTATCGCAAACGTCTGGGGGCGAAATGATGCAAGCTCAAGAAACACAGAACCAAGCATCGGGCCGTGGCTCCGGCCAGCCTCCGCTTGTGGAAATGCGCGATATCTCGATTTCTTTCGGGGGCATCAAGGCGGTGGACCACGTCTCGGTCGATCTGTACCCGGGCGAAGTTGTGGGCCTCTTGGGCCACAACGGGGCCGGTAAGTCCACTCTGATCAAGGTGCTTTCGGGTGCCTATCAGATGGACTATGGTGAAATCCTGATTGATGGCAAGAAGGTTGAGATCAACAATCCGCGTGACGCGCGGGCCAACAATATCGAGACGATCTATCAGACGCTGGCGCTGGCGGACAATCTGGATGCAAGCTCGAACCTGTTTTTGGGGCGCGAGATGGTCACGCCCTTTGGTCTGGTCAATGATGCTGCGATGGAGGCTGAGTGCCGCAAGATCATGGCGCAGCTGAACCCAAACTTTCAGAAGTTCAACGACCCGGTTTCGGCCCTGTCAGGCGGTCAGCGGCAATCGGTGGCCATTGCGCGCGCGGTGTATTTCAACGCACGCATCCTGATCATGGACGAGCCTACGGCCGCGTTGGGTCCTCATGAAACGCAAATGGTGGCGGACCTGATCCAACAGCTAAAGGCGCAAGGCATCGGGATTTTCCTGATTGACCACGATGTGCATGCGGTGATGGAGCTGTGCGACCGGGCCTCGGTCATGAAGAACGGGCAACTGGTTGGTACCGTGGACATCCCTGATGTCACCGATGACGACCTGTTGTCGATGATCATTCTGGGCAAGAAGCCCGGCGAAAAGACGGAATGAGGTGAACGAGATGACGAGCGGTTTCTTTCAAGGGATCGAGCAGGTCCAATTCGAGGGCGAGGGCAGTAAGAACCCGCTCGCATTCCGTCACTACAACCCGGACGAGATCGTCATGGGCAAACGCATGGAGGATCACCTTCGTTTTGCCGTGGCTTGGTGGCATTCGTTCGCGTGGGAGGGCGGGGATCCGTTTGGCGGCCCCACTTTCGAACGCCCCTGGCACCCGCAAGACGATATGGGGCGGGCCAAGATGAAGGCCGATGTGGCCTTTGAGATGTTTGAAATCTTGGGGCAACCTTACTTCTGCTGGCATGACGCGGACATTCGCCCCGAACAGGGTAACTACGCGGACAATCTGCGGACACTGAACGAGATCACCGACTATATCGGTGAAAAGATGCAGGTGTCGGGCACCAAGCTTCTGTGGGGCACGGCCAATATGTTCAGCCATCGCCGTTGGATGGGCGGTGCCAGCACCAACCCTGATCCCGATGTCTATGCTTTTGCCGCAGCCACGGTGAAATCCTGCCTGGACGCCACCCACAAGCTGGGCGGCGAGAACTATGTGCTTTGGGGCGGTCGTGAAGGGTATGAGACGCTGCTCAACACTGACATGAAGACCGAGCTGGATCATATGGGCCGGTTCCTGAACATGGTGGTCGAGTACAAGCACAAGATCGGGTTCAAAGGCGCGATCCTTGTTGAGCCCAAGCCGCAGGAACCGTCAAAGCACCAGTATGATTTTGACGCCGCTACGTGCATCGGTTTCTTGCGTAAGTATGGGCTTGAGGATGAGGTCAAACTGAACCTCGAACAGGGGCACGCGATCCTTGCGGGGCATAGCTTTGAGCACGAGATCGCCGTGGCCGCAGCCGAAGGGATGCTGGGGTCCATCGATATGAACCGGAACGATTATCAATCGGGTTGGGACACGGATCAGTTCCCTAACAACACGCCCGAAGTCGCGCTGGCCTATTACCACATTCTGAAAGCGGGCGGGTTCACCACAGGGGGCACCAATTTCGACGCCAAGCTGCGCAGACAATCCATCGACGTCGAAGATCTGATTGCCGCGCATGTGGGCGGGATGGACATCTGTGCCCGAGGTTTGAAAGCAGCGGCTGCAATGCTCGAAGATGGCGGTTTGGAACAGGCGCTGGCGAACCGCTACGCAGGCTGGAAGACGCTCAAGGGGCAAGCGATGCTGGCTTCGGGCCTTGACGAGATTGCCGCGCGGGTTTTGGCTGAGGGGATCAATCCGCAGCCGAGATCAGGGCGACAGGAAATACTGGAAAACTACGTCAACAGATTTGTCTGAGGACCAGGGTCCGGGAGAGGGCGGTTGGTTCCGCCCTTTACGGTTCAGTCGTCCTGAACGACCTGCTGATGGACTTCGATCACATTGCCTTCGGGGTCGTGAAAGAACACTTGATGCCATTCTTTCGCAAATGTGGTCCCATAGTCTGAATAGGGGATGCCGCGGTCGTCCAGCAGCTTCAGGAAGGCGGGCAGATCATCGGTGCGAAAGGCGATATGGCCGCGCTCGACAGGGTTGATCACCCGCCCGTTCTTGAAGGCTACGTCAAATGCGCGCTGGGCCAAGTGCATCTGCATGTTGCCCTCGGTCGCAAAGCGGATTTTGCCGTCATAGCCGCTGTCTTTGTCAGCTTCGGTGCGCGGGAAATTGTCTTGCGGGATATCATCCAAACCCAGCACGTTAGTGTAAAAATCATGCATACGATCAACATCATCAGCCACGAAGTTGATGTGGTGGAATTCCAGTTTCATGCTCTGCCTCGCCTCGGACAATAGGTGTTTGGGCAGTTCTAACACGTCCTCATGGGGCTGTGGATGGCAAAACGGGATGGCGGGTTGCGTCGGGTGTTCGTCAGCGACCACAAAGATCGGAACGAAACCGTTGACGCGTGGCGGTGATCTGTGATGCTGGCGAGATAACACACCGACCACCACAGGTTAGAATGTCCAACCAATCTCAAACCGAAGCCGTATTCCTGAGCGGCAGTCTGATGCGGCATGTCACCCGCATGTCGTTGACGACAAGCATCGGGCTTATGGCTATTTTTGCCGTCGACTTTGTGGACATGGTCTTCATTTCGATGCTGGGCAACGACGCGCTTGCAGCGGCAGTGGGTTACGCTGGAACGCTGTTGTTTTTTACCAATGCGATCAATATCGGCCTGTCGATTTCTGCCGGGGCGCTGGTTGCGCGGGAACTGGGTGCGGGGCGGGCCGAACAGGCAAGGCATTATGCGTCCAGTGTAGCGGTGCTGGGTTTGATCGTCGGGTTGGTCGTACCCGTTCTGGTTTTGTTGAACCTTGGTCACCTGCTGTCATTGCTTGGCGCAGAAGGTGAGGTTCTGAGGCTGGCCATGCGCTATGTCACGATCATTCTGCCGACAATGTGCGTCATGTCGATTGCTATGGCGGCCATGGCCGTATTACGCGCCCATGGCGATGCGCGGCGGTCGATGATGGCCACGATCTATGGCGGCGTGGTGAACGCGGTTCTGGATCCGATCCTGATCTTTGCCGTGGGGCTGGGGCTGGATGGGGCGGCAATAGCCTCGGTTCTGGCGCGGCTGTGCATGTTGGGGGCAGCACTATGGCCTGCGCTGCGGGTTCATCAAGGGTTTGCGCGCCCATCTTTGAAACAGGTGGCTCAGGACTTGCGTCCGGTTCGCGCCATCGCAATTCCTGCTGTTCTGACAAACGTGGCCACTCCCATCGGGAATGCGATCGTAGTGCGGGAAATTGCGCAATACGGGACAGATGCGGTGGCGGGTATGGCCGTCATTGGTCGTCTGCTGCCAGTTGCCTTTTCGGTCATCTTTGCCCTGTCGGGCGCAATAGGGCCAATCATCGGGCAAAATTTCGGGGCCGAGAAGATTGACCGGGTACGCGCCGCTTTTCTGGCCGGGATCAAATTCACCGCAATTTATGTTCTTGGCATGGCCGCGATCTTATTTCTTCTGCGCGCACCCATTGCAGACTTGTTCGCGGCCCAAGGGGAAACACGAGTTCTGATTTATCTGTTCTGCGGACCTTTGGCGCTGGCCTCGTTTTTCAATGGCGTGATTTTCGTCTCGAATGCCAGTTTCAACAACCTTGGGCACCCGGTTTATTCCACATGGATCAATTGGGGACGACACACGATTGGAACCTGGGTTTTCGCAACCATCGGTTCCAACCTTGCTGGGGCATCGGGTGTTTTGCTGGGCCAGGCGTTTGGCGGCGTTATTTTCGCAATAATCAGCTGGGTTATGGTCGAGCGCGTGGTGGCGCGGTTGGGGCGGTCACATGCGCCCGAGCCCTTTGTGGACCAGGGTCGTATTCATTCCCTGTTCGGGCGTCGCGGCTGGTGAGGCAGCGGCATCAGTTGCCCTGATTGCGCGCCTGAAGACGTTCCAGATTGACCACCGTCGACAGCATCAGGCGATCATGACTCCAGTCCTGAGTTTGCTGGATCGAAGCCGCACCCAGCGCCAAAAGGATGGCGAAGGTCAGTGACATACCAAGAAACAGCGCGGGTAGGGGGGCTTCGGCGGGCTGTGCGTCAGTCAATGCAATCACTCGTTGACGAAGCACGCGTTTGGCTTTTCCACCAGTCACAAAGGCAACGTTTAAGACGCGCGGATTTCTTGTCGAAAGAGTGCGCGCGCAATAGTCCAGCAGACACGTGGTGTATTCACGCGCATCAATCCTTTTGCGTGCAACGACAGATTGGTCGCATGCCAGTTCACGCAAGCGACCGAACTGGTACTTGAGCATCAGATATGCGGGGTTCCAGAACAACAAAGGACGCAGAAGCTCAAAACCAAGTTCCCATTCCACATCGCCCGCACGAATGTGCTGAAACTCATGGGCCAGCGCAAAGCGCAGTTCGCGCGGTGTATCCAGAAGATGGCTGGGCAGAACGACATGACGGCGGCGCAGGCCGCGCACCGCGAACGGCACGGTGATGCGATCCGACAGGCGGATATCCACCTTTGCCGATTTCCGCCAAAGGAAGCTGGACCTGACCGTTTGCCGGATCATTACAGCGTCCCGAAAAGCTCGAACGGCATATACAACTGCGACGACAGCGAACAGGGCGGCGAGTGAGATGAAAACGGGCTGCTGTCCTGACAAAGCAAGATCAACCCATCTTTCACGTGTATTCAGCAGGGCCTCAAATTGCACGGCAGGCATGGCGATATCACCACGCAGGTAAGCGGCAACCGCTATGTCACCAAGGGCGACGGCGCCCCCCGGCCATGCGTGAGCGGCCAAAGACGATACGCCCAATGCAAGAAAGGGGCTGATCAGAATACAAACGCACAGAACCTTGAGTGCGCGTAGCTGTGCGACATAGCCATGGCGCAGGGTCGTGCGGGTCAGGGCGACGCGTGCCATCAACCAGATGGCCGCCGACAATGCCAGCACAATGTTGAGTTCGATATATGCGTCGAGAACCGGTCTAACCGCTGTCATTTTGCAGTCTCCTCTCTACCAGCGCTCGAATATCCTCCAGGTCGGCTTCGCTCAGCCCCGCATCATCGACAAGTCGCGCCACCAGCGTGGCAGGCGTGTCATCGAACAAGGTGCGGGACAGGTTTTGCAGCGAACGGGCCTGATATCTGTCCTTTTCCAAAAGCGGCGTATAGATCAGGGTTTTTCCTGACTTACGGCTTTCCACAAAACCCTTTTCATCCAGAATACGCAGGATCGTGGCACCGGACGTGTAGGCCAGATTGCGGTCTGAGGGCAGGCGGTCCAGGACATCGCGCACCGAGCCTTCGCCGAGGGCCCAGAGTTCGTTCATGAACTCCAGTTCGACCTCGGTCAGCAGATTTGTCGTCTTTTTCTTTCGCATCGATCTCGGTGCCGTCATGTTTAGTATGCCTGACAGACAAGCATCCTTTCGCTGTTTCGCAAAGCTTAAACTTTCCAGAAGACGAAGATACCCCAGCCGATGGACAGGAAAAGTGGCGTCCAGACCGGTTGCCCGACAAATCCCAACCAAGCGAGGAAGATATAGGCCGAGCCAAGCAATGTGATGAACAGCCGGTCGCCCAACGTGGTCGTCAGCCCCAGCACACCACGGCGTTCGATTCCGTCGCGGTACTTGAACCCTTCGAGCAAGCCGATCAGGGCGATGGCCGAAAAGATACCGACAAACAGGGCCAGAGTTGCTGGCGTCCATGCCATCCAGAAATCGGGCCAGAGGGGATCGGTCCAGGAAAAGCCCTTTTCTTCTTGCTGGCCGACATTGCCCCAACCCGCTTGCTGGGCGACAGCCATGGTGGGCAGGAAGGGGAGGGTGAATAGTAATTTACGCATATCGAACCTCACACTCGGCCCATCGCGAAACCGCGCGCGATGTAGTTGCGGACAAACCAGATGACGATGGCACCGGGGATGATGGTCAGCGTCCCGGCGGCGGCCAGCAGGCCCAACTCATACCCCGCGCTTGAGGCGGTGCGGGTCATTACGGCTGCGATGGGTTTGGCTTCGACGGCTGTCAGGGTTTTCGCCAGCAGCATTTCCACCCAGGAGAACATGAAGCAGAAGAAGGCTGCGACGCCGACGCCTGCTTTGATGTTGGGCAGGAAGATCGTCACGAAAAAGCGCGGGAAGGAATAGCCATCGACATAGGCCGTCTCATCCAGTTCTTTCGGGATGCCTCGCATGAAGCCTTCCAGAATCCACACTGCCAGCGGCACGTTGAACAATGTGTGCGCCAGCGCCACTGCCAGATGGGTGTCGAACAACCCGATGGAGGAATAAAGTTGGAAGAACGGCAACGCGAACACCGCCGCCGGTGCCATCCTGTTTGTCAGCAGCCAGAAGAACAATTGCTTGTCCCCCAAGAACCGATAGCGCGAGAAAGCATAGGCCGCAGGTAGTGCCACACAGACCGACAGCACCGTGTTAATCGTCACATAGATGATCGAGTTGACATAGCCCCAATACCACGTCGGATCGGTGAAGATGGTGATGTAGTTTTCCAGTGTAAAGGTCTGGGGAAACAGGGAAAAACCCGACAAGATCTCGTTCGTTGTCTTAAAGGACATCGCCACCAGCCAATAGATCGGCAGCATCAGGAACGCGATATAGAGGATCGGGATAAGGGACCGCTTTTTCATTCCGCGTCATCCTTTGTCATCAGTGTGTAGAAGACCCAAGAGACCAGCAGCGTGATGGCGAAATAGATCAGGCTCATCGCGGCTGCGGGGCCAAGGTCGAACTGTCCCAGCGCGATCTTGACAAGGTCGATCGACAGCAAGGTGGTTGAGTTGCCGGGGCCGCCGCCTGTTAGAACGAAGGGCTCGGTGTAGATGTTGAAACTGTCCATAAAGCGCAGCAGAACGGCGATGGTCAGGACGGTCTTCATCTTGGGCAATTGAATATAGCGGAACACCGACCATGGGCTTGCACCGTCGATCTTGGCCGCCTGATAATAGGCATCCGGGATCGACACGAGGCCCGCGTAGCACAGCAGCACAACCAGTGATGTCCAGTGCCAGACATCCATGACAATCACAGTGATCCAGGCCGAGATCGGCTGTTGCGTCATGTCATAGTTGATGCCCAAAACATCATTCAAGAAGTATCCCAGCAGGCCGATCTTGGGCAGGGTAAAGATGTTCCACATCGAGCCGACCACGTTCCATGGGATCAACATGGGCAGCGCCATCAGGACCAGACAGACCGGCACCCAGAAGCCTTTGCGTGGCATTGACAGTGCCACGATGATGCCCAGAGGGACCTCAATGATCAGGATCAGGAAGGTGAACAGGAATTGCCGACCGAGGGCCGCTTGGAACCGGTCCGACCGTAAAATTTGTTCGAACCAGCCCAATCCTTCCCAGAAGAACTGGTTGTTGCCGAAGGTTTCCTGCACCGAGTAGTTGACCACTGTCATCATCGGCACCAGCGCGTTGAACGCGACCAGCGCCAGCACTGGCAGGACAAAGAACCAGGCCTTTTGGTTTTCCGTTCTCATTGCGCCCGCTCCTGAGTTGCGATCCAGCCGTCACGGTAGACGCGGGATTGTTCTGGTTTGAATTGCAGGAAGACATGCGAGCCTGGGTTGGGCGCGTTGTGTTCCGCCACCGCCTTTACCGGCGTGTCTCCGACCATGGCGCTGACCACATAGTGACGACCGATATCCGCAACTTTGGTCACATGCGCGGGGACGCCTGTTTCGCCAAAGCTTATGTATTCCGGGCGAATACCCAGATCGGTGCGGCCACCTTCGCCTAGGGTTGGACCTTCCAGCATGACCTCGTGTCCTTCGAAGACCGCGCGGTCACCCTTGGCCTCGCAGGGCAGAACATTCATGCCTGGTGAGCCGATGAAATGGCCGACGAATGTGTGTTGGGGCCGCTCGAACAGCTCGACCGGGGTGCCAATCTGCACGACCTCGCCCTCTTGCATGACGACCACTTCGTCGGCGAAGGTCAACGCTTCGGTCTGGTCGTGGGTCACGTAAATCATCGTCGCTTTTACGCGTTGGTGCAGCTCTTTCAGCTTGGACCGCAGTTTCCATTTCAGATGCGGGTCGATCACTGTCAGAGGTTCGTCGAACATGACCGCGTTCACGTCATCACGGACCAGACCGCGCCCCATCGAGATCTTCTGCTTGTTGTCTGGGCTAAGGCCGCTGGCGCGGGTATTCAGCATATCCGTGACGTCCAGCATCTCGGCAATCTCATCGACGCGGCGCTTGATCGTCGCTGCATCTACGCCCCGATTTTTGAGCGGAAAGGCCAGGTTTTCGCCCACGGTCATCGTGTCGTAGATCACCGGGAACTGGAACACCTGTGCGATGTTGCGCTGATCGGGGGGCAGCGCCGTCACGTCCCGGTCATCAAATAGGATCCGACCTTCCGAGGGGGTAAGAAGGCCGGATATGATGTTCAGCAGCGTTGACTTGCCGCAGCCCGACGGCCCGAGCAGAGCGTATGCCCCACCATCGCGCCAGGTCACATCAATTTCTTTCAGCGCATAGTCCTCGGGGCCTTTCGGCGCGGGCATGTAGCTGTGTCGTAGGTTTGAAAGCTTGATCTGTGCCATGTCAGGCCACCCTTTTGCCGTCTTGGCTGAAATACCGGCAATGTGCCGGGTTCATGTAGAAACTGTGATCCTCACCAACCTGATAAGGGTGCACGCCAGCGGCCAGAGAGACCCAGTCATCCGATCCGTGCCGAAAATGCGCACTGGAATCCGAGCCAGACAGTTCTGTCACGATCACTCGGCCTGTCAGTTCCACATCTGCATCAGATGTCCGATATGGAGTCACCCTGTGCGGGCGCACGGCGACCATGTAATCCCCATCAGCCATATCTGAGACGGCCCATCCGCCGCCTCCGGCCAACTGCGCCTGAGCACCGGCTACGGTGATCCGTGCGACATTGATTGGCGGGTCCGAGAAAACGCGCGCTGCGGCGATGTTTTCAGGGTTGCGGTAAATGTCTGCAGTTGGACCGAATTGAGTCACGCGGCCATCTTCCATCAAGGCAGTGTATCCGCCCAGCAAAAGGGCCTCTTCGGGTTCCGAGGTGGCGTAAACCACCACTGCGCCGCGTCCTGCGAACAGGTCGGGCAGTTGTTCGCGCAGCTCTTCGCGCAGCTTGTAGTCAAGGTTGGCCAGCGGCTCATCCAGGAACACGGCGCGGCTTTCTTTTGCGATTGCGCGGGCCAGCGCGGTGCGTTGCTGTTGCCCACCCGAAAGCTCATGCGGGCGACGGTGTAGCATGGGGCGCAGTTGCAGCAGGTCAGCGGCCTCTTCCACACGGCCTTCGATCTCGGATTTCGCCATGCCAGCCACGCGCAGGGGCGAGGCGATGTTGTCGAAAACAGTCATATGCGGGTAGTTCACGAAGAATTGGTGCACCAGGCTGATCTGCCGCTTTTGCGTGTTCAGTCGGGTCACGTCTTGCCCATCCATAAAGACCTTGCCCGAGGCGATCGGGTCCAGCCCGGCCATCATCTTGATCAGAGAGGTCTTACCCGATCCCGTCGCGCCGAGCAGCACGTTGAAGTGGCCGGTCTGCAGCGTCAGGTTCGTAGGTTTGATATGGATGACATTGCCAACCCGTTTGGTGGCGTCTTGAAGTTCGATCATGTCCGTGAGTTCCGGTCCTTCAGTGCATTGCACTGGCATTGGGGTGGGGATGCCTGACGCGGCACCCCCGGTTGCTTTTGGCTTACTGAGACTGCCAGCGCTGAACCAGTTCGTCATAGTTGACGGTCTGGCCTTGCGGCTTTTCGTTCTCAAGCTTGGCCTTAGGCGAACCTGCTTTTTCCAACCAGAAGGACGGATCCTGCGGCTCGTTCAGGCGCGGACCACAGCCGCCATAGACACCGGCGCTTTCATCCGCGGCCTGCATACGGGCCATGGTGATGTCCATTTCCTCAGCCAGACGGTCCATCGCCTCTTGCGGGGTAAACGCACCCGAATTCACGTCACCGATCTGCTGCCACCAGATCTGGGCCAGCTTCGGATAGTCCGGAACGTTGATGCCGGTCGGCGACCACGCCACACGGTCAGGCGAGCGATAGAACTCGACCAGACCACCCAGCTTGGGTGCGCGTTCGGTGAACGACTCGTGATTGACCGAGCTGTCGCGGATGAAGGTCAGACCCACATGGGACTTCTTCACGTCAACAGTTTTGGACGTCACGAACTGAGCATAGAGCCACGCGGCCTGAGCACGATCCTCGGGGGTCGATTTCAGGAAGGTCCACGAACCCACGTCCTGGTAACCAACCTTCTGGCCTTCTTCCCAGTAGGGGCCATGCGGGCTGGGGGCCATCCGCCATAGCGGCGTGCCTTCGTCATCCACGGTGTTGTTGCCTTCGGACTTCGGCTTCACCATGTCGGCGGTAAAGGCGGTGTACCAGAAGATCTGCTGCGCCACGTTGCCCTGGCTGAGTGCTGGCAGCGACTGGTAGAAGTCATAAGACGCCGCACCCGGAGGCGCATAGGCGCGCAACCACTCATCCCATTTGCGGATCGCATAGACCGCAGCCGGGCCATTGGCTGCACCACCGCGCGATACGGATGCGCCAACAGGGTTACAGGTTCCCGCTTCCATGCGGATGCCCCATTCATCGACCGGAACACCGTTCGGCTCGCCCACGTCACCGGCACCGGCCATCGACAGCCAGGCGTCGGTCATGCGCCAGCCAAGGTCGGGCGCACGTTTGCCATAGTCCATGTGGCCATAGATCGTCACGCCGTCGACTTCTTTCACGTCATTGGTGAAGAATTCAGCGATGTCCTCATAGGCCGACCAGTTGACCGGAACACCCAGGTCATAGCCATACTTTTCCTTGAACGCGGCCTTGTTGGCCTCATCATCGAACCAGTCCTTACGGAACCAGTACAGGTTCGCAAACTGCTGGTCGGGCAGCTGATACAGCTTGCCGTCCGGGCCGGTGGTGAACTGAATGCCCATAAAGTCATCCAGATCCAAAGTCGGCGAGGTTGTCGCTGCCCAGTCGCCGCCCATCATGTCGGTCAGCGGATAGGCGAGTTGCAGGCGCGAGTGCGTACCGATCAGGTCACTGTCGTTGACATAGCCGTCATACAGGTTCCGGCCCGTTTGCATCTGGGTCTGAACAGCCTGAACCACTTCACCTTCACCGAGGATTTGGTGGTTTACCTTGATGCCGGTGATTTCCTCGAACGCCTTGGTCAGAACCTCGGACTCATAGGAATGGGTCGGGATGCCCTCGGACAGGACGTTGATTTCCATGCCAGCATAAGGTTGTGCAGCTTCGATGAACCACTGCATCTCGGCCATCTGTTCGTCTTTCGACAGGGTTGATGGCTGGAATTCGTCGTCGATCCAACGTTGTGCTGCGGCTTCGTCGGCCCAAGCAGAACCGTGCCCCGCAATGACGGCAGCCGCCGCCACTGCGGAAAGTAGATGTCTCCGCATCTGTCTCCTCCCAAAGATTATGGTTTCCGGCGGTAACCGGATGCCAGACAGCATCAGCGATTTGTCGCGCATGTGTCAAACTAAATTTTTAGTAATTGACGCTCGGGCATCCGAGGGCGGGTGAAATCGAACTCATTTGCCAAATTGTGAATTCGTTGTAAGCTGAGGTTGTTATTATAAAAAATGCCGGTGAACGACGCGGCGCGGTTTGCAAAAAACAACTTGAACCAGCGAGGATGTGTAATGTCCCGAAGCCTGTTGAAGTACACGCGAGTTCTGGAAATTGTGGGGGACACGATCAAGGTTCGGGTGCCGGTCGAGGGCGATGGAAACCCTGCGGTTCGGTTCAACGACCTTGCAGTGATCGAGACCGTAGATGGCCGTAAAACATTGGCACAGGCGATCTTCATCGACCGGGATGTTGTGACGCTTCAGGTGTTTTCCGGGACCAAAGGAATCTCGACCGAGGCGACGGCGACCTTTCTGGGCCATCCGATGCAAACGCCGTATTCGGCCAACATTCTGGGGCGCGTTTTTGATGGCGCGGGTGTGCCGATTGACGGTGGACCAGACTTGTCTTCTGAACCCCGAATCGACATTGGCGGTCCTACCGTGAATCCGGCGGAACGGGCTGTGCCAAACAAGATGATCCGCACTGATGTACCGATGATCGATGTGTTCAACACGCTGGTCGAAAGCCAGAAAATCCCGATCTTTTCGGTCTCGGGCGAACCCTTCAACGCCTTCCTCAGCCGAATCGGTATCCAGGCGGATGCGGATATTGTCGTCTTCGGAGGTCTGGGTTTGATCTTTGATGATTACCATACCTTCCGGACGTCGTTCGAGGATGCGGGCGTGTTCTCGCGCACTGTGATGTTCGTCAATCAGGCGATGGATCCTCTGGTCGAGCGGCTGTTGGTCCCTGACATGGCCTTGGCGGTGGCCGAGAAATTCGCGGTGGAAGAGGGCAAGCGCGTGCTTGTTCTGCTGACCGACATGACAGCTTATGCCGATGCAATGAAAGAAGTTGGGATAAGTCAGGAACGCGTGCCCTCGCAGCGTGGTTATATGGGTGATCTCTATTCGCAGCTGGCACGCAGGTACGAGAAAGCCTGCGATTATGCCAAGGGTGGATCGGTCACGGTGCTAACCGTGACCACCATGCCCGGCAATGACGTGACCCATCCAGTGCCGGACAACACCGGCTACATTACTGAAGGCCAGTTCTATCTGCACTCTGGCGTGATTGACCCGTTCGGCAGCCTGTCGCGCCTAAAGCAGAATGTAATCGGCAAGACCACGCGCGAAGATCACGGGCAGATTATGAATACGATGATCCGATTCTATTCCGAAAGCCGCGATGCCGCGCAAAAACAGGCGATGGCGTTTGATTTGTCTGACTACGACCATCAGTTGCTGAAGTTTGGCGCCCTGTTCCGGTCGCGGTTCATGGACATTAACGTCTCGATCCCACTTGAAGACGCGTTGGATCTTGGCTGGAAAACGCTGGCCGAGTGCTTTGCGCCGGAACAGTTGCTGATGAAGCAGGCCTTGATCGACAAGTATTTCCCGAAGGATGCCAATGGCGCGGTTGCAGCTGAATAAATCGTCGCTGGCCCGCCAGCAGACGCAGCTGAAAAGCTATGAGCGGTTCCTGCCGTCGCTGGACCTGAAGCGCCAGCAGTTGATGGCCGAACGGGTGAAAGCGCGCGAGGACGTCAAACGCCTTGAGCATGAGGTTAAGGCCCTAGCGCAGCAGGTGGGCGAAAAGCTTCCTATGTTGGCCCAGCAGGGTATCGATCTGGACGGGTTGGTTGAGCTTAAGGATTACAAGGTCAAAGAGGTCAACGTGGTTGGCGTCAAGATGCCTGACCTTGACCGGATCGAAGTTGTTGTGCGTCCTTATTCGGTACTGGCCAAACCTCATTGGGTTGATGCCTCCGCACAGTTGTTGCACGACATGATCGAAGCGCGCCTGCGGGTCAAAATCGCTGAGGAGCGCGTGCGTATTTTCGACAAGGCCGTGGCCACGATTACGCAGAGGGTCAACCTGTTCGAAAAGGTTCTGATCCCCCGCGCCAAGGCCAATATCAAGAAGATTCGCATCTATCTGAGTGACGAACAGATGCAGGCGGTCGTGCGGTCAAAAATCTCCAAACGCAAACACGCGCGAGAGGTTTTGACATGAGTGTCGCGCGATTGAAGAAGATGTCTCTGGTCGGGCCTGCAGCGCACAAGGCGGATACGCTTGAGGCGCTGCAAGACCTAGGCTGTATGCATGTTCTGCCGCTTGTTCCGCCACCAAACGAACCTGAAAAGATCAGCGAGCGTGGTGCAAGAGAAGCATATAAAGCGTTGCGTTTCCTCGCAGAAGTTCCCGAGCCACGGCGCCAGATTCAGCGAGACCCCGAATTTGACATGGACCGTTTTGTGCATGAGGTGACTGACCTCATGCAGCGCACACGGGATACGATGGACCGGCGGGATTTTCTGGCGCATCGTATCGCCCAAGTGCGTCCCTGGGGTGATCTGGACTTCCCGCCAACGGATGTTTTGGCAGGCAATCGGCTGTGGTTCTATCAGTTGCCACTCAAACACCGTGAAGCTCTGTCAGAGGTCAAATTGCCCTGGGCGATTTTGGAAGAAGATCACCGGTTTCTTTACGCGGTCCTGATCTCACCCGACGAACCCGACGATGACATTCTTCCGATCCCGCGCACACATGTGGGCTCGTTGCCCATTCACGAGCTTGAGGCGCAACTGGAGGAAGCCGAAATCGCGCTTGAGGCGCTCGAGGCTGAGCGCGTGGCGCAAACCCGCTATCTGACCTTGATGCGCCAGAACCTGTCCGTAGCTGAAAGCGCCGCCGAACTGGCCCATGCCACGCAAAAGGTGCGCGACGATGAGGCGATGTTTGCTGTGCAGGGGTGGGTCCCCGAAGATCGGGTGGATGCTGTATTGGAGTTGGCGAAAGCAAAAGATGCGGCAGTTCTGATCGAAGAACCGGGGCCGGAAGATAACCCGCCCACATTGTTGGAACAGCCTGAAAAACGTAGTTCTGCTGTGGACTTGGCGCTGTTTTATCAAGTGCCTGGCTATAAGGATTGGGACCCCAGCGTGATCGTCGCAGCCTCGTTCGCGTTCTTCTTCGCAATGATCGTGGCAGATGCGGGATACGGCGCCGTAATCCTGCTGGGCCTTTTGCTGTTCTGGAAGCGAATGGGCGCGACTGCGGGTCAACGGTCTTGGCGGCTTTACGGGCTGATCATTTCGGGGGCGACGATCCTTTACGGTATTTTGGTTGGCAGTTATTTTGGCGTGGCTCCGCCCGAGGGGTCGGTCATTGCCAAGCTCAAGGTACTGGATTTGAACAATTTCGGGGCCATGATGATGGTCTCGATTGTGGTTGGCGTCTTGCATCTGGTTCTTGCCAACGCACTTGCGGCCCGCGCGGCATGGGGGCAACGCAAGGCGATTGCCAATCTGGGTTGGATTGCTGCTTTGATCGGCGGGTTTGTATTGTGGCTCAGTTATATGAACGGCAAATCACCTGTGCCGGGGTCGGCGATCCTGATCCTTGGCGTTGTGGCCATTGTCTTGTTTTCCAGCGAGCGGATCATCCAAAAGCCGACAGACTGGATCTGGCGTCTGATTGAGGGCGTGCAAAGCCTTGCCGGAGCAATGGGCGCTTTTGGCGACGTGCTCAGCTATATGCGCCTGTTCGCGCTGGGCCTTGCTTCGGCATCGTTGGCCATCACGTTCAACGATCTGGCCGTTTCCGTCATGCAGGCGCTGAAGGGGCCGGGCATTCTGTTTGGGTTGCTGATCCTGATCATTGGTCACGTTTTGAATTTCGCCCTCGCTATGATGAGCGGCGTCGTCCACGGCTTACGTCTCAATTACATCGAATTCTTTAAATGGGGTCTGCCGGATGAAGGCATCGTCTTTCGTCCGTTTGCCCGCAAGGAGGTTCAGGAATGAATGAGCTTGTTCTTACACTGGGTTGGCTGGGCATCTACGCGCCTATGGCGTTGGGGGCTGCGGCAAGCGCCATTGGCTGTTCGATTGCGGGGATGGCCAGTATCGGAGCCATGACAGAAACCGAAGGCGGCTACGGGCGTTTCGTCGGCGTTTCGGCCTTTCCGTCCACGATGGTGATCTATGGGATCGTCATCATGTTTACCCTGAACCGCGCTGTGACGCCGGAAAACGCAGGGGGGCTGTTCGGCATTGGCATCCTGTCCGGCATTGCACTGATGTATTGCGGTATCTGGCAAGGTCGGGCCTGTGCAGCGGCAATCAACGCCACCAAGGAAAAGCCCGAAATTTTTGGCCTCGCGCTCGCACCGGCTGCGATCATCGAAGGCTTTGGTGTTTTTGCCTTTGTATTCGCCTTGGTCATTAGTGCGGGGATCAGCTGATGGCACAGACCGGAGCAATTTCACATGGCGTTGATGCCCTGATCGACAAGCTGCGCAACGATGGGGTTGCCGCAGGTCAGGCCGAAGCCGAAAAGCTGCGCGAAGACGCCAAGGCCGAGGCTGCGCACATTCTGGCGGACGCAAAACGCGAAGCCGATGAGTTCAAAAAGAAAGCCCGCACAGAATCCGACAACTACCGTGCAGCGGGTGAGGAGGCGTTGAACACCGCGATGCGGGACGCTGTCCTGACCATGAAGGCCGGTTTGACAGATCGCTTCAAAGAAGACGTTGAACGCCTTGTGACCAAAGAGATGTCCGATCCTGAGCTTCTTAGGCAAATGATACTTGAGGTTGTCGGTCGGGCCAGTGAGGGGGTCAATCTTCACGGCAAGGTTCAGGTCATTTTGCCTGTCAAGGTCGCCACACAGGAGGACATCAAGCAAAACGCGGATGACATTCAGTCTGGTAAGTTGACGAAGTATGTTCTTGGACTGACGGCGAAGATGCTGCGCGAGAATGTTGAACTACACACAACCGATGACAATCAGGAAGGTATCCGCGTGCGGGCAGAAGATCAGGGGGTGGTTCTGGACCTGACCGACAAGGCGGTGGCTTCGTTGTTGATGGAACATCTGCAACCCCGGTTCCGCGCCGTACTGGAAGGGGTCATCCGCTGAGATGTCAAAACAGGACGCCTATATCGCGTTGATGTGCAGTCTTCCGGGGTCGGAGCGCTTGTTTGTTGCCAAACAGCCTCCGCTTTCGCGTATCAGGCTCGAGCGTCGGTTGACGGCTCTGACAGCGGATGATGCCAAGGTCCTGAATGTGCTGGAACACACACTAAGCTGGAGCGCGTATGACATGGATGTCACAGACGTTCAGGCGATCCAGCGCTGTAAACAGGCGTTGAAGGACATCCCACAGCCCACCTTGCGCAAACTCTTCATGGAACGCATGGAACTCCGCTCGGTTGTTGCAGCACTGCGCCTGAGAAAACGAGGAGAACCCGCGCCTACAGGTTCATTCGGTGTCGGGCGATGGAGCCGCCACATTCCAACCCATTGGACCGATCCTACATTTGGGCTGGATACGCCCATGCCGTGGCTGAAAGAAGCGCACCAATTGCTCGAAGACGAAGATCCGCTTGGACTGGAACGTCTGCTTTTGTCGATCAGCCAAAAGCAACTCAAGCGACGCGCAGCCCGCCACATGTTCGATTTTGAGGCGGTCGCAATCTACGTCCTAATCTGGAACATTTTTGACCGCTGGGCACAAAGCAGCGCCACGGAAGCGGCCAAGCGATTTGAGAAACTGGCGCAGCAGGCCATGGCCGATGTCGCCGATATTGATTTTGAGGGAGCAAGCGCATGACAGCCCCAACCTCAGCTAAGCAAACCTCGACCGCACGGGTCGTCTCGGTTCAGGAAGGGCTTGTGCAAATACAAGCCAACCCTGACGCGACCGGTCAGCCCGGCCAATTGGTCAAAAACGAAGTGGTGTTCATCCTGCCATCGCGCCCCGGTCCCGGTGGGCGTCAGGAACGCCTGAAAGCCGAGGTGTTGCGTGTACGAGGAGATACCGCAGACGTACAGGTCTATGAAAGTACCGACGGTGTGGCCGTTGGCGATCCGGTTGAGCAATCGGGACAGTTGCTGTCGGTTGAGCTGGGGCCGGGACTATTGGGACAGGTGTTTGACGGGTTGCAATCGCCTCTGCCCAAAGTGGCCGCCGAATTTGGCACCTTCCTGCCGCGCGGTGCAGATGTGGCGCCCTTGGATGAGCTGGCGAAATGGTCCTTCACGCCTTCGGTCAAGGTTGGCGACACAGTAACCGCCGGGGATAGTATCGGGACAGTGCCCGAAGGCCACTTCAGCCACAAGATCATGCTGCCGTTCAATTGGTCCGGCACATACAAGGTGGTCTGGGTACAAAAGGGCGCGGCCACGATCCATGACATTGTGGCCCGTCTGGAAGACGAGAACGGTGGTGAGCATACTCTGACCCTGTCGCAGAAATGGCCGGTTCGACGGCCATTGCCGGAAAACATCCTGAAACGCACTTTGTCCGAGCGCTTGTATCCGACCGAGCCTGTTCTGACTTCGCAACGTCTGATCGACACCTTCTTCCCGATTGCCCGCGGCGGAACCGCATGTATTCCCGGACCGTTCGGGGCAGGCAAGACCGTATTGCAGAACCTAATCGCGCGGAACGCAAAGGTCGATATCGTGATCGTTGTGGCCTGCGGTGAACGGGCAGGGGAGGTGGTGGAAACCATCGAAGAGTTCCCGAAGATGACCGATCCAACCACGGGCGGCAGCCTAATGGATCGGACAATAATCATCTGTAACACTTCATCCATGCCGGTTGCAGCGCGCGAGGCATCTATCTTCACTGGCATTACCTTGGGCGAATACTACCGCCAGATGGGCTATGACGTATTGCTGATCGCCGACAGTACCAGCCGCTGGGCGCAAGCCATGCGGGAAACATCAGGCAAGCTTGAGGAAATTCCCGGCGAGGAAGGGTTCCCCGCCTACCTGGAAAGCTCAATCAAAGGGTTGTACGAACGCGCAGGGGCCCTGAAAACCAATGACGGTGATTTGGGCAGCCTGACGCTGATCGGAACGGTTTCACCTGCGGGCGGTAATTTTGATGAGCCGGTGACCCAATCCACCCTGTCGACGGTCAAGTGCTTCCTCGGCCTGTCGTCCGAGCGTGCCTACAAACGCTTTTATCCGGCGGTTGATCCGATGCTCAGTTGGTCTCGATACACCGACCAGTTGTCGGATTGGTACGACAAGAACGCCGAACCGGGCTGGACGGATAAAGTGCGCGACCTGATCGCCCTGATCGAAAAGGGCGAACAGGTTGACCAGATGATGCAGGTCACGGGGGAAGAGGGTGTCACGATCGAAGACTTTGTCACCCAGCAAAAAGCGCTGTTTGTTGACATGGTCTATCTGCAGCAGGACGCCTTCGACAAGGTTGATGCGACCGTACCGCTGGAGCGGCAGAAAATGACGTTCAAGCTTGTCTATGATGTCACGCAATCCACGGCGGCCTTTTCGGACAAAGCCGAAGTACGGCAGGTGTTCACGCAGCTGACCGGGTTGATGAAGAACTTCCATTATGCAGCGGAAAACACACCGGAATACAAATCTATCTGGACTCAGATCGAAGACCTGTGTCGCGAAAAGTTCGGAAGTTAGCGAAGGAAATGGCAGCCCGTAGGGGAATCGAACCCCTCTTTCCAGGTTGAAAACCTGGCGTCCTAACCGATAGACGAACGGGCCATTTGGTAGTGGCACAAGCACAAGTGGCAGCCCGTAGGGGAATCGAACCCCTCTTTCCAGGTTGAAAACCTGGCGTCCTAACCGATAGACGAACGGGCCACGCTGGCTTGTGGAGGGCCTTTTACGGTTTCACCGTGACCCCCGCAAGCGGAAAAATGCAGGGATGTGAAAGTTTTTTGGGCCTCTGGCGCAGAGCATCAATTGGCCTCTGCCGCATCCTCCAGCCGAAGTTGAACGGATTGTCGTCCACCCCATGTGTTCACCTCAAGCCGACCCGCAAAATGAAAGCGTGCGCCGCCGTGATTTGACAATTTCTCGCCCATCGGGCTGTCAAACGCGCCAAAGGCAATTGCGTCCAGGCCACTACCCATTCCATCGGCCAGTGAAAGCTTCAGATGGGTTTCCCCCACTCGTTTGGCAAAACGCACCTGCAGATCCGGCAAAGCATAGCGTGGGGCAGGGGCGCTGGCCCCAAATGGCCCCGCCTGTTCAACCTGTTCTATCAGATCAACCGTTGCTGCACCGGGCATAAGCGTGCCGTCCAGCTTCAGATCGGCCGGGCCGCCCTGACCGGCACCCTGCTTGGCCAGCAACTCGCTCAAGCGCTCCATTGCGGGTTCAAGCTTGTCGCGCATCACGGTAAGACCCGCCGCCATCTTGTGACCGCCCCCTTTGACCAACAGCCCTTCGGCGGCAAGGCGCTGGATCGAGGCCCCCAGATCAACGCCCGAAACCGACCGGCCCGAGCCTTTGCCTTCATCCCCATCAAAGCCAATCACGATAGCAGGGCGGTTGGCGGTTTCCTTTAGACGAGAGGCTACGATCCCGACCACACCGGGGTGCCAGCCTTCGCCAGCCGCCCAAACCAATGGCGCGTCTAGGCCGCGGTGTTCGGCCTGTTCCACAGCAGCGGCGCGCACCGCGTTTTCAATGTCCTTACGTTCGGTATTCAAAGCGTCCAGACGTTCGGACAAAGCTTGTGCTTCGTGCAGGGACTCTGTGCTTAGCAACCGCGCGCCCAGATCGGCCTGACCGATCCGCCCGCCTGCGTTCACGCGAGGACCAAGCAAAAACCCAAGATGATAGCTGTTCGGCGCGGTGTCCATGCGCGAAACATCGGACAGGGCCACAAGGCCGGGGCGCTGTCGCTGCGCCATCACTTTCAACCCCTGCCGAACCAGAGCGCGATTGGCGTCGATCAAAGGCGCGACGTCAGCCACAGTGGCCAGCGCCACCAGATCCAGCATCGACATCAGATCCGGGCCTTTCGCGCCTGCTTGACGCAATTGGCGCCCGGCTTCGACCAGCATCAGAAACACAACGCCCGCAGCACACAGGTATCCCAGATCGCCGCTTTCGTCCTGACGGTTGGGGTTCACGACAGCGACGCAATCTGGCAGCGTCTCACCTCCAAGGTGATGATCCAGAACGATCACGTCTGCACCCTTGGCCGCTGCGATCGGATCATGGCTAAGCGTCCCGCAATCGACGCATATGATCAAGTCATGCGCCGCCGCCAGTTCCTGCATGGCGGGCACGTTGGGGCCGTATCCTTCATCGATCCGGTCGGGCACATATAGCGTCGCCTGCAATCCCATCTGGCGCAACCAGACCAGCAGCAACGCGGCGGAACTGCCGCCGTCGACATCATAATCTGCAAACACTGCGATCTTCTGGCGATGCCGAACGGCGTCCAGAAAGCGTGCCGCTGCAATCTCCATGTCTTTCATCGCGCGCGGGTCGGGCAACAATTCCATGAGCTTGGGATCCAGAAAGCCGCGTGCCTCCATCGCGGGCACGCCGCGTCTGGCCAGAACCTGGCACACCGCGCGTGGCAGATCGGTCTGTTGCGCCATCATCTCGGCAGCGCGCTCTACCTCGGCGCTGGGACCAACCCAACGCCGCCCTGTCAATGACTGCTCTACCCCAAGAAAACTCATCTCTCGCCTCTTATGCGCCAAGGCCGGACCCTTGCGGACCCGGCCTTTTCATCTTTTCAAAAATACTCTCGCCGAAGGCAACGGCGCAAGCCGTTACGCCTTGTCGTGCGGCCAGGTGGGCGTGCGGTAAGACATGCGGCGCACCGACCCGGTTTTCGACCGCATCAACAGCGTGGTGGTTTCAACCCAGCCCGGCTCTCGCTTGATGCGGGGCAGCAGCGAACCGCCTGTGACACCCGTCGCGGCGAAAATCACATCTGCGGTCACCATCTCATCGCGCGCATAAACACGATCCAGATCAGTGATACCAGCCTTGGCGGCGCGGCCACGCTCGTCGTCGTTGCGGAACAACAGGCGACCAAAGATCTGACCGCCCATACATTTCAGGGCCGCCGCGGCCAAAACGCCCTCAGGCGCACCACCTTGGCCCATATACATGTCAATGCCGGTCACTTCACTCTCAGCGCAGTGCATGACACCTGCCACGTCACCATCGGTGATTAGGCGGATCGAGGCACCGGTTTCGCGTACTTCGGCGATCATGGCTTCATGGCGCGGACGCTCCAGAATGCAGACGGTGATGTCGGCCGGTTTACAGTCCTTGGCCTTTGCCAAAGCTTCGACCCGTTCACGCGGGGACATGTCCAGATTAACCACGCCTTCAGGCAGGCCCGGACCAACGGCCAGCTTGTCCATGTACACATCCGGCGCGTGCAGCATAGACCCACGCGGCCCCATGGCGATCACGGTCAGCGCGTTGGGCATGTCCTTTGCCGTCAGCGTAGTGCCTTCCAGCGGGTCCAGCGCGATGTCCACACCGGGGCCGTTTCCGGTGCCGACTTCTTCACCGATATACAGCATCGGCGCTTCGTCGCGTTCGCCTTCACCGATCACCACGACACCGGCAATGTCCAACAGGTTCAACTGCTCGCGCATGGCGTTTACGGCTGCCTGATCGGCGGCTTTCTCATCGCCGCGCCCCACCAGCGAGGCCGAGGCCAGTGCAGCCTGCTCCGCCACCCTTGCAAGCCCCAGAGACAGCAGGCGGTCGTTGAAATCGGTTTTGGCAGCACTCATTGTTCAGTATCCCTTGGTCAGTTAAGCCGTTTCTTCCGGCATAACGTGCGTTTCATGCAGGCCGCAAGATCAAACCTCTTCAATCCGCAACGCAACAGGCTCACCGGCCACTACGTCCGTGTTGCGGAAACCATCCAGCGCGACGTCCAGAGCGGCGCGGGTGGTTTTGTGGGTGACGATCAGCACGGGTGCGGTGCTTTCGGCATGGGCATACTGGCGCATCCGATCGATCGAAACGCCAGCGTCGCCCAAAATGGCGGCCACCTTGGCCAGAGCACCCGGTTTGTCCATCAGGCCCAGCCGCAAATAATATGGCGCAGGCAGACCTGTCACCGCCGGTTTGGCGGCCTCAAGAGATGTGGCAGGGCGGCCAAAGGTCGAGATCTGAAGACCGCGTGCCAGATCGCACACATCCCCCATAACGGCACTGGCCGTCGGGCCTTCACCCGCTCCGGGACCGCGCAACACGACCTGTTCGACCGAGTCGCCTTCGATCACCACCATATTGGTGCCGCCCTCCAACTGACCCAGAGGCGAGTCGCTGGGTACGAGGCAAGGTTGCATACGTTGCTCAAGCCCACGGGCAGTGCGCTGTGCTACGCCCAACAGTTTGATGCGAAAGCCCATATCCTCGGCCTGATCGATATCGTCCAGGCTGATCTGCTGAATACCTTCAATCTCGATCCCGTCGAAATTCGGCTTGGTGCCAAAGGCGATCGAGGCCAGCAACGCCAGTTTATGCGCCGCGTCGATGCCCCCCACGTCCAGATTGGGGTCAGCCTCAAGATAGCCCAGTTCGGCGCACTCATCGAACAGGGCATTATACCCCTGACGCTGCGATTGCATCCGGGTCAGGATGTAGTTGCAGGTGCCGTTCATCACGCCCATCACACGCGTGATTTCGTTTCCTGCCAGACCCTCGGTGAGGGATTTGATCACCGGGATGCCGCCAGCAACTGCAGCCTCGAACCGGATGACACGACCTGTGGCTTCGGCCTGTTCCGCCAGTTCCTGACCGTGGATGGCCAGCAATGCTTTGTTGGCCGTGACAACATCCTTGCCTGATGCCAAAGCCGCTTCAACCGAAGCCTTTGCAGGGCCGTTTTCGCCACCCATCAACTCGACATAAACATCGATATCGTCGCGCTTAGCCAGCGCGACCGGATCGGTTTCCCAGGCGTAATCCGACAGGTTTACACCACGGTTTTTATTGGGATCTCGTGCGGATACGGCCACGATCTCAATCGAACGGCCTGTGCGGGCTTTCAGCAGGTCGGCATGGCGGCGCACAATCTTGACGACACCGACGCCGACTGTTCCCAAGCCCGCAATTCCCAGCCGCAGTGCCTGTGTCATGTCGTGTGTTCCTTTCCGCCGGAATCTAACTGAATTCGGATGCTTGTCCGATCAGCGCTGCCTTAGCGGGTTCGGGCCAAGGGTGCAATCCGTCACCGGGTGATTGTGGGGGGAATGCCGTGCTTTAGTTGGTTTGCGCGTTTTGCAGCGCTTCCGCCTTTTGTGCCAAAGCTTCGCTGCGTTGAGTCAGATCTTCTTCAACCGCCGCAGCTTCGCTTACTGGATCAATGGGGGCACCAAGTGTTTCCTGTAGTGGTACAAGCTGCGGGTAGGGGGCTTTTTTAACTGAAGCCGGTTCGCTTCCTTCCAACTCAGGAAAATCCGCGCACCCGGCACAAAGAAAAACAAGAGGAAGTAAAGGCAGCAGTTTCATAGGGCACGCTTTTGGTTTCTCGAGCCCTCTTGTGATGCACGTTTTGGAACCTTCGATCAAGCAGGGTTCTATCTGAACAATTGTTCAGATACTGTGAAGGCATGGCACGAACTCAAGGCTCTCATTCTGACATTACCGGCCCCCGCATTCGTAAGGCCGCGCTGCACCTGTTTGCACGCCACGGTTATGCTGCCGTTTCGATGCGGCAGATTGCGAAAGAAGTCGGTGTACAAGCGGGGGCCCTGTACAATTACACACCAGACAAGCAGAGCCTGCTGTACCGTTTGATGCGGGAGCACATGCAAGAGCTGCTGTCAGCGTTTCACGATTTGCAAGGTGGCGATGACGCAGAGGAAGCGCTGCGCCAGTTCGTCGGGTTTCACATCCGGTTCCATTTGCAACGCCCTGATGAGGTTTTCATTGCTTACATGGAGTTGCGAAACCTCTCGCCTGAGAACTTCGCAGAAATTGAGGACCTTCGCCGACAGTACGAAAACGCGTTGGAAAACATCCTTCACGCCGGACAGCAGGCGGGTCAGTTTGCTATACCAGACACCAAGATTGCGACGCTTGCCGTGATTGCCATGTTGAACGGTGTGATGACCTGGTATCGATCCGGTGGCCGATTGTCGCTGGATGAGGTCGAACAGACATATTGGAACATGGTGCACAAGGCTGTGACGGCCTGACAGGATCAGGCCGCCGATGTATCAGTGTGAGGGGCGAATGAATGTCCCGTTTCTGAGTTCCCGAAAGGCTTGTTCCAGCTCGGCGCGTGTGTTCATCACGATAGGACCGTGCCACGCGACCGGTTCATCAATCGGGGCACCAGAGATCAACAGGAACCGAACGCCTTCCTCGCCTGCCTGAACCGTGATTTCATCTCCGGTTCCAAAACGGACAAGAGTTCTGTCGCCTGACATGTCGCGGATGTTGACCTCTTGCCCTGCGACCTCTTTCTCCAACAGTACGCCTGTTGGCTGCGAGGCGTCGGCAAAGGCGGCTTGCCCCTGAAAAACATAAGCGAAGGCCCGGCGGTAGGTGTCGATCCGAAGTGTTTTTTTCACACCTGCGGGGATCGAGATGTCCAAATATTGCGGGTCTGCTGCGATACCATCCACCGGCCCGGTTTTACCCCAGAACTCTCCGACAATCACCCGAACAGTTGTGCCGTCGTCATCGGTGACTTCGGGAATGTCCTTGCTTTGAACATCCTGATAGCGCGGAGCGGTCATCTTCTGGTCCGAGGGCAGGTTGCCCCACAATTGGAATCCATGCATCTGGCCCGAGGTGTTTCCGTGCGGCATTTCCTGATGCAGGATACCTGAACCCGCAGTCATCCATTGCACATCGCCAGCACCCAGGGTGCCGGTGTTGCCCAGTGAATCGGAATGCTCGACCGATCCAGCCAGAACATAGGTTATTGTCTCGATCCCGCGATGGGGATGCCACGGAAACCCGGCTTGGTAGTCCTGCGGCCGTTCGTTTCGAAAATCGTCGAACAACAGGAAGGGGTCCAGCTCGGACGGGTCCTGAAACCCGAATGCACGATGCAGCTTCACGCCGGCCCCTTCCATTGTTGGAATGGCCCTGCGCGTTTCCAATGTAGGTCTGAGAGACATGGCAACCTCCGTTTTGTTTGAGCAGCATGTAAACTCTGCGCTTGCGCAGTCAATTCGCGCGGAAAAACCGAACCTGTGCGAAATTGCAGATCAACCAAACCCCTGTTGTTTCCTGCGCAAAGCGGCTAAATCCAGAGGATCGAAACAGGAGATTTCCATGCAGGAAGAAGTGCTGGCAACGATTGAGGCATCTTCGCCCAGACGCTGGGCCGGGGTAGGGATGCTGACGACGGTTGGGGCACTGGTAACGTATGTCGCTCTGGCGTCCCCGCCCGAGCCGATGTGGCAAGCGTTCCTGTTCGCCGTGGGTGGGGCTTCGCTGTGGCTGGCATATCGAGTCTGGCACGCGACACAGGACCGTATCGAATTAACCCGTTCAGAACTGCGCACGGGGTCAGGTCAGATCATTGCGAAAGTCGAAGACATCGAAACTGTTGATCGCGGCGTGTTCGCGTTCAAACCGTCAAACGGTTTTCTTGTTCGGATGCGTCACAAGTCGTCAAACAGATGGGCGCCGGGTCTGTGGTGGCGACTGGGGCGCAGGGTGGGCGTGGGCGGCATGACAGCTGCCGCCGAAGCCAAGTTCATGTCAGAGGCCTTAAGTCTGATTATCCACGCAAACGGACGGGGTTCGAACTAGGTCGCAGGCAACTTTAGTGCCAAACCGGGGACGCGTGAAAACGAAGTTGGTAAAAGTGATACCCGTGGCAAAATCCCAACCGGGTTTGAACGCGGGAATATACTCATTGGAAGATTCAACCAGGATAAGTGTGTCCTGGTCTGGCATCGGGGGGAGGCGGTCTTCGATTTCGTGAATGTTGTCATCGTTCCATTCCGCTTCATACCCACGCACAGTCGACCAATCCACGTAGTGACGATCGTCCGTTTCGTCGAAACGGATAAGTGAGATGCGAACAAAAACATCCGATCGGTTGTTGATCATCTCGCCCATCAGCTCATGAAGGGAATCGATATAAACATCCGTTACGGCAGTCGACTCTCGCGAAATGAGATCACTGACCGTGTAGGCCGCCTTAAGGTTGGACGCGCTCTGGCGAAACCCTTCAAAAGCGGTAAAAGTAAAAGTGATCGTCCACAGCAACAGCGGGAAGATCATCAAAGCTTCAACGGTCAGAATACCATCTTCATCCTGCTTGAATGCACTAATCCGGTTTTTCAATTTTTTGAGTACAGTCATTGTTTTACTGTGGCTCCTGAACGAACGCCGTTGTAGCAGTCACAGCATAGTGGCCGGTCTCATCGACGACGGTTTTTGCAATGATTGTACTTTCCAGTACCGGGTCAACACGCAAGCAGGCGCGCAAGATCATGAGCTCATTTGATGCGCCGCTTTTGAAGTCCAGAACCGGTTTGGGGTCTTCTGAACTGTCGGTGCAGGGGATGTCATCCGAAAGTACGATGCCATTGAAGGCATTCTGGCGGATCATTTGAAGCCGCAGGTTGGACTCGCAGTCCTTAATGCCGGAAACATCACAAATCCGGTCTTTGATGGTATCATGGCTCCAGGTTGTTCCCGTACCTAGGCGAATGTCTCGTACAACCAGATCAACACCACGTTCCAGCGCTGCATGTCTCATGGTAAGCATGGACATTTCTCCGCCAATTCCCAGAAACGCCAGGAAGAACGGGACGATCATAACAAATTCAATTGTAGCGTTGCCGGTTTCAGATCGCTTGAACCCGCGGAGGTTTGACAAAGTTTTGCGGATCATTGGGTCAGCCTCAGTTTACGGATGGATGCCGCAATCGACTTAAACGCCTCATCCAGGTCCAATCCGTCTACGTTGTAGACATGGCTGTCCGAGCTTGCGCAGGATTTGATGGTGTTCAAGCCACTCGTCGGTGCTTCGAATGCGATGCCATAGATAATGACACCTTTGTCTCTGGCTGCACCACAGATGTTGGCCGTACGTGTGTTCTTTGTCGTCGAACCCACTGATCGTCTGAGGTTGTAGTACCAGTTGTTTTCGTGGTTGCTCTGCCAATAGAAGTTATTCTCGGAGTTCCACCACAGCGACGCTCGATTGAACAACGCCGGATATGACAGTCGGGTCGCAGTTCCAATTTCCTCATTCGTCGGGTTCTCATTCGGGGGGTTCCCAAATGGATGTTCTGAGGTCACGTAGTTACCGGCTTCCTCGGTATGCTGCATCCAAACCCAACGGTCCGGGTTGCGCGTATAACGAACGCTATATTCACCTTTCGATCCGTCCGCGCGCACATATTCAGGGTTGAACCAAACTTCAGTTTGCCCGCTGCGCACTGACGAATCCAACATGTACTGCGTGGTGTTCTGACCGTCGGTCATCACGATCACGACTTTCAGGGTATCTGAATCATAGGATGCAGGTCGATTAGCGAATTTTGCGGGTACCTTACCTTCATTCGACAATCTGCTGACAACAGGCTGGAATGTCGGGTCCAACATGCCGGCGCCCCATTTCACGCCCAAGTCAATGGAAGTGTTGCCGCTGGCAGTCAGGGCGTCGATGCGATCATGCAGATACTGAACATTGTCTGAGACAGCTGTAATCTCACTGCCCGCGCGCACCGGGCAAACCAGATAGGCAGGTGGTTCACCATCTGTCGTTCGCCCATTCACAGTTGCGCGTGTATAACGCCATGGGTCAAAATGGCCAGTGCGTTGGTAAAATGCATCTGGGTCCAGCGTGGCTGAATTAAACTGACCTGACGTGAAGTTTACGCAGTGAGAGTAGTCATGCTCTGACGTCACGTTGCTGAATTTGTCCAGGATGTCCCCACCCGCATTTACTTGGGTTGCATAGGGTACAATGGACATCGAAATCTTCGTTTCGCCCGATTCCTCGAGCATTTTTGTGACGAACCCCTTGGCAGCGGTTCTCAGAACGTCGATTTTCGACTCGCCGGGGCTGGCAGAAGACCGCGTCATGGAACCGGACATATCCAGAACCAGCGAAATTTCAACCGAACCGATCGACTCGATGGCTGTACTTGCCGCATTCATGTTCAGTTCGGTCACTTGGCCGAATCTCAAGTAACGAGTGGGCATCACAGCCTTTGCCGTCGCGGCGACTTTTCTTGATCCGAACCCTTCAGTGACGGTCACGGTCTTTTCCAAATGGCCCAGCCCAGCCTTGTCCATGTAAGCGTCGACCACATCCTTGGGTGGGAGCTTTTGGTCAAGGTCCGCTGCCGCCAGCACCGCGCGGTCCAGAGTGGACTGCAAACTGGCCCGATCGCGTTCATAGGCCATGAAATCCATTGCCATTCCGGTGATAGCCAGCATCAGGATCAAAATGAGCAGCGTGAAGATCGTAAAAGTGCCGTCTTCCTTTTCAGCGAACGCGCGCAATTGGGAAGCCTTGCGTTTCGGCATCGAGCCGTCGTTCTTAAGCGAGTGTTTAATCATTTGATGACTCCGCACCGCACATAGAATCCGTGCGACAAAAAAAGAGATTTGGTATAAATTTAGTTTTCAAACATGGCGTGAATTGGGCGAAAAAGGCTTGGTTTTGGCCTTTTTACGCGCAAATCGGCTATAAAACCTGTCGTTCAGACCGATCTGTCAATGAAATGAAAACAATCCGTTAAGCATTTAGCCTGTAGGCCGACTCATCCGCAGGCGGTGACGTATTTGTTAATGAAATGATGAAAAAAAGTGCAATGTTTGATTGCAGCCTGACGCAACTGGTGCGACAAAAAGTCATGACGTTGCGTCTGGTATCGATACGGAGGATTGTATGACCGGCATCAAAGAACCCAGCTTTCGTGAGAGTGTTGACTTGATGTTCAATAGGGCGGCGTCCCTGATGGACCTGCCACCGGGGCTGGAGCAAAAGATCCGGGTTTGCAACGCGACCTACACCGTACGATTTGGTGTGCGGCTCAGGGGGGAAATCCATACCTTCACCGGATACCGTTCTGTGCATTCCGAACATATGGAGCCTGTCAAAGGCGGTATCCGCTATGCTTTGGCCGTGAACCAGGACGAAGTTGAAGCGCTGGCTGCATTGATGACCTATAAATGCGCGCTGGTTGAAACGCCGTTTGGCGGATCCAAAGGCGGTTTGTGCATTGATCCCAGAAAGTACGAAGAACATGAGATGGAGCAGATCACCCGACGCTTTGCCTATGAACTGGCCAAGCGTGACCTGATCAACCCGTCTCAGAACGTACCAGCCCCCGATATGGGAACGGGTGAGCGAGAAATGGCATGGATGGCCGACCAATACGCGCGGATGAACACCACAGACATCAACGCGCGCGCTTGTGTGACGGGTAAGCCTCTGAACGCGGGTGGCATTGCCGGACGGGTTGAGGCAACGGGACGCGGCATCCAATACGCGCTGCGCGAGTTCTTCCGTCATCCGGAAGACGTGCAGAAAGCTGGCCTGTCCGGCAAGCTGGACGGTAAGCGCGTAGTGGTGCAGGGATTGGGTAATGTGGGGTACCACGCGGCCAAGTTCCTCAGCGAACAGGACGGCTCAATCATCGTTGGCATCATCGAATGGGACGGTGCGCTGTACAATCCTGACGGCATCGACGTTGAAGCGGTCCGCCAGTGGATCGTCAAACATGGCGGGGTCAAGGATTACCCCGATGCGACCCACTCGGCCGAAGGTGGAAGCGTGCTGGAAGCGGAATGTGACATCCTGATTCCGGCTGCACTGGAAGGTGTCATCAATCTGTCCAACGCCGAGCGGATCAAAGCGCCTTTGATCATCGAAGCCGCAAACGGGCCGGTGACGGCAGGTGCGGATGAAATCCTGCGCAAGAAGGGCACAGTGATCATCCCGGATATGTATGCCAACGCTGGTGGTGTGACCGTTTCTTACTTCGAATGGGTCAAAAACCTCAGCCATATCCGCTTTGGCCGGATGCAGCGGCGACAGGAAGAAGCGCGGCATGAGTTGATCGTGAGCGAATTGGAAAGGCTGGACCGCTATCTTGGCGATGCCTGGACGATGTCGCCTGACTTTAAGACGCAGTATCTGAAAGGGGCTGACGAGTTGGAACTGGTGCGATCCGGTCTGGATGACACCATGCGCATTGCTTACCAGTCGATGCGCGAGGTCTGGCACAGCCGAGACGATGTAGAGGACCTGCGTACAGCGGCCTATATCGTGGCCATTGACCGCGTGGCGAAAAGCTACCGCGCCAAAGGGCTCTGACGTCAAAACAGGTGGGGCAGGCTAGCTGCCCCACTCTCAAGCTGTTCAGCGTTGCCAGGTGGCAAAAAAGGATTATGGCAGCCCGAGACCCAGACAGGTAAGCTGCGCCGAAAGAAACGAATCCGGGAGAACCCCATGTTGCGTATCGCCATCGTCGCGGCCTTGCTTGCCACCCCTTCACTGGCTCAGGACAGCGCCGAGCAAAGCTGTAAATATCAGGCCGATGTGGTGGCCGCGATCCAGAAGGCACGGTTGGACAGGGTAAAAGAGCGCGACGTCGCACAGGCGATTGCGGACAGTTCACCGACCTGGCCCGAGAACTATAATGCCGCGATTCCGCTGATTACCCCGTGGGTTTATGAGCAAAAGATGCGCGATGTGCGCAAGAAGGATCTGGGTGCCGCGTGGTTGGAGCTGTGTCTGCAGCAATAATCCACAGTTATGCGAATTCCTTGTGGATAAGCCCGCGCCGTCCCCTTGGCGCGGGTTTTCATTTCTGGCAGGTTTGACCCATGTCTTTGCCCCCCGGATTTCTGGATGAGTTGCGTACCCGGCTAAGCCTGTCTCAGGTCGTCGGGCGCAAAGTCATGTGGGATCAGCGCAAGTCCAACCAAGGCAAGGGGGATATGTGGGCCCCATGCCCGTTTCACCATGAAAAGACGGCCTCGTTCCACGTCGATGACCAGAAGGGGTTTTATTACTGCTTTGGCTGTCACGCCAAAGGCGATGCGATCAGTTTTGTGAAGGAGACCGAGAATGTCTCATTCATCGAAGCGGTTGAGATTTTGGCGCGTGAGGCTGGGATTCCCATGCCCGCCCGTGATCCCAAAGCGCAAGAAAAACAGGACCGCCGGTCGCAATTGGCTGATGTGATGGAGCAGGCAGTTCAGTTCTTCCGACTGCAACTCAAAACAGGGGCGGGTGCGCCTGCACGCGATTACTTGACGGGTCGAGGGTTGGACGCGCAAGCGCTGGATCGGTGGGAGATCGGATTTGCCCCGGACGGCTGGCAGGCGCTGTGGGATCATCTGCGCGGCAAGAATGTGGCTGAGGATCTGATCCTTGGGGCAGGGCTGGCCAAGCCCTCGAACAAAGGGAAGAAGCCCTATGACACGTTCCGCAACCGGATCATGTTCCCTATCCGCGATCCGCGTGGACGATGTATCGCGTTTGGTGGGCGGGCGATGGACCCTAACGATAACGCCAAGTACCTGAACTCGCCCGAGACAGAGCTGTTCGATAAGGGGCGCAGCCTGTACAACCATGGCCCTGCGCGACAGGCGGCGGGGAAAGGGCAGCCGTTGATCGTGGCCGAAGGGTATATGGACGTGATCGCGCTGGCCGAGGCGGGCTTTGGAGCGTCGGTCGCCCCTTTGGGCACGGCAATCACCGAGCATCAGTTGCAATTGCTCTGGCGCGTTTCCAACGAACCGATCATTGCGCTGGATGGCGACACAGCGGGACTGCGTGCTGCAATGCGAGCGGTCGATCTGGCTTTGCCGTTGCTCGAAGCGGGTAAATCACTGCGCTTTGCGCTGATGCCCGAAGGCAAGGATCCCGACGATTTGTTGCGGGCAGAAGGGTCAGGGGCTGTGCAATCGGTGCTGGAAAGCGCCATTCCGATGGTCAAACTGCTGTGGCAGCGTGAGACCGAAGGGAAAGTCTTTGACAGCCCCGAGCGCAAGGCGGCACTGGACAAATCGTTGCGCGACAAGATCAAACTGATCCGCGACCCCTCGATCCGCTCGCATTATGGGCAAGAGATCAAGGACTTGCGCTGGCAGCTTTTCCGTCCCCAGCGACAACCACAGAACCGACAGTGGCAGCCGCGTGGCAAGTGGCAGCCTCCGCAGAGCGCCTCGCCGGGTGCGCGGGCGTCTTTCCTGGCGTCGTCCGAGACCGCTGATATCCAACTGCGCGAGGCGGCCATTCTCGCCATCGCCATCCTAAACCCACAGGTCGTTGTCCAGTTCGAGCACCAGCTTGAAGACATGGAATGCCTCAACCCCGAATACGCTGCCCTGCGAGACGCCATTCTGCGCCACGCGATTGATGATCCGGATCATCTGAAAGACCACATTGTCGATTCTTTGGGCCCCCAGCCCCTTGAAAACCTGCTGGCCCTTCGCCATGTCGCAGTGATCCCCTGTGTGTATAAACCAGGCGACGTTGAAAAGGCCGAGATGACGCTGGCCGAGGAACTCGCAAAGATCAAAGCGCTCCGGGGGTTGGATGCTGAGATAGCCGAAGCGGCGGAGGAATTGTCTGATCTGGCCGATGAGGCGCTGACATATCGGCTGGCGCAAGCCGCCGAAGAGCGCAACCGTACAAGCCGCAGCCAGAACGAAGACAGGGCCGTATTCGACATTGCCGACAACGGTGCGCGAATCAACCGCGACGAGAAAGACGCGTTTAAGGCAATCATGTCCGGCATCAATTTCGAGCGGAAACGCCGGTAAAGTGGTGTTTTCATAAGGCACTGGAAAAGAAAAACGGGTAAACGGGTGGCCGAATCACTTCTACGCGCTAATGATTCGGTTCAAACGAATCACCCATCCCTGCAGGAGCATTGAATGGCCGCCAAAGACACGACCGAAGATCGCAAATCCGAAGAGCAGGAACAGGAAATCTCGCTGGACATGAGCCAGGCCCAGGTCAAGAAGATGATCGCCGAGGCCCGCGAGAAAGGTTACATCACCTACGACCAGCTCAATCAGGTTCTGCCGCCAGATCAGGTCAGCTCGGAGCAAATCGAAGACGTTATGTCGATGCTGTCCGAGATGGGCATCAACATCATCGAAGATGAAGAGGCAGAAGAGGAAGAGAACAAAGGCTCGACCGAACTGACCACCACCGATAGCAACCGTGAAGTTGCATTGGCTGGGGCCGCCACAGAAAAACTGGACCGCACAGACGACCCTGTCCGCATGTATCTGCGCGAGATGGGTTCGGTTGAACTGCTGAGCCGCGAGGGCGAAATTGCCATCGCCAAGCGGATTGAAGCGGGTCGGAACACCATGATCCAGGGGCTGTGCGAAAGCCCGCTGACCTTCCAGGCGATTACCATCTGGCATGACGAATTGTTGTCCGAAGACATTCTTCTGCGCGACGTCATCGATCTGGAGGCCACATTTGGCAATCAGATGGACGAAGACGGTGATGTGGAAGAGCCTGTGGTCGACACATCCACAGTGCAGGCAGCGAAGCCCGCAAAGGACACCGGCCCCGAGCTGGATGCTGACGGCAACCCGCTGAACAATGACGATGACGACGATGATGACGATCAGGCCAACATGTCGCTGGCCGCGATGGAAGCGGCGCTGAAGGATCAGGTCCTGACCACGCTTGAACGCATCTCGACCGATTTTTCGATGTTGTCGGAAATGCAGGATAGCCGGATCTCGGCCACTCTGAATGAAGATGGCTCGTTCAGTGAAAAAGACGAAGAAACCTATCAGAAGCTACGCGCCGAAATCGTTGAGCTGGTGAACGGTCTTCATCTGCACAACAACCGGATCGAAGCGCTGATCGACCAGCTTTATGGTATCAACCGCCGTGTCATGTCTCTGGACAGCGCGATGGTGAAGCTTGCCGATCAGGCCCGTATCAACCGTCGTGAGTTCATCGAAGCCTACCGGGGTCGCGAACTGGATCCGAACTGGTTGTCCGAGATGGCAGAAAAGCCGGGCCGCGGGTGGCAGATGTTCATCGAACGCTCGACGGCTAAGGTCGAAGAACTGCGCAACGATATGGCTCAGGTCGGTCAGTATGTCGGTCTGGATATTTCTGAATTCCGCCGCATCGTGCAACAGGTTCAGAAGGGCGAGAAAGAGGCGCGTCAGGCCAAGAAGGAAATGGTCGAGGCCAACCTACGTCTGGTGATCTCGATTGCCAAAAAATACACGAACCGTGGCCTGCAATTCCTTGATCTTATTCAGGAAGGTAACATTGGACTGATGAAGGCGGTGGACAAGTTCGAATACCGCCGCGGCTATAAGTTCTCGACCTATGCGACGTGGTGGATTCGTCAGGCGATCACGCGCTCGATTGCCGATCAGGCGCGGACCATCCGTATTCCAGTTCACATGATCGAAACGATCAACAAGCTGGTTCGGACCGGTCGCCAGATGCTGCATGAGATCGGACGCGAACCGACGCCGGAAGAATTGGCTGAAAAGCTGCAAATGCCGCTTGAGAAGGTTCGCAAGGTGATGAAAATCGCCAAAGAACCAATCTCGCTGGAAACACCAATCGGTGACGAAGAAGACAGCCAGCTGGGCGATTTCATCGAGGACAAGAATGCCGTGCTGCCTCTGGACAGCGCCATTCAAGAGAACCTCAAGGAAACGACCACTCGGGTTCTGGCCTCGCTCACCCCGCGTGAGGAACGGGTTCTGCGGATGCGTTTTGGCATCGGTATGAACACTGACCACACGCTAGAAGAGGTTGGCCAGCAGTTCAGCGTGACCCGCGAGCGCATCCGCCAGATCGAAGCGAAGGCGTTGCGCAAGTTGAAGCACCCCAGCCGATCTCGAAAGCTACGGTCTTTCCTGGATCAGTAAATTCAAAGGCGCTTCACACGAGGCGCCTTTTTCGTTTGGCCATCACATTGGCCTGTTCTCTCATCACATTGGCGAGAATTCACACGGCACGGGCGCTGTCGATTTCTATATCGGTCTTGTCCACTCACGGGACAGGGCCGGGGCGAGGCTTTAGGGCCGATGACCCCCGGTCTTACGTTTGAATGGGATGTTCTACACGGGTCTTGAAGGCGCTTGGCGGCTGCCCGGTCCAGCGTTTGAAGGCGGTCGAGAAGGCGGCCTGATCCGCATACCCCAGCGAAAACGAAATCTCTGACAAGGACATCCGGTTGTTCAGAAAGGTCTGTGCCAAATCACACCTTAGGTCGTCCACGATGTCGCGATAGCTTGTACCTTCTTCCTTCAGGCGGCGGCCAAAGGTTCGCAAGCTCATCCCAAGCTCAGACGCAATGGCCTCGGCCTGCGGAATCGTGCCGGGCAGGGACTTAGTGATCATGCCTTCGGTCCGCGCGCGGATCGAGCGGTTTGGTTTTTCACATTCGGCCAGCAGGCGTTCACCATATTCCAGAAGATGTTCACGTAGTTTGGGATCATATGTGGGAACTGGTAGCTCCAGCGCTGAAAGTGGCAGCACGATCTCCATTTTCTCCGAGCCAAAGATCACCGGAAAACCAGCAATCTTTTCAAAGCTTTTGGCTTGATCCCCAACCTTGTGTTGAAACCGAATTTCAATCGGTTGCAGGTTGATCCGGGTCAGATTGCGCATTCTTGCCAGTGCGGCGAAGATCAGAAATTCGGTGCGTCGATGGTAGCGTGCAAATCCAGCATCTTTCCAATCCGCTTCCAAAGCTGCAAAATTGCCTGCGACGCGCAAACTGAGCGCGATAGCCGGGTCAATAATCCCGTGAAACCGTGAAAGGTTCTCCATCACCTGTTTCAGGTCTCTGGAATACTTACTGATATATGCCGTCACGGTTGAGGCCGAGGTGACCTCAAGCCCTGTGCGGGCCGCAAAAGTTATGTCTTTGGTGGCGTCACAGGCATACCGGATGAAGAGGGCTTCTTTCTGAATGCTGCACGTTTCAACCGGAGGGGCGATATCTTGCGGTTTCAGCCCGGTTTGGCCCAGAACAGCCCGAGACATATTTTCATTGCCGCTGTAGCGATCCAACGCCTGAACAAAGAAATGAAGACGGCCAACATCCACGTCCATCGCAATAACAATACCTTACGATTACAAAACCATAGGCAGCATATCATAGAATTCCGTAAGGCGATTGTGATTTTCGCAGACCCGCAATCGTCGATGGCAGAATCCCGCAAGGAATTGACCGGGCCTCACATGAACATCACGGTCTGAATACCCAGATATGGCGTGTTGCCGGGTTAGCACCTTCATGGGGATGAGGTCAGAGCCTTCGGAGAAATCACCACTCTCTGCTCAGCGCTCCCCGGCACGCTTCCTTTCGCAGATGTCGCATTGTTCCGAGGCTAAAGATTTGCGACCTTTCGGGAAAAGCGAGGTCACGGATACCAAAGACGTGCGAGAAAGTGGCTTAAATTCAGAAGGCTACGGCCCGAACCTGATTGTGTTCGACGGCGAATGCGTCCTGTGTTCGTGGTTCTTCAAGTTCATGCTCAGACATGACAAGTTGCGGTGTTTTCAGTTTGCAACTGCGCAATCTCCGCTTGGGCAAAAGCTCTACCAACAGCTGGGTTTGCCGACACGGAACTTTGAAACCAACTTGGTGATCGTCGATGGTGTGGTCTATCAGCATCTGGATGCGTTTGCCGCAGCCATGCGTCAATTGCCGGGAATGTGGAAGCTGTTGTCGATATGCCGCTTCCTGCCCAAAGCGCTGAAAGTTCCCGCATACCGCCTGATAGCACGGAACAGGTACAATATGTTCGGCAGATCCGGCACATGTCTGATACCGGGTGCCGACGTGAAGGCGCGATTTGCAAGCGACGGCTTTTGATGTCAAGTGACCCTTTTTTGCAAGCTTTGGGCCCCAATCATAGCTTGCCCAATGCGGTTCAGTGGCTGCACAGCACGGAAGGTCAGTATTCAGGCCAATGTGACATCGAGCGGGGCGCCGGTTTTCTCACCAAGATCGCGACAAACTTGGCCGGGTTTCCTCCGGGCGGCAAAGGCGTTCCTGTATCTGTTACGATAAATCGGATGGGCGAAACCTTAACCTGGACCCGCGACTTTGGTGGCCATTGCACCACTTCGCATCTGATCTTCGACGCAAATCGGAACTGTGTCCGAGAAAAATTCGGGGCGATTTCTATTTGGTTGCGGCCGAGCCTGCAAAACGGCGTGTTGCACATTGAAATTCTCCGCCTGACCGTATTTGGCGTTCCTTTACCTGCCTTTGCATTGCCGCGTTCGAACACGCGTGAATGGCAGGACGCGCAAGGCCGGTTCAGGTTCGACGTTTCGGCCAATGCGCCCGGGTTGGGATTGCTGATCCGGTACCAAGGTTGGCTCACACCTGATCACACAATGCGCGGAGCTGGCTGAATTGATCGTGAGGGGCACTGTGCAATTTGCGAAGCTGGACTAACCTAACTGGGACACACAATCAGGGAAGATTTAACGATGAAAAAGTTTTCTACACTTGCCGCATTAGCCATGGTTGCCTTCAGTGTTCCCTTGACTGCGGATGCCGCGCGAAACGGGTATCGTACTGAGCCGATCAACGCCACAGACTTCGAGGTTATTCCGCGAGGCGATCAGCGTACGGAAGGGTACTGGTGTGCGGCTGCGGATTATGCGCGCCGAACCCTGGGACTGGGCTGGATGGACCGGATCTATGTCTTGCGCGGTTATGGGCCCAGTGTCACCACCGGACGCAGAACGGCGATTCAGTTTTCGATCAAGCAACCCCAGTCCGCTGATGTGCAACCCAGCAGCTTTATCTCGTTCGGGTTTCAGCCCGGCAATAGTGAATCTGTACAAGGTGCAAACGCCCAGTGTAATTATCGGCCGTTCTTCAACGACTGATAAACCAACAGGATCGTCACGATGCAGACTGAATTCGTAGTGCACACCCAAGGTCCGGGGCTATACGAATTCACGTCTGACGTCCGTCACTGGGTGGATCAGGGGGCTGCCGACGGCGTTCTGACTCTGTTTGTCCGCCATACCTCGTGCTCACTACTGATCCAGGAAAACGCCGACCCTGAGGTTCAAACTGATCTTCAGGCCTTTTTCGAACGCCTTGTGCCTCCGTCTGACCATCCAGCTATGTCCTATCTGCGCCATACTTATGAAGGGCCGGATGACATGCCAGCACATATCAAGGCAGCACTCATGCCTGTGTCATTGTCGATCCCAGTGTCGAAGGGCCGAATGGTTCTCGGAACCTGGCAGGGGATTTACCTGTTTGAACACCGCACTGCGCCTCATCAAAGACATGTCGCTGCACATTTGGCCTGACCCTTTATCTAGCGGTTGAAAATTCCGACTACCCAAACCCTAGCGGCTGCCCTATAGTTGTGGATAAGTAAGCCGCAGCGCTTACAAAAAGAGGCCGAACATGGGACGAGGAGACGGCGGATGCGCTGCCCGTTTTGCGGAAATATCGACACTCAGGTAAAAGACTCACGTCCGGCAGAGGACCATGTGGCAATTCGCCGACGCCGGTTCTGTCCAGCCTGTGGGGGGCGGTTCACGACGTACGAGCGTGTGCAACTGCGCGATCTGGTGGTGATCAAAACCAACGGTAAGCGCGAGGATTTCGACCGCGACAAGCTGGAGCGTTCGATCCGCATCTCGATGCAGAAACGGCCTGTTGATCCGGAACGGATCGATCAGATGATCTCGGGCATCGTGCGCCGGCTGGAAAGCATGGGCGACACGGATATTCCGTCCAACAAGATCGGTGAGATTGTCATGGAAGCTCTGGCGCGGATCGATACCGTCGCCTATGTTCGCTTTGCGAGTGTGTACAAGAATTTCCAGGCGGCCGATGATTTCGAGGAGTTTGTCCACGAACTGCGCCCGCCGCAGCCTCCGACGGACGAGTGACCGAAACAGATAAGCGATTTATGGCGCTGGCCCTGTCGTTAGGGCGGCGCGGTCAAGGCACGTGCTGGCCAAACCCGGCTGTCGGGTGTGTTGTTGTGCGTGAAGGCCGCATTGTGGGGCGTGGCTGGACACAGCCCGGAGGGCGTCCTCATGCCGAGACCGAGGCTTTGGCCCAAGCCGGAGCCGCTGCGGCTGGCGCCACCGCCTACGTGACACTAGAGCCCTGTTCCCATCATGGAAAAACCCCGCCCTGTGCCGAGGCTTTGATCGCAGCAGGTGTATCTCGTGTTGTTGCCGCCGTTGAAGACAGCGATCCACGCGTGGCCGGACAGGGCTTTGCAATGCTGCGTGAGGCCGGAATTGAGGTTCAAACCGGTATTCTGGCAGAACAAGCAGAACGGGATTTGGAAGGTTTTTTCTTAAAGACCGAACAGGGCAGGCCGTTTGTCACGCTCAAACTGGCCAGCAGTTTTGATGGACGGATTGCTACCTCGACAGGGCACAGTCAGTGGATCACCGGGCGACAAGCGCGCCGCGTTGTTCACGCAATGCGGGCGCGTCACGATGCGGTCATGGTCGGGGCAGGAACAGCGCGTGCAGATGACCCGTCGCTGACGGTGCGGGACCTAGGTATTGCGCATCAGCCTGTGCGCGTAGTGGTATCGCGCCACATGGACATATCCCTGATGGGGCAGTTGGCGCGCACAGCCTCGAAAACACCGGTCTGGCTCTGCCATGCGCATCACCCCGATGCCGAGCGTGCGCGCGCTTGGGAAGGGCTTGGGGCAAAACTCATCCCGTGCGCCTTGAAAGATCACCATATCGACGCGCTGGATCTGCTTCAGCAATTGGGGCAGGCCGGGCTGACAAGTGTGTTCTGTGAAGGCGGAGCAGCACTTGCGGCTTCGCTTCTGGCCGAGGATTTGGTGGATGAGCTGGTTGGCTTTACAGCCGGTCTGACAATCGGGGCCGACGGGCTTTCATCCGTTGGAACCTTGGGGTTTGAAACACTTGAAGCCGCGCCGCGGTTCGAGCTTATCGAAACGCAGGTTGTGGGGGACGATATCCTGCACCGTTGGCGCAAACCCCCTGCGTAAGACTAGCGCCAAATATGAGCATGCGTTGCGAACGCACCCTGGAGTTTTGACAGTAAACGATTGACCGGACCTGTCGCAGCGGCGTTTCCCTGTGACAGACGCTCGACTGCTACTTCGACAGGGCAGGCTTGACCGGTAACAGGATCGAAATAGCGGGGATAGTCGATCAGCGTGGCGTGGACCAACCCCAACAGTGACGGTCTTGCGCCCCGACGGGCTGGAACGACCCCAAGGTCTGCGGTCAAGCCCCACCCGGCATAGAAAGGTGCGCCAAGGGTTGTCACCTTTACCCTGCGCAACAAGGCTTCGAACCCCAAAAGCGAGGTCATTGTCCAAACTTCCTGAACTTGGGTCAGCAACGCAGCGGGATCCGTGTGGGGTACGACAACGTCTGCCAAGACCGTTGCATCAATCTCACCTTCACGCAATCCGGCCTCGACGTCGGGATGTGGCTTGTAGATCAGGATTGCGTTTGGGTTGGCGTCGCGAGCAGCTTGCAGCAAATCCATATTGCTGCGCACAGCGCCTGTGCCCAACAGGATCGAAGCGTCATCCTCGACCTGTCCGGGAACCAGGATGCGGTGCCCTTCAGGCAAGGTAGGGGCGGGTTGGCCCGTGTTGTACTTGCTCAATCCCTCAGCCAATAGCCGCTCTATCAGGCGTTCGGCACGCATCTCCTGATCTGGGCGCAGTGTTTCGCGCAGGCTGATCAGGTCCTCCAACCGGCTCGGTTTGGTGGGGTCGTAATAGATGCCGATTTCGTCCGTGACCAATGACAGTGGAGGCACCAGTTCCGCCCCCAATCCGCGCGACCTGAGGAACCCGTCTTCAACCCGCACCGCTCCTTCGGTGTTTCTTGCCTGACTGGCCCAGACCATATGCGGGCGATCTGAGTGTTCTGGCTGCGCGGATGTGAATCTCAGTTTTCCGTGCCGCCCAAAAATCTGCTGCATGTGTTTGCGTTTCCACAGACGCATGCCCGAGGCAGTCCAGCCTTTATGGTCCTGACGCCAAGCGCGGGTTTGTGCTTCAAGCGTGTCCAGCACCATCTCCAGATCGCAGATCTCGTCCCGGTATGGATCGTACCATGTAGGGTACAGCAGCATAGCTGCAGCGAAAAGTTGCGCGCGGGTCAGGTTGCGTTGGCGGCGCGCAATCGGGTTTTCGTCCTGCGTCAGGCCCCAACCGGCATAGAAGGGTTGACCGAACACACGCGGTTTGTGCCCGGCCAGGATGGCTTCGAACCCCAGTTGAGAGGACACTGTATAAACGGCGACAGCACCTTCCAACAGTGGCCAAGGGCTGATCGGGGCGTCGAACAGCGAGATCCGATCTGAAAGGTCCTGATCGGTGAAATGCCCTTGGCGATGACCCGCCTGTGTTTCCGGATGTGTCTTGATTAGTATCTGTGCGCCAGGGTTTTCTTCTTGCGCGACAAACAGCATTTCAAGGAAACGAGCCCGGTCCGCTCCGCTGGCTGTGACCGCAGCGTCTCCCACCGTTTGATCGACGACCAGAACGTAACCGGGATTTGGAGGAGCCTCGTCCAGATCAAATGCGGAATATTTGCTGAGGTGCAGTTCCTTGATCCGTTCGATTGCTGCGCGCGCGCGATTGAGTAGAGCGGTGTTGTCCAACGGATCGTTGATCAGAATCTTCTCAAGATCGGACGGTCGTGACGCGTCGAAATGCAAGCCCGAGCGATCCAGAAGCAGACCTAGCGGCGGTTCGCCTTCGCGTCCGGGATGCAGTGACCTGAGAAGCGCATCTTCGATGCGTAGAACTGGAACTTCGTGCTTTTCGGCGACCCTCAAGCCTCGATGAGCCGTGGGGCTGTTGCCCCAGACGCCCACGCAATCTTCGCTTTGGGGGATGCCCAAACGAATATCAAAGCCAGCCAGAGACAGTATTCTCTTGAGACGCTTTTGCGTCAAAAACCCGCCGTTATAGACAAACAACCGGGTGCGACTGGCCCCGGTTGCTTTGTCGGAGTCAGGTATCATGCATCAGTTGCCAGTCAGCGTGGCAACATTCGCAATTGGCGTCAGGCCACCTGCAATAAGCGAGATCGATTTGCTCCACTGTGCGTAGGGCGCTTCAGTCACGTAGATCGTGTCATCGTCGCGGATTACGAAGTCGCGCGCGATGAACAGACCGTTGGGTGAGGTCAGGTTCAGTAGGTAAATCATGCGCTGATCACCCTTCAGATCAGCACGGCCTGTGATGCTCCGGGCCACGCTCTCGCGTTCCTTGCGCAGGATGAAGATGCCTGTTGGATCCGACGACAGAGTTAGGAGGCCACCTACCTGGGCAAGGGCTTCGAGCGCGGACAAATCCTGGCTTTCAAATGCCACGCGGGATTGGCCGCCAGTGGCGCCGAGGGCGATGTAAGACCTGCTGTCTTCTTCCACGAGGATCCTGTCACCACCGCGCAAGGCTACGTCCAGCTTGGGGTTCCGGTACAAATCTTCGTACCAGACGGTGCCCTTTTGGCCTCCACGGATCAGGGTCACCAGTGCAATGTCAGACGCCACCGAGACGCCACCCGCCTGAGACAGCATACCCAGCAAGGACCGGGTCGGCCGCTCGATTGGGTAGATGCCGGGTGCTGCGACTGTGCCGGTCAGCGAGACAGTAGACCCGTCGCCAGCAGCGCGTCGTACTTCGACCTGAGGGTCTGGCGTCTGTTCCTGCAACTTGTTTGTGATCAGAACACGCAGTTGTTCCGGTGTGTTTCCGGCAGCCCGCAAACGACCTGCATAGGGGACAAAGATGAAACCCTCGCTGTCGACCTGCACCTCGTCCAACGCCGTTGCTGCGCCTGTTTCGCTGGACAGAAGGCCATCATCAACGTTTTCCCAGATGGTCAGGCTAAGGACGTCGCCGGGTCGCACGGTATCAGCAGTCAACGTCTGGGCGCTGCTAAACGACGAGGAAAAGCCGTATTGCGGGATCGAGGACGTTGCACGCGTCACCCGGTCATCGACTTCGACAACAAATGCGTTGCCGCCGTTTTGAACGGCTCCGGCCAGAATTTCGGATTTGTTCGGTCCGGATTTCGGAAGCTGGCACGCCGCCAGAAGGCCGATTGCGGCCACAAGGGAAGCCCCCCGCATCCAACGCATAGGAGAGATGTTCACTGCCGAATATCCTCAGTCTTTTTATACTTGGGCGCAGATTAGCGGGTCAGGCGTTCAACTTCCAGTCACAGAGTAGCCGTGTCCTTCAACGATTTTCAACTGTGGCGTCCGGGCCGCGTTCTTGTTGAGGATCGATTGATAGGGGTCGGTGGCCGTCAACATCATATCTGCGGCACGTCGCAAAGCCTGCCGTCGACCACGTCGCGAATAGAACCCGCCGGGCACTTGACTGGTCTCCAGAAGGAACTGCCGGTAACACCTGTAGGCATCGCTGTCCGGGTGCTTGGGGGCCGCGAAAAAGGCAGCGATAGGTTGCTGCGACACAAATTCCGGCTTCTCATAAACCGACCGCCCGAATGTTCGCAGCGGAATGCCGCGCCACAAGACCTGCTGACCTGCCGTCGAGTTTACGGTGACAGCCGAGTTCGCATCGTCCAGAAGCTTGGCAAGCTTACCGCCGGGCACATAGTGAATTCTGTCCCGGATGCCATTTCTTCTGGCGCTTTCCATCGCGTGACGGCGCAAGGGCTCTCGGTGGTTTTCCAGCGGGTGTTCTTTGATGACCAACCTGTGATGGGCTGGTGCGCCTTGCGCGAAGCCTTCGATCACGTGATCCAGGAATTCACACATGCCAGAATACCCGGAATGTGCCTGGACTGAGCTGTCATGCCCCAACTGCAGCAAGACAAGGTGATAAGGATAACCGCCCCGTCTGACCTGAGCCGTTGCAACGCTGCGGCGCAGCCGGTGAAAAGGCATCAAAATCAGGCGTTTGAAGTAAAGTCTGAACTCTTGTGATACGGGCAGTTCCCTATGTCGGCGGAAGTTTTTGTATCGCCCGTTCCGGAACATTACGAACCAATGATAGAGGGCGCCGTAGAAGATATGCTGCCGCATATCCCCCCAATGTGATGGTGGCGGAGGCGATTTGCTGTCCGCGACTTCCAAAGCCTGCTGCATTTGCTCGGCATCCAGGGACATGAGCCGAGAGTTCCCGTTTGACCCGTTGCGCTCATAAGTGATCCACCATGGGCGCAGATAGCCCTCCTCGAACACATGAACGATAATGCCGCGCGCCTGCGCAATTTGGACTGCCTGAGCGTGAACCGGGCGGGTGTCCCCGTACAGGACGACATCGGTAACGCCCTTATCCTCCATGATCCGGCAAAGGGTATCAGGCCAGTTTTCTTGTCTTTCAAGGAACGGTAAAAAACTTGCCTTTTCGAACCAGAATGCCTGATCACCGGCATTGAACCCAACGCGCCAGACCTGAGCCCCAGCGGCGCGCAGCATTTTTCCCAGCGCCGAGAAAAACGGCCCATGTGGTCCCTGCAGAAACAGGAATACGCGATCTTTTGGATCTAAGGGCGTATGCTGCATATGGACTGCTCGTTTGGTTTTATTGTCGAAACTATGCCCGTTTGGGCGAGGCACGGCAAGGCAGGGCTTGCTCGCGCGGTCTGATAGGCTTACCTCGGCGGTGATAGACACGTACAGCGTAGGGACTGAGGGTTAACGGAATGTTTACAGGGATCGTAACCGACATGGGCACCGTCACCGAATTGGAGCAGAAGGGAGACCTGCGCGCCCGGATCAAAACAGCCTATGACACGTCCGGTATTGATATCGGGGCTTCGATTGCCAGTGATGGCGTGTGCCTGACCGTGATCGCACTGGGGGACGATTGGTATGATGTTCAGATCAGCGCCGAAACTGTGTCGAAAACTAACCTGGATACGTGGACTGTTGGCAAACGCGTCAATCTTGAACGTGCGCTGAAGGTCGGCGACGAGTTGGGTGGCCATATCGTGTCCGGTCACGTGGACGGGGTGGCCGAGGTTGTTGCCGTCGAAGATGAAGGCGACAGCACCCGTGTGACTCTGCGCGCGCCCAAAGACTTGGCGCGGTTTATCGCCCCAAAGGGATCGGTTGCGCTGAACGGAACCTCTCTGACGGTCAACGATGTGAATGATTGCGATTTTGGTATCAACTTCATTCCGCATACCAAAGAGGTGACCACCTGGGGCGACGTTCATGTAGGTGATCGTGTCAACCTTGAGATCGATACGCTGGCCCGCTACGTCGCGCGTTTGGCCGAGATGTCCTGATACGTCGCGTCGCGTCCGACCTACGCCGTTTGCAGGCTGGCCTTTGGGGTCTGAGTGGTCTATTCCGCCGTGCAAACATGCCATCTGAAAGGCTGCCCCATGAGCTTTGAAACCCCAGGACCGGTCGAGGCCCAGCTGCGCGACGCGATCAGCCCGATCGAAGACATCATCGAAGAAGCGCGTGCCGGCCGGATGTATATCCTCGTCGACCACGAAGATCGTGAGAATGAAGGTGATCTGGTCATTGCCGCTGAATTCGCCGATGCCGAGGCAATCAACTTCATGGCGACCCATGGGCGCGGCCTGATCTGTCTGCCGATGACAGCGGAACGCGTGGATGCGCTGGGGCTGCCGATGATGGCCGTCAACAACTCGTCCCGGCACGAGACGGCCTTCACCGTATCGATTGAAGCGCGCGAAGGCGTCAGCACTGGAATTTCCGCTGCTGATCGTGCGCTGACCGTGGCCACCGCGATCAATGAGCAGAACACAATGGCGCATATCGCGACGCCCGGCCATGTCTTCCCGTTGCGGGCCAAGCGGGGTGGGGTGCTGGTACGCGCAGGTCATACAGAGGCCGCCGTTGATATCTCGCGTCTGGCAGGGTTGAACCCGTCCGGCGTGATTTGCGAGATCATGAAGCCCGACGGCACCATGGCGCGTCTGCCTGATCTGGTTGAGTTTGCGCAAGAGCACAACATGAAGATCGGCACGATCAGCGACCTGATCAGCTATCGTTCACGCAACGACAATCTGGTGGTGGAAACATCGCGTCAGACTGTTACGTCTGAGTATGGCGGCGAATGGGAAATGCGGATTTTCACGGACCAGACCCACGGCATCGAACATGTCGTGATGATCAAAGGCGACATCGCCACGCCCGAACCGGTTCTGACCCGCACGCACGCGCTGCACGAAGCGCCGGATATCCTGGGCCTCGGGCCGAAATCTTCGCGCGAGTTGCCCCGTGCGATGGAAAAGATCGCCGAAGAGGGGCGCGGTGTCGTCTGCCTGTTCCGGCAACCACGCAACTCACTTTACGCTATTGACGATGATGGCCCGCGAACCATCAAGCAGACCGGGCTGGGCGCGCAGATCCTGTCCAAAATGGGCATTCAGGAACTGGTGCTGCTGACCGACTCGCCTGAAACTGTGTATTTGGGGCTCGACGCGTTTGGCCTGTCCATCGTGGGCACCCGTTCGATCCTGAAGGAAGACTGATTATGGCTGAACAAGACAAACACGGCATTCTGCCGACACCCAGTTTCGACAAGCCGGTGAAAATGCTGATTGTGGCGGCTCCGTTTTACCGCGCCATCGCCGACAACCTGATCGCCGGAGCCAAGGCCGAGATCGAAGCGGCCGGCGGTACCTGCGAGGTGGTTGAGGTTCCGGGCGCGCTGGAGATCCCCACCGCCATCGCGATGGCCGATCGCCAGTGCAATTTCGACGGCTACGTCGCGCTGGGCTGCGTCATTCGTGGTGAGACGACGCATTATGAGACCGTCTGCAACGACTCGAGCCGCGCGATCCAATTGATGGGACTGCAAGGGCTGTGCATCGGCAACGGTATCCTGACGGTTGAGAATGACGAACAGGCCGAAGTCCGCGCCAACCCAGAAAAGATGAATAAAGGTGGCGGGGCGGCCGCTGCGGCCTTGCATCTGATCGCACTCAGCCGTAAGTGGGGCTCTTCCAAAAAGGGCGTCGGATTCAAGCCGCCGTCCGAGTCCATCCTTGTGGCGGGCGACAACAACGGACCCACGACAGCATGACCCAGACAGACGCGCCGAAACCGGCCAACCAGAAACGCCTGATGAAATCCGCCGCCCGGCTTTATGCTGTGCAGGCGCTGTTCCAGATGGAGCAGTCGGGCCAGACGACGGAAGCCGTCGTGAATGAGTTTCTGGATCACCGTTTTGGCGCCGTCTATGAGGGTGAAGAAATGCTGGATGGCGATATCAGCGTCTTCCGATCGCTGGTCGACAACGCGGTGAACTATCAGGCGCCGATCGATCAGATGACCGACCGCGCTCTGGTTGCCAAATGGCCGATTGCGCGTATTGACCCGACATTGCGTGCCTTGTTCCGCGCAGCTGGGGCAGAGCTGACCCAAAGCGATACGCCGCCCAAGGTGGTCATCACTGAATTCGTCGACGTTGCGCGCGCTTTCTTCCCCGAAGGCAAAGAGCCTAAATTCGTCAACGCCGTTCTGGATCACATGGCACGTGAGGCTCAGCCCGAGGCGTTCTGACGCCTTTACCGTCGCCCTCTAAGCGCTAGACTTCTGATATCTGCGCAAGGAGAGATGCGATGCCGAAACTGATCCGTCTGTATATCACGCAAGTCGCTTGGGGTTTTGTCATCTCGGCGGTGTTTGTCGGCGTACTATTGGCGTTGAACGTGGCGAATCTGCGCCACCTGATCACCGGCTCGGAAATCGGCCTGATCGCGCTGGTCATGATCTGGTTCATGAATGGCATCGTCTTTGCCGGGGTGCAATTTGCCTACAAGATCATGAGCATGGCCGAAAAGCCCGGTGGTCCACGGCGTGGATCGCCTGTCGTGCACAGCTTCAAGCCTGCACTTGCCAAGCAGGAAGCCCGCGCAGAGCGCTGAAATTCAGGGAAAATTGCGGCGGGACCACCAGTCAACCGTGCGGTGTGATTCCCGAGGACCTGTATGTACAGGTGGGCGCCAGGTAATCAGGCCAGGACCTGAACAGAGCTAGCCCCCTCGGAATTGCTTAAGGCCACCAGAATGCTACCTGTCACAAGAAGGGCAGAACCCGCCACGCGTTTAACTAGGGTGTCTGGCGGGTTCGCACAAGGGGTCAGGCATCAACAGTTTCGTGCAATGCCACGCGCATCTTGCCAAAGTGTTCGTCCCACCCTTTGTCCAAGGCCAGGATCAGTCCGAAGGCATCACCACCCTGCGGCAAGCCTTCGTGCAGCAGATCAAGACGCGTTCCACCGGCCACAGGCTCCAAGGTCCATTTCACGGTGCTTACAGCATCGCCCATAGGTTTCACTGTGAACGTGTATTCAAGATATTTGGGAGGCTTAGCGACGCGAACTTCGCCCCAGATCAGCAAGTCTCCACTTGTGGTGCCAAACATCTCAAGCTTTTGACCTTCGACCAACGGCCGTTCCGGTTTGTGAAACCATTCTGCCAAATGGTCAGGGTCCGTAAGGTAAGCCCATACGGTTTCCGGTTCGGCCCTGAGGAAAATTGATTTCTTCAATACAGAATCGGTCATTTTGATTTCCTTTCAACAGCTTCCTTGAGAGAGTTGAGGCGATCGTCCCAGAACTGGTCAAAATAGCTGAGCCAATCCAGAACAGGGGCCATCCCCAGTGGTTCAAGTCGATTAATGCGTTCCCGACCGCGCACTTCGACCGAGATCAAGCCACCGTCAGAAAGAACAGTCAGGTGTTTCTTGACCGCAGCTCGGGTCATGTCGAACCGGTCGGTCAATTGCCCGATTGTCATGTCCTGAACTGCAAGCAGTTGCACGATGTCCCGGCGGGTTGGATCAGCCAGCGCACGAAACGCGTTTTGAGTTAGGTTTTCCATAAGCACCCTCAAATGAGATACCATTTGGCATCATATTAATGCAGTACCAAAAGGTATCATGTCAAGTCTGAAGGGGTGCTTTACTTTTGTTCACTAATTGTTCACATTTGAGAAATGGTTTTGGATTTGCAGCCTGGACAAAAACTGGCGCGGGGTGTCGCGCGACACCTTGCGACGCATGGTTTTGTATCTCTTGAGGAATTTGTCCCGGCACGCGGTTTACGCGTCGATGTGATGGGGTTAGGCCCCAAGGGTGAGCTTTGGGTGATCGAATGCAAATCCAGCCGGGCGGATTATCAGTCAGATTCGAAATGGCAGGGCTATTTGGACTGGTGTGATCGGTTTTTCTGGGCTGTCGACACTGATTTTCCGGTCGATCTTTTGCCCGCGGAAACCGGTTTGATCATCGCCGACGCGTATGACGCGGAAATTGTGCGCATGTCGCCCGAAGACAAATTGGCCCCGGCACGGCGGAAGAAGATGATCCAGAAGTTTGCAACAGATGCGGCACGTCGTCTGCACGCGTTGCGCGATCCACGGCTTTAGCGTCAGCCTTTGACGGCCAGAGCGGCTTGGACAGCTGCGCGGATCTCATCCGCGATTTCTTCGGCTTCTTCCGGGTCGAAATCCATCGGAATTTCCACACCGTCAGCTTCGATGAACAAGCGTACCATACCCTGATCGGTTGGGCCGATTTGCAGATTCGCCTGAATGTCGCGTTCGGTATTGATGCCCATCTGTGCCTCCGAGACTGAGCATTCCTGCTAGCGCGCGCAGGGTTGAGAATCAAGTCACCTTTGCTGTCAGATAAGACATGGATGATGTCATACTCAGAACCTTTCAACCGGATGATGCCGCCTGGCTGGTCGAACAGCACGGTGCGCTCTATGCGCGCGATGAAGGGTTTGACGACAGTTTCGCGCCTTTGGTTGCACGTATCCTTGACGAGTTCATCGCATCCCACGATCCCACCCGCGAAAAGGGGTGGATTGCAGAGCAGGGCGGGCGACGGCTGGGCAGCATTTTTTGTGTAGGTGTCGATCAACACACGGCAAAACTGCGCTTGTTTCTGCTTGTCCCCGAGGCACGCGGTCATGGGGTTGGGAAACGGCTGCTGGAAGCCTGTACAGGCTTTGCAAGGGACGCCGGTTATCAGGAAATGGTTCTGTGGACCCATGAAAGCCACAGGGCGGCATGTGCGCTGTACAAGGCGTTTGGGTGGGAACTGACAGACAGCAAACCGGTGCATTCCTTTGGGGTCGATCTTGTCGAACAAAGCTGGAAATTTCGGCTTTAATCCTCTTGCATTCCCCCGGCGCGTTCGGTACATCGCCCCTCACGAGTGCCGCCTTAGCTCAGTTGGTTAGAGCGCTGGATTGTGGATCCAGAGGTCCCCTGTTCAAGCCAGGGAGGCGGTACCACTTCTCTCAAAACAGGTTTGTTTTCATGCGACTGCACGCGTTACGCCATTGGAATGGCCTTGAAAGTTGATGCGATGCGCGCGCTGAAGATCAGCGCGCGAGGTTCAGTTTGAAACGCATCTTGGTTTGTCTGGCCACTGGAAGATGCCGGTTCAAGCGCTTGTTGATCATGCCAAAACCCCAGACGATCACCAATGTCAGCAGAATGAAATAGAACGCCAGAATCGGATATGGAACGAACGGGTTGAACGTCTTGTCGGCAAAGTAGCTGGCGTAATACAGCGCGTCTCCGCGTTGTTGCCAGGCCGGGAAAGCCGAGAAGAAAACCAGCGTTGTGGCGTGGAACAGAAAGATCGCCTCATTCGTATAAGCTGGCCATGCCAGGCGCAGCATAGTTGGCCAGACGATCCGGCGGAAACGGGCCCAACCGGTCATGCCATAGGCATCTGCGGCCTCAATATCGCCTTTGGGAATGGATCTGAGCGCACCATAGAAAATCTCGCCCGAATAGGCAGCGGTGTTCAGGAACAGCACGATCAGCGCCCCCAGCCAGGCTGAGGTGAAGGCGTCAAACATGGGGTAGGATTTCTTCAGCGACAGGAAGAAGAAGTAGGCAAAGAAGAACTGGATAAACAAGGGCGAGCCACGGAACAGGAAGATGAACCATTCCGAAGGTTTGCGCAGCCACTTGTTCGTCGAGGCTTTGCCGACGGCCAGAGCGGTGGCCAGAAAGAAACCGGTCGCCAGTGCCGTGATCCCGAAATACACATTCCAGATCATACCTGACCCGATCAGAGTAAACTGCTCGCACAGGGTGAAATCGTTCTTGGGCAGCAGGCGCTCGCCAATGCCAAGAGAACGGAGGCCATAGTCCTGAATGGTCTGCAAGCAGCTCATGCCGTGGTCTCCTTGCGTAGCAGTTCACCGCCCGAGGTGGCTTGTCCGTGCGACAGCTTGCGCATCAGTTTTTCCAATCCAATCTCGGATACACGGGTCATACCCAAATAGAAAATCAGCAGGAACAGGAAGTACCACATGCGCCAGTCGCCGTGGGGATATTGTGTGAATCTGGAGGTCTTGGTGCCACCAAGCTCGCGCGCCCAATATACGATATCCTCGATCCCCAGCAGGAACAGAAGCGGCGTCGCCTTGATCAGTACCATCCACAGGTTTGACAGGCCGGGCAGGGCATAGACCCACATCTGCGGCACAAGGATGCGCCAGAAGGTCTGACGACGGGTCATGCCATAAGCTTCGGCTGTTTCAAGTTGCGCGTGTGGAACAGCCCGCATTCCGCCGAACAAGACGTTGGCGGCAAAGGCCCCGAAAACGATTGAGAAAGTGATGATGGCCAGAAAGAACCCATAAGTTTCATGCACCCATTCCGGCGCTGTCCCTAATGGCAGTTTGGCCGCCTGACACACGATGAAGTCATTTCCCTGACGGATCGGGTCGGTCCATTCGGGGCACAGGATTTTATGCCGCGTCCATTCGAACGCCTGATCCAGGGCAATGACAAAGAACAGGAAGAATGCGATGTCGGGGACGCCGCGCACAATGGCGATGTACCCTTTTCCCAGCCAGCTTAGTGGTGGGAAATGCGATCGGGCTGCCATCGCACCCATAAAGCCAAACGCCAACGCAACAGGCGCAGTCACGGCCAGCAATCCCAATACTTTGAGGAAAGATAAGTAGAAGGACCAGTGGACACCGTTGGTCAGGTAACAAGAAAACCAACGGAATGTTCCGAGCGTGTCTGGATCAGCGCAAAAGGAAAACATGTAGCGTCTTTCGAACGTCGTGCCCGCGTTTCTGACGGGTCAGGTTCGGCGCGACGAACGCGCCGAACCGCTTGATACGGATTAGTTTGTAACGACCGAACCGTCAGCGTTGTAGGTCGGCACGCCTTCGCCGAACCACTTGACGATCAGTTCGTTCAGCGAACCGTCTGCTTTCATCGACGTGATTGCTTCGTCGAACTTGCCACGCAGTTCGCCATCCGATTCACGGATGCCTAGGCCAATACCGCCGCCCAGTGGCACGTCATCGCCTACGAAAACCAGCTCACCGCCCGACTCCTCAACGATCGGCACCAGGAAGTCCTTGTCAGCAAAGACCGCGTCGGCTTCACCGTTACGCACGGCTGCGATGGTTTCTTCCGGGGTTGCGAATTCAACCAAAGTCGCGCCGGATTCGGCTACGTGACCGGCCTGAATGGTTGCGGTTTGCGCGGCGACGATACCACCGGCAACATCAACGCCTTCCGCTGCACCGACGTAGGCCGAAGCCGCAGGCGGGAAGTAGTTCTGGGTGAAATCGATAACCTCGTCACGCTCGTCGGTGATCGACATGCCAGCGATGATGGTGTCGTAGTTGCCCGACACCAGGTTCGGAATGATCGAATCCCAGTCGTTCTTGACCCACTCACACTCTAGGTTTGCGCGTTTGCACAGCTCGTCGCCGACCTCACGCTCGAAACCGTCGATCTCACCGGCGTCGTTGATGAAGTTATACGGAGGGTAGGCGCCCTCGGTGCCCATGCGGACGGTGTCGGCCATGGCGATACCGGCAGTTAGTGCCAGTGCTGCGGTGGACAGAATCAGGTTTTTCATTGGTTACTCCCCAGTTTGGTTCTGTATTTGAAGTTAAGCCGCCTGAGTGGCGGAGAGAAAGCCCCGAAGCCGTTCGGATTCGGGTGACGTAAAGATATCTTCGGGCGTGCCTTCTTCCTCGATCAGGCCCTGGTGCAGAAACACCACGTGGCTTGAGATGTCGGCAGCCATTTTCATGTCGTGGGTCACGATGATCATGGTGCGCCCTTCGGCGGCCAGATCCTTAATCACCTTGATGACCTCTTGCTCCAATTCCGGGTCCAGTGCCGAGGTTGGTTCGTCGAACAGCAGCGCCTCGGGTTCCATACACAGACCACGCGCAATGGCAGCACGCTGTTGCTGACCACCGGACAATTGGGCCGGGTAGACATCGCATTTGTCACCAATGCCCACTTTGTCCAGGTACTTTCGTGCGCTGTCTTCCACTTCAGCCCGGTCGCGACCCAAAACGGTCACTGGGGCCTCCATCACATTTTGCAGGATGGTCATATGCGCCCAAAGATTGAATTGCTGAAACACCATAGACAGATTGGTGCGAATGCGCATGACTTGCTTGGGGTCCGCCGGACGGCGCGCATGGCCTTCACCAGACCATTTGACAGGTTCACCCTTGAAAAGAACTTCACCCTGCTGACTGTCTTCCAAAAGGTTACAGCAGCGCAGCAGCGTCGATTTTCCGGATCCTGATGATCCGATCAGCGAGACCACGTCGCCCCGATGAGCCGTGATATCCACCCCTTTCAACACCTCGAGATTGCCGAAGCTTTTGTGAAGGTTTTTGATTTCGATGACGGGAGCGGTTTCTGTCACGGGCAGTCCAGTGGTTGGTGGTGTTGGTGCGGTACTAGGACCGAAAAAATAGGTCAATGCAATGCGCAAATGACAGAATCAAGACCTCAAACGCCCAAAATGGCCAAATGCATTCGACAAATTGGTCAGCTGTTCGAAAGTAAGGCGTTTGGGGTCGGTGGGTTGGGAACAGACAGGTAATCTGACGCCGGAATGTCCACTAGGCCCCGCAGGTACAGCTGTTGTCGATCCGTGTCCTCTAGGCTTTCAATGGCTGCGCGAACGGCATGTGCGATTTGCGCAGCGTTTTGCCCTTGTGCGGTAATGTAGGGCAACGTTGGGGTCGGCGCGGTCCTCGTCACCTCTTGCACGCGGTCATTCAGGTCGGTGTGATCTTGCAGTAGGCGCCATGTCAGCGCATCCAAAGCGGCAAAATCGGCTTGTCCTTCGGCCACGGCTTGCGCCGATAGTGCGTGCCCGCCGGTTTCCAAAACTGCAGCGGGGCACAGATTCAACTTTGTCAAATGCGTGATTGGGGCCGCCCAACCGGACTGAGATAGGGCCTCGTTATAGGCAAAGGTGCCGTTCGCCAGATCTGGCAGATCGCGGGCGTCATCCCGACGTTTGACAAAAACCGAGCAGTAATGGCCAGCCGGACAATCGGGCAGGCCATAATCTGGCGTTCCAACCAATTGCACATGACCATGTAGTCGGGTTCGATACGGCATCCCACAGGTCTGAGCCAATATCAGATGCGGATCTTGCCACACCTCCCACACGTCCTGATCTCGGGTCAGGTGATCCGGGCCGTAACCCAGATGATTGCGTATCAGCCCCCAGAACCGGTCATTGGCAGCTTGAAGCGCAGGCATTTCGTACATGCCAAGCATTGCAATCACGATTTTGCAGCCCTTTGGCGCGCCAAGGCCGAATCCACGTCGCTTACACCCAATAAGCTGACCACGAGACGCAGCAGAGAGTCTTCTTCGCCAGTGCGATGACCGTCAGCAAGCGCTACGGACCACAGAGCCTGTACCACGGCCAGCCGGTCCTCATAGGCGACAGCTTCTTTGATGGCACGGGTAAAGCGGACCGTGTCGGGGGCTTCGGCCTCCAAATCCTCGGCCTGCGCGCGCAATGCCGCGCTTTCGAACGGGGACAGGCCAAAGCGTTCCGCCGAAATGCGGTCGATCCGCGCCATCTCGGTATCGGAATAATCATTGTCAGAACGGGCCAGACGCACCAGCAGGGCCGTCAGGGCAAGGCGGGCGTCGTCTTCGACAAGCGGGTCGGGCTGAGGCTGCGTGAGCCTGGAAAGAAAGTCACTGAACATGGGATAGATATAGCGAGCGCCTAACTCACATCCAAGCGGCTTTGAACGCGTTCACGTGCGGCCTTACTGTCGTTGAAGCTCAACCCCATGGCGACGCGGGCTTCTTCGACGATTTTCATTTCGCCTTCGTCTGTGCTGCCATCGGCCAGAACAACTTCCCAAAGCGCATCCAGCGCGGCCAGACGTTCCTTCAAGTCGGTCGTTTCGCGGATCAGCTTACCAAAGGTATCCGTTTCCGGCGCAGCTGCGTGAAGTTTTTCGCAAGTCGCACGCACTTTAGCGGCTTCAATCGCGTTATGCTGGTAAAGGCGGGCCAGAATTTTGTCGATCAAACTGATCTCTTCCAGTTTGTAGTCCCGGTCCGCCTGCGCCACACGCACCATGAGCGCGCCCAGGGCAAGCTCGGCATCCGGATCGGGCAGGTGTTTATGTTGAGGCGGTCTGAGCGCCTGAAAGAACTTTTTCAACATAAGGTCAGGTTATTCCATATTTTGTGGTCCGCCAAGCGAAGACTACCTGCCATAGCCCTGAATGATCACAAGATTGCCGATCGACAGCAGGCCGCTACGAACTTGCATTCATCGTTTGATGCGTTCAACCAAGAGATGAGGGAAATACTGACCGAAGGCAATGCCATCCCACCAGCGGCGCTTAGCCTTTATAGTTCAAAGCCGCTTGCGCCTGCTCGGTCAGCCATTTGATCATCTGACGATATGGCACAGGCCCGTAACTGACACGAGCCACGCCCAGTTCAGCCAGCTTGGACGTAGCAGGCGTGCCGGGCAGGGCGATGATGTTGACCGGCAAGTTAGTTGCTTCGCACAAACGACCAATCAAAGCTTCGTCTTTCAGGCCCGGTGCAAAAAAGCCGCTGGCACCGGCCGCTTCATAGGACGCGGCCCGCGTGATGGCTTCGTCCAGCATTGCTTCGCTGTGGGTCTCTGCAGGAGCTTTGAGAAAGATATCGGTGCGCGCATTGACATAAGCGGGGATGCCCATGCTGTCGCACGCCTCTCGCATGGCTTCGACGCGCTTGGCCTGAACCGCCACATCATAAAGCTCCGCGCCGCCAATAATCTGATCTTCGAAGTTGAAACCAACCACACCGCAATCCAGAGCGCGTTTCACGTTTTCTGAAATACCCTGCGCGTCTTCGGCATAAGCGCCTTCAAAATCCAGAGTCACTGGCAGATCGACCGCTGACAAAATACGGCGAGCGTTGTCCAAGGCAGCCTCAAGCGGGACGTTTTGTCCGTCGCTGAACCCCTGAGCCATGGCAACCGGGGCACTGCCAGTTGCAATTGCCTGCGCACCGGCATCCCGAACCGCACCAGCGCTGCCTGCGTCCCAGATGTTGAAAAGGATGACCGGATCGCCCTTTTTGTGAAGGCTGGTGAAGGTTTTCGCGTTCTGGATCTGGTCGGCCATCGGAACTCTCCTGTTGTAACGTGACCAACAGTTAACGTTACGATGTCCGACCGAGTAGGTTTTTTTTTCCTTTGATACGTCACTTTGAGGTGACGGGCCCTGCATCCCTCAATTCCTATCGGACTGAGCTATGCGGGTGATTTGCGGCAAGCCGAATGTAAGCGGCCTATGCCTCGTCCGCTGCCCCAGATACGAATTTCGCACTGAAATTGGCTTCGCCCAGACGCTTCAGCAAGCTCAGTTGAGTGTCCAGCCAGTCCTTATGACCTTCCTCTTCCAACAAAATGCGTTCGAACAGCGTACGTGAACCGACATCGCCGACTTCAGCTGCTTGCAGCGCGGCTTGGGTATAGAAATCAACAGCTTCGGTTTCGTCTTTCAGATCGGCAGAGAACATCTCTTCCAAAGAACCTGCCGCCGCCGGGCTTTTTTGAAACGAAAGCTCGGGCACGCCACCCAGAAACAGGATGCGCTCGATAAACGCGTCAGAGTGGCCCAACTCTTCCTGCATTTCGCCCCGCATCTTTTCGGCCAGAATATCAAGGCCCCAGTCTTCTAGCACATGGGCATGCAGCTGATACTGATGCGCCGCCGTCAGCTCCATATGCAGTGCTTGTTGGAGGTTGGTGATCGTTGTTGCGTTGCTCATCGGAAATCTCCTGAATCTCTGAACTGTATCCAAGGCGCGAAGCAGAAACTTCGCATCCTCATACAGTTAAGAGGTCAGCCCCCACAAAACAACGTGGGGGTGACAGACCGACACAGCGGGGGATTACACCAGACGCGAGGTGTCTTTTGCAGCGCGCACAAAATCGCGGAACAGCGGGTGAGGGTCAAAAGGCTTGGACTTCAGTTCCGGATGGTATTGAACGCCGATGAACCACGGATGATCTGACCATTCCACGATTTCGGGCAAACGTCCGTCCGGCGACATGCCTGAAAAGTTTAGGCCCGCCTTCTCAAGCTGTTCGCGATACTTGATATCAACCTCATAGCGGTGACGGTGGCGTTCCTCGATCTGGGTGCTGCCATAGACGCCGGCAACTTTGGATCCTTCGGCCAGAACCGCGTTGTACGCGCCCAACCGCATGGTGCCGCCTTTGTCGTCGCCGACTTTGCGTTCAACCTTGTGGTTGCCCTGTACCCACTCTTTCAGGTGATAAACAACTGGCTCGAAACGTTTTTTCCCGGCCTCGTGGTCAAATTCCTCTGAACCCGCCTCGGTGATGCCAGCGGCATTTCGCGCCGCCTCGATCACCGCCATCTGCATGCCCAAACAAATGCCCAGATAGGGGACCTTGTGTTCGCGCGCATACTGAGCGGCCTTGATCTTGCCTTCGGTGCCGCGTTCGCCAAATCCGCCGGGGACAAGGATCGCGTGGAAGCCTTCCAGATGCGGGGCCGCGTCTTCTGTGTCGAACACCTCGGCATCGACCCACTCGATTTTCACCTTAACCCGATTGGCCATGCCACCATGGGTCAGGGCCTCGGCAATCGACTTATAGGCATCCTCGAGCTGAGTGTATTTGCCGACGATGGCAACTTTGACCTCGCCTTCGGCATTGTGGATGCGGTCACTAACGTCTTCCCATTTAGCCAGATCGGGTTTCGGGGCAGGGCTGATCTGGAACGCGTCCAGCACCGCCTGATCCAGACCTTCCCGGTGATAAGCCAACGGGGCGTCATAAATGGTGCTCAGGTCCTGAGCTGCAATCACGCTATCGGGGCGCACGTTACAGAACAGCGCCAGTTTCTCGCGTTCCTTGGTCGGGATCGGGCCTTCGGAGCGGCAGACCAGAATATCCGGTGCCAGACCGATCGAGCGCAGCTCTTTTACCGAGTGCTGAGTCGGCTTGGTTTTCAACTCACCCGACGCTTTGATGTAGGGCAGCAATGTGAGGTGCATAAAGATACACTGACCGCGCGGCTTGTCCTGGCTGAACTGACGGATGGCTTCAAAAAAGGGCAGGCCCTCGATGTCGCCGACAGTGCCGCCGATCTCACACAGCATGAAATCAACCTCATCTTCGCCGATGGCGATGAAATCCTTGATCTCATTGGTGACGTGCGGGATGACCTGAATGGTTTTGCCCAGGTAATCGCCACGGCGCTCTTTCTCGAGCACATTCGAATAAATCCGCCCCGAACTGACCGAGTCGGTTTTCCGCGCTGCTACGCCGGTGAAGCGTTCATAGTGGCCAAGGTCCAGATCTGTTTCGGCCCCATCGTCGGTGACAAAAACCTCGCCGTGTTCAAAAGGCGACATCGTGCCGGGGTCGACGTTCAGATAGGGGTCCAGCTTGCGCAGGCGAACGGAGTACCCCCGCGCTTGCAGCAGCGATCCCAAAGCCGCCGAAGCCAGTCCTTTGCCCAAGGACGAAACCACACCACCAGTGATGAAAATAAAACGCGCCATAGTTTTTCGGCTGCTCCCGTGAGACGTCAAAATCAGCTGCCCGACGGTTCCGAAAAACCGCTGCATCACGGGACTTCACGTATAAAGGATTCGCGCCAAAAGCGCAAGAGAACCGCAAGATGCTGTTGCAGTCCTCTTTCAGGTTTCTAGGTTTTGTGGATCAGTCCGCTTGCGGGATCAGTGGCGCGTTGTCGCCCTGTGCCGGTGGCAGAAGATCATCTGCCGACGGAATCGCCGGAGTGCTTTCTTCGGTCGCAGCCGGAGCCGGAACGCCCAGACGGTCGATCACCGAACTGCCCGACGACTTCTGAGCCGCGAGGATTGTCAGTGTAATCGAGGTCACGATAAAGCAGGCCGCCAGGATCCAGGTCAGTTTGCCCAAGGCGGTTGCCGCTGCGCGACCAGTCATGGCGCCGCCACCGCCGCCGCCCATACCAAGGCCACCGCCTTCGGACCGCTGCATCAGAACAACGGCAATCAGGCCCAAGGCCAACAGAAGGTGGATGATGAGAACGACGTTTTCCATGGTGGTCCTGTACAGCGTGGCGTGTATCGCGTGGTACTTATGCAAGTTTGTCCGCGGGGGCAAGTCAGGAGTTCACATCACCACACGTGATACATCATATCACGGCAACGGGACTGGACAGAACACCAATGCGTGACGCAGGCTGCGCCTTATGCCACATGACGACCACGACCACCCGCACGCATTGTTACCACCGGAACCCGCTTTGCGCGTCAAGGCGCTGGAAACGATTCTGACCCGCAAAGGGCTGATCGATCCGGCGGCGTTGGATGAAATCATCGACACGTATCAAAACAAGATTGGCCCGCAAAATGGCGCGCGCGTCGTTGCCAAAGCGTGGAGTGATCCGGCGTTTAAGGCCGCTTTACTGGAAGATGCCACACCCGTTGTGGCGGATCTTGGTTATTACGGTCGACAGGGCGAGCACATGGTGGTTGTTGAGAACACACCCGACCAGCACAACATGGTCGTCTGCACGTTGTGCAGTTGCTACCCGTGGCCATTGCTGGGTATCCCGCCCGGCTGGTATAAGTCCGACGCCTACCGTGCCCGCGCTGTGCGCGAACCGCGTAAAGTGCTAGCCGAATTCGGCGTCACTCTGCCCGAGGGTACATCTGTGCGGGTATGGGATTCGACTGCCGAGATTCGCTACCTCGTTCTGCCCATGCGCCCCGAAGGCACAGACGGGATGAGCGAAGACGAACTTGCCGCGCTGGTGACACGCGACAGCATGATTGGTACCGGCCTTCCTATGGGGTCCTCATGACCCGCGTTCATGACATGGGCGGCCGTTTTGGAGATGGCCCGATTAATCCAGAAGCAGAGGGCGCGCAGGTTTTTGCCGAAGAGTGGCACGCTCGGGCATTGGCGGTGACACTTGCCGCAGGGTTTCTGAGGCAGTGGAACATCGATGTGTCGCGACATGCGCGCGAGCGGCTGTCTCCAAAAGACTACGCGCGATTTTCATATTACGAAAAATGGATCTCCGGCCTAGCCGACCTGCTGGTTGAAAAAGGTGTTCTCACTTTGGATGACCTGCGGGGTGGCGGTGAGGAGGGAGCACACCCGCTGACCGAGAAAATGCTTAAAGCCGAAGCTGTTTCTGCTGCTTTGGCTAAAGGTGGGCCAGCGGACAGACCGTCGAACGTCGCGGTGCTGTACTCTGTTGGGCAAGACGTCATCACGAGTCGACCTGCTGCAAACCGGCTTGTGGATGGGGGCCATACGCGATTGCCGATCTACGCATCTGGCGCCAAAGGGCGAATCCTGCGTTTGCATGGGACGCACGTCTTGCCTGACGCGAATGCCCATGGTTTGGGCGAAGCCCCTGAACCACTATACGCAGTGGCCTTCCCGGCGTCTGAACTGTGGATCAACCCAGAACATCCCAAAGACGAAGTGGTGCTGGATTTGTGGCAAAGCTATCTGGTTCCAGCATGAGCGAATGCGTCATCCATACCGCCCCGGAACCTGTCTTTGCCGAACCCTGGCACGCTCAGGTCTTTGCCGTCACCGTTGCATTGAACGAGGCTGGTCTGTTCGATTGGTCCGACTGGGCAAATCGATTCTCGAATACACTCAAGCGTCATGGCCTTGCGCGCGAGCTGGATGGTGGCGACGACTATTTTCACGCATGGTTGGAAACACTTGAGGACATGCTCGCCGAGCAGGGGGCTGCTCTGCCGAAGGATGTGTCTGACCTGCACCGGGCGTGGGAAGAGGCTTATCTGACGACACCCCACGGGCATCCGGTGCATTTGCGTTGACCATTGATCGGGGGCTCTGCCCCCGCCGCCCGTTCCGGGCGACTCCCCCGAGGTATTTCTAGCCAGATGAAGCTGGGGATCCGTCTTCATCTGGCCCCAAATACCTCTGCCGGAGGCATCGCTCATTTGCGCGATTTCAATCTGCGGCGAAATATCGGTTTCCCTGCCGTTTGTGCCCGGCTATATGAGCCGAGTTTGATTACTCAGCACGAAAAGGACCGGATATGGCCAACGTGGTTGTTGTCGGCGCTCAATGGGGCGACGAAGGAAAAGGCAAGATTGTCGACTGGCTCAGCGAACGGGCGGACGTGATCGCGCGTTTTCAGGGCGGGCATAATGCCGGTCATACGCTGGTGATCGATGGTGAGGTCTACAAGTTGAATGCCCTTCCGTCGGGGGTTGTGCGCGGCGGTAAACTGAGTGTCATTGGCAACGGTGTCGTATTGGACCCCTGGCATCTGGTAAACGAGATTGCCTCGATCCGTCAGCAGGGCGTTGAGATCACGCCTGAGACATTGATGATCGCCGAGAATACGCCATTGATCCTGCCAATCCATGGTGAATTGGACCGTGCGCGGGAAGAAGTTGCCAGCAAAGGCACCAAGATCGGAACCACCGGTCGCGGAATTGGCCCTGCTTATGAAGACAAGGTTGGGCGCCGTTCGGTCCGTGTGGCTGACCTGGCGGATGAGGCAACGCTTGAGGCCCGGGTGGATCGTGCATTGCAGCACCATGATCCGTTGCGCAAAGGTCTGGGCATTGAGCCTGTCGACAGGGACGCCCTGATTGCACAACTAAAGGAGATCGCGCAGGAAATCCTTCCCTTTGCCGCTCCGGTCTGGAAAGTGCTGAACGAAAAGCGCAAGGCGGGCAAACGCATTTTGTTCGAAGGGGCGCAAGGTGCTCTGTTGGACATCGATTTCGGAACCTATCCATTTGTGACCTCGTCCAATGTGATCGCCGGGCAGGCCGCTACTGGTGTGGGAATCGGGCCTGGCTCGGTTGATTTTGTTCTGGGGATCGTCAAGGCCTACACCACCCGCGTCGGCGAAGGTCCGTTCCCAACAGAGCTGGACGACGACGACGGCCATCGCCTTGGAACCCGGGGTCACGAATTTGGAACGGTGACAGGCCGCAAACGTCGCTGCGGCTGGTTCGACGCCTGTCTGGTGCGCCAGACCTGTGCGACCAGCGGCGTGAACGGCATCTCTCTGACAAAGCTGGATGTTTTGGATGGGTTTGAAACGCTGAAAATCTGCACCGGATATGAGCTGGATGGCAAACGGCTGGACTATCTGCCCACCGCGGCCGATCAACAAGCACGGTGCACCCCCATTTATGAAGAAATGCCGGGGTGGAGCGAATCGACGGAAGGCGCGCGCAGCTGGGCCGATCTGCCAGCTAACGCGATCAAATACGTACGTCGTGTGGAAGAACTGATTGAATGCCCGGTGGCGCTTTTGTCCACCAGCCCGGAGCGGGACGACACCATTTTGGTGACAGACCCGTTTGCCGACTGATGGCCGAGGAAAAGAAGCCGGGACTGAGTTACAAGGCGCGTCGGCGGTGGTCTCTGGTGATCCTTGTTATTGGCTTGCCGCTGTACATTGTGGCTGTGGTGACGGTTGTGAACTGGCTGGATCGCCCCCCGATCTGGGTTGAGCTTCTGGTCTATGTCGTACTTGGCGTTCTTTGGGCTTTGCCGTTCAAGTTCGTTTTTCGCGGCGTCGGGAAGGAAGACCCGGATCAGTCCTGACCCTCTTGAAAAGCCTGTGTCTGGTTAGGCCAGCTGAGAACCGCGCGTGCAAATGCGCGGTATTCGCTTGTGATTTCTTTGGCCATGCTGAAAGGGGTGGGCCATGGTGTGGTCAGGGTCGCCTCGACCTGACCCGGTACAAGGGTTAGCTCTGCGTTGTGCTTTGCGGCCAGGCGCCTCATTTTCTGATTGGTCGCAAGGCATAGCATATGAACCTCTCTGATCCCTCGGTTTTGAGCGATCGTAATGAGGCGGGATAGCAACGCATCTCCAATCCCCTGATCTTGCCAAGCTTTTTCAACAGTAAATGCCGCTTCGGCGACGTGGTATTTGTGGTCAGGTATCAGACGCAATTCTCCCACGCCGCGTAGACAAGAATCCGGGAAAGCTCCGAAAACAAATGCTGCGTCGGCAAACATATTGGACAGGTAGTCTTGCACCCCCTGCGGCTGAACAGGTGTGCCAAAGCGCGAAAGCAAGACGTCCTCATCCAAGCTGTTGAAATGGCTTGAAATTAAAGCGTGATCATGTCTTCGAAGTCGGCGAATTACGATGTCTTGCATAGCACTGCCTCAGTCTGAAACGGATCTCGTGACGAGAGTTTTACCGTGAGACTATACCATAATTCTGCGCTGCAGCATAAACCGTTTTGACGCGCTGCCTGAATAACGGTGCACCTTGCACAGTTGAGTTCGCAAAAAAAAGGGCCGGGATTTAACCGGCCCTGCTTGTCTATAGGCGCGTCAGTCAGCCCACTGCGCGTTCATCATCCGGGCGGAAGCCGATCAGATTGGAGGCCGCAAAACGGCCACCGCCGGCTTTCTCGATTTTGCCGTCGCGCAGCAACTGACCGAATGAACGCAGGCTTTCTTCGCGATTGAACTCATCCTGCTTCAAAGAGCGGACTTTGTTCATCAGTTGCGGGCGCGAGAACTGTTCCTGACCTTCAATAAAGGACAGATAAGCTGCTGCTGCTTCCAGAAGGTCAGGCAGTGATTGAGCGCCCTGGTCCTGTGCAAACTGGGCAAAGCCGCCTTCTTCCGAACCGCTGTCTTCCATTTCAGTGGTGACGCGACGGGGCATCACGGGGCCGGTTGGTTCGCTCTGATCGTCAACGCGCTGTTCAGCCACCAGTTTTAGCGGGGCCGGAGCATCTGCTTCCGGACGCGCACTGGTCACCTTCACTTCGGGGCGGCGGGGGCTGACCACAGATTCCAAGTCGCCACGGTATTCGTCGGCCTTTGAGGATGCAGTGTCTGCGTCATCCAGCTCTGCCTCGGTCGCAGCGACAGCTGTACGCAGGTGCGAATAGGTTTCGCGCGCATCGCTGCTGGACGGATCATCCATATGTTCGCCGGTTTTGGCCATCAAACGCTGGACATCCTGATCCGGATCGGCGTCATCCGCCAGTTTTTGGCTCGAGCGCTCAGAGAACTCTGACTCGATCTCGGAAATCTCGCTCAGCAGGTTCTCTTCATCTTCGGCCGTCAACAAACCATGGGTCTGATCGTCCTGTGAGTCCTGGGATGCTTCATCCGAAGTTTCAATCGCCACTTCCTCTACATTCAGGATGTTTGGAACGTCCTCTTCTTCGACCTCGTCTGCTACGTCTTCTTCCAGATCCGCGAACAGCGGTTCGGCAGGAAGTTGCTGCATTTCGGGGGCGTCTTCGAGGCTGTCGACCTGCACGTGCTCGGGGGTCATGGGCACGTGCAGGTTGTCAGCGTCACTCGTTGGGGCTTCTGTTTCGACGGTTTCGACTTCGTCTTTGTCTTCAGTCTCTTGTGCCTCCGCCGTTACATCCACGGTCAAGTCGTCTGTTTCTTCGGGCTCGAACTCTTCCACAGCAGGTGTCTGCTGTTCTTCGGCCACTGGAGCAGCGGGCTTTTCAAAGTCTTCAGCGCTCAGCGCACCGGCCTCAAAAGCTGCGGCGACTGCGTCCACTTGGGGGGTGGAGCCTGCCAGTAAAGATGTGTCTTCATCTTCGGAGTAAGCCGAAGGGGGAACGTCCGAATGAGAGACGACCGCGCGAATACGCTGCAGCTTAGACGCGATGCTGTCAGCTGCCGGAGGAGAAGTATCTTTGACGGGTTCCGCCTCGGAAAACGCTGTTGGTGTCGGCTGTTCGTGAGTAGGGGTGTGTGCAACAGGCGGAGCGGCGGTGTGCGAAACCGGTTCCTGGTACGTGGCTTCCGGTGTCTGCGTGGCGCGCAGCAGCAGTCCAGATTCGTTCTGGCTTGCTTCTACCCGCTGCGACGCATCGCGCCGGGCAATGCGGGTCAGCATTTCGGCATCAGGTTGAGGGGGCTCTGAGCCGAAATAGCGGTCATCCGCAGCGAGGTCACGAAAATACTCGGCGATGGCTTTCATCGTCTCAAAGGAATCGTCAAATCCTTCCAAAGTGCAGGAGAAGGTTCCATAAGAAACGGTCAATACCTTGTTATTCTGTACCATCAGACGCACGTCCTTTACAAACTACGAGAGCCAGCTTACCCGGAATCGGGAGCACACACTGGCTCGGAACTCTTCGCATGAACCTATCATTTTGTGGTCTTAATGTGTCCAAATCCGGGAAAAATGGCCAATCTTGTGAAAAATGAGCCAATTGTACGCTCAACGGATCCAATTGGACTGTTTGGGGGGGGATTTGTCGGCGCAGAAGACCTGAATCTGGTGCTGAAGCGCGTCAAATCCGTTGTAGCTGCTGATGGTGGTGCGGCTGTTCTAATAGAATCAGGTCAGATCCCGGATGCGGTCATAGGTGATTTCGATTCGCTAGACGCAGTGGAAAAAGCGAAAATACCACCCGAGCGTCTATTTCCGGTCCGCGAACAAGACAGCACAGACTTCGATAAAGCCCTGCGTAGTGTGCAGACCCCATTGGTTCTAGGGGTGGGGTTTCTGGGTGGGCGGCTGGATCATCAACTGGCTGTTTTGAATACTTTGGTCAGAAGGCAGGATCAGGCGTGCATTCTAGTGGGTGAGCTTGAGGTGGTCTTTCACGCGCCGCCGTGCATTCACCTGCCCGTTGATCCCGGAGATGTCGTTTCGCTGTTTCCATTATGCTCGGTCACAGGACGCAGTACCGGGCTGGAATGGCCAATCGAAGGGTTGGAGTTTGAGCCAAACGGTCAGGTAGGCACTTCCAACCGGGCGCTGGCCGAGGTTGAGTTGCAAATGGACGGGCCGGGGCTTTTGGTCATGATCCCGCGCTCCGCGCTGGATCGGCTTATGCAGGTGTTTCTGTCGGGGCAGACCGGGCGCTGGCCCGCTCGCGCAGAATGACATAGAGGCCCGCGGCGATGGTTATCAAAATGCCAATCGCGGCAAGCCCGTCCGGCAAGTCGCTGAAAATCACCCAGCCGATCAGGGTTGCGACGGGAATTTCCAGATATTGCATGGGGGCCAACGTGGCCGAAGGCGCATAGCGCAACGACCAGGTCATCAGCAGATGGGCGACAGTGCCCAAGACCCCGATCGCCAGCAAAAGCCAGTACATGTCCGGGGCTGGCAGGGTCGCAGAAATCTCCCACACATCCAGATATGTTCCGATCACCAGAACCGGGGCCAATACCAGAGTCGCAAGAACGCCTGATACCGCCTGTAACGACACAGGGTCGGTCTCTTTGGCGATCTGCCGCGTGACCAGCATGAACAGGGCAAAGACAACCGCAACAATCAGGGGCAATAATGCAGGAGCACCGACCTCGGCAAAGCTGGGTTGGATGACCAGAAGCGTGCCGATAAATCCAACGATGCACGCGACCAGACGGCGGGCACCAACTTCTTCGCCCAGCACGTATTTACCCAACAACAACATGATGAACGGCATGACAAAAGCGATTGCGATAGCATCCGCCAGAGGCAGGAACTGAAGCGCGCTGAACATCGCCGTGATGCCGACGATATGCAGAAATGTGCGGATCACAGTCAGGCGCAGAATACGCCCGCGCATGCGCCATGGTCGTCCTGTCAAGGCAACCAGCGGGATCAGGATCAAGGCTTGCACAGCAAAGCGGACTGTAACCAGCAATCCCAACGGAGTCGTCTCGCCCAACAGCTTGGCCATTGAATCACCCAATGGCGCAAGCACGCAGAAACCAAGCATCAAAACAATGCCAAAGACGGGACGATCCTGAGTCATGCCTGCGACGCTAGCCGTTTCGCGAAAGAGTGGAAAGGTCCGACGTTAGGCTTTCGGCAGAGGCTGAACCTTGGTGTAATCTGGCCCAACACAGGTGGGCAAACCGTCATCAAAGTGCAGCCAGCTCAGCTTTTCCTCGTGAGAGACATGAAGTGTTGGGTGCAACACCTCTGGGTTCTCTAATGTCGCCACGTACAGATGCAGTACATCTGACATCTTGGCCGAACGGAACGAGATCGGTGTGCCGCAATGCGGGCAAAAGCTGCGCTCAACTCCTGGTGAGGAGTTGAAGCGCTTAGGTTCTTCCCCGGTCCAACGCCATTGCCCGTCGCGAACCGCGAAATAGATTGTCATCGGAGCTGCGCATTGGCGGCGGCAACTGTCGCAATGGCACGTCACACAAGACAGAGCAGGAGAGTCGACTTCGTATTTGATTTTGCCGCACAGGCAATGTCCACGCATCCGGTAGACTCCTTTCCGACCTCAACAGTTCGGGATGTTTACAGCCAACCCGCCCAGCGAAGTTTCTTTGTACCTCTCGTGCATATCAAGCCCGGTTTGTCGCATGGTTTCAATTGCCGAATCCAAAGGCACAAAATGCTGACCATCACCTCGCAGCGCGAGCGACGCTGCAGAGACTGCCTTGATGGCGCCCAACCCGTTACGCTCGATACAGGGTACCTGAACCAGACCCGCGACGGGATCGCAGGTCATGCCCAGATGATGCTCCAGCGCGATCTCGGCGGCGTTTTCCACCTGCTCGGGTGTGCCGCCCATCACCGCGCAAAGCCCGGCTGCAGCCATGGCAGAAGCGCTTCCAACTTCAGCCTGACAGCCCGCTTCAGCGCCCGAAATCGAAGCATTGAACTTGACCAGCCCGCCAATTGCAGCGGCAGTCAGCAGGAAATCTTCGATATGGCTTTCCGAAGCACCGGGCACGTGGTCGAGGTAATATCGCAGCACTGCAGGCAGCACACCCGCCGCGCCGTTGGTTGGGGCCGTGACAACTTGCCCGCCGGCCGCATTTTCTTCGTTGACCGCCATCGCATAAACGCTCATCCAGTCGTTGATTGTGTGAGGCGCGGTCAGGTTCATCCCGCGCTCGGCCATCAGAGCGTCATAGATCCCTTTGGCACGGCGACGCACGCTCAGGCCACCTGGAAGAACACCATCGGTCCGCAGGCCGCGCTCGATACAGTCGTTCATTACCTGCCAAAGGCGGGCCGAGCCCTTGGCAAAACTATCCGCGCAGCCGCGCGCGATTTCGTTGGCGCGCTTCATTTCGGCGATGGATTTGCCGCTGGAATTTGCCATTTCCAGCATCTCGGCTGCCGATTTGAACGGGTAGGGGACTGGATCGCCTTCTTCGGTGGCTTTGCCTTCGGCCAGTTCCTCTTCGGTCAGAACAAAGCCGCCACCGATGGAATAGAATACCTGCCTCAGGATCACGTCGCCCTGCGCATCCGTTGCCATCAGGATCATCCCGTTGGCATGCCCGGGCAGGTTGTTGTCGTAGTCAAAGACCAGATCGGTTTTCGGGTCGAACGTCAGTGTCGGCAGACCTTCGGGCGACACGGTATGCGTGTCGGCAATGGCAGCAAGCGCAGCCTCGGCTTTGTCATTGTCATACGTGTCGGGCACAAACCCGGCCAAGCCAAGGATAGTTGCACGGTCGGTCGCGTGGCCGACACCGGTAAACGCCAGCGAGCCGTGCAATGACCCCTTGAGGCCGGAAAACTCAAACGGCGACGCGCGCATCATGTCCAGAAAGCGCGCGGCAGCGACCATGGGGCCCATGGTATGAGATGAGGACGGGCCGATGCCCACTTTGAACATATCGAAGACAGAGAGGAACATATCAGATAGCTGAGCCTTCTGGAGGGTTGGCGTGAACAGGGGATGTGAACGGGGTGGCCCCAAGACCTTCTGCGGCTATGGCCGAACGGGTCGCGGGGCGTGTTTCAAGGTGCGCCAGCATTGTTTGCAGGCAAGGTGTATCGGCCAGCTGGTACCAACTGCGGTCTGCCTGAGCGGGGTACAGCGCCATCCAGCGCATCATGCACGCAACGTAATAAGTCAGCACCGATGGTTGGTCAGCGCAGAACCAGTCCGGCGCGCGTTTTGCTACAGTATCCAGCAGTTGCAGGTGGCGCCTCAGACGCGGGCGAATGCCAGTCCGCAATGTGTCGGCCTGTGATGGGTCGATGTATTTCTCAGCGTAAAAGAGGATACGCAGGTCCGCGTGCAACGTATTGGACGCAAAAAACAACCACTTCAGAAATTCTGCACGCGCAGGGTCACCCGGCGCAGGTGCAAGCTGTCCGTGATGCTCGGACAGCCACAGCAGGATCGCCGCGGTTTCAAAGATCGGCCCTTGGGGTGTTTCCAGCACCGGGATCAACCCGTTGGGGTTCAAGGCACGGTATGCGGCACTGTCCTGTTCGTTCCGGCGGCGATCCACCAGAACGGTTTCATACGTCACGCCCATCTCCTCCAGCGCCAGGCGGATCACCAGCGAGGCGTTATCAGGGGCATAGTGCAGGCGGTAGGGCGTCAACATGGCGGCAACTTATAGCTCTAAGATGAACTTGTAAGACATGATTGCGACGTTTCCGATAGGAAACGCGTAGTCCCGGGCCATCTTTGGGTTCGCCGCACCGCGAATTGGGGTCGCAGTTACGCTGCGCATTCCCTATAACTCGGGCAAGCCAATTTAGGACAGCTGCCATGACCGGAGATCTTTCGCCTATCGACACTGCGAAATTCGTGGCTGCGCGCCGCGCGGCCGAGATGGTCGAGGACGGAATGCGCGTCGGCCTGGGCACGGGTTCCACGGCCGCATGGCTGGTCAGACGCCTGGGCGAGAGGGTTCAGCAGGACGGCTTGCGGATCAAGGGTGTGCCAACGTCAACACGAACCGCGCAACTTGCCCGAGAGGTCGGGATTGAGGTGATTTCGTTGGACCAGGCCGGATGGCTGGACCTGACAATCGATGGAGCAGACGAGTTTGACAGCGACTTGAACCTGATCAAGGGCGGCGGTGGCGCGCATTTGCAGGAAAAGATCGTAGCGACTGCCAGCGACCAGATGATCGTCATCGCTGATTCCGGCAAAGAGGTCGAAACGTTGGGGGCTTTCCCTTTGCCGGTCGAAGTCGTTCCGTTCGGATGGCAAACCACACGCACCCTGATCGAAGAGGCACTGGATGCCATGGATGTTCTCGGGACGACATCAGTGCTGCGTATGAACGGCGAGGCCCCGTTTGTAACGGATGAGGGAAATCATATTCTGGACCTTCATCTGCAGCGCATCGGCAATCCGCGCCAGATGGCGCTGATCCTCAATCAGGTGCCGGGTGTCGTCGAAAACGGCTTGTTCATCGATATCTGTGACAAAGTCGTGATTGGCCACGGCGACGGTCGTGTCGAATTGAGGGATATAAATGCAGGGACCATCCAACTGGATCAGTTGCTTGGGGGCTCTCGTGACAACCTGTTTTCCGATGTTTCGGACTGACTTTAATGCCCTTATCCCCGACAAGCGCCAGTGAATGTTCGAAATTTCAGTGCCCGGGGGTTGGCACCGGGGTTTTCGCGCCCAGATATCCAGAGAATTTTTGCAAGTTGAACGAAGGAAACCGGCATGAGCTTTGACTATGATCTTTTTGTCATCGGCGGAGGCTCGGGCGGGGTCCGCGCAGCGCGCGTGGCAGCGGGTGAGACCGGAGCCAAAGTCGCACTTGCCGAAGAAGACCGCTATGGCGGGACCTGTGTGATCCGGGGCTGTGTGCCCAAGAAACTGATGGTCTTTGCCAGCGAATATTCGGGTATGGTCGGCGATGCGCAGGCTTATGGTTGGGACATTCAGCCTGGTGCGTTCAACTGGAACACCTTTCACGACAAGTTGGTGACGGAGCTGGATCGGCTGGAAGGGATCTATCGTAACATCCTGAAAAACAATGGGGTTGAAAGCTTTGATCAGCGCGCGCGTTTGGTGGATGCGCACACGGTCGAGTTGACCGACGGTACCCGTAAAACCGCCAAGCACATCCTGATCGCCACGGGTGGCCGTCCGGTCGTGCCTGATTTCCCGGGATCAGACCTGGCGATCACTTCGAACGAGATTTTCCATCTGGATAAGCTGCCCCAGAGTATTCTGATCGTCGGAGGTGGCTATATCGCCAGCGAATTCGCCGGGATCATGAACGGGCTGGGCGTCAAGACCACGCAATTCTATCGCGGCGCGCAAATCCTGCGCGGCTTTGATGAAGAGGCGCGGGGGCTGATCTGTGAAGAGATGCGCCAAAACGGCATCGACGTCCGTCTGGGCACAAATGTGCTGGAAATGACCCAAGACGGGGACCAGATCCGTGTCAAGGCAACCGATGGTACCGAAGATCGTTTTGACGTGGTGATGTATGCAACGGGCCGTTTGCCAAATGCGGACAATCTGGGGCTGGAAGACTTGGGCGTCGAACGCGGGCGCAAGGGTGAAATCGTTGTAAATGAATTCAGCCAGACCGCCGTGCCTTCGATCTATGCCATTGGCGACGTTACGGACCGGGTGAACCTGACACCGGTTGCGATCCGCGAGGGAATGGCTTTTGTCGAAACCGTGTTCAAAGGTAATCCGACACCTGTGGATCATGAACTGATCCCAACCGCGATCTTTACGCAGCCGGAATTTGGCACGGTTGGCCTCAGCGAAGAAGAAGCGGCGGCGCAAGAACCGATCGAAGTCTATGCCACGTCGTTCAAGCCGATGCAAAAGTCATTCGCTGGCGGAACGCAGCGGGTTTTGATGAAGCTGTTGGTCAGCCAGGCCACACGAAAGGTACTGGGGTGCCACATTGTTGCCCCCGGTGCGGGTGAGATGATCCAGCTTGCAGGTATTGCCGTAAAGATGGGCGCGACCAAAGAAGATTTTGACCGTACTGTCGCCGTGCATCCGGTGATGGCCGAAGAACTGGTGACAATGCGGCAACCTGTGCGCACGGCTTGATTTGCAACCGCGCGCACACAAGTTACAAAGGACGCCGTGATCACACGGTCAAACACAAGGGAACATATACATATGGCGGGCAACAGCGGTGGCCCCTGGGGGGGCGGAGGCTCTTCCGGTGGTGGAGGAAATCGGGGAAATAACGGGGACGGGCGCAAGCCACCCGAAGGCGACGGCCCGCAGATCCCCGAGATCGACGAGCTGATGAAAAAAGGCCAGGAGCAGCTGCGCGTCCTGATGGGCGGTCGCGGCGGCGGTGGCCGTGGCAGTAATGGTCAGGGTTCAGGCGGTGGCGGACCGATCTTTACTAAGGGCACCGTTATTATTGGTGGCTTGGTGGCTGTTGGTCTTTGGGCTGCGGCAAGTTTCTACACGGTTAAGCCGGAAGAACAGTCCGTTGAGCTGTTTCTGGGCGAGTTTTCCGCTGTTGGAAATCCTGGTCTGAACTTCGCGCCGTGGCCTCTGGTAACAGCTGAGGTCATTCCGGTTACACGCGAACAGAACGAAGACATGGGCGGTGCCCGTGGCAGCGACGATGGTCTGATGCTGACCGGCGACGAAAACGTGGTCGACATCGACTATCAGGTCGTTTGGAACATCAACGACCCGGCCAAGTTCCTGTTCAATCTGCGCGACCCGCGCCAAACGATCCGCGCGGTTTCGGAATCGGCGATGCGCGAGATCATCGCGCAAAGCGAATTGGCTCCAATCCTGAACCGGGATCGTGGTGTTATCGCCGACCGGTTACAGGAACTTATTCAGGCAACAATGGACAGCTATGATTCCGGCGTGAACATCGTCCGTGTGAACTTTGACAAGGCCGACCCGCCGCAGGATGTGATTGCCGCATTCCGTGACGTTCAGGCCGCTGCGCAGGAACGTGACCGTCTGCAAAATGTGGCCGACGCCTATGCAAACCGCGTTTTGGCGGAAGCACGTGGTGAAGCCGCGCAGGTACTGGAAGAGGCCGAAGCGTATCGCGCCCAGCAGATCAACAGTGCACAGGGTGAGGCGAGCCGTTTCAGCGCGGTTCTGGAAGAATACTCTAAAGCGCCGGATGTGACCCGGAAGCGTCTGTACCTGGAGCGGATGGAGCAGGTTCTGGGTGATGTCGACAAGATCATCCTGGACGAGAACTCGACCGGTCAGGGGCAAGGCGTCGTACCCTATCTGCCGCTGAACGAACTGCGTCGCAACCAACCTGCGGAGAGCAACTGATGCGTAAGTCGCCTATTATCCTTATCGTCATTGCCATTCTGGGCGTAGTTGGTCTGTCCTCGATCTTTATCGTGGATGAGCGCGAACGCGCGTTGGTGCTGCAATTCGGTCGCGTTGTGGCTGTGAAGGAAGAGCCCGGTCTGGCTTTCAAGATTCCTCTGATCCAGGAAGTGGTTCGCTACGACGACCGCATCCTGTCCATCGACGTTCAACCGCTTGAGGTAACACCTCTGGATGACCGTCGTCTGGTGGTCGATGCGTTCGCACGTTACCGGATTTCTGATCTGGAGCAGTTCCGTCAGGCTGTTGGTGTTGGTGGCGTTCCTGTCGCCGAAGACCGTCTGGACCGTATCCTGCGCGCGGAAACGCGGGAGGTTCTGGGTTCGGTGTCCTCGCGTGACATCCTCAGTTCAGACCGTGCGGCTTTGATGCTGCGCATCCGTAACAGCGCGATAGCCGAAGCGCGCGCGCTGGGCGTCAACGTGATCGACGTGCGTCTCAAGGCAACCGACCTGCCACAGGCGAACCTTGAGGCTACATTTGACCGGATGAAAGCGGAACGTGAACGTGAAGCAACCGACGAACGCGCCCGAGGGAACGAGGCCGCGCAGCGTGTACGCGCGCAAGCCGACCGGACCGTTGTTGAACTGGTGTCGGACGCCAACCGCGAAGCCGAGATCATTCGCGGTGAAGCAGACGCCGAGCGCAATGCAATCTTCGCCGAAGCCTTTGGCAAGGACCCGGAGTTCTTCGAGTTCTATCGCTCGCTGTCAGCCTATGAACGCGCGCTGGGCGGCAGCAACAGCTCAATGGTGCTGAGCCCGAATTCCGAGTTCTTCAACTACCTGAAATCGCCCACAGGGCAGGCGACCCAGTAATGGGCATTATCCTTCTGGCCTTTGGGCTGGTGCTTATTGTCGAGGGGCTGGCCTATGCGCTGGCCCCTTCGCTTATTGAACGTATGCTCGAAGCGCTTCGTTCAGTGCCAGAACAGGCGCGCCGGTTGATGGGACTGCTTTGCGTCATAAGCGGGTTGATCCTGCTTTGGGGGGCGTATCAGCTGGGTTTTTGAGGGTGTGCCTTCACTTGGCAGTGAATTCCCCGCGATCCTGAGTTGCTCGTCCGATCAAACTGACTACATTGGTCGATAAGCAAGACTGTTTCTTAGCGGTCTGGGGAAGACTGTCGACAAGGAGAGCTCAAGTGCAGGCGAAAGCGCGCAGTGTGTCCGTCCGGTGGGACGAAAGGGGTGAGTGGATGCGGGTGATGTGGCTGGCTTTTGCCGGAATGCTGCTTTTGCTGGCGCAAACAGTTGCCGTGCAGGCTCGGGGTGAAAGCCTTGCGCCGCTGGCGGAAAAGATCAGCCCGGCCGTGGTAAACATCACAACAAGTACCCTGATCGAAAGTCAGGCTGGTCCTCAGGGGATTGTTCCCGAAGGGTCTCCGTTCGAAGATTTCTTTCGTGAATTTCAGGACCGAAACGGAGATGACGACGATGCGCCACGCCGCAGCAACGCCTTGGGCTCTGGCTTTGTGATCTCAGAAGACGGGTTTATTGTCACCAACAATCACGTTATTGCAGAAGCCGATGAAATTCTTGTGGAATTCTTCCCGGGCGACGGTCAGCCCAAGCAAGAACTGGTCGCTAAAGTCATCGGTACGGATGAGAAGACCGATATCGCATTGCTCAAGGTCGAAGCGTCGGGCCCGCTGAAATACGTGACCTTCGGCGATAGTGACGTCGCGCGTGTGGGCGATTGGGTGATTGCCATGGGCAACCCGCTGGGGCAGGGCTTTTCGGTTTCAGCCGGGATCGTGTCGGCCCGTAATCGAGAGCTGAGTGGCTCTTACGACGATTACATTCAGACCGATGCGGCGATCAACCGAGGCAACTCAGGTGGTCCGTTGTTCAACATGGATGGCGAAGTGATCGGCGTGAACACGGCTATCCTGTCTCCCAACGGGGGGTCAATCGGGATTGGATTTTCGATGGCGTCCAACGTTGTGGTCAAAGTTGTCGACCAATTGCGTGAGTTTGGGGAAACGCGCCGCGGGTGGCTTGGCGTGCGTATTCAGGACGTGACGCCGGACATGGCCGAAGCAATGGGGCTTGAAAAGCCTGGCGGTGCTCTGATCAGTGATGTCCCGGAAGGTCCGGCAAAAGAAGCAGGTTTGAAGGCGGGTGATGTGATCACCAGTTTTGACGGCGTCGAGGTTGAAGACACACGCGGTCTGGTGCGTCAGGTCGGTGAAACAGAAGTTGGAAAATCTGTGCGTGTCATCGTGCATCGGGACGGCGGAACCCAGACCGTGTTGGTCACACTGGGGCGTCGCGAAGATGCTGAGCGTGCTGATAGTGGCGAACAGGAACCTGAAGAGGCGCCGGTCGACGAGGACGCGGATATTCTTGGCCTGACGATATCTCCCCTGACCGACACGCTGCGCGAGGATCTGGGTCTGGACGCAGATGCCGAAGGTCTGGTGATTTCCGACGTGGATCAGGCGTCTGAAGCTTATGCCAAAGGATTGCGGGCCGGTGATCTGATCACCGAAGCAGGACAGCAAAAAGTCGAGACCATCGGTGATCTGGAAGAGAGAATGGAAGAATCGCGCGAAGCCGGCAGGAAATCCTTGCTGCTCTTGGTACGCAGGGGCGGAGATCCGCGGTTTGTGGCGCTGAGCCTCGAAGAGTAAACGAAAGAGGCCGGGGCAAAAGCCCGGCCTTTTTCTTTGCCTAGCCGATTAAGGGGCAGGGTATTTGCAAAAAAAATGAGCCATACGCAGAAATTGCGTATGGCTCAGATACAGGGAGAGGTCAGTGGACAGATATCGGGGATGATTCTCTGACCTCCTACGGTAACAACTTCAACTTAGGTTATGTTTGGAAACAGGTCTGTGAACCAGATCACATCCGCTCAGATCAGGTCAGATTCGGCCAACTCACGTAGTGCCACAAAGTCCTGAATCAGCAGTCCGCCGCGGGATGCTTCCACAACATTGTCGCGTTTCCAGCCTGAGATTGTCTTGGACACCGCTTCGCGCGTCGCCCCGACAAACTCGGCCAGTTCACTTTGCGACAGTGTAATGCGTTCGGACGGGTTGTCCTGCAAACCTGACAGGTGTAGCAGCCTTCGCGCAAGACGAATGGGCATGGGCAAAAAGACTTGCTCGTTCAACTGAGACCCCATGTACCGCATCCGCAATCCGGCCAGCCGGATTAAATCCTCTGCAAGATCAGGATAGTGCCGGATCTGTTTCAGGACGTCATTGCGGCGCACTCGCAAAACGCGCGAGGCTTCGGCCGCCGCAATGGTCGCTGTGCGGGGACCGTTGTCGAACAGGGCGATTTCGCCAAAGACTTCGCCTGGGCGCATCAGGGTCAGGGTCAGCTTGCGCCCGCTCATGGCGAGAAAAGACACTTCGAGGGTGCCTTCCAAAATGGCGTACAGCGCGTCGCCCTCGTCGCCTTGTTCAAAAAGTGTTTCGCCTTGGGTCAGGGAAATTTCGGTCGCTTGAGCCGAAAGCATTTCTCTGAGTCCGTCGGAGGCTTCGGACAAGAAGCCGCTGTTGGGAAAGGCCGTCATGTATGCACCGATCTTGGGCAAGGTGAGTGTGCGGGTGGTGATACAACTTCACATAGCTCGGCGCATTATCCAAGAATTTTGTTTGTTTTGGCAGACCTGGCTGACGCAACGGGACTTATTTCTGTTCCGGATCCTCCATGTAGCGCTGCAACATGCTGAATTGCAGCATCAAAAAGGCCATCAGCGCTATGGGAAAGCCAAAGGTCTCAATCTTGACCCACATGTCCGTCGACATTGTGCGCCAGACAAATTCGTTGGCGGCGGCCAGAATGGCAAAACAGGCGCACAAGCGGCGGGTCAGGATCATCCAGCCTTCCTGTTTCATAGGAAGCAACTCTTCCAGAACATAGGCCAGGTAAGATTTCTTTTGCATCAGGCCAATGCCCAGGATCAAAGCAAACAGACCATAGACCAGCGTGGTTTTCATCTTGAAGAACCGCTCGTCATTGAACCAGGCGGTGAGGCCACCGAAGAAAAGGACCATGAAGGCGGTGAATATCTGCATTCGGCTGAGTTTGCCGGTCAGGTACCACAGGATACCCATCGCGCCGAGCATCAGGGGCACAAAGATGATCGTTGCAACGATAAAGCCGGAATACTCGATACCACCGATCAGAAAACTGTCGTCACGCAAACGCAGGTAGATGAAGAAGAAGGCCAAGGGGGGCCCAAGTTCCAGCACCTGTTTCAAAAACGGGTTGATGTCTTTTTTGGCTGTCATCTGTACGTCCTGCTGTTTACCCGCCCATTTCAACTATTACGGCGCCGAGTGCAATCAATGCCATAAGGGCAATGCGTCGGGGCCCTACAGTTTCCTTTAGCACAAGCCAACCGATCAGGGCCGCAAAGACCGTTGAGGTTTCGCGAAGAACGGCGGCCTCACCCACTTTGTCCAGCCGGGTGGCGAGCATGATCGCACCAAATGACAGAGGGGCAATAATTCCCCCCGCCAGACCGCGCAGCATGAGAGGGCCAATAGCAGGGCGGTCGATCATGGCGCGCGACCTGAGGAAAGCGTAGATCGGCATGGCCGCGCCATCGATCATGAAGAACCAGGCCAGAAAGGTGAAAGGGTCGGCAGTGGCGCGGATACCGTAGGCGTCATAGGTGGTGTACAGGGCCACAAAAAGGCCCGTGATGATCGCCAGAGTGAGCGCGATGCCCAGAGTGTCCCGATTGGTTTCCAAAAACCGGAAATTATACGCAGCCAACCCGAAGATACCAACCAGTAGGGTCGCAACGCCCAGCCATTGAACGGCAGAAAAAGTCTCTCCGAATAGAAGATAAGCCCCGATGACTGTAAAGAGTGGCCCAGTACCGCGCACAACCGGATAGACCACTGTATAGGAGCCTTTGGTATATGCCATAGCCTGAAGCGTCTTGTAGGCGATGTGGATCAGCCAGACGAGCGCGAAGATTGGCCACATATGCGGTTCAGGCCAGGGCACAACAAAAAGGGCGAGAGGTGCGGCCATGAGGCAGTAACTGGCATCAATGGCCCCACGAGACAGCCACGGATCATGACGCCCCTTTTGCAGAGCCCCAAACACGGCATGAAGAAAGGCCGCCATCAGGGCCAACCCGAGAGCAAGTTGGTGGCCCGCTTCGGTCCCTTCCAATGAGATCAGCCAGTTGCTCAAAGATGCCAACCTTTTGCTGGGCGGTGAGGCTGGGGGTTTTCCACCCCCAGACCCCCGAAGGTATTTTTAGCCAGATGAAGGGGCGGATCAGCCTTTGTCGAGACCGGTCAGGGCGGCGGCAAATTCTTCGGGATCGAAGGGGGCGAGGTCGTCGATCTGTTCGCCCACACCAATGGCGTGGATGGGCAGGCCGAATTTGTCCGCCAAAGCGACCAGAACGCCGCCTTTGGCGGTGCCGTCCAGTTTGGTCATGACAAGGCCCGAGACGTCAGCCAGCTTGCGGAAAGTCTCCACCTGGCTCAGCGCGTTCTGGCCTGTTGTTGCGTCGAGGACCAACAGGGTGTTGTGCGGCGCTGTGTCATCGACCTTGCGGATGACGCGGACAATCTTGGCCAGCTCTTCCATCAGGTCGGCACGGTTTTGCAAACGGCCTGCGGTGTCGATCATCAGCAGATCTGCACCTTCGGCTTGTGCGAGGGTCAGGGCATCGAACGCCAGGCTGGCAGGGTCCGAGCCTTCTGGCGCGGTCAGCACCGGAACCCCGGCCCGATCGCCCCAGACTTGCAGTTGTTCAACGGCCGCGGCGCGGAACGTGTCACCGGCGGCGATTACAACTTTTTTGCCCGCTTCCTTGAACTGGCTGGCTAGCTTGCCGATTGTGGTGGTCTTGCCCGAGCCGTTGACGCCGACCACCAGAACCACTTGCGGGCGTTTGGGATAGATCGGCAGGGGCTTGGCCACCGGCTCCATCACGCGGGCCACCTCTTGTGCCAGCAATTGCTTGATTTCACGTGTTGAAAGTTTGCGGCCAAAGCGCCCCTCGGCCATGTTCGAGGTGACGCGCAAGGCCGTATCGACGCCCATGTCAGAAGCGATCAGCAGCTCTTCGAGTTGCTCCAGCATGTCATCGTCCAAGGTGCGGCGCATTTCCGTCGTGCTGCCGCCGCGATTGAACAGGCGGTTCAAGATACCCTTCGATTCAGGGACTTCGGGAGGAGGAGCGACCGGAGTTGGATCAGCGGGGATCGGGGCGGGCGGTTCAATAGGTAGTGGTGCCGGGGCTGGATTCGGGATTTCCGGGACCGGTTCCGGTTCGGGCTGCGGTTCTGGGATCACCGGGTCAGGCGCGGCCGTTTCCTCGCCGCCATCTTCGACGATGGCTTCCAGCCCCTCTTCCAGACGAGAGGAGGATTTGAACAGCTTGTCCTTTAGCTTTGAGAAAAACGCCATGTAGTGTCTCCGCAGGTGTTCCCTTCACCTAATGCGGATTTGCGGCAGTTGCAAAGGGTCACGCGAATGCAAGGACAAAGCCAAGCTGTGCGCCCCAGTATAGCGGCCAGACGAGATAGGGCGTTGCCTTGAGGGCCGGGTGGTTCGGCGGCAGCAGGAACTTCTCGGTCGCAAGGATCAGATCGGACGCGATGAAGGCGATGGCGGCAGGAAAGGCCCAGCGCAATACACCTGTTTCCGGCAGTGCCATAACAGCTATACCCATTCCCAGGATGATGGGTATGTAGGCCAGAACAGGGCCTTTCAGATCAGCCGCGCGTGGCGCCAGCAAGGTGGCCATGACGATGCCCAGAATAATCAGAGACCACACCGTCGCGGGCGCGTTCCAAATCAGATCAGCGTTACTGGTCGGATAGGTCAGGAATAGCGCGATATAGGCCAGATGTCCGCCAGCGAAGGAAGCAATCCCCACCATAAACGTGGCATCCGTTTCGCGAGACAACAATGCATCGCCTGTCGCACAAAGAATGAGCGCAACAACAAGTAACCATGGCCCGCCTTGTACAAGGGCTGCAACGGCCAAAGCGGCAACCGAGGTGGTCTTGAATACCGTTCGCAAGGCCGAGGCCGGGCGCGCTGTCAGCGGCAGATAGACAAGGGCGCAGCCAAGTGCGATCAAGAAAACTATGTTGGTCATGAGTGCCTCCGACTGCTCACGACCGATCTCAGCCGGTGCGGGTTTTGAAATCAATTGCTTACGTTAAGTTAATTTTCTTATGAGGTCCCAGCATCAAACGGTAAATGGAATCGAAGTGAAGCTTCTGGCAGGGTGCGTATATGCTCAGGTATTGGATGATTCTCGCAAGTTTTGCCGCGCAGGCCGTTGCGGCCCAGACGCCTTTATCTGGCACGGAGTTCGACAGATACACGCAAGGTAAAACCTTGTTCTACGGGTTCGACGGGCAGGTTTACGGGGTCGAGCGGTATCTGCCGAACCGGCGTGTGATCTGGTCTTTTCTGGATGGCAATTGCAAGGAAGGTGTCTGGTATCAGCGGGACGAGCAGATCTGCTTTGTCTACGAAGACAGGCTCGACCCTCAATGCTGGGTTTTTACGCAATCTGGTGGCGGGCTGGTTGCGCAGTTTGAAGGCAACCCAGAGGCGACTGAGCTGTATGAGGCTGAGGAACTTGGCGAGGAAATGGTGTGCTATGGGCCTGAGGTTGGTGTGTGATCAAAGCAAGCACAAGACCTCAGAGCCCTTTAATTTCACGACGTTTTGCGGCCCCAGATGGTCAGCATGGCTTAAAACAGTGATCCCTGATCCGGGGCGTCCGGTTTGGGTTTCTTGGGCGTCGGTTTTGCGGCTGTGCCAGTGCTCAGAACACCATCTGCGAACTCGATCTCAAGCGCCGCATGTGTGGCCGCCTGGGCTTTGGTGGTGATCACGTCACCTTCCGCACGGACGACCGCATATCCCCGCTCCAAAGTGGCTTTGTAACTGAGCGTTTCGCGCAGGCGGTCGGTGGCCTCAAGTTGTTGCTGAAGGCGTTCCAGACGCGTGGTCTGAGCGGTGTTCATTCGATCATTAAGCCGGGCAAGGCTCTGCCGCTGCTGCTCGATCTCGCGCTGAATCGGGCGCAGAGACAGGCGCGACGACAGGTTGCGCAGCGATTCCTGACGTGTTGTTACCAAACCACGTAGGGTCGAAGGGCGTAGATGGGCGGACAGTTCGACGACTTGCAGACGGCGGTTTTGCACGCCGCGGGTCAAGGCGGGTGTCAGGCGATCTGCAATCAAATCAAGACGTTGGCGTGGGGAGTTCAACAAGCTGTCTGGGCGCGGCAAGGCGCGGGACAGATCGCGCAGCCTTTGCGTTCGGCGTTGAACTGCATCCGTTGCCGCACGGGACAACCGCGCCCCTTGCTCTCCGGTCCATGCAAGCAGCTCCATGCGGACGGGCACGGCAAGCTCTGCTGCGGCAGTGGGCGTGGGCGCGCGGCGGTCCGAGACAAAGTCGATCAGCGTTGTATCGGTTTCGTGCCCGACGGCTGAAATCAGCGGAATTTCTGATGCAGCTGCGGCGCGGGCGACGACCTCTTCGTTAAAGCCCCAGAGGTCTTCGATAGACCCGCCACCGCGGGCTACGATGATCAAGTCGGGCCGGGGCAGGGCTCCGCCAGGCGTCAATTGGTTGAAGCCTTCGATGGCGCGAGCGACTTCTGGTGCGCAATTCGCCCCTTGGACGGCCACGGGCCAGATTAGCACCTTACGCGGGAACCGGTCCCTGAGGCGATGAAGAATGTCACGGATCACAGCACCCGAAGGCGATGTCACCACACCGATGATATTCGGCAGATAGGGCAACGGCTTCTTTCGCTCGGGCGCAAACAAACCCTCGGCTTCAAGCTGCTTCTTGCGTTTCTCCAGCAAGGCCATCAATGCGCCTTGTCCGGCGACGGATACCTCATCGACATTCAGATTGTATTTCGATTGCGCACCAAATGCGGTCAGGCGGCCCGTGACGACAACCTCCAACCCTTCTTCTGGCACAACGGAAAGGCCGGAAATCTGTCCTTTCCATGTGGTGCAGGCCAGAACGTTCCGGTCATCTTTGATGTCATAGTACAAATGCCCCGAACGCGCTTTGAACACGCGCCCGACCTCACCCCGCACTCGGATTCGCCCGAAAGAGCCTTCGAGCGTCCGTTTCACCTCTCCTGAGATCTCGGAAACGGTGTATTCGGGGGTATTTTGGCCCGGAATCGGGTCATCGAGCAGATCGGACATTTCAGCGCCTTGTTTCAAATGCCGGGCCAGCTTAGAACGCCGCGCAGGCAAGGCCAAGCAGATCGGAGAGCATTCATGAACATCCTCATTCTCGGCAGCGGCGGACGCGAACACAGTCTCGCCTGGGCGGTGTTGCAAAACCCAAAATGCGACCGTCTGATCGTGGCTCCGGGCAATGCCGGGATCGCTCAAATCGCGGATTGTGCGGCGCTGGATATTGAAAATGGCGGGGCCGTTGTCAGCTTTGCCGAAGAAAACGCGATTGATTTTGTGATTGTCGGGCCCGAGGCACCTTTGGCGGCTGGCGTGGCTGATCGCTTGCGCGAGGCCGGAGTTCTGGTTTTTGGTCCCTCCGCCGAGGCGGCGAAGCTGGAAGCGTCGAAAAGCTTCACCAAGGAAATCTGCGACGCAGCCAAAGCCCCCACAGCAGCGTATGCGCGGTTCACCGAAGCCGAGCCTGCCAAGGCCTATATCCGCGACCAAGGCGCGCCGATTGTGGTGAAGGCTGACGGTCTGGCCGCAGGCAAGGGCGTGATCGTCGCGATGGACGAACAGACCGCACTGGACGCGATTGACGACATGTTCGGTGGCGCTTTTGGCGGTGCTGGCGCGGAAGTTGTCATCGAAGAGTTCATGGACGGTGAAGAAGCGTCGCTTTTTGTTCTGTGTGATGGCGAGAACATCTTATCCATAGGGACTGCTCAGGACCACAAACGGGTTGGTGAGGGCGATACCGGGCTGAACACGGGCGGTATGGGTGCGTATTCTCCCGCACCGGTGTTGAGTGCAGAGGTTGAAGCACGTGCGATGGAAGAAATTGTGCGGCCGACCATTGCCGAGATGAAGCGTCGGGGTACGCCGTTTCAGGGGGTTCTCTACGCTGGGTTGATGATCAAGGACGGTCAGCCGCGTCTGGTGGAATACAATGTGCGTTTTGGCGATCCTGAATGTCAGGTGCTGATGATGCGCCTTGGTGCGCAGGCGATGGATTTGATGCATGCCGCTGCCGAGGGGCGACTGGGCGAGATGCGGGTGAACTGGGCGGATGATCACGCGATGACGGTTGTGATGGCGGCCAAGGGCTATCCAGGTTCCTATGAAAAGGGTTCAGTCATCAAGGGGTTGAACGCATTGCCCGAGGACAGCAGCAACATGGTGTTCCATGCGGGGACCAAGGCTGTCGAGGGTCAGGTGCAGGCCGCAGGTGGGCGTGTGTTGAACGTAACGGCGCGCGGTGACACGTTGCAAGAGGCACGGGACCGGGCTTACCAGATGGTTGATGGGGTGGAATGGCCCAAAGGATTTTACCGGCGCGATATCGGGTGGCGTGCTTTGGATGGTTGATCGGGCAGGGGGCTTTGCCCCCTCGGCCTGCGGCCTCACCCCCAAGGTATTTTTAGCCAGATGAAGAGACGGATCAGCAGTTCAAGGCTTGGGCGAGGCTGTTTGAGCCTTTGAATGGGCCGAGATCGGTTTTGGTCCAGCCATTGTCGTAGGAAACGCTGACGATCCGTGACCAGTCGGCGCTGGCTACGATCAGCTCTGGGCGGTCGCCGCAGGTGCCCACACCGCCTGAGATAAAATCCTCACCGATCTTGTGGTTGGTCAGACCGGATATCGAAGCGATCTCGGTCAGGGCGTTGTCTTTATAGCGCCAGACGCGCAGTGTTTTGGCAAGGTGCGGACGGTCGATATAAGCGATTTCGATATGGCCGTCACCGTCCAGGTCGGCTGCGCCAATTGGGGCGAGCCAGCGGAAGCGGGTGCCGATATGAGGTGTGGCGGCGATTTTAGTGCCGCTTGCGTTATAAATGGCGAGTTGCGCGCCTTGTTGATCCTGAGACTCGACAACAATCGCTTCGAAAGTTCCGTCTGCATCAATATCGATAAGCCGTGGTGAGAGGTCTTCGAAGACGCGGTCTTTGGGCAGACGAACGGTCACGGTCTTTGGGTTTGAGCCGGTGATTTGAACGCGGAGTTCCAATGCACCGTATTCAACAGCGTCGCCCAAGACCCCATGCGCATAGCGTGTAGTGGGCTCTGTAAACTTGGCCGCTTTAATTTGATCGGCAGCAGTTGCTGCGCCAAAGGTCGATCCCCAAAGGCACAGAGATGTCAGTGCGCCGCGCGCCCGGCCTTGCCAAATGCGAGCGGGCGTGCGCGGCGCTTTGGAATGCATCAGATCTGTTTTTCCGGCATCTGAACGACCAGACCGTCCAGCGCGTCGGTGACCTTGATCTGGCAGGTCAGGCGCGAGCGCGCCGGGTCGGGCTCATAGGCAAAGTCCAGCATGTCTTCTTCCATGTCATCCTTGCCCGGGATTTTTTCAACCCAGTCGGGGTGGACATAGACATGGCAGGTCGAGCAGGCGCATGCGCCGCCGCAGTCGGCCTCGATGCCGGGAATGTTGTTGTCACGGGCCCCTTCCATGACGGTCAGTCCGTTGGCGACCTCGACAGTGTGTTCGGTACCGCCGTGCTCGACATAGGTGATCTTTGCCATTGCGTGCGTCTTCCTTTTTCGATGTTCGAATCTTCCTTAGTCAAGGCATTTAGGTCTTTCCAGCCTCATTTGCGACTCATCGCGCCGTGTCTGGACTTTCCTTGCGTTTGTTCTATCTTTGTTCTCATGCTTGTTGCTCCTGTTCGCACTGTCGCGCCAAACCAGGGCTGGCCGCGCCCGCCATCCTGTTTGCCCTCAAGCCAGTTAACTGCACCGCCCGAGGGCGCGCGGGTGGCCGTGGCCGGGCTGGTGATCCTGCGACAGAGGCCGGGGACGGCCAAGGGGGTGATCTTTCTGACGCTTGAGGATGAGACCGGGATCGTGAATGTGGTGGTGTGGCGCAAAATCTACGAACAATTCCGTCGCGCGGTGATTTCAGGGCGTTTGCTGAAGGTGACAGGTCGGATGCAGCGGGCGCATTCGGTGACTCATGTGATCGCGGAAGAGATCGAAGATATCTCGGGCATGTTGGATGTGCTGGTGCGGGGGGAAGGGCAATAAAGCAATCTGCGTATAGTGCTGCCTCTGGACAGGGCGCTGCCCCGGTCATAGCTCGGATAGGTATTGAAACGGGTAAGAGGGCGCGATGGCAAACGGACATTTTCTGTGGACGGACCTGTCCACCTACGACATGCGCACTGCCAGAACGGACTATGCTGAATTTTTCAATTGGTCCTTTGGCAAAGAAGAGGCGTATGACTTTGCCACTATCGGCGGTCAGGAGGTTGCAGCAATCTTCCCGATGCCGGATCGTTTGGCGAAAATGAACATGCCGTCATTTTGGATGTCCTACATCCATGTTGATAATCTGGACGCGAAGGTCGAACAAGCTCGGACACACGAGGGGGTCATCATCGAAGTTGAGCCCCAACCCTTCAGTGAAGCGGCCCGTATCGCGTTGGTTCGGGACCCGTCCGGCGCAGGGTTTACGATGTACGAAGGACCTGACATCCAGACCGGCGCCCCAGGCGCTGGTAAGGTCATAGGCCGCTTTCACCACGTTCCTGACATAGCGCTGATCGCGCCATTCTATGCGGACCTGTTCGGGTGGCGCTTTGAGAAAAGCTCGGCAAGCCCATGGCCGCGTTATGATATACGCCATCCCGACGGAACAGTTGTTGCCTGGGCCGAAGAGGTGCCCGAGGCGATACGTGGAAAGTTTCGCTATTGGATGCCATGTTTTGGCGTCAAATCGGTCGGCGATACCCTACGGCAAATCGAAGCGCGGTCCGGGCAGCACCACAATGACCTGCCGGAGGGCCGCGTATTGGTATCAGACCGGCAAGGGGCTCATTTTATGATCCAGACTGTGGATCCAAACGGTACTGCTGTCGACGAAAGATCGGATTCAAGCGCCAAAAGCACGCCTGTGGGAGTGGCCTGGAAGTCGCTGATCGCGTTGGTTTGCGTATGGCTTGCCGTGATCATGGATTTACAGGTGTTTTGGGGCGTGCTGTTCCTGATCTGGACATGGCTGGCACTAAGATCCGGGCGCGCCGATTTTGTGGAGCCGATTGATCGGGCGACTCGACCTTGGATGTTCTGGCTTATCACCGGAACGTGGATCGTGCTTATCTCTTGGGTGATCATTGCGTCGGTTTTCGGTGGCTGGTGATTTTGTGCGAAGGAAGCTAAGCGCTCATTACAAATCAAACGTTTTTTCAGCAGCTTGGTGTCCGATTCCGCTCGTTTGGGAACCGTCGCATGGACATGTTTGCATCAACCAAGAGTGAGCAAAAGGCGCTTTTCTGCCAATTTGGCGACTGTTGGTCGACTCTCCGACACCGGGTGGGTATTTGCTCATGTCTTTTTGCGTCAGCCGAGGCTCGGGGGTGGGCTTGGTCGCGCATCACTCAACGTCTTCTCAGAGTCAATCGGGATGCCAAACACTAAACAGCACGGATCGTTCAAAAAAACCATCGGTCTGGATGAAGATCAAATATTAGACCGTCTTGCAGAGCTTTCAGTGCTCAGCCGGTCAAAAGGGTATATGCATGCCGCAAGAATGATAGAAGAAGCTCAGAAAGCATACGCTTTCGAGAGCCAGCATCTTGCAGCCGCTGAAGCATACCGCACCGAGTTACTGAACTTGACGGGTTTTGAGACGACCCGCTCGCCGGAAAACTTGGATTTGAAGCAACGCGGAGGTCCGAGTTTTAGGTCGAGGCGGTCCAGGAAACCGGAATGCTTCCATTCCGACATTGCACATCGATCAGTTAAACCGCAGGGGCAAAGAGCTTTTGTCCTGACAGCCGGGATGCGTGTCGAAAGCAGGAAGGTTACAGCGTTGCGTGGTCAGCAATGGGCAGGCAAACCAATGCGCTTTCCCGCAGAGCCAGAATTCAAGTTTCGCTGATGCACTGTGCTGCGGCCATTTTGTTCATGCCTAACATCGAACATCACCAAGAAATCATGTGCTTGCTGTGATTGGGGTTTATCGCTTGAACAAAACCCCTTGCGACTGCTTGTCCCTGTGATCCCCACGCAATTCGGCGTGTAATGCGCGACCAGCCTGAACGCCAGGACGGGCGCTTACGGTTTCAAGCCAGCGGGCGAAATGGGGTGTGTTGTCCAGTACATGCTGCTGACCTTCCCAAAGGCTGGCCCAACCCCAGATCGACATATCTGCGATGGAGTAGAAATCGCCCGCAACGTACTCATTATCCGCCAGTCGACGATCCAGCACGCCATAAAGGCGGGCGACCTCGGTGCGATAGCGGTCCTTTGCGTAGGGCAGGTCCTGTGGTGGGTCCAGTTGAGGGGCGTATTTCAAAAAGTGATGCGCTTGACCGGCCATGGGTCCGACGCCGCCCATCTGCCACATCAGCCATTCCTCAACAGCGATCCGGTCACGCTCGGTCTTGCCATAGAACCGCCCGGTCTTGCGGGCCAGATACATCAGGATCGCACCGCTTTCGAATACGGAAACGGGTTCACCATCAGGACCGTCGGGATCAACAATGGCAGGCATCCGGTTGTTGGGGGCGATCTTCAGAAACTCCGGGTCGAACTGATCGCCTTTGCCGATGTTGATCAGGTGAGTCTTGTAGGGCAGCTCCATCTCTTCCAGGGCGATGGACACTTTCCAGCCGTTTGGCGTGGGCCAGAAATACAGATCGATCATGGTCTCTCCTCAGGTTGAAGAGATCATGAGAGTTTCTGCGCAATCGGCAAGGGGGCTTGCGGCAGGCGAAGCGCAAAAAGCTGTGACTTCGGGCGATGCCATCGCAGGGGAAGGCCCGTCGAACCTTTGATTACAGATCTGTGACTGCGGGTTTGTCGGGGTTGACGACTCTGCATGTGCGGCGTAAGGCCAACATCACAGACCACGTGGCGATTTGTTACCGGATTGCGGGCCACGCTAAACAACACCGCTAAAAGGTCAGGATGAAAGACCCCTTTCGCTTGGCCGCGTCTGGGGTTTTTTGTTTGCCTCTGCCAGAGGCTGAAAGGATTGAGATGAGCGAGAACTGGAACAAGCGCACCCAAGCCGTCCATGGCGGCATCCGCCGCAGCCAATACAACGAGGTGAGCGAGGCGATTTTCCTGACGCAGGGCTTTGTCTACGAAAACGCAGAACAGGCCGAAGCCCGGTTTCTGGAATGCGGACCTGACGAGTTCATCTATGCCCGTTACGGCAACCCAACTGTATCCATGTTCGAACAGCGTATCGCAGCGTTGGAAGGGGCTGAAGACGCCTTTGCAACGGCATCGGGTATGGCCGCTGTCAACGGTGCGTTGACCTCGATGTTGAAGGCAGGCGATCATATCGTCTCTGCCAAAGCCTTGTTTGGATCCTGTTTGTACATCGTCGAAAACATCCTGACCCGCTTTGGTGTGGATGTGACCTTTGTTGATGGCACTGATCTTGAGCAATGGAAGGCCGCAATCCGGCCTGACACCAAAGCGGTGTTCTTCGAATCCATGTCGAACCCGACTTTGGAGGTGATCGATATCGCGTCTGTGGCCGAACTGGCCCACGCTGTCGGTGCCCTTGTTGTGGTGGACAACGTGTTCTCGACCCCGGTGTTTTCGCGCGCGATCGCGCAGGGTGCAGATGTTGTGATCTATTCGGCGACCAAGCACATTGACGGCCAAGGTCGCGCGCTGGGCGGCGTGATTATCAGTACTCGTGACTTCATCCGCGGAACGGTCGAGCCGTACCTGAAGCACACCGGCGGCGCGCTTAGCCCGTTCAACGCCTGGGTCATGCTGAAGGGTCTGGAAACCATGGCTCTGCGGGTCAATGCGCAGGCTGAAAGCGCGCAAAAGATTGCCGAGGCACTGGAAGGGCACCCGGCGCTTGAGCGTACCCTGTATCCCGGCCTGGGAACCCATGCGCAGAACGCGCTGGTTCAGACGCAGCTTGGCGGCAAGGGCGGCACGGTTCTGTCTCTGGACATCAAGGGTGGTAAAGATGCGGCCTTTGCGTTCCTGAATGCGATGACGATCCCCGTGATTTCAAACAATCTGGGCGATGCCAAATCCATCGCAACGCACCCGGCTACAACGACGCACCAAAGGCTGAGTGACGCGCAGAAAGACGAATTGGGTATCACACCCGGCCTCATTCGGTTCTCTGTTGGTCTGGAAGACGCTGACGACCTGCTGTCCGATATCCGGCAGGCGTTGGAGGTCTCGCAAAAGTAATCTGCCGCGCCCCTGGCGTCTTTATCGTGCCGGTGTGTGACTTGACGTCAAATTGCAGCGTGATTGTGTTTCCGTATGGATAGCCTGCTGCGCTGTTTCCTGCTGATTGCACCATCAAAAGGCGCAAATCGTTGCGAATTGACGGTTTTGCACCGCTTTTTTCGATCCGGACTGCTATTGGCCACGTATCGGGGTAGACTGGAAAATGAACATCAGTCGTATATAGTCCGACGATCAATCGAGGAACCGCAGCCGATGAACGTTCACCCGCGCGACATTGATGAAACTCCGGATCGGGAAAAGGCCGCCGAGGCTCTTAAAGTTCTTCGGCAATGGGCTCAATCGGCGTCTGCATCCGAAATCAGCCAATTGGACCCGGCAGTCGCCAGGTTGGTGCCCGGGCTGACTTCGGTGAATTACCCATCTCTTTCTCGCGAGTATCCTGAAGAATTTGCAGTCGATGCCGCGTATCGCGCGTCACTGCCAGATTTGCAGAATGGCCCGTCCAGCCTGATCCGTGGGGCCAAGCAGCAAATCCAGCATGTGGGTATTTCGAACTTCCGCCTGCCGATCCGTTTCCATCGGAAAGAGGGCGATGACCTGACGCTTGAGACGTCGATCACAGGTACTGTCAGTCTGGAGGCCGAGAAAAAGGGCATCAACATGTCCCGGATCATGCGGTCGTTTTACAAACATGCAGAACGTACGTTCAGCTTCGAGGTCATGGAAGCGGCGCTTGATGACTACATGACAGATCTGGACAGTTTCGATGCCCGGATTCAGATGCGGTTTTCTTACCCGGACAAGGTAATGAGCTTGCGCTCAGGTTTGGAAGGCTATCAATATTACGACATTGCCCTGGAATTGGTCGAACAAAACGGTGTGCGCCAGAAGATTATGCATCTGGACTATGTGTACTCTTCGACATGTCCGTGCTCGCTGGAACTGAGCGAACACGCTCGTTCGATGCGCGGGCAGCTTGCAACGCCGCATTCTCAGCGCTCGGTCGCGCGGGTTTCCGTTGTGGTGGACTGCGATGCAGATTGCCTGTGGTTCGAAGATCTGATTGCGCTGTGTCGTCGTGCTGTTCCGACCGAGACGCAAGTCATGGTCAAACGTGAGGACGAACAGGCCTTTGCCGAGCTGAACGCCGCAAACCCCATCTTTGTCGAAGACGCTGCGCGCCTTTTCTGCGCTGAGCTGTTGGCGGATCACCATGTGGGCGATTTCCGCGTTGTCGCCAGTCACCAAGAAAGCTTGCACAGCCATGACGCCGTGTCGATTCTGACCGAGGGCCCAACGTTTGAGGCATCCAGCCTGGACCCCAGATTGTTCACAACCCTGTTTCATGTTGGGTGAATCGCGCCGTGTAAGCGGCTAGAATTTAATCAGAGTTTCTGGCCGCAAGCGTTCTTTCGCCGCAATGCAGCAAAAATGCTGCACTTGCGCACTCTTTGCCTGTATATTCGAAGGGAATGCAGCAGACGTATGCCTGCCTTCGGGAAGGTGTGCGTCCCCGAAAGGAAACCGAGACGTGACACGCCTTGGACTGCAAGACCTGGATCACCGCCCGATACATCGGTGCGGGCAGGGCACCTTACCCCAAAAATTCGGGCTGCATCGTTATTACAGGAGAAACATGTAATGAATCCGATTACCCAACCGTTGGAGCTTCAGGCTGCGGCGTTTCGATTGGCGGGCTATGCCGTGGTCAACCAAATGAAGATCATGCAAATCGTAGCTCGTTCAGCGTTCGAATTGCCGATGGCACCTGTGCAAGCACTGCATGCGGCCGCATCAGCTCCGGCGCCGGTCGCTGAAAAGCCAGTCAGAAAACCGACGGTCAAGGCCAAGCCTGCTGCTTCCAAGGCCAAACCTGCTGCTTCGCGTGTGCAAAAACCAGCGGCCAAAAAGGCCACGGTTGCGAAAAAACCAGTAAAGAAGGTTGTGGCGGCTGCGCCCAAAACAAAACCGGTTGAGTTTTCCGCCAAGCCGCGCGCTGCCGCTGTGGCAAAGGTTGAGCCGGTCGTGAAGGCCAAGCCCGCGCCAAAACCAGCCCCGCAGGCCAAAACAGAAGAAAAACCTGCCGCACCCGTTGCCAAGCCAGCAAAACCGGCGGCGCGAAAGGCGACCCCCGCATCGTCTTCTACCGTTAAGGCAACTCCGGCGAAAAAATCTCCGGCCCGGGCTGCAGCGCCTGTAGCCAAGACACCTGCGGTCCAGCCAAAAACCGCTACGCCGTTGGAAAAAGCGGTGTCGACTCGCGCGAAACCTGCGCCCCGCACACGCAAAGCGGCTTCACCCAAACCTGCACCGTCTGCCACCCAGTCAAAGCCCGAGGCGACAGCAGAGAAGCCCAGCCCGCAGACGCGTAGAACCCGTGCACCGTCCAAACCTCCGGCGATGCCCGGGGCAGATACGAAATCCGACGCTTAACCCGGATCATCTGCTTGACACGGTCGGGTTGGCGCGCCAACGCTGCGCCTCATGATGGATCTTCGCCCGGTCGGATATGTGATTGGCTTGCTGGTCGCCATTCTTGGGGCGACCATGCTGTTTCCTATGCTCGCCGACATGATCGAGGGGCGGGGGGAATGGCATGTGTTCCTGGAAAGCGCGATCATCACGATGCTGACCGGGTCGGTTCTGGCGATGAGTTGTTCCAACGGCGTGGGCGAGGGACTGACCATTCGGCAGACCTTTTTGCTGACAACCGGCGTATGGGTCGCGCTGCCGGTATTTGGTGCAATCCCGTTTCTGTTCGGTGAAACCGAACTGCGCTTTGTCGATGCCTATTTCGAGGCCATGTCCGGCCTCACAACAACAGGCTCAACCGTCATAACCGGGCTGGATACACTGCCACGGGGGCTTTTGCTGTGGCGCGGTATTCTGCAATGGTTGGGCGGCATCGGTATCATCGTGGTCGCGATGGTGTTCCTGCCGGAATTGCGGGTGGGTGGTATGCAAATCTTCCGTTCGGAAGGGTTTGAAACCATGGGGAAAATCCTTCCGCGCGCGCAAGAGATCGCAGGCCAGATTTCCCTGATCTACGTGTTCCTGACTGTAGTATGCGCGCTGGTCTACGCCGCATTCGGGATGAGCTTTTTTGATGCCACCGTCCATTCGATGACCACCATCGCGACGGGTGGATTTGCCAACTATGACGCGTCATTTGCAACATTCTCGGGCCCGGTGGAATACGCGGCTGCGGTGTTTATGATTCTGGCGGCGTTGCCTTTCGTTCGGTATGTTCAGCTTGCCAACGGCCAGACCTCTTCTTTGTGGGAGGACAGCCAGATCCGTGCCTTTATCGCGACCGTTCTGGTGCTGGTCGTGATAATGACCATTTTTCTGACTTCGGTCTTCCCGCATCATTGGGAACAAGCTTTCCGCGAGTCCCTGTTCAACATCACCTCGATCATCTCGGGCACCGGGTATGCCAGTGTCGATTACATGGGATGGGGCAGCTTTCCGGTCATGTTGTTTTTCCTGATCGGGCTGATTGGCGGCTGCGCGGGATCCACGGCATGTTCGATCAAGATCTTCCGGTATCAACTGCTGCTGGCGTCAATCAAAACTCAGATTAGGCGGATCCGGTCCCCGCACGGAGTTTTTGTACCGCTTTACGACGGTCGGCCCGTAGGGCGCGATGTTCTGACCTCGGTCATGAGCTTTTTCATGTTCTTCGTTCTGTCGATGGGCGTGTTGTCCTGGGCTCTGGCGCTGACGGGGCTGGACTTCATCACGTCCGTGTCCGGGGCAGCAACCGCGTTGGCTAATGTCGGCCCTGGTCTGGGCAGCCAGATTGGGCCCGCAGGCAATTTCGCGGGCCTCAATGATACGGCCAAGTGGCTGCTTACGATCGGAATGCTGGTTGGGCGGCTTGAACTTCTGGCCGTTTACGCGATCTTCACCGTTCAATTCTGGAGAAACTGATGAAAAGACCCCTTGGCGCGCAAATTTCGCATATGCTCAAGGATCGTGGCGTGGATGTGATCTTTGGCATTCCCGGCGTCCATAATCAGGAAATGTATCGCGGCATCGAAGAGGCGGGCATTACCCATGTTTTGGCGCGGCATGAGCAAGGGGCAGGGTTCATGGCAGATGGCTACGCGCGCGCCACAGGCCAGCCGGGTGTTGCCTATGTCATCACCGGGCCCGGTTTGTGCAATATCATGACACCGATTGGTCAGGCCTACAGCGACTCTGTCCCGATGCTGGTGTTGTCTTCTTGTCTTGATGAAACGCAGGCAATGCGTGGCCAGTTGCATCAGATGAACGATCAGCGTGTCGCTGCCGGGACGGTTGCCGATTGGTCGGCACAGGCCGAATCCGCCACAGCAGCCTATGGGCTGGTAGAACGTGCTTTTGAAGAGTTCGAGCTATCGCGACCACGGCCCAAACACATTCAGGTGCCAATTGCGCAGTTGGAGGCGGATGCCGAGCCCGCGCCATTTCCAAACCAGCCAGCGCTGCGCACCAAGGCGTTGCCGCCTGATGTGTCGTCCGTTGTTTCGATGCTGAACCTGTCACGCAGGCCATTGTTCATTTTGGGCGGGGGTTGCAAGTCCAACGACTGGCGGCAAATTTTGACACAGTTGGGCGCTGCTTGCTTTACCACCTACGCCGGGCGCGGGATGCCGGGCGCGAACTACCCGCTGGATTTCGGATCCATGCTGCCGCGCCCTGGAAGCGCCGAAGTCATAGCCTCGGCGGACCTGGTGATTGCTGTTGGCGCTGAGCTGGGCGAAGTTGATTTGTGGCGGCATGAGCTTGGACACAAAGCGACGCTGATCCGTGTGGATCTGGACCCCGAAGTTCTGTCTGATCGCCACCGGGCCGCAATCAAGCTCCAGACAGACAGCCAAAGCTTTGCCCGCGCATTGTGGCACGCGACTGCTGACATGAAACCCGCGACCGGATGGTCGGCCGATGAGGTCGCCGTTGCGCGTGCCCGCTGGCGCGCCGAGGTAGACGCCGAGAGGCCCGGAATTGTGCCGGTTGCGGACGCGCTGCGCGAAGCCATGCCAGCAGATACAATGATCTATTCGGACATGACGCAGTTCGCCTATGTCGCGAAAGAGGTTTGGGACATGGCCTATCCTCATCACTGGCATCACCCTACGGGGTTCGGCACCCTTGGCTACGGGTTACCTGCCGGAATTGGTGGGGCAGTGGCACGACGTGGAAAGCCAACGGCAGTTATCGCCGGGGACTATGGGTTTCATTACACGATGCAGGAACTGGGTGTTGCGGTTGAGTTGGGTTTGTCTTTGCCAATCATCCTATGGGACAATGGCAAGCTGAAAGAAATTGAAGACAGCATGGTGCGCAGTCAGATCGCACCGAATGCTGTGGTTGCTCGAAACCCGGATTTCTGCAAATTGGCTGAGGCTTTCGGTGCCTTGTCGGCGGCACCTTCGACATTGGCAGAAATGCAGAGTGCCACCCGCGCCGCCTTCGACGCACCGGTCCCGACGCTTATCCATGTGACGCCAGACATTCTGTAAAAAAAGCGCCGCGCGGGTGCGCGGCGCTTGGAAATTTGCAGTTGGCTGCGGTTTATTCCCAGCAGTGCACCAGAACCGTCATGCCTGTTGCGCGTCGGCTCAATTCATTGGGCGAAATCTGTGTGGTTTCCTCGCCCGACAGACCGGACACGCCAGCCTGAGCCAGAATTTCTGTCAGCCGCTCACCGGTGGCTGCCAGACTGACAGATGCAGGCAGACTGCGACCTTCGGACGGGGGCGGCAGCAACATGCCAACCACATTGCCGCTGTCATTAAACACCGGACCACCGGCATCACCGGGCAGCGCGCTTAGTGCCAGACGTTTGACACCAGCTTCACCGTTCAACCCGCGGACATCGGCAACTTGCCCAAATGTCAGCGTTGGCGCGCCCAATGCGCCCTGATACGAGAAGCCTGACACCGCGATGTCGGACTGAAGACGCGGCAAGGCCGGGCTGAATGCGGCCACGCTCATGGGCGCCAACGCCTTGGCCGGGCGCAGAACAGCAACGCCTACTTCGTCGTCTGCCACGGCAAGCTGCACCTCTTGATCGCCATCCAGTGTTATACGGGTGCAATTTTCGACAGCTTCCGAAACCGTCAAGACAGTTCCCTTGTCATCCGCAAAGAAACCCGAACGCGACAGGCGGGGCTTGCGGATCTGAAGGCCGGAGACAAGGTCAATGCTCTGCTCTGCGTTCAAACCTGCTGCAGCGTCAAGCACCGCGTCGGTTGTGTCAAAACTGGACGCCATAGCTGCCAAAACCCGCAAACGACGCGCTTCATCCCCCTCGGGCCACACCAGGGTGAACCCCTTGATCTTCCCATCGGTCAGGCGTGCCTGTGTGAAGGACACAACCCCGTTTCCGCGCCCTTCAAGGGTGAAGCGATCTCCGCGCAGTTCACGCGGACCATTGAGGGGAACGATCTCTAGCGACTGCATGACCTCATACAGGGCCCGAAGCGTGCGCTTGTCGCCGTCCTGGCTGATCAAAAGCGCCTTGGCGTTCAAATCGGATGCGCTGTTGAAATGCACGAAAGGGGCCTCATACCGGTCAAAGCTGACGGCACCCAGCGGGAAGTCCATTGTGATCCCAGCTGCGTCATCGCTGTAGCGGGCCATGCCGACACTTGTCAGCGGCGCGTTATAGTCGTCCATCAGTGCTTTGCGCTGCGCGGTGGTCAGAACGCCAGTTGCTTCATATCCGTTAAAGCGTTGCCAATCTCCCATCGAGCGGCGCGTTCCCTGACCAAAGGCCCCGTCAATGGTCGAGTTGTAGAACCCCGCCGCCTGCAAGGCCGTTTGCAGGTTTCTGCGTTCCTGCGCGGTCAGCAGACGTTCGGATTGCAAGGCTTGTGCCCGCGTTTCATCCGCGTCCTGAGTAGGCGCGATTGTCAGCGTATCTTCTGCCTGAGCAACTGGCGCAACCGGTGCCGCGACGGTGCCACGGTTCAGCACGTTTGCCCCAACAGGCCAGAACTGTTGCCCCAGTCCGCTGGAAAAGGCGATGAAACTGTCGCGGGGGATTTGACCCTCGGACCGATAGACCTGCAGCACCTGTTGCGCATCCGGGCGCGCATATGGGCCGACCACGATCGCATACCATCCGCTGTTCAGTCTGAAACCGTTCACATCAGGCAACGCAGTCGCATAAGCCTGCGCCCGTTCCTGCGCTTCTTGCAGCGTTGGCTGGGCTTCAATTTGAACCCAGACGCCGGGGTCTTGCTGTGCGGATGCGGCGCGCAGGCCGACCACAAGAAATAATAGAATTGCTGAAAATACGCGTGTCATTGTCTGCCCGTGTTTTGCAGTGTTTGTGCTTTGGCGCAGGGTACGCGATTTCCAGTGCTAAATACCATGCCGCATGTACGGGGAATTTGTGGTGTGGCCGCGCAGATACAGCCATGGGGCAAAGCCCCGTTGACGCCCCTTGGCCCCTTGCATAGGAAGGGCCAAACCGACCGGAACCGGGCGTAAGAATGCCCAGAGGGAATGCCATGACCGAACCGAACAGCGCACCGCGTTCATTTCAGGAGATTATCCTGCGGCTTCAGACCTATTGGGCCTCGAAAGGCTGTGCGATTTTGCAGCCCTATGACATGGAGGTCGGGGCAGGGACGTTCCATCCTGCGACCACTCTGCGTGCGTTGGGATCCAAAGCATGGGCCGCGGCCTATGTTCAGCCGTCGCGCCGCCCGACGGATGGGCGCTATGGCGAAAACCCAAATCGTTTGCAGCATTACTATCAGTACCAGGTGCTGATCAAACCCAGCCCGCCCGATCTGCAGGAGCTTTATCTGGGCAGCCTCGAGGCCATCGGCATCGACATGGATCTGCATGACATCCGATTTGTCGAAGATGACTGGGAAAGCCCCACCCTGGGTGCCTGGGGTCTGGGTTGGGAAGTCTGGTGTGATGGTATGGAAGTCAGCCAGTTCACTTATTTCCAGCAGGTCGGCGGGCATGATTGCGCACCCGTCTCGGGTGAGCTGACCTATGGTCTGGAGCGTCTGGCGATGTATGTGCTGGGTGTAGACCATGTGATGGACATGCCGTTCAACGACCCGCAATCCCCCAGCCCGCTGACATACGGTGACATCTTCAAGCAAACCGAAGAGGAATACGCACGCTGGAACTTTGACGTTGCCAATACCGAGGTTCTTCTGCGTCATTTCGAAGAGGCCGAGGCTGAATGTGCTGCCATTCTGGCGCAAGAGCATGACGATCCTAAAACCGGCAAGCGCATCATCATGGCGCACCCGGCTTATGATCAATGCATCAAGGCCAGCCACATCTTCAACCTGCTGGATGCGCGCGGAGTGATTTCGGTGACTGAAAGACAGGCTTACATTGGACGTGTGCGGGCGCTGGCAAAGCAATGCGCGGATGCGTTTGTTCAGACCGAGGCGGCCGGGTTCCAAGCCTGATGGGCCAATCAGGCCAGCCCCGGCAGCAGCGCTTTGAGGCCATCCGCGATCATACTGATCGCGATGGCCGACAAGATCATACCCATAAAGCGGCTCATGATCACACGCGCGTTGCCCGACAGGCGTTCGGCCAGCCATGCTGCATTCCAGAAGGTGACCAGCAAAAGCGCGACGACCACCAGGAATACGCCTGCGAATACAATTACTTCGAAAGGCTTTTTCACGTGATGGGCGTACAAGATCAAAGTTGTAATGGTTCCGGGCCCAACAAGAATGGGAAAGGCCAGAGGGTAAAACGCGACGGTTTCAGCTGTGTGGTATTCTTGTTTCTCGTCTTCGGTTCCGTGGTGCGACGTACTCTCGTTGCCGTTGAGCATGTTGAAACCGATCATCAGAACGACCAGACCGCCCGCGACCCGCAAGTGATCGACCGTTATGCCAAACAGGCCAAGCGCCTGACTGCCCACGGCTGCAAACGCTCCACCCAGGATCAGGCAGTAGAGGGATGTTTTGATCGCAACTTTGCGCTGATCAGAGGCGGACAGGTTCTGCGTGACACTCAGAAATACCGGCAGGTTCGTCACTGGATTCATGATGGCAAAAAGCGCGCCGAAAAATCCAACGGCAAGGGTGGTATCCATACTTTTCGCCTTGGGTCGTTCTGTTCTGCGTTGAAATGTGGCCTATTTCTGAAAGACTTGAAAGTCCTTGCATGAAGGGAAGCATCGAAAGATGACTGGTAAAATTCTGGCGATCATCCTGCTTTTGTCCGCAGCCCTTGCAGGCGCAGGCATGTATTACTTGCAGGTCTACGGGTATTATTACGATGTTGAACCCCGTCCGGGTGAGGATGTTGTCTTGTTGGCTGACGCAGCACAGCCGCCGGTTGCTATTCCTTATTCTTCGTTTCAGGCCATAGACGCAGACAGCTCTCCGATCCGATACCGCGCCTGTTTTGAAACCGACATCGCGCTGGACGAGTTGCGGGCCACTTATGTGACGGCGGAAGAGGCAACACCGCTGACCGCGCCGGGCTGGTTTGACTGTTATGATGCGGTGGGCCTGGCTGACGATCTGAAATCCGGCAAGGCCCAAGCCTTTATTGGCCAGAAAAATGTGCATTACGGCGTTGATCGCATCGTGGCCATCACCCAGGACGGCAAAGGTTTTATCTGGCACGTTCTGAACAATTGCGGCGAAAAGGCCTATGACGGTACGGTGGTCGGAGAGGAGTGCCCCCCGCGCCCCGAGAACTGAGGAACTTGCCTTGGCCGACGCAGTAACAATCCCGGATTTCATCACGGCGACCATGGGTTTTGCTGTCTATCTGCTTGGCGCGCAGATTAACAGCAGGGTTGCGATGCTGCGGCAATTCAATATCCCTGAACCCGTCACTGGTGGACTTCTGGCATCGCTTGTCGTTCTGGCCCTATATCTGGTGTTCAACCTCGAACTGTCCTTCGAACTGAACACCCGCGATTCCCTACTGGTTCTGTTTTTCGCCGGGATTGGCCTGAATGCGCGGTTTTCTGATTTGATTGCGGGCGGTAAGCCTCTGCTCATTCTCCTGATTTTGACGCTCGTGACGATCATTGCGCAGAACGTGATCGGAGCGGCAGGCGCGTCGTTGTTTGGCTATCCCGCGCAAGCCGGCGTTCTGTTCGGATCCGCTGCCCTCATCGGCGGGCACGGGACCGCGATCGCATGGGCACCAGAGGTTGCAGGGGCGACCGGTTTGGAAGGCGCGACCGAATTGGGCGTTGCGGTTGCGACGTTGGGCCTGGTTCTGGCGGCTTTGGTCGGTGGCCCCATCGCGCGCCTGTTGGTTGAATCGCGCAATCTGACGCCTGATCGACCCGATGAGGAACACACGGTCGGGCTGCCCGATGATGAGCCAAAGCTTTCGGGCATCGACCATATCTCGATCATGCGCGTGCTGCTGCATCTGAATCTTGCGGTCATTTTTGGCTTTATATTGGGCGAGGCCATTGCCGCTGCTGGGCTGAAACTGCCTTTGTTTGTGCCCTGCCTTCTGATGGGCATCGTGATTTCGAACCTGAGAACGGCCTTGGTGCCGTCCGCCCCACCTGTTGCACGGACGCCCTCGCTGGCCTTGATCTCGGAATTTGCACTGGGTGCGTTTCTGGCGATGTCCTTGATGAGCCTTCAGCTTTGGACAATTGCCGAATTGGGGATGGCGATAGCGGTTATCATGTCGGCGCAGACGCTGTTCACGGTCGTCTTTGTAATTTGGGTGCTGTTTCCGCTTATGGGTTCAAACTACCGCGCGGCGGTGCTGGCTGCGGGTTTTGGGGGCTTTGCTTTGGGGGCTACACCCACCGCAATTGCAAATATGACCGCCGTGACCAAGCGATATGGTCCATCGCCTATTGCCTTTATTGTGCTCCCCCTTGTATCCGCCTTCTTTGTGGATATCGCAAATGCCATCGTCATTCAGACGATCGTCAATTTCTAAGGACCAACAATGCCTGACCTGCTGATCGAACTGTTTTCCGAGGAGATCCCCGCGCGCATGCAGACCCGCGCCGGTGAGGACCTGAAAAAGCGGATCACCGATGGTTTGGTCGAGGCGGGTTTGACCTATGCCGGGGCTGCTGCCCTGACCACGCCGCGCCGTCTGACGCTGGCGGTCGAAGGTTTGCTGGCGGAAAGCCCCACCATTCGTGAAGAGCGCAAAGGCCCCAAGGTCGGCGCGCCGGACAAAGCCATCGAAGGGTTCCTGCGTGGCGCTGGCCTGACCCGCGACCAGCTGGAAGAGCGTGACACACCCAAAGGTGCGGTTTACTTTGCCACCATCGAAAAGGCAGGGCGACCAGCGGCTGATATTGTCGCTGAGGTGCTGGAAGCCACCATCCGCAACTTCCCATGGCCCAAATCCATGCGGTGGGGCAGCGGCCCTTTGCGTTGGGTTCGCCCGTTGCATTCGATCCTGTGCATCCTGAATGATGAGGCAGGCGCGCAAACCGTGCCGCTTGAGGTCGAGGGCATAGCGTCCGGGGACACGACCGCTGGCCACCGTTTCATGGCACCAAACCGGTTTTCGGTATCGTCGTTCGAGGACTATGCCGCCCAATTGAAACGCGCATTTGTCGTGCTGTCGCCCGATGAACGGGCCGAGCATATCTGGAACGACGCCCAGAACATGGCCTTTGCCGCCGGTCTGGAAGTGGTGGAAGACAAGGGCCTTCTTGCAGAAGTCGCCGGGCTGGTCGAATGGCCTGTGGTGCTGATGGGGCAGATCGACGAGGAATTCCTCGAATTGCCGCCCGAGGTGCTGCAAACCTCAATGAAGGAACACCAGAAGTTCTTTTCCGTGAAGAACCCCAAAACCGGACGCATCGAGCGCTTTATCACCGTTGCAAACCGCGAAACCGCTGACAATGGCGCGACCATTCTGGCGGGGAACCAGAAGGTGCTGTCGGCCCGTCTGGCCGATGCGAAATTCTTTTGGGAGAATGACCTGCGCGTTGCCAAATCGGACATCGCCCAATGGACCCGCGCACTGGAGAATGTGACCTTCCACAACAAGCTGGGCACCCAGGCCGAGCGCATCGACCGCATCGCCGGACTGGCCCGCGAACTGGCGCAGGTAACCGGGGCAGATGCCGATCAGGCCGAGAAAGCCGCGCGTCTAGCAAAGGCCGATCTGAGTTCCGAGATGGTTTATGAGTTCCCTGAACTTCAGGGTCTTATGGGCCGCTACTATATCGAAGCCGCAGGTGAGGACGCCGCCGTTGCTGCCGTGGCGGAGGAGCACTACTCACCGCTGGGTCCATCGGACGACGTACCAACCGCACCGCTTTCGGTGACCGTGGCGCTGGCCGACAAGCTGGACACGCTGACCGGGTTCTGGGCAATCGATGAGAAGCCCACCGGCTCGAAAGACCCGTTTGCTCTGCGTCGCGCGGCGTTGGGGGTAATTCGTTTGGTGCTGGATAACGATCAGCGCGTCAGTTTAGACCGCTTCTTTGATAGCCAGTTAGTGCGGGCAGAGAGCGCCATCAATGAGGCGCTGCCGGATGCAAATGTCCGCGACCTTCTGGAGGAAATTGCAGATCACGGTGTATTTGGCGGTGCTTTTCAGGCAGTCAAAGAAAGAATTGGCGGATTGCCTGCGGCGGCGTTTCTTGAGTTAGAGAAAAAGGTTCCTGACGCATCCGATGACCTCCTCTCCTTCTTTCACGACCGCCTCAAAGTCTTCCTCCGCGACGAAGGTATCCGCCACGACATCATCGACGCCTGTATCGCGATGGAGGGGAATGACGACCTCAACCTGCTGGTCAAACGGGCCCGTGCTCTGAACGCAGTGATCGCGACCGAGGATGGGGAGAACCTCGTGCAGGGCTTCAAACGTGCCAACAACATTCTGACGCAGGCCGAGGAAAAGGACGGCGTCGAATACTCCTATGGCGCGGATGTGAAATTTGCTGAGACGGACAGCGAAAAGGCGCTGTTTGCGGCCTTGGATCAGGCGCAGGCGCAGATCGAACCGGCGTTGAAGGCCGAAGATTTCCCGACTGCTATGGCCGCCATGGCAAGCTTGCGCGGGCCGGTGGATGCGTTCTTTGAGGATGTGCAGGTCAACACCGACAATGACATCCTGCGGCGCAACCGTCTGAACCTGCTCAGCCAGATCCGCACGGTCTGTTCCAGCGTGGCCGATCTGACCAAAATTGAAGGTTAAATCTCTGGGCGCGCGGCAAATGCGCGCCCAGAACGCCCTTGCGCGAAAGGCGCAAGCGCTTATGCTGCACGCAAACCAAAAGGTGCTGCAGTGCAGAATAATCCGCATACCACGCTCATAACCTCCGACGCGCCGGTCACGGCCCATACCCATGGCGGGCGGGCCAAGTGCCTGCAACGGCTGGTCCGTCTTGAATTGCCTGTTCCGCGAACGGTCGCGCTGTCCTTTGACTCTGTGCACCAGATTGCCGAAGGCGAGATCCCGAACCTGGCCGCGATCCTCGAACAGTTTGACCCGGCGACGTTGCTATGTGTTCGACCCAGTTCCGAGGACCCGGATTGGGGCGGACCCGGGGCAGTTCTGAACATCGGCATGAACGATGCACGCTATGTGGATCTGTCGGAAAACATGGGGGCCGAAGCGGCTGCCGCACTGTATCTGAGGTTTGTACAAAGCTACGCGATCCACGTGGCACGCCTGGATCCTGATGTATTCGACGATATCGAACTGGACGGAAGCGAGGGCCTGCGCCTTTCGTTGCGGGCCTATGAAGATGAAACCGACGAAGCCTTTCCGCAAGACCGCGGAGAGCAGTTAATCGGCGTGTTACGGTCCATGGCGCGCGCATGGGATGGAACCTCGGCGCGTTTGTTGCGGCAGGCCAAGGGGGCACCGGCGGATGCCGGGCTGGGGCTGGTCATACAGGAAATGATCCCCGGTGTCGGGCAGGGCGAATGTGGCTCTGGTGTTTTGCAACTGGTCGATTCCACAACAGGGATGCAGCAGATCACCGGTCGTTATCTGAGCCAAAGTCAGGGCCGGGATGCGTTGGGTGAAGATGTTGCCGCGCTGTTTCTGGAAAAAGACCCGCGTGGCCCATCGCTTGAGGAAGTTGCACCCGAAGCCTTTTCTGAACTCAAGCAACAGGCCGCTTTGATGCGCGCAAAACTGCGCGAAGAAATGCAGGTCGAATTCGTTATTCAGAACGGTGACGTGCACATCCTGGATGGCGTGCGCGTACAGCGCAGCGCTCGCGCGGCTATGCGGATCGCAGTGCGTCTGGCGGAGGAAGGGATAATCCCGCCGCAAGAGGCGGTCATGCGCGTGGACCCTCATGCGCTGAACGAACTTCTGCACCGGCAGGTGCATCCGGATGCACGACGCGATGTTCTGACAACTGCCATTGGTGCTAGTCCCGGTGCATCGACCGGTAAGATCGTGTTCACCTCGGCTGAGGCGCAGGCAAGTGCCGCGCGTGGCGAAGCCTGTGTTCTGGTGCGTCGCGAAACTTCGCCCGAGGATGTGCGTGGAATGCACGCAGCTGTGGCCGTTCTGACAGAAAAAGGCGGGATGACCAGCCACGCAGCGGTGATCGGGCGCGGACTTGGGTTGCCCTGTATCGTCGGTGCGTCTGACATTCGGTTTCAGACCAAGAAGAAGATGCTGACAGCACCGGATGGTCGCGTCTTTAAAACCGGCGATGTTCTGACCATCGATGGCAGCTCGGGGCAGGTGCTGGCGGGGCAGCCTGCAATGCTCGAGGCGGCGCTCGACGACTGTTTTCAGACGTTGATGGCCTGGGCCGATGCAGAGCGCGACATTGATATTCGTGCCAATGCTGACACACCCGCCGATGCGCAGACTGCCCGGAATTTTGAGGCGCAGGGTATTGGCCTGTGCCGCACCGAACACATGTTCTTTGATCCCGGCCGTCTGATCGTAATGCGCGAGATGATCTTTGCACAAACCTCATCTGGTCGCGCGGCGGTGCTGGAACGGTTGTTGCCGATGCAACGCGAGGACTTTGTGCAACTTTTCCGTATCATGGAAGGCAAGCCGGTCTGTATTCGCCTGTTCGACCCACCGCTGCACGAATTTCTGCCCACGACCCGCAGCGGGCAAAGAGAATTGGCCGAAGCACTTGATCTGCCTGTTTCAGATGTCGAGCGCCGCGTTGCTGCCATGAGCGAATACAACCCAATGCTGGGTCTGCGCGGCGTGCGTCTGGGCGTAACCGTGCCGGAAATCTACGACATGCAGGCGCGCGCGATTTTCGAAGCAACGTTGGAGGCTCGAAAAAACGGGGCTGCAGTTGTGCCCGAGGTCATGATCCCTCTGGTTTCGGCAAAGCGCGAGGTTGAGCTGGTAAAATCCCGTATCGACTCGGTCGCAGCGGCTGTTGCGTCCGAGCAGGGGCAGGAATTCGACTATCGGCTGGGCGTAATGGTTGAAACGCCGCGCGCCTGTCTGCGAGCAGAAGAGATCGCCCCGCAAACGGCGTTTATGAGTTTTGGTACAAACGACCTGACCCAGATGACTTATGGCCTGTCGCGGGATGATGCCGGTCGTTTCATGTCAGCTTATGTGCGGCAGGGCGTCTTTGGCGAAGATCCGTTTCACGTCCTTGACCCGGACGGGGTGGGGGAGTTGTTGAAACTGGGGGCCGAACGCGGGCGCTCTGCAAAACCTGACGTGACCTTGTCTGTGTGTGGCGAACATGGCGGAAACCCCGAATCAATCGCGATTTGCCGGGATCTGGGGTTTGACTACGTGTCGTGCTCTCCGTTCCGGGTTCCGGTCGCTCGGCTGGCTGCCGCTCAACTGGCGATTTCGTCCAGACTTGGGGGTTGACAGAGCACGATATCCCAAGGATTAGTGGGTTATCTGATCACTCGTGGGCGAATTAAATCTTCGCTACGGGCGGATTTTCACTTGCTTTTTCCGAAAGACTGGACCTTTGCGCTCGATTGCGCTAGATGCCTCGTCGCGCCCGCCGGGGGAGGGTATGGCGCGAGAAGTGCCTGTGCGAGGTTATCTGATGCTACGTTATATACTGGCTGCTGCCACTTTGGCGGCAACCATGCTGCCAAGTGCGTCCTTCGCCGAGAGGGAAGCAACCGAAACCGCAAAGCAAGAGCTTGTGGCCCGTAACGAATTGCCGGGTCAGAGCTTTCGTGACTACTTCAAGCTGTTCCAGCCGCGCAAAGCCGCGCCTGTCCAAGTGAGCTATTCTAAGGATTGGCTTGACCAGCAACCGAAAGCCACAGGTGACGAGAACTGGAAGTGCCTGTCTGAGGCACTGTACTTTGAAGCGCGTGGTGAAAGCGTGCGCGGACAGTTCGCCGTTGCCGAGGTTATCCTGAACCGGGTCAAAAGCAGCCGCTTCCCGGACTCACTCTGTGGTGTAATCCGTCAGGGTACGGGTAAAAAATACCAGTGCCAGTTCACATACACATGCGATGGCCGCAAGGAAGTCATCCATGAAAAGAAAGCCTATGAGCGCGTGTCAAAAGTAGCCCGTGCGGCGATTGACGGTATAGCCAAAGAGCTGACCGAAGGGGCGACCCACTATCACACCACCGCAGTGCGCCCGTCCTGGTCGCGCGTTTACAAGCAGACTGCGCGGATTGGTGTGCACATCTTCTATCGCCACAACTATCGGACAGCGAGCAACTGATTGACGCACCCGCGCTGGAAGCTTGATGGCGAGGGGAAAGTTGCAGTCTATATTACGGGCCAGGAGGCCCGTAATGCTTTTTACACGAAGACACATTCTGAAAACGGCTGCTGCAGCCGCGACGCTGCCGCTTGCGGCACGGGCCGATTTCCCGTCGCTTGAAGCGCGCGAAGCCCGGCAACGTGTTGCGCCCGACGGATTTCCTGACACAACAGTTTGGAGCTTCGATGGCTCTGTCCCCGGAACCACCATAAGGGTTGGGCAGGGCAGACGTGTTCAGCGCAAGCTTGTGAATCAGCTTCCCCAACCGACCTCGGTTCATTGGCATGGAATCCGAATAGAAAACGCCATGGATGGTGTGCCCGGTTTGACGCAAGATGCGGTCGAAACGGGAGGTTCCTTTGACTATGACTTCGTCGCGCCTGATGCCGGGACCTATTGGTACCATTCGCATAACAGGTCAATCGAACAGGTTGCGCGGGGCCTTTACGGGCCGCTGATCGTGGAAGAGGCACAAACGCCAGATGTCGATCAGGACCTGATACTGATGCTGGATGATTGGCGATTAAACCCGGAAACGGCGCAGATAACAGACGATTTCGACAACGGCCATGATCTGAGCCATGCGGGTCGGCTTGGCAATATCGTCACCGTAAACGGGTCGTTTGACCCAGCCTTTTCTGTGCAAAGGCATGAACGCCTTCGACTGCGCTTGATCAATGCCTCTAACGCCCGGGTCTATGATCTGGATCTCGACGGTCTTTCAGGTTGGATCGCTGCCCTCGACGGCATGCCGCTGGAAACTCCGTTACAACTGTCAGGATCGTTCCCATTAGCACCTGCACAACGTGCGGATCTGATTGTCGACGTCGTCACCGAAGGTGATACCGCCAGTCTCGTCAGTGTTGAACGGGATGGTGCCTTTGGTCTGGCGCGGTTCGACGTTAAAGGCGATGCCGCAAAGGCGCAAAGGCAGAGCGTGTCAGCATTGCCGCCCAATCCTTTGCCGGAAATCAAGAATATTGAAGATGCACCCTTGCATAAAATGGTTTTGCAGGGCGGCGCGATGCGATGGTTGGAAAGCGCGCGGCTTGGCGCAACCGAGTTGTCAGGCCGTGAACTGGCACAGCTGGGTCGGTTCTGGGCGCTGAACGGTCATGCAGAACGGCCCGATGATCCATTTCTGGATGCCGCTATCGGCAGCCTGCACAGGGTGGAGTTCGTGAATGAAACAGCCTTTCCACACGCGATGCATTTGCATGGGCATCACTTCCGCTTGGTTCTGGATGACGGTTCCCTTGGCCCTTGGCGCGACACTGTTCTGGTGGGGCGGGGGCAAACTCGCCAGATCGCTTTGGTCGCGCATAATCCGGGCGACTGGCTTTTGCATTGCCATATGCTGGGACATGCCGCATCCGGCATGATGAGTTGGTTTAGGGTCGCCTGACGCCGCAATCGGCGGTTGGAATGGCGCTTGTTTGAGTGCTATAGGCCCCGGCAAAGCCTATAGTAGGCAATCTTTGCAACGAGCCCGAAAAGGCCTGACCCATGAGTTCTGAAATCCGCCTGGCATTTGCACACCCCTCTGAGAGGTCCGAGGCGACTTCTCCCCGAGGACCGCTGGATCGCATTTCGCTGCGCGATCACATCGTTGAAGTCGAAATCGGTGCCTTTCAGGCCGAACGGGGCACAACCCAACGAATTTGCTTTAACATCGTGGTCGAGGTGCGCCCGCTGACTGCCGATATTGACGACGACGTTGATCGGATTCTGTCCTATGACCGGGTCACCGAAGCCATAGCCTTTGAATTGGCTGCAGAACGCTTGAACCTGCTCGAGACGCTGGCGGAACGCGTGGCGGAGCGCATTCTTCTTGAACCTCAGGCCGTAAGGGTCTTTGTTCGCATCGAAAAACTGGATCGCGGTCCGGGGGCTTTGGGTGTTGAAATCGTACGTGGGAAGGACTCGGTCCATCACGAAATGGTCGAAGAGGAACGCCCGCATCCGCGTCTAGTTTACCTGTCGAACGAAGCCATTTCCTCGGACAATCTGACCGGTTGGATCGATCAGTTGGAGAACCGCCAGCGCCCGTTGATCCTGTGCGTCGGGGCGTCGGATCTGGACGCGCCCCAAACTGGCCACGCGATGACGCAGCGCCGTATCGATTTTCTGGCTATTGAACAGAATGCATGGGTTCTGGCGGCACGAGATCACCGCTGCGTGGTGGTTTCCACCCGGACGGAACTGGATTGGGCGATGAAGAACGGACAGATCTGTGTTTGGGCCCCGTCCAAGATTGTGTTGGATGCGGTTGACGGTCCTTCTGCTGCGCCATCTGATGCTGTGGCCCTTGCTGCCTGGTTCGCAGCAACCTTTGAAGCCAGCGAAATGCTGGTGATCGGCGGCGCATTGCCAAAAGAACCCAAAACGCCCTTGCGCGCGATTGCCGTGGATCAGGCCCAGCTGTGAGCATCTATTACAGACCACTGGTTCAGCATGGCCCTGTACGCCCTGTAGGCGCCGTGCCGCTGGCGGGTCAACCGCTTTGGTTCACCCATGTTGAAGCCTTGCGGCGCGGGGCGGACCCTGAGGTTATTGCGGTATCAGAGGTTCCGTCTGACTATCTTGGCCGTTTGACCCAAGCGCGGACTGACATTGCGGGCCTGGACATCCAGGTGCCGCATATCATGGGCATTCTGAATGCCACGCCGGACAGCTTCTCGGATGGGGGCGTCCACAGCTCGGCAGAAGCCGCGCGTACGGCCGCCGCAGATATGGTCGCGCAAGGGGCCACGATTTTGGATATTGGTGGGGAATCTACCCGCCCCGGCGCTGATTTTGTGCCAGCTGACACAGAAATCGCCCGCACACGCCCTGTGATCGAGGCGATCCGGGCGGAAACGGATGCTCTGATTTCGATCGACACGCGCAAGGCCAATGTGGCCAAAGCTGCCTGCGATGCCGGGGCCGGGTTGGTGAACGATGTTTCAGGCTTTACCTTTGATCCAGATCTGGCACCGTTTTGTGCAGCACAGGGCACCCCGGTTTGTGTCATGCACATGCAGGGCGATCCGGCCACGATGCAGGACAATCCGCATTACGACGATGTCTTGCTGGATGTGTATGACTTTCTGGAGAACCAGATTGCACTGCTGGAGGGCCTTGGCCTCAGCCGTGATCTGATCCTTGTTGATCCCGGCATCGGCTTCGGCAAGACCGAGGATCACAATCTGACCTTGCTGCGCAATCTCAGCCTGTTTCACGGTTTGGGCTGCCCGATCCTGCTTGGCGTGTCGCGCAAAGGTTTCATTGGTTCGATCGGGCAGGAGCCGCGCAAGACGGCGCGTGCACCGGGATCAATTGCGGTGGCTTTGGCAGGATTGTCTCAGGGCGTGCAAATCATTCGCGTGCACGACGTGGCCGAGACCTCTCAGGCCTTGCGCCTATGGGCTGCTGTCCGGTAATCCGGTCTCACGACAAATCACGGAGTGACACGTATGCGCAAGCTGTTCGGAACCGACGGGGTGCGGGGCACCGCCAACACGCATCCGATGACGGCGGAAATGGCCTTGCGCATCGGGGCTGCGGTTGGGCGTTACTTTCGCCGTGACGCGACGGGTGTGCACCGGGTTGTCATCGGTAAGGATACGCGCCTATCCGGTTACATGTTGGAAAACGCTCTGACGGCTGGTCTGACCTCGACGGGTATGAATGTGCTGCTTCTGGGGCCCGTACCAACGCCTGCCGTTGGTCTCATGACGCGGTCCATGCGTGCCGATCTTGGGGTCATGATCTCGGCCAGTCACAACCCGGCTGAAGACAACGGGATCAAGTTTTTCGGACCCGATGGCTATAAGCTGTCGGATCAGGCCGAGATCGAGATCGAACGGTTGATCGACGAAGGCGTCCAGCCCGCTCAGGCACAAAATATCGGCCGGGCGCGTCGTGTCGATGATGCGCGGTTCCGCTATGGTGAGCGTGTGAAATCCTCTTTGCCGCGTGACGTCAGTTTGGATGGTCTGAAAGTGGTCATCGATTGCGCAAACGGCGCGGCTCACCGCACTGCGCCTGAGGTTTTGTGGGAACTGGGCGCTGATGTCATTCCGGTCGGTGTCGCGCCTAACGGCAAGAACATCAACCTCAATTGCGGATCGACGAAACCGCAACTGGCCGCAGAAACGGTTGTGGCCCACGGTGCAGATGTCGGTATCTGTCTGGATGGCGATGCGGACCGGGTTGTTGTGGTCGACGAAACCGGTCAAGTGGCCGACGGCGATCAGCTTATGGCGCTACTTGCGACGGCATGGAAGAGGTCGGACCAGTTGAAAGGCGATGCTCTGGTGGCGACGGTGATGTCCAATCTGGGCCTCGAACGTCATCTGACAGGGCAGGGGTTGCGTCTGGAGCGCACGGCTGTCGGCGACCGCTATGTGGTCGAGCGGATGCGGGAAGGCGGGTTCAACCTGGGCGGCGAACAATCCGGTCATATCGTGATGAGCGATTATGCCACCACTGGAGACGGGCTTATGGCGGGCCTGCATTTTCTGGCTGAAATGGTTTTGTCGGGGCGCAAGGCTTCGGACCTGTCGAAACAGTTTGAAACGGTGCCGCAGTTGCTGAAAAACGTGCGCTATACCAGCGGGCAAACTCCGCTAGAGGTTCAGAGTGTTCAGGCCGCCATCGCAGATGCCGAAGCGCGACTGAACGGGCAGGGTCGGCTGCTGATCCGCAAATCCGGGACCGAACCGCTGATCCGCGTCATGGCCGAGTGCGAAGACGACGGGTTGCTGACTCAAGTCGTCGATAGCATCGTAGCCGAGGTCGAAGCCGCCACGGGTTAACGTCCAAACAGAACCTTGCGCAGGCTGAACCATTGGCTGATCGCCATGCCGGTCAGGATCAGGCCCAAGGCAATGTAAAAGCGCAGGGGCAGGGCCTCGGACAGGATCCATGCGCCGAACACCATCGACCAGATTGGAACCTGATAGTTCACCAATGTCAGGAAAACCGATCCGGCGCTGCGGGTGATCGAAACGCGCAGCAGGGTAGCAAAAGCGGTTGGGACCAATCCCAACACAATCATGGCGATTGTCGGGCGTGGTCCTTGCCACGTCGGCAGACCTTCGGTGAGCAGCATGATCGGTAACAGAAGTATGGCCCCGACGACCAGTGTCAGGGCCGCCAGCACCACGGGATCGACCGGGGGGCAACGCCGGGTCATCACTGAAGAACTGGCGTAACATAGTGCAGCTGTAATACAGGCCAATTGTGCCAACGGTTCCGCCCCTTGACCCAACTTTGCAAGGCCGGGGCCGATCAGAACCAATGCGCCTGAGAACCCAAGGCACACCCCCAGAAAGCGGCGCAGGTTCAGCGGTTCATCCGAGAAGAAATGCGCAAGCGGCAGCACCATCAACGGGATCGCGGCCATGGATAGACCTGCAAATGCCGAGGGCACAAATTGCTGTCCCCAACTCAGCAACATGAATGGAACGGCTGTGGACAGGACACCGATTAGCACAATCGAAGTGCTGAACGCTGGTGTCAGAACCGGCAATTTGCGACCGGTTGCCCACATCAAAAGCAGCAGGGTCACAGCGCCCAGCGTCGTCCGAGAGGTCGCAACTGTGATCGGGCCGTAGCCTTCAAGCGCCATGGCAACGACCATGAATGTCGCGCCCCAGATAAGGCCCAGCGTGAAAACGCCGCTCCAGTCCTGTTTTGTAGGCTGTGGCACCATTTGTTTGTCCTGCTGCGGCTGCGTGAAACGTAAAAAAGTTAATCTGACCGGGTGTTTATGTGCTGCGCCGCTTTTTTGTGCAAACGAAAAAGGGCGACCACTCGGGCCGCCCTTGTGCTGACAGAGGTCAGATTAGTTCTTTTCTTTGTCGACCATTTTGCCGGCCGAAATCCACGGCATCATGCCGCGCAGTTTGGCACCGGTTTCTTCGATCATGTGCTCGTCATTGGCGCGGCGCGACGCTTTGATGGTTGGCTGGCCAACGGCGTTTTCCAGCATGAAGTCGCGAACGAATTTACCCTGCTGGATGTCGTTCAGAACCTCTTTCATGCGCGCTTTGGTTTCGTCGTATTTCAGGATACGCGGGCCGGTGACATACTGACCGTATTCGGCAGTGTTCGAGATCGAGTAATCCATGTTGGCGATGCCGCCTTCATAGATCAGATCAACGATCAGCTTCACTTCGTGCAGGCATTCGAAATAGGCCATTTCCGGCGCGTAACCGGCCTCGACCAGCGTTTCAAAGCCGCAGCGGATCAGTTCGACCAAACCACCGCACAGAACGGCTTGTTCACCAAACAGGTCGGTTTCGCATTCTTCGCGGAAGTTGGTTTCGATGATGCCCGAGCGACCGCCACCAATGGCTGAGCAGTAGGACAGGCCGATTTCCAGCGCTTTGCCTGTCGCGTCATTGTCTACGGCGACCAGGCAGGGCACGCCGCCGCCTTTGGTGTATTCGCCACGTACGGTGTGGCCGGGGCCTTTGGGGGCCATCATGATGACGTCGACGCCTTCTTTCGGCTCGATCAGGCCGAAGTGGACGTTCAGGCCGTGAGCGAACGCGATCGCAGCACCCGGCTTGATGTTGTCGTGGACGTATTTCTTGTAGGTTTCAGCCTGCAGCTCGTCGGGCATGGTGAACATGATGACATCACACCAGGCTGCCGCTTCGGCGATGCCCATGACTTCCAGACCTTCCGCTTCGGCTTTCTTGGCCGAAGGCGAGCCTTCACGCAGGGCGATGACCAGGTTCTTGGCACCCGAGTCACGCAGGTTCAGCGCGTGGGCGTGACCTTGCGAGCCATAGCCCAGGATGGCCACTTTTTTGTCTTTGATCAGGTTGATATCGCAATCGCGATCGTAATAGACGCGCATTTCGCCGGTCCTTTCAGGTTAGATTGCGGCGGTTTTACATGCCTGATCGTGTGTTGGCGATAGCGTTGGGCTTGAGTATTTGAGAAAAAGGTGAAGAATAATTCGCCAATAGTGATAAAAGTAAAAAAATCATGCTTGATGACATTGACCGGCGTATTTTACGCCACTTTCAGGCCGCGCCTAGCCTGACAACATCGGAATTGGCTGATCTGTGCCGGATCAGCGCCGGGGTCTGTTGGCGGCGGATCGAAAAGATGCAGGCGGCCGGGATTATCGAAGGACAAGAGGCCGTGATTGACTGGACCGCCATGGGTTATGCGGTCGAGGTTTCGCTTCGGATCACGCTGGACAAGACTCAGGCGCGGGCCTTTGACGAGTTTACCGAGGCCGCGCGCGATGTGGCCGAGGTGGTTGAGATCCAGACCTTTCTGGGACGTGTGGATGTACGCCTTTCGGTTATTGCCAAGGACATGAACCACTACCAACAGCTGTATCGCGATCGGATTCTGACTTTACCTCATATCGCCGACATCGAAGCGCTGATGCATATCGCGCGGGTCAAACGGGATGAGGTGCTGCCGGTATGATCGAGTTGGACGAAGTTGACCGCCGCTTGCTGCGCGCTCTGCAACAGGACGCGACACAAAGCGCGGGTGCGTTGGGGCGCAGGTTTGGATTGTCTCAACCCGCCACCTGGCGGCGTATCCGCCGGTTAGAAGAAGCAGGGATCATCAAGGGGCGGCGTTTGCGCTTGAACGCCGAGGCGCTGGGCTTTGGGGTAACGGTGTTTCTGGGTGTGAAACTCGGGCGAAAAGGTCAGATCAGCCTTGAGGATTTTGAACGCGCCGTAAGTGCCATTCCCGAGGTGCAGACTGTCGAGCATGTTCTGGGCTTATATGATTATCGCCTGCGCGTTGTCGCACGGGATCTATCTGATTTTGAACGTGTGTTGCGGCGCCGGATCATGACCTTGCCCGGTGCAGGGGATGTCGAGGCAAACGTTTTGCTGAGCGAAGAACGCTTGCCCGGACCGCTTGGTTGAGATGCCTCAGTATTTTGTACGGACGCAATACCCCGGATGGTGGGTCATACGGGCGAACGTCAAAGGTTTATCCTCTTTCCACGTGGTGCGTTCCATCTGAATCATGGAGGTGCCCGTTGTGGTGCCCATAAACTCTGCCAGTTTTGCGTCGGCCGAGATCGCGCAGAAGGCGATTTCGGCCTCGGTGAATGGGGCTGCGTGCAGTAGCCATTCATGCGGCCCGTGTCCGCTCAGGTCAGCGGTTTCCACATCCGGGACCGCGTCGATATTGATCCAGCGCTCTTCCAACTGAAACGGTCGGTTGTCCGCGTAGTGCATACATGTGACATGCAGAACACGCATGTCATTAGGCAAATCCAATTGCGAAGCTAACCAGCCGGGGCTTTCCACGACGTTACGCCCGACCAAAGCATAGCGATAGGTCGCGTTTTGGCTTTCAACCATTTGACGGGCCAGAGAAAACTCAAGCTTGGCGTGTTTGCTTGGTTCCTTTTTGACCCGCGTTCCGCTTTTGCGTTTGCGCTCAACAAAACCCTGTTCGGCCAATTCCCTTAGGGCGCGGTTCACAGTGGCACGCGCGCAATTGAACTCTTCGGCCAATTGCGTTTCGGTTGGTAAAAGCGATCCTTGTGGCCAGACGCGGCTTTCAATACGCCGTTTAACTTCGTCTCGAACGGACTGGAAGCTTATCCGCTTTTGTATAGTCACGGGTGGAATTATCCCTTCAAGTATAAAGTGTGTGCATCTGTTCAGAAGCAAGCAGAAGTGTAAAGGGGAAGGTGACACTACTTGGCGTCATTTATGGGTGATTCAGCAGGATCTGGCGCAGCATTTGTGATTAAGCGCAGCATGCCGTTGCGTCACCTTTTTTGTCGCGAAAGTGCTTTACGGAGGCTGGCAAAGAGATCAGGTTCTCGAAAACGTTTTTGGAAAGGATGAGGAATGCCAGCGTTATTGGATACCGTTGACCCGAACGGACTTGAAGAGTTTTCGGTGGTGTTCACCGACCGCTCGCTGAACCACATGTCGCAGAAATTCCAACAGGTCATGCGCGACATCTCGGACATGTTGAAAGAGGTGTATAACGCTGAAGGCGTCGCTGTCATTCCGGGTGGTGGCACCTATGCCATGGAGGCCGTAGCTCGTCAGTTTGCGCGGGGGGCGGATGTTTTGGTGGTTCGGAACGGATGGTTCTCGTACCGGTGGAGCCAGATCATCGAAAGCGGATCCCTGACGCAAAGCGCTACAGTTATGAAGGCCCGTCAGACAGGCAACTCCAGCCCGTCGCCCTTTGCGCCAGCCCCCATTGAAGAGGTTGTCGAAGCCATTCGGTCGCAAAAACCGGGCGTCGTGTTTGCCCCGCATGTTGAAACATCTGCCGGTGTGATTTTGCCTGATGATTATGTGACCGCTTTGGCAGCGGCCGCGCATGAGGTTGGTGCGCTGATGGTGTTGGATTGTATCGCATCTGGGTGCGCTTGGGTGGATATGCGGGCGACAGGCGTCGATGTTCTGATTTCTGCCCCCCAGAAAGGGTGGAGCGCATCGCCTTGTGCTGGCCTTGTCATGCTATCCGAGCGGGGCGAAGCTCGTTTACAGGAAACAGACTCCGACAGTTTTGCAGTGGATCTGAAAAAGTGGCGTCAGATCATGCAGGCCTATGAAAATGGCGGTCATGCTTATCACGCAACGATGCCTACCGACGCGTTGTTGGCCTTCCGCGATACCATGGCAGAGACCAAAGATTACGGGTTCGAGAAACTGCGTGAGGCGCAATGGGCACTGGGTGACGGTGTGCGGTCCATGTTGAAGGACAAAGGCATCGTTTCAGTAGCTGCAGATGGTTTTGGCGCGCCCGGCGTTGTCGTCAGCTATACTTCGGACCCCGACATTCAGAACGGCAAGAAATTTGCGGCGTTGGGGATGCAGATTGCTGCTGGCGTGCCCCTGCAATGTGATGAGCCCGAAGGGTTCAGCACCTTCCGTCTGGGTCTGTTCGGTCTCGACAAACTCTACGATGTGGATGGGACCATCGCACGTTTGAAACGGGTGCTGGATCAGGTTCTGTAAACTGACCGGGCCTTAGCGAACGCCAAGGCCCATCTGCATCAACGTCTTGCGTACGGGCGGCAGGGAATAGAGCGCGCTCAGCCCCATGGCCCGTGCATCGCGCAACGGACGCGCCTCGATCATCGAGGCGCGGTTCAACAGGTCGATTCCCTTGACGCGCATTTCGACCTCGGTATGGCGGGCCTTGTGATAAGCGTCCAGCATCTGAGCGTCGCCCAGCCCTTCGGGGCGGGCCTGTGCCAAATCCAGCAGACAGCGCAGATCACCCAAAGACATGTTCAACCCCTGAGCGCCAATCGGCGGCACAACATGCGCGGCCTCGGCCATCAAGGCAATGCGTTCGCCGGACAACCGCTCGGCAGACTGGCTGATGATGGGCCAGATCGTCCGGCGCGACGCCAGCTTCAATGGGCCAAACAACCCGCAAGAGCGTTCGGTCATTGCGGCCTCAAATGCTTCAGGCTCGAGGTTCAGAAGGTCGATGGCCTTCGGACCACGCTCCATCCAGACAATGGCTGAGGAAGGCTGTCCTTGCCAATCGGGTAAGGGGACCAGCGTGAACGGCCCACCGGATCTGTGAATTTCAGTCGAGACGTTGTCGTGTGGAATGGGGTGGGTCACCGCAAAAGCCAGTGCTTTTTGCCCGTACCGTGTTGTGTGAACCGATATTCCTGCGGCTTCGCGCATGGGTGAATTGCGGCCATCAGCTGCAAGCACCAGTTTACACCGGACGCGGCTGCCATCGCTCAGCCCCACGCGGGCTTCGGCGGTCCGTGTGAACAGGCTGGTTGTAGCTGTGCCGGGGCGGAAATCGACATTGGGAAGGTCTGCCAGTCGCGCCACCATTTCCCGGCGCAGAAGCCAGTTGGGCAAGTTCCAGCCAAAGGGCTGATCGGAAATGTCGGCGGCATTGAAATCACGCACAACGCGCGGTTCGGGCACGTCGCCGCCTGCATCTACGATGCGCATGATTTGCAAAGGGGCCGCGTGGGCGTCCAGGCGCGCCCAAAGCCCGCACTGTTCGAGCAATCCGTGCGCAGGCTGAAGAAAGGCAGTGGTGCGCAGGTCCGATCCGTCCACATCCCGCTCAGTGATCGGAGGGGTCGGGTCCACGCAGATCACGTCAAAGCCTGCTGTTCCGAAAACCGCTGCTGCGGTCAGGCCGGCGATGCCACCGCCGGAAATCAGGATGTCACAGCTATCAGTCATGGCGCCTCTCATCGGTTTGGGCAGAACCTAGTTCGGTTCGACCCCAAGCGCCAAGTGACATCCTGTCCCGTGCCTCAGCCCCGCGAAATCAGGACGAGAATCAAAAACATCACCGGCACCATCATCAGGGCAGGTATGAATAGACCGGGCAGGCCGAACAACATGATGGAACAGCCCCACATGCTGAAAATCGCACCGGCGGTGTAATACAGATCTTCGGCCTTGCCATTGACCGCATCGCGGGCCAGCCACCCGAATACAGGGATTGCAAAGAAAAGGCGCTGCCAAATCGGCAGGCGGCCGGTCATCTCGATCGCGGTCATTTCGGTCTCCATCTGTTCGTCGCTGATGTGCATATAGGGACGAGGATGCAGGTGCAGAATGTGCGGATCGTCGCAGTGTGACAGCCTATCGCAGGCGAGCCAGAAACGCGGTCAAATCGTCCGTGTGATGGTGGATGTGATCGGCGTCATGCGGGTCAGGCGCCACGTGCACAGTCCGCATTCCCATCTCGTGCGGAGCCGCCAGATTGCGCGGATCATCCTCGAACATGGCAGCTTTTTCAGCTTGGATACCATCCTTGGCAAAGATGGCCTCAAAGGCTGCTTTTTCGGGCTTCGGCCGATAGCCTGCATGTTCCACGCCATAGATTGCATCGAACAGTCCGGAAAGGCCGCGCGCCTCAAGCACCCGTTCGGCGTAAGGAGCGCTGCCGTTGGTATAGACAATACGTCGCCCGGGCAGGGCGCGAATGTGGTCAGCCAAGGCCGCATCCGGGTCCATATGGCTCATGTCCACCTGATGGACTGCGTGCAGGTACGGGTCCGGGTCCAGATCATGTTCGGCCATCAAACCGGCCAGCGTGGTGCCGTATTCGCGCCAGTAATGCGCCCGCAAACGGTCCGCTTCGGCCTGCTCTACACCTATCGCCCGCATGACATAATCCGTCATCAGAACTTCGATCTGATCGAACAGACGCATGTGTGGCGGGTACAGGGTGTTGTCCAGATCGAACACCCACTGTGTGACATGAGAAAAAGCCGGTTTGACCATAAGCAGGGTGTAGGGCGCGGGCGCGATGTTTTCAATGCTCTACTTGATCGTTCCCCCTTTGGACGGATAGACATGTCCGAACGAGGAGACAATGAACCCCATGAGCCAGACCCGATCCCCCACCAAGGATGCCTACAGCCTGATACTCGAAGCTATTGATGTGGGTGTCTACAAGCCCGGTGATCGTCTGGTGGAAAGCGAGCTGGCCGAACGGTTCGGAGTGTCACGCACGCCGATCCGCGAAGCATTGCAGCGGCTCGAGACACAGTCACTGTTGGAGCGGGACGGGCGGTCGCTGATCGTGGCGTCGCTGGATCACAACCAGATGGCCGAGCTTTACATCGTGCGTCGGGAACTGGAGGGGTTGGCTGCAAGCCTTGCGGCCAAACATGCGACCGAAGAAGAGATCAAAGTTCTGCAGGAGATGGTCATCGAAGATGACAAGCTGGTTGATGACCCATCAGCCTTGTCGCGCGCGAACCGGCGCTTTCATGAGCAGATCCATCTGGCATCTCATAACCGCTATCTGGTGCAGCAACTTGATCTTGTGCACCGGACAATGGCCCTGATGGCAACGACCTCATTGGCGGTGCAAGGGCGTGGCGAAATCGCCCAAAGTGAGCATAAGGGCATTGTCGAAGCCATTGCCGCAAGGGATGAAGAGGCAGCGGCGCGAGCACTGAAGGATCATATCTCGATCGCGTTTATGACGCGACTGAAACAGGATGCAAGCCTGCGCGACAAATAAGTATCAGGCCAGCGGCTGATCTTCGCTGGCTTGCCCATGTTGGGTTTTGTCCCAGAAGAAGGGATTGGTTACCAGTTCCCACAAAGCTTTGTAGGCGGCAACCACCCCCAACGGGTAGTACAGAGCCATGGTTGGAACCCAGGGCAACAAAAAACGCCGTTCACGTGCCCAGACGGCAAGACATCCGACGCAAACACTCAGCGCTTCGGTTGTCAAAAACAGAATTATAAGTGCGGTAGCTACCAGTTGTGGAACAACTTGCGCCATTGGATTAACCAAACCCAGCGTCGACAGCCAGAAAAGCCACAACACAGGGGCCAGTAAGAATTGCCCCAACGTGCCCAGAAAAAACGCCTGCAACCCTAGAAACTGCGCGGCCCCCAGATCGCGCAGCAGTTTCTGAGGGGATCGCATGTGCACAAGATACGTCACCATGAAACCCTTGAGCCAGCGTGAACGCTGCTTTACCCAAGGCCAGGCGCGAAAATTTGCTTCTTCAAAAGTTGTGGTGTCCACCAGTTCGGTCCGGTATCCGGCACGGCACAGCCGAACGCCAAGATCGGCATCTTCGGTCACGTTGTGGGCATCCCAGCCGCCCAATTCCAACAGCTTGTCTCGACGAAAGAAAAAGGTGGTCCCGCCCAGTGGAACGACAAGTCCCATACGCGCTATTCCCGGCAGGATGATGCGAAACCAACTGTTGTATTCGATGGTGAAGCAGCGTGAGCGCCAGTTTGTGCGCGGGTTGTAGTAATCAAGGCTGCCCTGAAGACACACGACCTGCGGAGCGGCCTGCGTGAAATGCGCGACCACCCGTTCGATCTGATCCGGTTGCGGCGCGTCTTCGGCATCCCAGACGCCAACATAGTCGCCTCGACAAAAGTCCAAAGCATAGTTCATGGCACGTGGTTTGGTGGTCAGCCCGCCCAATTCGGGCACCTCGACGATCCGCATCCAACTGGGCAGATCCACTTGAGCCAGAGTTGCGCGCGTGACTTCGTCTTTTTCTTCCAGGACCAAGATGACGTCCAGAAGCGCCTTGGGGTAGGTCAGTCGTTTGAGCCGTTGGACAAGCGCATTCGCAATCTCGCGCTCTTTGTACAGTGGCACCATGATTGAGACGCAGGGCTGTCGTATCGGGATGGCTGCATCAGACGCTTCTGGCTTTTTTTGAAAGGAATGACGCAGATAGGTCAAAGCCCCAGCGGTGCGAAGAACAGCGAATAGAGCCAAGGTTCCCACAGCTGCGGTCAGCAGAACAGCCAACCCTAACTGCGGGAAAGTGGCGAACAGAACAACAATACCAAGGGCAGTCAGGCTTGGCGCAATGCGCGACCCGACCGTCCAGTTGCGGCAGCTCTGTTCGGCGTCGACCCGTGTCTCCGCAGCTTCGGCCAAAGGGCGCGAAAACTGCCGGGCAATTGTGCGGTCGATCTGATCAGAGGCCGCAAGCACGGGAATAATCGTGTAATCGCAATCCTGCATGTCGCGAGTAACATCTGGAAACCGATCCGGACGGGCAGTCGCAACCAACAGAAGCGGGCCAACGCGCATCCACGGTATAACGTTGTGTTTCAGCCAAAAACCTACCGGTTTCAGGTCGCACAGCCCTGGCATGGGCGGGATCTGTTCCAGGTTCGCAATCTGCCAACCAGACTGGACAGTCAAGGCGTGCAGGACGTCTTGCCGGGTGGCAAATCTTTCACCCACTAAAATTTCACCCAAAGGCGCGTTTTGCTGGGATTGCAAATGCAAGGCGTGGTCAAGTTCCGACTGTGTCAGAGTTCCGCCTTCTACCAGACAGGTGCCCAGCGGTTTTCGAAATCCGGGGGCTGGGATTGGAGACGCGGTTGTGAAATTTTGGAGATTAAGCTCAATCATAAAAAGAACCCTGGCACAGTTACCCGTGCTCAGGGTTGTTCAATCAAGGTTAACGTGCCGTTAACGCTGCACAGTTTGAGTGTTATGCGCTTTGCTTTTTCTTTTCCATGGCGTCGGCGAAGCGCTCAAACAGATAGAAACTGTCCTGAGGTCCGGGGGACGCTTCCGGGTGATACTGAACCGAATAAACAGGCCGGTCTGTCATGCGGATACCGCAGTTCGAGCCGTCAAACAGCGACCGGTGGGTCTCTACAACGCCGTCTGGCAGGGACTGAGCATCAACTGCAAAGCCGTGGTTCATTGATGTGATCTCAACTTTACCGGTGTCCAGATCCTTGACCGGGTGGTTTGCGCCGTGGTGGCCGTGGTTCATCTTGACCGTCTGGCCGCCCAAGGCCAGCGCTAGCATCTGGTGGCCAAGGCAGATACCGAAAACAGGCAGATCTGTGGTGTCCAGAATCTCTTTGATCATCGGTACGGCGTATTCCCCGGTCGCCGCCGGATCACCGGGACCGTTCGACAGGAACACACCATCAGGCTGGTGGGCCAGCACTTCGGCAGCAGTTGCCGTTGCAGGTAGAACCGTCACATCACATCCCGCGGACGCAAGGCAGCGCAGAATGTTGCGTTTCGCACCGTAATCGACAGCCACAACCTTGTGCGCAGGGGCTTCTTGACGCGTGTACCCGTCAGGCCAGGCCCAACGCATTTCGTCCCAGCGATAGCTTTGGGCACAGGTTACGTCCTTGGCCAGGTCCATGCCCTCTAGGCCGACAAATCCACGAGCTGCTGCTACCAGTGCCTCGATGTCAAAATTGCCCTCGGGGTCATGAGCCAGAGCGACATGCGGCGCGCCTTGCTGGCGGATGGCACGCGTCAGGCGACGGGTATCGACGCCGCCGATGGCGATGCGACCGCGACGGGCCAGCCAGCCTTTAAGCTCTTCGGCCGAACGCCAGTTCGAAGGCTCGGTCGGGTCCCATTTAACGACCATGCCTGCAGCAACCGGATCATTGGTTTCGTCATCTTCTGGGTTCACGCCGACATTGCCGATATGCGGGAAGGTGAATGTCACGATCTGACCGGCATAAGATGGGTCGGTCATGATTTCCTGATACCCGGTCATGGCTGTGTTAAAGCACAACTCGGCCACTGTTTGTCCGGTGGCACCAAAGCCTATGCCGTAAAACAATGTCCCATCGGCCAATGCCAGACATGCGGTGGGCTTGGACGGGGCGTTCTGGGCCATGGCGCGACTCTCCTGCAAGGTAAACCGGCGCATACCTAAGGGGGTTGGGCGCTTGGGTCAAGTCTGTTCAAATTTTTGGCTATTGTTATTTTTCAATGACTTAGGGGTATTCACTCCCTGTTGTGTCAGGCTTTTTGTTTAGATATGGTCGGGGTTCCGTTGTCATGGGGATGGACAAACCAAATGGACATGCGATCACGGGTGAATGCCGCCCTGAAGCAAGCAATGAAGGACAAAGCAGCCGAGCGTCTGTCGACGTTGCGGTTGATCAACGCGGCCATCAAGGACCGCGATATCGCGGCGCGCGCCTTGGACAACGAAGAAGTCAAAGGCTGCGGTGACGCTGAGGTGCTTGAAATCCTTGGTAAAATGACCAAGCAACGCAAAGAAAGCGCGCGTGCCTATGAAGAAGGCGGCCGTTTGGATCTGGCCGAACGCGAGATGCAGGAAGTTGCGGTCATCGAGGAATTTCTGCCCAAGCAGCTGGATGATGACGAGGTGTCAAAGGCGATTCAGACTGCGATCACCGCAACCGGGGCCGGATCCATCCGAGACATGGGCAAAGTCATGGGCGAATTGAAGACTCGTTACACCGGACAGATGGATTTTGGCAAAGTTGGCCCGATGGTCAAAGATCACCTCTGCGCCGCATCAAACGGCAACTGCTGAGACAAAAAATGAACGATGACCTACTGCGCGACCGGTTCGCGCAGTCTCGTGCTTAGTTCGTCATAAAGCGTGATCCGCTCATCTTCGGATAAAAACGAACCGATCTCGACCTCGCGCCCTTCACCAACAAGCGTGACATAGTGGGGGACGGGTCCACCTTTCTCGTGCATTTCCGTCCTTGCCCAAAAGCGGTTGCAGGACCATTCCTGCTGGTCTTTGCCGGGTGTGTAGTGCACCAGATGCGCTTGCGTATCAGACAGCGTCAAAACCTCGAAAACGCTGCGTGCGCGATAGTTGGTCTGAATGGCAAGCCAAAGGCCAAACACCGTGATCAGAAGAAAGGGTAACAACCCCCACAGAACCACGGACCCCAGCATGGCCAGCAAGGGGATCAGGCCAAACAGGAACACCGAAAGTATAGTGATCATAGCTCCGCGCGGAGGCAGAGAGTTGTGCGGCCACAGGCGCAGCTCTTGTTCCGTTTCGGACGTCTGATTCCATGTATACGGCATATCGCGAACATAGCGCAGGACGGTCTTGTGTCGACGGGTTTTGATCAGATGACGTGCCCGACACGCGCCCAGGACAGGGCATCGTCCAAACGGTCGTCTCCCCAGAACACTTCTTGCCGGACAACAAAGCTTGGCGCGCCAAATACACCCAGTTTCACGGCCGTTTCCGTTTCAGCCTCAAGCGCCGCAATGACGTCTGCGCTGCGGGCTCGTCCCAGCGCCAGACGAGGGTCTTGCTGGCAGCGCAACAAGGCCTCGGACAGGGCGCTTTCGCTTCCGGCTTCGATACCTTCCTCGAACCAGATGCGATACAAAGCCTGGGTAAAGGATTTGCCCCATCCTTCTTTCATTCCCAGAACGGCGACCTGATTGGCCAAAGCCAAGTCTGAGACCGGGTAGGGCGCGGGCAGTTTGGCATGAATGTGGTACTTGGCACAGCGCCGCTCAATGTCGCGCCACATATAGGCTGATTTCACGGGTTTGCCTGCAAAGGGAACGTTCTGCTGGGCCGACATGACCGTGCGCACGTTGAAGGGGCGCCAGTTTACGGTGGCGTCGTGTTCGGCACACCACTCATCCAAACGCATCACGGTGAGGTAGGTATAGGTGCTGCCGATGGAGTACCAAAAGTCGATTTCAGGCATAGACGACCCTCCGGCTGTCCTGCCTGCATATGATACCCGATTTTGCGGCAATTGGCGAACTTGAGGCACGCACAAAGAAAAACCCCGCCACTTGGGCGGGGTTTCTTTGGATCATGTTGGGATTAGTGCGCGTGGCCCTTGTCCCAGTCTTCCTGCTTGGGCAGCTGCTCGAACGTGTGTTCGGGCGGCGGCGAGGGCAAGGTCCATTCCAGTGTGTCGGCGTATTCGTTCCACGGGTTCGGACGCGTCTCTTTCGCGCCACGGAACAGGGCGTAGAACACAATGCCGAAGAACAGCAGGAACGAGGCGAACGAGATGAACGCACCAATCGACGATACGAAGTTCCACTGGGCGAATGCCTCGGGGTAGTCGATGTAGCGGCGCGGCATGCCTTGACGGCCCAGGAAGTGCTGCGGGAAGAAGGTCAGGTTGGCGCCAATGAAGAACATCCAGAAGTGAACCTTGCCCCAGAACTCGGAATACTGACGGCCTGTCATCTTCGAGAAGTAGAAGTACACGCCAGCGAAGATCGCAAAGACGGCACCCAAGCTCATCACGTAGTGGAAGTGCGCCACGACGTAGTAGGTGTCGTGATAGGCACGGTCGACACCAGCCTGCGACAGAACCACACCGGTCACACCACCAACGGTGAACAGGAACAGGAAGCCAAAGGCAAACAGCATCGGAGTTTTGAACTCGATCGAGCCGCCCCACATGGTCGCAATCCACGAGAAGACCTTAACGCCTGTCGGAACCGCGATGACCATCGTGGCCAGCATGAAATAAGCCTGCTGACGCAGCGACATGCCAACGGTGTACATGTGGTGCGCCCACACGACGAAGCCCAGAACACCAATCGCGATGATCGCCCAGACCATCGGCAGGTAGCCGAAGATCGGCTTGCGCGCGAAGGTCGCAATGACGTGGCTGATGATGCCAAAGCCGGGCAGGATCACGATGTACACTTCCGGGTGGCCGAAGAACCACAGGATGTGCTGATACAGGATCGGGTCACCACCGCCGGCGGGGTCAAAGAAGGTGAAACCAAAGTTGCGGTCCATCAGCAACATGGTGATCGCGCCTGCCAGAACCGGCAGCGACAGCAGAATCAGCCACGACGTGACGAAGATCGACCAGCTGAACAGCGGCACCTTGAACAGGGTCATGCCCGGGGCACGCATGTTCAGGAAGGTGGTGATCATGTTGATCGCGCCGAGGATCGAGGAGGCGCCCGATACGTGCACGGCAAAGATCGCAAGGTCCATGGACATGCCGCCCTCGGTCGTGGACAGCGGCGGATACAGAACCCAACCAACGCCTGATCCAAGCTGGTCGTTACCACCGGGGCTGAGCAGCGAGGCCACACCCAGCGACGTACCGGCGACATACAGCCAGAAGGACAGGTTGTTCATCCGCGGGAACGCCATATCCGGCGCGCCAATCTGCAACGGCATGAAATAGTTGCCAAATCCGCCGAACAGGGCGGGAATGACCACGAAGAACATCATCAGAACACCATGATAGGTGATCATAACGTTCCACAGATGCCCGTTGGGGGTACATGGGTCGGCCATGAAGCCTTCCAGACACATGTACTGAACGCCCGGGTGCATCAGCTCGAGCCGCATGTAAACGGTCATCGCCACCGAGATCAGACCGGCCAGGGCCGAAACGATCAGGTACAGAATCCCGATGTCCTTGTGGTTGGTCGACATGAACCAGCGCTGGAAAAAGCTGCGCTCGTCTTCATGGTCGTGACCATGAATGGCTGCGTCTGCCATTATAGGTGCCTCCTGTTGCAACTACACCGCGCAGTCGGACCTCTCCAACGCGCGGGATTCCTGCTGGTTTTAGATTGCGAAGAGAGCACCTTCAATGGCCGAGTTTGATCTGGATCAAGATTAATTGTCGCGGGCAGGGGGCTGCCGCGCGATTTTCAGGCCTCGGACGGCATCTATCTGGCGATGCTCGCCCGGTTTTCAAGCCATAAGCACCGGGTTGAAACAGGCGCTTGGCAGATATCCGCCTTGACCGTCATGAACTGGCGTCTCAGAACTACGCCAACACCCGCAATCCGGAGACTGAATATGGCAGACTACGATCCAGACAACATCTTTGCCAAAATCCTGCGCAATGAGATCCCCTCGACCCGTGTGTACGAGGATGACGAGACACTGGCGTTTATGGACATCATGCCGCGAACCGATGGTCATTTGCTTGTGATTCCGAAAACCCCATGTCGCAACGTACTGGATGCCACGCCCGAGCAACTGGCGGCGGTGATGAATACCGTTCAGAAAATGGCGCAGGCCGCCAAGGCGGCATTTGATGCGGATGGGGTGACGATCCAACAGTTCAATGAAGCGGCAGGCGGACAAGAGGTCTTCCACCTTCATTTTCACGTTCTGCCGCGTCACGAAGGCGTGTCGATGCGCCCGCCGGGAAACATGGGCGACTTCGACCAGATTGCGCAGCACGCCGAAAAGATCAAAGCTGCGTTGTAAAGCTGGGCTTCAGTTTTACGCCCGCGACGGATTTTTGACCGGCACTTTTTGATCGGGCGCGAAATTCAGTGGTCTATTAGGTGGTGGAAAGAGAATTGCCGTTCCGATTTGGGGTCGGAACGGCAGACTCGTAACCAAACACTTCTCGGATTTCGAGGGCGAGCCCTGGATCACCGGTTAACATACCACTCACTCTTGATTGGCAGTTTCATACTACTCGTTAACGGTCCCTTTGTATCTAAAAGAGTTAAAAATTGCCTAAAGAAACTGATAAACCCAGGGCATTCAGGGTTAATTGCGCAAGGCATCGGAAACAGAGCCATTCGCCTGAGCATATTGTTTTGATACTTGCGCGCTAACACCGATTCGCCTTGCGGTTCGATGGGGTTGTTCACGCGTCTTTTGAGCCAAAGACCTCAATAAACGTCTTCTCCAACGCTGCATCAAGATCAGCCATGGTCACGGGAAGCCCCAGATCAACCAGAGAGGTCACGCCATACTCGGTTATGCCACACGGCACGATGCCTGAGAAATGCTCCAGATCCGGTTCCACGTTGACCGAGATGCCGTGAAAGCTGACCCATTTGCGCAGGCGCAGGCCGATGGCCGCGATCTTATCTTCTGCTGGCTTGCCGGTCACTGTCAGCGGCATGTCATCGCGGCGGACCCAAACACCAACGCGCCCGTCGCGAATCTCACCGTGTACATTGAATTCCGCCAGCGCCGAGATCACCCAAGTCTCCAACTGCTTCACAAACTGGCGTACATCGCGTCCACGCTTGTTGAGATCCAGCATGACGTAGGCCACACGCTGACCCGGTCCGTGATACGTGTATTCTCCGCCGCGCTTGCTTTCATAGACCGGAAATCGGTCAGGATCGGTCAGGTCCTCAATCTTGGCTGAGGTGCCTGCGGTGTAAAGGGGCGGATGTTCCAGCAGCCAAACGCATTCTTCAGCGTCGCCACGCGCGATCCCTGCGACGCGGGCCTCCATGAAGGCCACGGCGTCTTCGTAACTGGTCAGACCATCGGTGATTTTCCATTCCATGCCGGCCTCATATCCGCCCATAGCGGTCAGGGGAAGGGGTCAGGCGGCCTCGGACAGGCATCGTTGCAAGACTTGCGCATAGGTTTCGGTCCCTTGCGCCCCAGTCAGCAGGTATTTTCCGCCAAACACCATGGACGGTACGCCGGAAATACCTCGGCTGGTCCAGAATTGCTGTTTCTCGCGAACGGGGCCCGTGTGTTGGCCACTTTCAAGCGCTTGCCGAGCAGCTTCCGCATCAAGCCCGACTGATCGAACGGCATCCAGCAAGACCTCAGTGTCCGAGACGTCCTTCTGCTGCGTAAAATACGCATCAAATAGGGCAAGTTTCAGCGGGTGTTGTCGACCTTGCCCTTCTGCCCAATCCAGCAACTGATGTGCGGCAAACGTATTCACCATCCGGCTTTCGTCGCCGAAGTTGAACGTAAACCCCAGCTCTGCGCCAATCGAAGTGAGCCTGTCCCGCGCTTGCTGGCTTTGTTCGGCGGTGGTTCCGTATTTCTCCATGATATGGTCGCGCAGGTTTTGACCTTCGCGTGGCATATTCGGGTTCAACTCGAACGGATGCCAGCGCAGCCGGGCCAAAACACCCATTTGCTGCAAGGCCGTGTCCAATTGTTTGAAGCCAACAATGCACAACGGGCAAACCACGTCTGAAACGATGTCGATCTGTACAATAGGGCGGTTCTCGGTTGAGGTCATTTGCGGTTCCTGTCAGATCGGATGTGTGGTGATCATTCAGCTAGATAGGTCTGCTGCGCGGTAATTTAAACCAGAGCGTTTTTGCCTCTTCACATCGCGCGCGCCAACGTCTATACGCCGCTCTACCAAGTCACTGGCAGTGCGGTCGTGGCGGAATTGGTAGACGCGCAGCGTTGAGGTCGCTGTGGGGTAACTCCCGTGGAAGTTCGAGTCTTCTCGACCGCACCAAATCATACCTTAATCCTGTGGCACGCTCATTTTCGCAAGCTGCCAGGCACGTGCGCTTCGGACACGGTTGTGACGTCTGAAAGGGCAACAAGCTGCTGCCCACTTGCATTGCCAATCCACGGCCCGTAACACAGCCCTGTTCAGGGATGCGAGCTATGCCTTTGCTCGGATGCGTTTTTCCTGCATCTCTGAATGCCGGGGCCATGATTGCGGGATGCGTTGATGAGATTAGTCATTTCCACGATGAAAGATGAAGGTCCTTTCATTCTTGAGTGGATTGCCTACTACCAATCGATCGGTTTCACACATTTCATCGTCAACTCGAACGACTGCTCGGATGGTACGGATGCGATCCTCAAACGGTGTGAAGAGCTTGGTTTCCTAGCGCATATCGACAATCCGGGGCCGTGGAAACACGGGCCACAAGCCTCGGCTTATGCCAACGCAATGAAACATCCCTGGTCTTCCGAAGCCGAGTGGATTCTGGTGTGCGATGTCGATGAGTTCTTTGATATTCGCGTCGGCGAAGGCACTCTGGATGACCTTTTCCGAACGTTGCCACATGCAGATGGTTTTGCGGCGCTATGGCAGATGTTTGGGCACAACGGGATTGTCGAGTTCGAAGACAAGTTCGTAATTGAACAGTTCACGCGCGCCGGCGAGATGGGCATGGTCATGCCGCAGAATTTGCGCGCGTTCAAATCTCTGATCCGCAACAATGGATCTTATCGTTTGGTCAACACGCATCGACCGCGCGGTCCGATCAAGGGTAAAGTTGAAAACTTCGCTTGGGTGGATGGGGACGGCGATCCGCTGCCACCTGCAATGCGTCGGCGTGGCTGGGCGTTTACAACAACTGGTGCGGCCTTTGGAACTTCGTTGTTTCGTATGAACCACTATGCCGTCAGGTCCATCGAAAGCTATCTGATGAAGCGGCTTCGCGGAGATGTGAACACAACGGCGTTTCATCCAAAGATGGAGGCGACCGGACAGGCCTATTGGCATATGCATTGCTTCAATGATGTCGAGGAACGGTCAGTTCTGTCCAAGCTGGACCGTATGCGTCACGCACATGAACGCCTGTGTCAGGATGAGGTCTTGCGAAACCTTCACAAACAGGCTGTTGAGTTTCATAAGTCCCGGATCGCCACGGTTCGCCAAACCGACGCCGCCAAGAGCTTTATTCGGAGGTATCAGAATTTTCGCAGCGGCCAGAACTTGAAAGCCTTGGATTTGGGGGTTCTGGAAGAAGCCAACACTTCCTTCGATTTGGAAGTGTACAAAGACCCCGAAGTCAGTTTTGCGCAGGTCGCGAAATGGAACCGGATCGGGCAAATGGCGATAATCTCGAACAACAAGACGCTGAATTACCCGTGGTTTGTTCGGCTTGATGCCCTGGACACGCCTATGGATTGTGAGCAGGCTAAGGCGGAACACGCCAAGATCACTGACCCGAAACAGGTCGATCTGCCGTTTGATCCCAGAGATCCCAGTTTTTTGCCGCAAACGCCTAAGGAAGTTGAAAGAACGGCAAAGCAACGCAAGAAATTCCTGAAGTCGATCAGCGGAAAGAAGTCCTGGGTCCTGATCGGGCAGGTTGAACCAGAAATCGTCCAGGAAATACTGGATTTGGGGACTGTTGCGCAATTGACCGTAATTGCGCCTTGGGGCTTGTCCTGGAACGGGTTTGCCTGCCCGGACACGACCCAAGATGAGGGCGCGCAGGCGCTTGACCGCGCGTTCTATGCGTTTCTCGAGTATTTCCGCGAGCCCATTCTGTCTGGAAAGTTGCGTGTGTACAGGGCGATGCCGGCCTTGATGTTGAAACTGTTCAAAGATCAAAGCATTGGCGTCGTCGTCATTCGTGGCGTTCGCGCTGAACGCGTTATGCTGCAATTGCTGAGACGGATCGACAGGGTGCTCGCGCCGGGTGGCAGCATCGCTTTCACGTCTTACAGGCGCGGCAAGGGGTCGTATTCGGGGATGTCTGCTGCGATCAACCGGTTCCTGGCAGGCAATGCCGGGTCCTATAGAATAACCGGCTTAGAGCCACCGTGGCTTGGGATCGACAAATTGCCCCCGCTCGATAAAGAATAACCCAAGCTTCTGGCTCTTGCGCTGTTGTCGTGGTAGCGATCTAGAAAAGAACAAAGTGGGGTGGTCGCATCGTTTTGATGCCTGCTTCGAACACAGAACGAGGTTGAGATGGCAAACGAACCCCAGATCATTGGTGCTGCGCCGGGGCGTAAGGAAAAGCCGCAGGCCGACAAGGCAACCAAGCGCAAGAACACCAAGGATGCAATCCGCCGCACGTTTCTGTCGCGCCTTCCAAAAGGAGGTGTCGCAGTTGAAATCGGTGTCTGGCAAGGAGAGTTCTCGCCGACCATTCTCAAACTGATTGAGCCCAGTCAGCTGTTTCTTATCGATCCTTGGAAACACATCGGGGAAGAGTCGCACACAACCGCATTTGTTGGCCGGACCGAAGACGAAAAGATGGAGGCCATCTTCCAGAAAGTGGTCAAGTCGTTCGAAAAAGAGATTGAAGAGGGCAAGGTCGGTATCATCCGGGATTTCTCGGTGCCTGCGCTTGAACTGTTTGATGACGAAAGCATCTCGTTTGCCTATGTCGATGGCGACCACTCTTATGAAGGCGTGACTGCCGATCTGGCGGCACTGTTTCCCAAGATCAAACCTGGCGGGATCATGGCCTTTGATGACTACCACCGTCGGGGCTGGTGGGGTGATGGCGTCATCCGGGCGGTGAACGAGTTTCTTGGTAAGTATCCACGCGCGTTGCGCATCCGGGCAATTGCCGGTGCTCAGATCGCCATTGAAAAGATTGTTCCGCAGGATGACAGCAAAGGGCAGGCCAGTTAAGCGACGGGATTGAGTGGCAGCGATGGTTAAGCCTGAAAAAATCCTCATCACGGCGATGAAGAACGAGGGGCCCTATATTCTGGAATGGGTCGCCCATCACAAGGTTTTGGGGTTCGACCGGATCATTGTCTACACCAACGATTGTACGGACGGCACAAACCAAATACTTCGCCGTTTGCAGGACTTGGGCCATGTCGAGTTTCACAAAAACCGCGTTGGAACAGGTGGGATTCACCGGTCCGCTCTCAGACAGGCGCGCCGTCTGCCGGTCGTGAAAGAGGCCAAGTGGATTTACGTGGGCGATGCGGACGAGTTTCTGAACATTCACGTCGGCAATAACAAGCTGGACGACCTGATCGAAGCGACACCGGGGGTCGATGTCATCTCGATCCCGTGGAAGATTTTTTCGAACAACGGTCGACACGTGATGCGTGATACGCCTGTGACGCAGCAATTCTTTGACGGTGAGTTGGACTATGAACAGGGTGGGGCAGGGCGCCGTTTTGTGAAATCCATGTTCCGGCAAGGTGAAGTTTATTTACGCTATGGGCTTCACAACCCTCATCCCCGGGCCGAGTTTCAGGCGGCGGTATTCCGTTCCGTGCCCGGAGGGCATGCCAAAGAACCCGCGCCTTTTGGCAATCACGTCTCGCCACCCTTTGGCTTTGAAATCGCGCAAATAAATCACTACGCGGTTCGATCTACTCAAGCTTACCTGGCCAAACGAAGTCGGGGCAGGGCGAACCACTCATCTCAGACGCTTGGTACGGACTATTGGGATCGCTGGAACCGCGGCGGCGCAACGGATGAAACTATCCTGCGATACAAGGATGAGGTTGACGCGGTGTTAGAGGAGTTTCGAGCGGATGACCGGCTTAAACGGTTACACAGAAAGTCTTTCCGCTGGCACAAGGCGCTGATCAACGATCTTCTGAAACAGCCAGATTACAACGAACTGTACCAGAAACTGCTGGCAAAACCGGCGGTGGAGTTTGTCAAAAAAGACCGCATCGTGCGGGAGCGGCTTTCGGCAGAGCCCACCCCTGCATCCGGTGAACAGACGCCAGAAACCTAACAGATCACCCCTCGGAGAAAAAACTATGGTTGCGGATCGCTCTCTTCCGACGATTGGGATGCTCTGGATGGAAGGCCGTCTGAGCTTTCTGGAACAGATGTGCATGCTTTCGTTTATCGAACAGGGCCACAGGCTGGTTTTGTTTCACTATGGGCAGGTCGAAAACGTACCGTCTGGCGTTGAATTGGTATCTGCCAACGAAGTGCACGAGCCGAAACAGTTCATCATGAACAACCAATTCAAAACGCCGGTTCCGCAATCTGACATCTTCAGATTACAGTTGATGAAAAAGACGGATTTCCTGTGGTGCGATACGGATGTGGTGGCACTGTCTCCGATCCCTTGGGCTGATCACATCTTTGGCTACTTCAACAGAGACACGATCTGTAATGCCGTGATGCGGCTGCCCTCGGACAGTCCGGCACTGGACGCGTATATTGAGTACAGCAATGATCCTTACCCGATCCGTCCCTGGGTCGAAGGTGATGAACGGGCAGAGCTTGAGCGGATGAAGCGCGCCGGCGAGTTGCCGCATGCTTCGGATCAAGAGCACAGCGTTTACGGACCGGGTGTCATGACATGGTATCTGCGCCAACATGACGAACTGAAACATGCCAGTCCAATCCCGGTGTTTTATCCGTTGCCGTTCCGTCAGGCCGGGCAAGCCAACGATATTCACGTCCGAGAGTTCAGAAAGACATACATCAAGGACGACACTCTTGCGGTGCACCTGTGGGGTCGCCGGATGCGGTGGTGGATCGCAAATGGCATCAAACGGCATTCTTTCCTGGACAGACGCTTGCGAAACCTGGGCATCCGAGCAAGCGATGCGCCTCTGCCGCGCCATGGCAGAAAGGGGCCCAAACCGATCGAGTTTCCGGCCGACCTGCCCGCGTTACGGCCAACAACAGTAGACATCCGAAAAGCCACAGGCGGTGCAATGTCTACGGCCCTGCTGTCAGACAGAGAAGACTATTTGAAAGTCGCGCAGGCAGAGCTGGACAGGATCCAGTCTGACAATCTCTATGGCGTGAATGATCTGCCCCGTCCGGGCCGTTTGCGTGGCTGGGATCACTACGGCAGTGAGGCTGCGCGTCTGAATGCGCTTGCCATGTCGCTGTTCAACTATGCCGAAAGCCACCGCCGTCTACCTGATCTCTGCGCGCCGAAAACCTTTTCGGAAAAGCTGTTGGTGATGAAGCTGTTTGGTGTTGTTCCCGAAGCGCTTGTCGCAGAACAAGACAAAACAGTGGAGCAGGTGCCGGACGGTCTGACTGTGCCAAGGTGTGTATGGCATTCACACATACCGACCCTGCCTGAAGCGCTTTCTGACGAGCCCGGTGAATACAGCCTGAAAGGCTCGGCCAGCGTTGCGCACAGGATTGGCGTGTCGCTTCCGCTGGATGACGCTGAGCGCGACGCGGCAAACAATCAGATGGCCGCGTGGCACAAAACCAAAACGCCGGAAGGGTTCTGGACCGGGGACTGGTGGCGCGTTACCCGGCAGCCCAACTATTGTCTTGAGGAAGATCTGACAGCCGGTGAACACACAGTCACCGATTGGAAGTTCTGGGTGATCGCTGGCTGTGTTCATTTGGTGCAGGTCGACCGTGACCGGGGGCGCGGACGCATTCAGATGCTGCACGACCGAGACTATACATTCCGTCCAGATGAGTTGTTTTTCCCAACCAGTTCGGACACAGAGCCGCGGCCCGCGCAATTCGACGAGATGGTCGGGATCGCAGAAGCTCTGGCGCAAGAGGTCGAATTTGCCAGAGTAGATTTGAGCTTGGTGGGGGAAAGGATCTGCCTGCGCGAGGTTACTCTGTCTCCGCTTGTCGGAAAACTGAAAATACGGTCAGACGCGCTGGATCAGCGATTGGGCGCGGCGTGGGTTGGTACGTCGTTGTTCCCGAACGAAAATTAAGCTGCATGCCAAATCTGGTATGGGGGCAAGGCGTTCGCTCTTGCTTACTCGACCACTATTTCCTGACGCAGCTTTCCGGTCGTTTTGTCAAAGATCAGAACACGGTTGTCATCCGTGACAACCGCGTACCAGTTAGAGCCGATGGTCAGCGCCTGGGCCTTCGCACCGTCCGGCAACTCGATCTGATCCGGAAGGGTGGGGGTGCGGTCCGATAGGCGGATGACAATCAGGGCGAATGTCACTAGAACCCCGCCAATCATCACCGCGGTCAACAACATGACCATCCGCCGCAGCAATCGCAGCTGCGGTGTTTCCTGCGGTTCTTGGGGTTCGGAAGGGACAGTCATGGGCACCCGCCAGATTGAGTTTCAGATCGCGGCTGATCCGCCGTCACGCCTTGATAAGGCGCTTTCAAGGGATGTGCCAGATGGTGAAAACCTGTCGCGCACCCGGCTCGCGCGCCTGATCGAAGAAGGTGCCGTCCAGATCGATGGGCGCGAGGCGCGTGACCCTAAGGCAAAAGTTGCGGAAGGAGCGCAGGTTACCATTGTCGTGGCCGAGGCCGAGGACAGCCATATCGGCCCCGAAGACATCCCGCTTGAGGTCGTCTTTGAAGATGCGGATGTGATTGTTGTGAACAAACCCGCAGGCATGGTCGTGCATCCCGCGCCGGGTTCGCCCAGCGGTACGCTGGTAAACGCGCTGCTGCACCATTGCGGGGATGATCTGTCAGGTGTTGGTGGGGTCAAGCGCCCGGGCATCGTGCATCGCATCGACAAGGAAACCAGTGGCCTTTTGGTGGTGGCAAAATCGGACGCTGCACACCACGGCCTGGCCGAGCAATTCGCAGCCCATAGTGTCGAACGGTATTACCGCGCCGTTTGCTACGGGGTGCCGGACGCCAACGATCCACGTTTGCGCGGTGTCAAAGGGGTCAGTTTCGAACCCGGCAACATCATGCGCGTGACCACGCAGCTTGCGCGGCACAAGACCGACCGTCAGAGGCAGGCTGTTCTCTTCCATGGGGGTCGCCACGCAGTAACGCGTGCACGGGTCGTTGAGAGTTTTGGTACACCCGCAGGGCTGGCTCTGATCGAATGCTGGCTGGAAACCGGACGCACCCATCAAATCCGGGTCCATATGGCCCATGCAGGGCATGGGCTGGTCGGAGACCCGGTTTACGGCGGCAAGCGCAAGCTGTCTGCCAAGGCCTTTTCGGTTTCGGCTGCTGAATCTGTCCGCGATTTCCCGCGTCAGGCCCTTCATGCAGCGGTTTTAGGTTTCGAACACCCGGTGACCGGCGAAAACCTGCGGTTCGAGGCCGACCTGCCGCAAGATATGAAATCCCTGATTGCAGGCCTGCGCACACCAGTGTCACAATAAGCAAAGTCCCGTGAGAAAGAGTTTCTTATCTTCCCTTAACAGAAGTTTAATTTCAGACTGATAGCAGCACCTCTTGAATAGGCAGGGTTCCTTACCCATATCCTATGTTAAAGACTTAAACATTTGTCGGAGGGACATCATAATGGCAAACTACGCAAATCTCCCCGCACCGACGCCCGAGGGCGGCCTGAATCGCTATATGCAGGAAATCCGCAAGTTTCCTCTGCTGGAGCCGGAAGAAGAATACATGCTGGCCAAGCGCTGGGTCGAAGAGCAGGATACTGAAGCCGCACATAAGATGGTGACATCTCACCTGCGTCTGGCGGCCAAAATCGCTATGGGTTATCGCGGCTACGGACTGCCGCAGGCCGAAGTGATCTCCGAGGCGAATGTCGGCCTGATGCAGGCGGTGAAACGGTTTGACCCTGAAAAAGGCTTCCGTCTGGCAACCTACGCCATGTGGTGGATCCGCGCCTCGATCCAGGAATATATCCTGCGGTCGTGGTCATTGGTGAAGCTGGGTACAACCTCGGCTCAGAAAAAACTGTTCTTCAACCTGCGCAAGGCCAAGGCCCGTATCGGCGCGTTGGAAGAGGGCGACCTGCGTCCTGAAAATGTCAAACAGATCGCCAATGATCTTGGCGTGACCGAAGAAGAAGTCATCAGCATGAACCGCCGTATGTCCGGTGGGGATGCCTCGCTGAACGCGACCGTAGGGTCCGAAGGTGAAGGCACGATGCAATGGCAGGATTGGCTGGAAGATGAAGATGCCGATCAGGCGGGCGACTATGAAGCGCGCGACGAACTGGAAGCACGCCGCGAGTTGCTGACTGCTGCTCTGGATGTGCTGAACGATCGGGAAAAGGACATCCTGACTCAGCGCCGGTTGATGGATCAGCCGGTGACTCTGGAAGAGCTGAGCACGCAGTATAACGTCAGCCGCGAACGTATCCGTCAGATCGAGGTGCGCGCGTTTGAGAAACTGCAAAAGAAAATGCGGGATTTGGCCCGCGAAAAAGGCATGCTGGCAACCAGCTGAGCTAAACACCAGCCCGCAATCTCTGCGGGCTGGTTTCGTTTTACCCCTTTGAAAATTCGTTATGGACCGTTGATCTATGTGACCGGATCGACCCGTGAATTGACTCGCGAACGCCAAAAGCGGCAGAGAGGTCACAAAGAAACGGATGGAGAGTGCGATGCAACAGCCTGTTCAGTTTGGCGTTTTGGGGGCCGCGAAATTCGCGCGCGAGCATATGGCTCCGGCAATACATGCAGCAAATGGAGCTCGTTTGGCTGCATTGGCAACATCTGACGTAGCAAAGGCAGATTCATTTCTGTCCTTTTGCCCGGACCTCAGGGTGTTGGACAGTTACGAGGCTTTGCTGTCAGATCCCGGCATCGACGCGGTCTATATCCCCTTGCCGAACCACATGCATGTCGAGTGGAGTCTAAGGGCAATGGACGCCGGTAAACATGTACTGTGCGAAAAACCAATGACCATGAAGGCCGCTGAGTTTGACCAACTGATCGCCAAGCGCGACCAGACCGGAGTGCTTGCGGCCGAAGCCTATATGATTGTGCATCACCCCCAGTGGCAGCTGGCACGTGATCTGATCGCGGATGGTGCCATCGGGAACTTGGTGCATGTGACCGGCGCGTTCAGTTTTGACAATCGGGCGGACACGGGGAACATTCGCAACCGGGCCGAAACGGGCGGCGGCGGATTGCGAGACATTGGTGTCTACGTCATCGGCGGCGCGCGCTTTGCCACTGGGGCAGAGCCTGTGGCGGTTCAATCTGCAATCCGCTGGCAGAACGACATAGACACCTTTACCGAAATCCGCGCCCAATTCCCTGGCTTTACTTATTCGGCTTACGTGTCCATCCGAATGCACCCTCATCAGGAAATGGTGTTTCATGGCGAGGGCGGTCTGATCCGTCTGACAACGCCTTTCAATGCGCGTGTGTTTGGCGAGGCACGGGTAGAGCTGCACCGCCCAGGTCTTGAAGTGCAAGTCACCAGGTTCCCTGCGGCAAACCATTACAAGTTGCAGGTAGAAGCGTTCTGCCGGTCGATCCGGGACGGTGCGGATTATCCCTGCCCACTAGAGTTTTCGCGCGGCACGCAAGAGGTGATTGATCGTGTGTTTGAAGACGCGGTGCCGCTGTAACTTGCTCAGAGCCTAGAGGCTCGGCTATCCTGTTGTTCCATGTTTCAGGAGGAAACCCATGGCAGGTGGCTGGGCACGCGATGGAGCGGTAAGCGAACAAATCGAAGCTTCGATTTCGGACGAGCTGGCGCGGATGCAAGCTCAGAAGCGCCCCGTCGGCGAAAGCCTGACCCATTGTGCGGAGTGTGAAGAGCCGATTCCGGAAAAGCGACGCGCTGCGTTGCCGGGCGTTAAGCTGTGTCTGGATTGCCAGCAAGACCGCGATGGCGTGACTAAAGTTCGGGGCGGAATGAACCGCCGGGGCTCTAAAGACAGCCAGCTGAAGTAAGTGCGGCTCAGTGATGCTCGGAACCAAACTGATGCAAAACGGTCTGGTCCTGGGGTTTCTGGCGGCGTTCCTTTGGGGCACGCACAGTGTCATCGTGCGCTATCTCACAAGTGATCTGGGCGGATTACAGATTGCTGTCACACGCCTGTTTATCGCCGCTCTGGCGATTTATTGCATGTTGCGGGTGATGCGGGTTTCTGTGTCGATTCAACTGGGCGATTGGAATTTTCGTCTGGCGGTACTGGCGACTGTGGTCAACTACATCCTGTTCCATATTGGCCTCGAGCACACAGGCGCGGCAAATGCGATGGTGCTCGAGAATACCGCGCCGTTCTTTGTTCTGGTTTTCCTCTATTTCTTTGCAGATACGAAGGTGACGCGCATAGACGTTTTGGCAACAGCACTCGCAATTTTTGGCGTTTTCTTAACGGTTTACCGGGATTTTCAGGGGGGCGGCGAACCTTTGTTCGGCGATCTTCTGGAAATCGGTGCGGGACTCAGCTGGGCTGTGTTTCTAATTTCCAGCAGCCGTGCAATGCGCAGTTCGAAATCGCCGGGAGAGAGGTTGAATTTCCTGTTCGGCATTTTCCTTTGTTCCGGCGTATTGCTGATACCAATGGCCGCCTTTTCATTGCAAATACCAACGGCCAACGACGTTTTGTTTTTGATCTTGTTGGGGGTTCTGCCAACCGCGTTGGCCTACTATCTTTGGTACGAGGCCGCCGCGCGGGTTTCGACTTTGACTGCGACGTTGCTTTTTGCAGCTTCGGTCGTGTTTACTTTTGTCAATTCGGCCTTGTTTTTGGGCGCAACAATCACGCCGCTTGCCATCGTGGGGGCGACGCTGATCGTAGGGGCTATCTTTCTGACATCAATGAAGAAAGCGGAATAGGCGTTCGTCGCTACACTGCCGTTGCTGATAAGGGCAGGGACATTATGTATTGGGGCCCGGCCTCGCCATGAGGCCAGATATCTCCGGTCTCTTCGAAACCAGCGCGGCGATACACAGCGACGGCAACGGGATTTTCGAGGTTTACGGTCAAAAACAGAGCATTCGCCTTTGGGTACAACGCAGGCAGGCATGTCCTCAACAGGCTCATGGCGGCGGCTCCATGCCCTTGGCCCTGAACGCTATGGTCGAGGATAACAGCCCTTAAGCCAAGATCGGTTTGAGAGGCAAAAGGATAGTCTTGCCAGTAAAAGCGATCGATTTTGAACAGGCCCACAGGGCGTTGGTTCAGCATTATTTGATGGAGATCGAACCGTTCGGCAGGCTCGGCCAAAGCTTCTTCTACAGTACCCGCGAATTTTAACTGATCGGGCCGCAGCGTGATACCCTCGACCCGGTCTGCCTCATTGCGGTTCAAAGGTTGGAGTGCAATCACCCCTCCATCGCTTCCAGCTCATCAATAAAGCCCGAGATCATCGACAGACCTTTGTCCCAGAATTTCGGATCGCTTGCGTCTAGGCCGAACGGGGCCAGAAGCTCTTTGTGATGTTTGGACCCACCGGCGCGCAACATTTCGAAATACTTGTCTTCAAACCCGTCCGCGCCGCTTTCGTAAACAGAATACAGCGCGTTCACGAGGCCATCGCCGAAGGCATAGGCGTAAACGTAGAAGGGTGAATGGACGAAATGCGGGATATAGGCCCAGAAGGTCTCGTACCCTTCCATGAATTCAAATGCGGGCCCAAGGCTTTCGGCCTGAACGCTCATCCACAGGGCGTTTATGTCGTCCGGAGTCAGTTCGCCCTCGCGACGCGCAGCATGCAGCTTGCATTCGAAGTCGTAGAAGGCGATCTGGCGGACCACAGTGTTGATCATGTCCTCGACCTTACCGGCCAGCAGGACCTTGCGTTGCTCTTGGGTTTCGGCCTGTTCCAACATCTTGCGGAAGGTCAGCATTTCGCCAAAGACAGACGCTGTTTCAGCCAGTGTCAGCGGGGTTGATGACAGCATCTCACCCTGATCGGCGGCCAGCACCTGATGCACGCCATGGCCCAGCTCGTGTGCAAGTGTCATCACGTCGCGCGGTTTGCCTAGATAGTTGAGCATCACATAGGGGTGGACATCAGTGACTGTCGGGTGGGCAAAAGCACCCGGCGCTTTGCCGGGTTTCACCGCTGCATCAATCCAGCCCTTTGAGAAGAAGGGCGATGCGATCTCTCCCATGCGTGGATCGAAGGCATTGTAAGCGTCCATGACGGTCTTTTCCGCCTCGTCCCAATTGACAACACGCGAGTCTTCCATAGGCAGTGGCGCGTTGCGGTCCCAGACCTGCATCACGTCAAGACCCAGCCATTTACGCTTCAGCTCATAATACCGGTGGCTCAGCTTGGGGTAGGCGGCCACAACGGCCTCGCGCAGCGCCTCGACCACTTCGGGCTCTACATCGTTCGACAGGTGACGCCCGGTTTGGGCGCTGGGCATGTTGCGCCAGCGGTCGACAATTTCCTTTTCCTTGGCCTGTGTGTTGTGAACACGGGCAAAGGTCTTGATGTTGTCCTGAAACACCGATGCCAGTTCCCGCGCAGCTGCTTCACGCTTGGCGCGGTCCTGCTCGGTCAACAGGTTCAGGGTGCCTTCGATGTTCAGCTCTTCGCCATTAACGTCAAAGGTCAGCCCGGCTATGGTTTCATCAAACAGACGTTCCCACGCATCGCCGACAACGCCCAAGTCGTGCAGGAACTTTTCCAGCTCATCGGACAGCTGATAGGGCTTCATCGCGCGGATGCGGCGGAAAACGGGCTCATAACGGGCCAGATCGGCATTGGCGTCGAAATGCGCCTTGAGCACGTCATCGTCGATACGGTTGAGTTCCAGCGTGAAAAACACAAGCGGCGTGGTGAAGATCGTGATTTTTTCCTGCATGTCCGACAGGAACTTGGCGCGCTCGGCATCCGTGGTCAGTTGATAATAGCGCAGACCGGCAAAGGACATGATGCGCCCGGCAATGGAATTGATCTTTTCGTTGCGCAACACACAGGCCAGCAAGCCGTCTGCGTCCAGATCGGCCAGTTTGCCTTCGTAGTCTGCGGCAAAGGCGGCGCATTCGCCTTCCAGCCAGCCCAAGTCGCGCTCAAGCTCGGGTGCGTCTTCCGAGGTGTATAGATCGCTCAGATCCCATTCCGGAAGGTTGCCAAGATTGTCGGCACCGCCCATTGCGTTTGCGTCTCGGACAGGAAAGGGAAGGTCGCGCATGGATCACCTTTTGTAGATAGCTTTTGCAAACATCTAGGGCTGGTGCGCGCAGATCACAAGCGGCCAGTCCAACAAGAGGCCAGACGGAAGCAGGGTTTTCGGATCGCAGTTTAACTGGTTCGATTGGACAGAAAATGCGCGGCCAACTGATCCAGAACCGGCCCGCGTACATCAGGGGCCTCCATGAGCACTTCGTGTTCGCCGTCTGGGATTTCTACGAGTGTACCGTTTGGCCAGTTTTTCATGCGCGCGCGTATGGCCTTGCGGTCGACGATTTGTTCATGTCTGCCAAGGAAGGTCAGGCCAGGTGTGTCAGGTGCGGGCTGCTCCATCAGCCATACACATTCGTCCAGCGATTCGCGCAACCAAAGATTCGAGGGTGCCCCAAGCGCCAATTCAGGATGGGCTTTCAATTGATCCTGCATCATCCGAAACATCGCCGGATCGCGGGTCAGCATATTGCCCTCGAAGGGTTGCGACAGAACATAGCTTTCCAGCGTTGTGGTTGGTGGCGTTTTTTCGCCAAGACCAAGTGCTGTGCCCCAATAGGCCGTTACGCGGCTGAGGGGTTTCATAACCGGGGTAAAGAAAATGCCCCACATCGGACCGGTGAAGGCGCAGGCTGCAAAGCACTTCTGCTCAATCACGGCGCGCAACCCAATGGCACCCCCCATCGAGTGTCCGATTACGAACCAGGGCTTCGGCAGATCAAGCGTTCGGGCAAGGTCAAGCGTGGCCTGAACGTCGCGCTGATAGTCTGTAAACTGATCGACATGTCCGACACGAGGGTCGTCCAGCAAGCGATCTGCCAGTCCCTGACCACGCCAATCAACAGCAAGCATGGCAAAACCGCGTTGGATGAACTCGGCAGCGGTGCTTCCGTATTTTTCGATGTATTCGGTTCGACCGGGAAACATCAGCACGGTGCCCTGCGCTTCGCCTTCAGGCAGCCAATGGCCAACGCGGATTCGAATCTGGTCCGAGGTCATCACCCAATGGGCATTCCCACCGGCGGGACCGCCGGCCACGTCTTCAAAGAAAGGGGCCGGCGTCAATTCCATCAGGCCAACACCGACGCAAGCTTCATCGCAACGCCCATGTCGCCGTCAATGGTCAGTTTGCCGGACATGAACGCACCGGTGGGGTTCAGTTCACCGCTGAGGATTTGTTCGAACGTGTCGGCGTCGGCGCTCATGGTCACGTCAGCGTCATCGTCGCTGACACGGGCACCGTCAGAATCCAGAACGATTGCGCCCAGATCGGCGATTGCAAACTTGGCCGAAGCATCAAACGCGCCGCCTTCCAGTTTTTCATTCAGCGCGGCTGCTGCCTTTTCAAGAATCTCGCTCATGCTTTTCCTCATTTTGTTAGTGCGCCGTGAATGGACATCCCCGGTCGCAACGCTACACTGACTATTGTTATGAGCATTGCAATCCACAATCTCAAAGGTACCGTTGCGGCACTTGCCGTTCTAGTCACGTTTTCCACCAGTTGCTTCGCGCAGCAGGCGGATTTGCGTGATGAAGACGCGCTGTTGCAGCAACTTGCCCAATCGACACCCGAACAAGCAATGGCCCTGGACAGGCAGCTGCAAGCCTTGTGGGCGCAATCCGGCTCAGCCTCCGCGGATCTACTGCTGGAGCGAGGTCGAGAAGCGCTTGAAGACGGGGACATAGATGCCGCGCTGGATCACCTGACGGCATTGACAGATCATGCGCCCGAGTTCGCCGAAGGCTGGCATGTACGCGCTTCGGCGTTTTTTGGGATCGAACGGTTTGGCATGGCAGCCGCCGATCTTGAACATGTACTGACCCTTAACCCCAACCACTACGAAGCGATTTATGGGCTGGGTTTGATCTTTGAAATCGTAGGAGAGCCTGAGAAAGCGTATGATGCTTATTCGCGGGCCTTGGCTATACATCCCCACCACGAAGAAGTAACCAATGCGGTGAATCGACTGAAGCCTCAAGTTGAAGGCGCAGCGCTGTAAGGTCCGGGGCAGGGGGCAATGGTGAGCGGGTCATCCCGAGTAGTGGCCGTATTGGGCCCGACAAACACAGGCAAAACCCATTACGCAATCGAACGGATGCTGGGGTACCGCACCGGCGTGATTGGTCTGCCGCTGCGGCTGTTGGCACGCGAGGTCTATGACAAGATTGTCGCTATTCGCGGACCGTCGGTTGTGGCTTTGGTCACGGGCGAAGAGCGCATCGTGCCGCCCCGCACGCAATATTGGGTCTGCACAGTCGAAGCCATGCCTGAAGGCATGGGAGCAGATTTTGTAGCAATCGACGAAATCCAGCTTTGTGCCGATCCCGAACGAGGTCATGTTTTTACCGATCGTCTGCTGCGGTCCCGTGGCACGAACGAGACGCTTTTCCTGGGTTCGGATACCATGCGCGGCCCCATCGCGGCGCTGGTTCCCGAAGTGCAGTTCGTCCGACGTGAACGGATGTCGCAGCTTGTCTATACAGGGTCCAAAAAGATCAGCCGGATGCCCGCGCGCAGCGCCATCGTCGGATTTTCGGTCGACAATGTTTATGCCATCGCGGAATTGCTGCGCCGTCAAAAAGGGGGGGCGGCGGTTGTCATGGGCGCGCTCAGCCCGCGAACGCGCAACGCTCAGGTTGACCTCTATCAGAATGGCGAGGTCGACTATCTGGTTGCCACCGACGCCATCGGGATGGGGCTGAACCTGGATGTGAACCACGTCGCGTTTTCATCCCTCACCAAATTTGACGGCCGCCGGATGCGCCCGCTGGCCCCGAACGAACTGGCGCAGATTGCGGGCCGGGCTGGTCGTGGGATGTCTGATGGCACCTTTGGCGTGACGGGCGAGGCTCCGCCGTTAGATGAAGGCGTGGCGCAGGCCATCATGGACAGCCGCTTTACGCCGATGAAAAAGCTGAACTGGCGGAATGCCGCCTTGCGGTTTGGCTCCATCGACGCGCTGATCACTTCGCTTGAGGCCAACCCAAATGACGAGCATCTGATCAAAGCACGCCCTGCGGACGACCTGAATGCGCTGAAATCCCTATCACAAGTGACCGAGATCGTTGCCCGCGCCAGCGACCCGCAATCGATCCGTTTATTGTGGGACGTGTGCCGAATCCCCGATTTTCGCGGCATCAGCCACGCAGAACACGCCAGCTTGCTTGAAGTGATCTATGGTCACCTGCACGAGCGCGGATCGATCCCGGATGATTTTATGGCGCGGCAGATTCGTCGTATCGACCAGACCCAGGGTGACATAGATGCGCTGTCCAAAAGGTTGGCATATATTCGCACTTGGACATATGTTGCGCAACGAAACGGCTGGGTCCGTGACGAATCGCATTGGCGTGACGAAACGCGCACTGTAGAAGACAGACTGTCAGACGCCTTACATGAGCGTTTGACTCAGAGATTTGTGGACCGGCGTACATCTGTTTTGCTGCGCCGGCTCAAACAGAAGGAGGCCCTTTTGGCCGAAGTAAATGACAAGGGTGAAGTGACCGTCGAAGGCGAATTCGTCGGTCGTCTGGAAGGGTTCCGGTTTACACCGGACAAAAGCGCGCAAGGGACCGAGGCGAAAGCTTTGAAATCGGCTTCTTTGCAAGCACTCGCGCCGCAATTCCATCTGCGCGCCGATCGCTTCTACAATGCGCCCGATACCGAAATTGATTTCACGGATCAGGGTGGCCTGATGTGGGGCGAATATGCCGTCGGCAAACTGGTTGCCGGGGCGGAACCTCTCAAGCCAATGGTCGAAGTTTTTGTGGACGAGTCCGCAGGGCCGGATGTCGAACAGAAAGTGCAGCGCCGATTGCAGCATTTCATCGACCGTAAGGTGGCGGCTCTGTTTGAACCGCTCTTGAACCTGTCGCGCGATGAAGAACTGACCGGTCTGGCAAAAGGGTTCGCGTTCCGCATGGTCGAAGCACTGGGCGTTCTGCCGCGTGCGCAGGTCGCGCAAGAGGTCAAGGATCTGGATCAGGATGCCCGAGGCGCGCTGCGCAAGCATGGCATCCGCTTTGGCCAGTTCACGATCTTCATGCCTCTGCTGCTGAAACCCGCACCCACGCGCTTGCGTCTGGTGCTGTGGGCGTTGTCCAGCGGTTTGCAGGAATTCCCCGAAGCGCCACCTCCGGGTCTGGTCACTGTGCCCGTCGCCAAGGATGCGCCGCAGGGCTATGACACCATGTGCGGTTACCGTGATGCGGGCGAGCGTTCGATCCGGATCGATATGCTGGAACGTCTGGCCGATATGCTGCGCGCCGAAGACAGCCGGGGCGGGTTCGAAGCCAAGCCGGACATGCTGTCGATCACCGGCATGACGTTGGAACAATTCGCAGACCTGATGCAGGGCCTGGGCTACAAGGCCGAGCGTGGCGAGCGTGAAAAGGTGAAAGCGGTCGCCGCTGAGCAACCTGCGGCGGAAGCGGCGGAACAGCCTGCCGCCGAAGATTCTGCGGCACCTGAGGCTACGTCGGAAGAGGCCGCCGCACCCGCCGAGGCGTCAGCCGAGGCCACGACAAGCACCGAGGCGGCAGCCGAGGCACCAGCACCTGACGCCGCACCGGATGAGCCTGAGGCCGAGGTTTTCTATAACTTCACCTGGGGCCGTCAACGCCAGCAAAACCGTGGCCCGCGCCGCGAGCAGGGGCAGGGCAAAGGCAAACCGCGTGGTAAACCGCAGGACGGTCGTGGCAAGCCGCACGGCAAGAAGGGCGGCAAACCACAGGGTGCGAAATCGTTCTCGGCGCGGCCTCCGAAGAAGGAAAAAGCCATTGATCCCGATAACCCGTTTGCAGCAGCGCTGATGGGTTTGAAGGACGGCAACTGATCCGTCATGGATCAGGCCAAACTGCGGATCGACAAATGGTTGTGGCAGGCGCGGTTCTTCAAGACCCGCAGCCTGGCCGCCAAACAGGTCAGCAGCGGCCATGTCAGATTGAACGGAACCCGGGTGCTGAAACCGGCGCAGGCTGTAGGTCCGGGTGACGTTCTGACCTTTCCGCAAGGGCGAATAGTGCGTGTTGTGCGTATCGAAAAACTCAGGGACCGCCGTGGTCCGGCCCCCGAGGCGCAAACGCTGTATTTCGATATGACCGAAAAGCAGGACGTACCGCCTAAGAATCCGGGTTTTGAGGGAAAAGGTCGTCCAACCAAGAAGGATCGGCGCGCTCTTGATCTTTCTCGCAAAGAAGATCGCTGATCCCATCTTGAAGAGAAGGCCAGACTGAATTAGCTAATCGCACAAACCGCAAACGGGAATCCGCTCATGACCTATGTTGTCACCGAAAACTGTATCGCCTGCAAATACACCGACTGTGTCGAAGTGTGCCCGGTGGACTGTTTCTATGAAGGTGAGAATACATTGGTTATTCACCCGGATGAATGCATCGATTGTGGCGTTTGTGAACCTGAGTGCCCGGCAGACGCAATCCGCCCGGATACTGAGCCGGGAATGGAGCAATGGGTCGAGTTCAATCGCAAGTTCTCGGAACAGTGGCCGGTGATTGTGACTAAGAAAGATCCGCTTCCCGACGCTGAAGAGCGCGACGGTGAAGAGGGCAAAATGGAGAAGTATTTCTCTGAGGCACCCGGCGAAGGCGGCTAAGCGATTCGCGACTGCAGCCTGACGTCTGGCACGAAGTTCACGAAGTAACCCGTTGAAGGTGCGTGTAATTCGAAAAATTCCCGTAGGGTAAACTTTCGGGTGTCATATTTTTGTGGTATACTCCTGACCTGTATGATGACCGAGATTGGGATGCACTCCGAAAGTATGCTCACTTTGGAGTTCTGAATTTGTGACAGAAACGCCGCCTGACGGGGCTGAGACAGTCCCCGCATGTGGTGCTTTTGTTGTCTGTGTCCCGGTCCGCAAGCAAGGAAAAAACTGAATGACAAAGTCGAAAAAGCTTGAGTTCCGCCCCAACGACTATGTTGTCTATCCCGCCCATGGTGTGGGTCAGATCATCTCGATCGAGGAGCAGGAAGTTGCGGGCTTTTCGCTCGAACTGTTTGTCATCTCATTTGAGAAAGACAAAATGACATTGCGCGTGCCGACCAACAAAGCAACCGAATCCGGTTTGCGGTCGCTAAGCTCGCCCGATGTTATCAGTCAGGCGATGAAGACACTGAAGGGCAAGGCCAAGGTCAAACGCGCCATGTGGTCCCGCCGTGCCCAGGAATATGAACAGAAAATCAACTCGGGCGATCTGATCTCGATTGCTGAAGTTGTCCGCGACTTGCATCGCACCGACGATCAGCGCGAGCAGAGCTATTCCGAGCGTCAGCTTTATGAAGCCGCGCTAGAGCGTCTGACCCGAGAGGTCGCAGCCGTGTCCGGTGCTGGCGAAGTTTCGGCCGCGAAGCAGGTGGACGAAGTCCTGACCTCGCGCGCTGCTTGATCGCATCAGATTACTGCCTGAGGCCGCTCCAAACGGGGCGGCCTTTTTCGTGGCTTGGTGATTTGTGCAACTGCCGTTAATTTCACTTTAGATGCAGCACGATACAGGGCGGATATGAAGCAAACGGTGAAATACCTGTATATCGGACATGACCCGATTTCGGTCTGGTTTCGCTACGGCCTGATCCTGTTCGACATTGTGTCGATCATCTTCTTCGTCGCCACTGCTCATTTTCCTCACGGGCCGGGCGTCACTGTCGCAAGCCTGCTGATTGGTTTTCTGATTTTGCTGGATTTCTCAGCGCGGCTTTGGATCGCCAAGGACCGTTGGAAGTTGTTGCGCCAGATTTACACGCTGGCGGATATCGTTGTTATCGTATCCCTGGTGCTTGATCCGTTCCTGACGGGCAACCTTGCGTTTTTGCGGATCTTGCGCGCCTTGCGGTTGATCCATTCCTACCACTTGCTGCGGGACTTACGGCGCGACAGCAATTTCTTCCGCACCCACGAAGACGCGGTGATCGCCGCCATTAACCTCATGGTTTTTGTCTTTGCAACTTCGACCGCCGTTCTGGTGTTCTTTATTCCCGCAGATTCGCAAACGCCCTATATTGACGCGCTCTACTTCACCATGGCGACCCTGACGACCACCGGGTTTGGCGATATCACCCTGCCCACGCCAGGTGGTAAGCTGTTTTCGGTCTTCATCATGGTGGTTGGCGTGGCTCTCTTTGTGCGACTGGCGCAGGCTATCTTCATGCCTCAGAAAGTCCGTCACAAATGCCCAAGCTGCGGTTTGTTCCGGCATGATCCTGATGCCGTGCATTGCAAACACTGCGGTGCCACTTTGCGGATCGAAACCGGAGGCGCGTCTTAAATCAAAGCGACGCAGGTCAGCAGAAAGGTAATTTCGGAGACCAATTGAGTGGCCCCCAGAATGTCACCGGTCTGACCACCAATTTTTGCCTTGGCGATAAGGGCGATGACTGCTGTGCTGCCAGCCGCAAAAACCACGGCAACAATAGCGCCTGCGCCCAGAAAGAGAAGGGCGAGTGCTGCGGCCAACCCCAGGGCTGCTAAGACGGATGTCACTCCGGGCGTGCCGACCGAACGGCTCAGGCCTGACGTACGCGCTTGTGGTAATCCGGTCATCACCACAGGCATCAACGCCCGAGATACGATGCAGGCGGACAGGATCGCCCCAAACGCTCCGGCGGTCAGCAAGGCAGAGATGGCCGAGATTCGAACCAGTTGAGACAGGATCAAGGCAAGTACGCCGTAAGTCCCGATATGGCTGTCCTTCATGATCTCCAGGCGCCGTTCGCGGGTAAATCCACCCCAGAGGCCATCGAACATGTCGGCAAGGCCGTCCTCGTGCATAGCGCCGGTTGTGGCGATCAGTGCGGCCATCAGCAGACCGGCAGACGCCATGACAGGCAGCCCCAATGCAAGCGCGCTCCACCCCACAAGGCAGGCAAGCCCTCCGACGATCAGACCCACAAAGGGAAAAGCCCAGACCGACTGAGCTTGCCGTGAGAAAACCGGATCAGGCAAACGCGGCACGGGCAGGCGGGTGAGAAGCACCAGCGCCAGCGGAATATCCATCAGAGAAAAGAGTTTCGTGTCGTTTTTATGCACGCCCGTGCCTTTCGGGGTCTTGTTGGATTCAGTGCTTCGGTTAAACACACAGGACCACTCTGATGCAATGAGGCTTTCATGCTGCCTGAACTGAATGATTTGAACGCGTTCCGCGCTGCACTGTCGGCGGCTCCGGGCCCGGATGCCGCTGCGGCGCAAGGCGCGAGCGAGCGTAACGGACAACTGACCAAACCCCCCGGTGCGCTTGGCCGGCTTGAGGACTTGGCGATCTGGTATGCGGGATGGCGCGGGGATGCGCGTCCGCAGATCTCAGCCCCGCAGGTCATCGTCTTTGCCGGAAACCACGGTGTCACCGCGCAGGGCGTATCGGCCTTCCCGCCGGAAGTCACCGTGCAGATGGTTATGAACTTTGAACATGGCGGTGCGGCGATCAATCAACTGGCCAAGGCGGCGGGCGCAATAATGAATGTGCACGCGTTGGATCTGGACAAGCCGACAGCGGATTTCACGCAAGCTCCGGCCATGAGTGAAGATGAATTGCTGAGCGCATTGCGCACCGGCTGGCAGGCCGTTGATCCGCAGGCCGATCTGTTGGTTGTGGGTGAGATGGGTATCGGCAACACAACCCCGGCTGCGGCCATCGCCTGCGCGCTGTTTGGCGGGGATGCAGAGGATTGGACCGGTCGCGGGACCGGCGTGGATGACACAGGTCTTGCCAACAAAACCCGCGTTGTGGCTGAGGGTGTGGCGAAACACTCCTCAGAGGACGGCCTTGAGGTTCTGCGCTGCCTGGGAGGGCGCGAGATCGCCGCAATGGCCGGGGCGATTGCCGCCGCGCGCGTGCTGCGCATTCCGGTTATTCTGGACGGTTTCATTTGTACTGCCGCCGCAGCTTGCCTTTGGAAACTTTCAGACAACGCATTGGATCATGCGATTGCAGGGCACCAAAGCGCGGAAGCGGCGCATGGGGCCGTATTGTCAAAGCTGGGCAAGGACCCGTTGCTGAGCCTTGGTCTGCGTCTGGGCGAAGGCTCTGGCGGGGCGCTGGCGATCAATATTCTCAAAAGTGCTGTGGCGTGCCATTCTGGTATGGCAACATTCGCCGAAGCAGGCGTTTCCGACGGCTAAGGTATTGCCTGACCCAGGGTTTAATCTGGGTCAGGCAGATTTCTTTGCGTGCTCTTCCGCTAGTTCAAGCAATGCGGTTTCCAGATCCTTTTCCAGCTTCTGAGCGCGCTCGATGTATTTCTTGTTCTCGGCTGTTGGCATTCCGGGAACCCAGAGCTCGGCCAGATCACGGACTGACGTCCGGTCGTGGTGATAAAAGGTCTGTTCGGCCTGCGCGGCCTCGTATTCACTCAGCCCAATATTCTCCAGAACATAACGCCCTGCGCGAAGCGAGCTGTCGAACAATTCACGGACAATGTCGTTGGCCCCCGCCTGATACAGCTCGTACACGTGGGTCCGGTCGCGGGCTCGGGCGATAATGTGCAGATCGGGGCGCTGCCGTCTGGCATACCCAACCAGCCGCGTCACCTGCTTGTGGTCATCCATTGCCGCCACAAGAACCGACGCTTTTTCCAACCCCGCAGCGCGCAGCAATTCGGGGCGCGTCGGGTCGCCCAAAAAGCCTTTAACCCCAAACCTGCGCATCAATTGAACGGTTTCAATGTCATGGTCCAGAACCACTGTTTTGAAACCGCTGGCGCGTACCAGCCGGTTCACGATCTGACCAAACCGTCCGATGCCCGCAATGATCACAGGGCCTTTTTCGTCAATCTCGTCGGGTTCGGGATCTTTGGCGGTGTCGCCTATTTTCCGAGATAGAAGATCATAGATGATGAACAGAAGGGGGGTGATCAGCATGGTCAGGGCAATGATCATCAGCAGTTTCTGTGACAGATCAGGCGGGATAACGTTCTGCTGCGTGGAAAAGGCCAGCAGCACAAATCCAAATTCACCGGCCTGCGCCAACCCAAGCGTGAACAGCCAATGGTCGCGCCCGCGTAGTTTAAAGGCTTTGCCGACCAGAAACAGGATGATCCCTTTTGCAAGGATCACAAGCAGTGCCAAGCCGATCAGGTCCAGCGGGTCATCGAAGAAATAGGCAACGTCGATCCCGGCCCCAACCGTGATAAAGAACAGCCCAAGAAACAGCCCTTTGAACGGTTCAAGGTCGCTTTCCATTTCATGGCGAAATTCTGAACTGGCCAGCACGACGCCCGCCAGAAACGCGCCCAAAGCGGGCGACAGTCCAACAAGCGTCATCAGGAAAGAAATACCAACCACAATCATAAGCGCCAAAGCGGTATACATCTCGCGCAGGCGCGTCGCGTGGATAAACCGAAAGAGAGGGCGGGTAAGATAGACGCCTGCCAGAATAACAAAAGCAATTGCGCCAAGAGTGACCAGAGTGACGGCCCAACCCGGCAAACCTTCGACCAGCGAAAGGCTGTGATGGCCCGCTGCGTGCAGATCACCAGCCCCCCGATCAATCGATCCATCTGCTTCGATATGAGGCATCGCGGGCAAAGCCAGCAGCGGCAATAGCGCCAGGATCGGAATAACTGCAATGTCTTGTGTCAGAAGCACCGAAAACGTGGCTCGCCCACCATTTGTCTGCATAAGACCCTTTTCTGACAGGGTCTGCAGGACGATTGCAGTCGATGACAGCGACAGGGTCAATCCGACCGCCAACGCGACGGACCATGGGTGGTTTGCGTACATGGCCACTGCAGCAATCGCGGCAGTAGACAGCACAACCTGAAGGCCGCCCAGGCCCAATAAACGATCTCGCATGTCCCAAAGGGCACGAGGTTCAAGCTCCAGCCCGATCAGGAACAGCATCATCACAACACCGAATTCGGCGACATGTTGAAGGTTTTCCGTTTCGGCCCCAACCAGCCCCAGCACTGGCCCGATGATGATCCCGGCGGCCAAATAGCCCAGTACCGACCCCAGCCCCAGCCTTGCGGACAGAGGCACCGCGATCACAGCCGCAGCCAGATAGATCGAAGCCTGATATAGAAAATCGTCCATTTGTCTCCTCGTGAGCCCGTTCAGGTGGGCAGGGGGGCGTCGCGTTTCAGTTGGTCCATGACTATCTGGCTTTGGACTCGGGCAACAGCAGGATGCGGCAGGATGACCTGATGGAGCAAGCTGTTGAGCGCGGAAAGATCGTCGCAATAGACATGTAACAGGTAATCTGCCTCTCCTGTCATCGTCCAGGCGCTGGTAATTTCGGGGCGGGTATCGACCATGCGGGCAAAGCTTTGGGATTGTTCGGGGCCATGTGTACCCAAATGAACCTGAACAAATCCTTGCACCTGCAAACCAAGCTTCAGCGGATCGAGCCGGGCGGCATAGCCCGTGATGTAGCCTTCGGCCTCAAGCCGTTGTCGGCGTCGACCTGCCTGGCTGGGGGAGAGGTTCAGCATCTCACCCAGTTGATGCGCGGTCAGATGCGCGTCCTTTTGCAGGGCAGATAGAAGACGTTTGTCAGTAGCATCCAACACGTGCGGAAGAATCCCGGTTTCTTTGAAATTCATGCGCGTTTTGCGCGTATACTATGAGTTTACACGAAAACAATGCGCAGAAACAGCGTCTGGAAAGTCATATTTTTGAATCAGCAATAAATTTTCTGTCTTCAAAGGAGACGCGCCATGGGTCCTTTCCCGCATAACGCCCCGAAATCTGTGATCAGTGAAGAAAACCCCGCCGGGACCGACGGGTTTGAGTTTGTTGAGTTTGCTCATCCCGAACCGCAGGAACTGCGCGATCTGTTCGCCAAGATGGGCTTCGATCTGGTGGCCCGTCACAAGGACAAGCCGCTGGTCGAACTTTGGCAGCAAGGGGATGTCACCTATATCCTGAATGCCGATCCGGACAGCTTCGCGGATAAATTTGTGGCCGAGCACGGTCCATGTGCCCCGTCGATGGGGTGGCGTGTTGTCGACGCACAGAAGGCGTATGATCACGCTGTATCGAAGGGCGCCGAACCTTATGATGCACCAGACAAAACGCTGGATGTTCCAGCGATCAAGGGTATCGGCGGGTCGCTGATCTATTTCATCGATCAGTATTACGATACGTCGCCCTACAATCAGGAATTCGAGTGGATCAAGGAATCCAAGCCGCGTGGTGAGGGATTCTATTACCTCGATCACCTGACCCACAATGTCTACAAGGGCAACATGGACAAATGGTTCAAGTTCTACGGTGACTTGTTCAACTTCCGCGAAATTCGTTTTTTCGACATTCAGGGCAAGTTCACAGGGCTGTTCAGCCGCGCCTTGACGTCACCTTGTGGCCGTATCCGAATTCCGATCAACGAAGACCGCGGCGAGACCGGGCAGATCGTGTCGTACCTCAAGAAGTACAAGGGCGAAGGGATTCAACACATCGCTGTGGGCAGCGAAGACATCTATGCCTCAACCGACGCGATTGCCGAGAATGGTTTGAAGTTCATGCCCGGCCCGAACCGCGCCTATTACGAGATGTCGAAAGATCGCGTAACGGATCATGACGAGCCGTTGGATCACATGATGAAGCACGGCATTCTGATCGACGGTGAGGGTGTCGTGGATGGCGGCGAAACCCGCATTCTGCTTCAGATCTTCTCAAAGACCGTGATCGGCCCGATCTTCTTTGAGTTTATCCAGCGCAAAGGGGATGACGGTTTTGGCGAGGGCAATTTCCAGGCCCTGTTCGAATCCATCGAACGTGAGCAGATCGAAAGCGGCGAAATCTCTGCCGCCTGACATTTTCGCGAAACGCCGGGGTAATCTCCGGCGTTTTTCTCCCTACTAGCGATCAGCTGCGGGGCATCGAAAGCGTCACGTTGCGGCCCTTTTTCTGATAGCGCAGTTCGCTGTCACTGATGGCGATGACCTTGCCGCCGTCAATGCGATCCCCGACTTTCAATTTCTTGTAACGACCGCTGGGCAAGCGCACCAAGGCGCGACGATTGGCAGGCGTGCCATAGACCCCGATCAGGTTCAGCTTGCGCAGGTTGATGGCGTTGTCGATTGTCGCCTGTCGGGCCACTGACGCGGTTGACGGGATCTTAGGCGCAACGGCTTTGGGCTGAAATGATCCCGCGTCGTCAGAGTTTTCTACCAATGCCGCAGTTGATGCCAAAGTGGACGGCTTCGCAACGGTCGGTCTGGCAGCAACCAGTCCTGCCGGTCGCGCCTTGGGGCGGGGGACGCGCATAATGTCCAGCTCGGCGACAGGTACTTCGACCTCTTCTGGGGCTTCCAGGCCCGCAGGGCGCGCTTTGGGTCGTTTTCCAGCAAGTTCCTCCAGCGACTGGCCGCCAAGCTGCTGACGTTCAAACGTCTCTTCAAGGTTTTCTGGGCGCGGTCTAGGGCGTAGCCCCGCCAGCCTTTCGTCGACCTCTTCAACAACAGGTTCTTCCTCGAACCGCAGCGGAGCTTGCGGTGGCACCTTGGATGGACGACCCAAATAGACTGTGATGCCTTCCGGGTTCAAAGCACCTTCAGGCGTGGCGACAACAAGCCCCCGATCATCCAGATCGAACCGCGTGCCTGCAGCACTGGGCAATCCCTCTTGGCTGAACGGCGCGTCCGTGTCGAAGCTTGATGCAGGCGGCAATGCCACAGCATCATTGGACAGATCAGATTTGTCGATTGACGTCAGATAAAGGTCTTCCGGCTCAACGGCTTCAGGCTCTTGCAGGGGTGCGGGAGGCGTTACGTCAACTCCTGTTTCCGCAAGGACCTCCTTTGGAGCTTCCGGGTCTTGAGCAATCGGCTCGACCGGTGTTGGCGCGACTTTGAGCGCCTCAAGGATCGCCGCATCCGTAGGAGATAGCTCGGGCTGCTCGCGGGCCTCGTCAACTTGTGGCTCCGGGGACGCGCTTTGCTGGGGATCGACGGCTGCTATTTCGGGCGTCGAATCAACGACGGGCTCCGGCTCCGATACAGCCGACTCAAATGGGTTTGGCTGAGCTTGTTCGGTCTGTTCCTCGGCCTGTTCTAAAGCCGGTTCGGCGAGGGGGCTCTGCTCGGGCTCGACTGTCGCAACCTCGGGCAACGGATCAGCGGGGGCCTCGGGCTGCGGCTCTGATACGTCCGGAGCAATCGGGGTCAGCGCGGCTTGCTCTGGCGGCTCAGAGGGGCCCGAGGCCAGCCACGCGCCAAATACGCCGCCAAGCAAAACCACGGCGGCAAAGGCGGGAATGGCAAAGCGCCTTGAGGCAGGTTGAGCTGTGGCACGTGCGGCCGGGGATACGTCCGGCGCGCGGAACGTATCCGGTGCCGCTTTGCCCGCAATGGGATGAGCTGGCAGATCGGAAGCGTCATCTTCTTGGGGCGGGACCGTTTCAATAGTTTCCGGAGGCTGCGTCGTTAGGGACGGCTCAGGTTGATCGGTCTGTTCTGTAAACTCAGGTTCTCGCGGGAAAGCGCTTGCACCTTCTTCCGAGGTGAACACTGTCGGCACAAAACCATGACCCACGGCGAAGGTCCGCGCTTCGGCTAATGTCTCTTTGGCTACGGCGGCGACATGGGTTGTGCCGCCGGTGGTCTGGCTGTCATAGCTGAGGTCGGACAGAGCGTAAGGGGTCGCATCGGACAGCGCCGCCTCAATCCGGGCCGTCCGGTCCGCGTCAGGCAAATCATCTGTTTCGACGTCCAGAAAGCGCACCTGATCAGGTGGCAAGACGATCTTGCAGCTCAGGTCATTTTCCAGCGCAAATGCTTTTTCCCGCAACGCCTGCATTTGCTCGGGCAAATCCTGCGCGTCCAATGGAATCGAGCCAATGGCGTACCAATCCCCCTCCGATTGGTGGTGCAGTAAGATTCCGGTTGTTGAAAAAGACAGCGCAAAGGCAGGTTTCATAATCCGGAGGAACCATAATTATCAGCGTCAATGCAAACGACTTTGTGTTCGCAGACCGACAATAAAGCAGGAACCCGCCGAGGGAAAGAAAAAGGCTGGGTCTGCTCTTGCATGGCCATGGGGCGACAACCCATTTTGAGACAGAGTAAATTGGAGTGATAACCTTGAAGACATTCGCTTTTCTGGCTGCGATGATGGCAGCAACAGCCGCAGGCGCAGCCCATGCGGAAGAACGTCGCATCACCGTGGACGCCACCGGAACGGTGCAAGTTGCGCCCGACATGGCGACGATCACGCTGGGTGTGACCAACGAAAACGCTGAGGCCGGAGCGGCCATGCAGGCAACGTCGGATGCGGTTGCCAAAGTCCTGGCGCGGTTGGCCGATATGGGCATCGAAGACCGGGATGTTCAGACCCGTGATTTGTCACTGTCACCGGTTTGGTCGGGGCGGCATGGGCAGAATGGGGAAAAGCCCGAGATCACAGGGTTTACCGCGTCGAACCGAGTGTTTGTGCGTGTGCGCGATCTGACACAGTTGGGAGCGATCATGGATGCGGTCATCCAGGACGGCGCCAATGACTTTGGCGGGCTGAGCTTTGGTGTGCAGGACCCGAAACCGCTTGAGGCGCAGGCCCGAGCGCAAGCTGTTGGAGAAGCCACTGCCAAGGCCGAGCAACTGGCGCAGGCGGCCGGTGTCACGCTTGGCCCGGTCCAGACAATTTCGGAACGTGTGGCCGGTGTCCGCCCAATGGCCGAGATGCGCGCCATGAGCATGGCCGGTGCAGGCGGGGTTCCTGTTGCAGGCGGAGAGGTCTCAGTCTCGGTCAGTGTCTCGATGGAATTCGAGATTTCGGACTAAAATCAAGATTTTGCACGGGCCATCAGCGGTTTGCGTTGTTGGCCCGCAGCGTCGAAATTGTCCGGTGAAAGCCAGGCTTCGAACGCATCCCGAATGCGCGGCCATTCGCTGTCGATGATTGAATACCACGCAGTATCCCGGTTGCGCCCTTTGTAATGGGTCGCTTGCCTGAAAATCCCCTCAAAGGTAAAGCCCAGCCGCTCTGCCGCGCTGCACGATGGCGCATTCAGAGCATCACACTTCCATTCATAGCGGCGATAGCCCAATTCATCGAACACCCGCTTCATCATCAGATACATGACTTCGGTGGATTGCGGTTTGCGCTGCAACAGGGGCGAGAAGTGGATATGCCCCACCTCGATTGCGCCTGCAGCGGGCTCGATCCTCAGGTACGAGGCCATACCAATCGGTACGTCATTGCCGTCCAGTACGGTGTGAAACATCGGGTCCGCATCCATGCAGGTGGCGCGGGTCCAATCTTCGAACGCAGGCTCGTTGTCGAAAGGGCCGTAGGGCAGATACGTCCAGTTGCGACCATCCCTGTCATTGGCAAACGCCCGGAAAAGTCTGGGCGCATGCCTGTTCACGTCCAAAGGCACGACAGAACAATACCGTCCTTCCATCGGAGTATACGGCGGGGTCGGGCGTGGAAATTCGCCCGAAACCGGCAGGCCGATGGGCTGGCCAAGGTCGTTAGTGTCGTGCCCGGCCATCGTCAGGCGCTGGCCTTGGACAGGGCCTGATCCAGATCGGCGATCAGGTCGTTTGCGTCCTCGATCCCGATGGACACGCGCACAACACCCGGACCTGCGCCAGCGGCTTCTTGCTGTTCCGGGGTCAACTGACGGTGGGTGGTGGAGGCCGAGTGGATAATCAACGAGCGCGCATCGCCCAGGTTGGCCACATGGCTGAAGATTTCCAGCGCGTTGACCAGCTTGATGCAGGCGTCATAGCCACCTTTAACGGCAAAGGTGAACAGCGCACCGGCTCCGCGTTTGTATTGCGACTTGACCCGGTCGTGATAGGGCGACGAGGGCAGACCCGCATAGGTGACGTATTCAACGCGGTCATCCGCTTCCAGCCAGGCCGCGATCTTCTGGGCGTTCTCAACGTGGCGTTCCATCCGCAGTGACAGGGTTTCAATCCCCATCAGCGTATAATGCGCGGCTTGCGGGTTCATGGTCATACCCAGATCGCGCAGACCGATGGCGATGCCGTGGAAGGTGAACGCCAGCGGGCCAAATGTTTCGTGGAATTTCAATCCGTGATAGGCAGGCTCGGGTTCGCTGAGCGAGGGGAACTTGTTATTTGCGGACCAGTCAAACTTGCCCGAATCCACGACGCAGCCGCCGGTGACTGTACCGTTGCCGGTCAGATATTTGGTGGTCGAGTGCACAACCAGCGTCGCACCGTGTTCAATGGGTCGGCACAGATAGGGAGTGGCCGCGGTGTTGTCGACGATCAGCGGAATACCCGCCGCATCAGCAACGTCCGCTAAGGCGCGGATATCAGTGACATAACCGCCGGGATTGGCGATGGATTCACAGAACACAGCACGGGTGTTTTCGTCGATGGCGTCCTTCACCGCGTCCAGATCGTCAGTGTCGACAAACTTGGCCGACCAGCCAAAGCGTTTGATCGTCTGGCTGAATTGCGTGACCGTGCCACCGTACAGTCGGGTCGAGGCGACAACGTTGCAGCCCGGTCCCATCAAGGGGAACAGTGCCATGATCTGTGCTGCGTGACCGGACGAGCAACACACGGCCCCAACGCCGCCTTCAAGCGTCGCTACACGTTCCTGTAGAACGGCGACGGTTGGGTTGGTCAGGCGGGAATAGATGAAGCCCACTTCTTGCAGGTTGAACAAGGCCGCCGCGTGATCGGCATCGCGAAACACGTAAGCTGTGGTCTGATAGATAGGTGTCTGGCGCGCTCCGGTCGCCGGGTCGGGGCGGGCGCCCGCGTGAATCTGCAGCGTGTCGAAACCGTAGGTGGGGCCGTCAGACATCTTGAAAATCTCCTGTTGGAATTTGTGTTGCTGAATCTTTAGGTGAATGCGCGCTTGCGCACAACGATCCTGTCAGCGCAGCCAAAGCCCTTTGCTTTTGATCGTGTTGCGAATGGCCTGTTCGCGCCGCGGCAGGTTGTCCTGATCAAACAGGGCGCGAATTTTCGCGCCTTTCCCCTGCAGGACCAGCTTTTTCAGCGGATCATATTGCTTGAGCACTTTCTTGACCTTGTTCGGTGCCACAACGGTTTCCAAAACGTCGATCACATGGTCGCTTTCACGGGCGTAGAGCAGGGGGAAAAGGCGGTAGTGACAACTGACAAAGCCGTCGAGCAAACCGTCGGGCAGCGCATCCCGACCTCCTCCCAACGAATGTACCACAAGGGGCAGAGCGGCCTGATCCAGCCATGGATCCAGGTTCTGGCCCGTCAGTTCGGGAATATGCGCGTCTCGGATCGTTCTGGCATAGTCCAGATATCGTTCGCCAAAAACCCTGGGGCAATTGAAAAAGAAATAGCCCGCGTTGAAATACAGATATCGCCGCCAGTAATCATGCGGTTGGCTAGTATCCAATGAGCTTTCGAAATCCAGCCCGAACCGCTGGTACAGCGCGCGCCAGATGCCATCGAAGCCAGGGCCGTAGAGTGTTGGCTTTGGCCATGTTCCTTCAACCTTCAGCGACGCGCCGGGGCGGTCGAAATCAAAAGGTACGCGTGCGATGTCTCCGGTGATCAATGTGTCGGTGTCAAAGAACACAAACGGCTCGCCCTCTGGCAAGGCCAACAGAGCCTCGATCTTGTTGCCGTAGGGATAGCTTTCTCCAAAGACATGCGAGTCGAATGGCAGGACTTCGGCGTCCAACTGTTTCAGCGCCTTTAGAACGTCTTCGTCCTGAATGCTGGGGTTTTGATTCCAACGCGGCCCCGGGTTGGGCGTGGCGACAAACAGCCTGCCTTCAAATTGCGGTGAGCTGTGACGCAACGATGCGGCAAACAACAGGGCCTCGTACTGCAGGCGGTTGTTTTGCCCGACAACTGCGATGTTAAATTTCTGTGGATTTGCCTGCATCTGCGCCTGTTCCCGATAGGTGCGCGACCCCGCACCCTTCGTCTCGGAGTACAACACCTGACCCAAGCCGTCAAAAGCCGAAAATTTGCAATTCCAGTATAAGATCCCATTTCTATCACGGTCGTTAGATGAAAGGGGCGAACATGCGGATCAACGCGGATTTCACGAAACGGGTTGCGGTTCATTTTGACCAAACCGAATGGATTGCGTCCCCGGCCGCAGGGGTCGAGCGGAAAATGCTGGATCGCATCGGCGAAGAGGTCGCCCGCGCTACGACTATTGTCCGCTTTGCACCCGGCAGCGCGTTTTCTGCACACACGCATGATGGTGGAGAGGAGTATCTGGTTCTTGACGGTGTCTTTCAGGATGAAACCGGGGACTTTCCTGTTGGAAGTTATGTGCGCAACCCGCCAACGTCGTCTCATACCCCATCTGCCGCTCAAGGGGCGACCATTCTGGTCAAGCTCCACCAGTTCGATCCGCAAGATCGGACCGAGGTGCACAAGTCTGTGAACGGTGAGGCTGATCTGCATCTGTTCAAAGACGATCATGAAGATGTTCACGTGCAAAGCTGGGCTGCAGGGGACAAGATCGAATTGGATGCAGGTGAGGGGATGGAGATCTTTGTCATCGCCGGTGGCTTTTCCGAGGGCGGCGAACACTTTGCCAAATGGGACTGGTTGCGCCTGCCGCCGGGTACGCGCACGCAGGCGATTGCAGGGCCGGATGGCGCACGGGTTTGGACCAAATCCGGTCATCTCGGCGGAATGATCTGAGGGTCTTCGCCTCAAAATTATGCAAAACCACAGGAAACCGGGTCTTTTGGTCCGGTTTTTCAATTTTTTGACCATTTGATAAATTTTACCAATTGATAAAATTTTTTTTTGTGGCAAGCTGAGGTCATAACAAACATATCTACAGGGAGTAGAGTGATGGCACAGGGCCAGATGGCACCCGGCATCGTTGCTGGGCGGCTTTCCAGCGATGAGCTGACCTCGAATTTCACCGATCTGCATCCGCCACTGGCCCCGCATGAGGCCGCCGTTGCCGCTGATCGATGCTATTTCTGCTATGACGCACCATGCGTGACCGCGTGTCCGACGGATATCGATATTCCGTTGTTCATTCGCCAGATTCAGGCGGGACAACCACAATCGGCAGGGCGGACCATTCTGGAACAGAACATTCTGGGCGGCATGTGCGCTCGGGTCTGTCCAACCGAAACCCTTTGCGAAGAAGCCTGTGTGCGCGAAGCGGCCGAAGGCAAGCCGGTTGAGATCGGACGCCTGCAACGTTTTGCGACCGATGACATCATGGCCTCTGGCGCGCATCCGTTCGAAAGGGCGGCGCCTACGGGCAAGACTGTTGCTGTTGTTGGGGCAGGACCTGCCGGTTTGGCCTGCGCGCACCGTCTGGCCATGTTAGGCCATGACGTCGTGATTCATGAAAGCAAGCCCAAGCCGGGCGGCCTGAACGAATATGGGATCGCTGCTTACAAATCGACCAACGATTTTGCACAGGCCGAGGTGGACTGGTTGCTGAAAATCGGCGGGATCGCGATCGAGACCGGATCGGTGCTGGGTGACAGTATCTCGCTGGATGGTCTGCTTGAGAATTACGACGCGGTATTCCTGTCCATCGGTCTGGCTGGGGTGAACGCCCTGCGCGCTGGGGGGGGCGACAAGGATGGCGTGCGTGCTGCTGTTGATTTCATCTCGGACGTGCGGCAGGCCGACGATCTTGCAAACCTGCCCGTTGGTCGCAACGTCGTCGTCATTGGTGGCGGCATGACGGCTGTGGATGCTGCTGTGAAATCCAAGTTGCTGGGCGCGGAACACGTTACAATTGCCTACCGCCGCGGCCGCGACGCCATGGGAGCAAGCCGCTATGAGCAGGACCTTGCGGCCTCGCACGGCGTTCGGATTCTGACCAATGTGCAGCCGGTGGCCGTGCATGGAAACGGAACTGCTGCCGAGATCGAACTGGAATACACCTCCAGCCAGAACGGTCAGCTTACGGGCACCGGAGAGACGATCCGTTTGCCAGCAGATCAGGTGCTCAAAGCCATCGGTCAGACGCTGGATGGCGCACCCGAAGGGCTTTCGCTTGACGGCAATAAGATTGCTGTCACCGGGGCCGGGCGCACCTCAATGTCGGGTGTCTGGGCTGGTGGGGACTGTGCGGCAGGGGGCGAAGACCTGACCGTAACCGCAGTTGCCGAAGGCCGGGATGCGGCGATGGACATCCACGCGACACTCGTTTCGTGATAGGGTGGGGTATTCACCCCATTCCTTTCGCTGCTGAGGTATTCTCATGTCCCAGATCGAACAAGCTGTTGCTCAACACTACACCACCGGTGCCCTGACCGAACGCGTCCGTGCGGCGCTAGAAGCCAGCGGTATTGACCCGGATGCGGCCACCGTTGCTGATCTGAAGGCAGGGGACGAGTTCCATACGGGCGGTGTTCTGGCGACCGACAACCTGTTTGCGCAACTGTCGCCGACCCATGCAACCCGTGTTCTGGATGTGGGATGCGGGATCGGGGGCACTTCGCGTTATATCGTGGACCGTTATGACTCGATGGTTACCGGAGTCGATCTGACACCCGAATTTGTTGAAACGGCCACCGCGTTGAGCAATCTGGTCGGGCATTCGGAAAAGGCCACTTTTCATGTGGGCAGTGCCTTGGACATGCCTGTGCCAGATGCCGGGTTTGACCTGGCTGTCATGATGCATGTGGGCATGAACATCGAAGACAAGGCCGGACTGTTTGCGGAAGTGTCGCGGGCGCTGGCCACGGGCGGAACCTTTGCCCTGTTCGATGTCATGGGCGGAGACGTCGATGAACCCCTGGCTTTCCCGCTTCCCTGGTCCACGTTGCCGGAGACTTCGTTCGTGCACGCGCCAGATGTGTACAAAGACGCAGCCGAAGCGGCGGGGCTGGAACTTGAGACCGAAACCGACCGCACCGATTTCGCGATACAGTTCTTCGAAGATGTCTTTGCCAAGATCGCTGAAAGCGGCCCCGCGCCGCTGGGGATTCATCTGATGATGGGCGAGACGGCGCCCGAGAAATTCCAAAACTACGTCACAAACCTCAAAGCCGGGCGCATTCGCCCGACTGAAATGATATTCAAAAAATCCGGCTGAGCCGGGAAGGGAGAAGCCATGGCCGATCTGACGACAAACTTTCTGGGCATTTCCAGCCCCAATCCCTACTGGCTGGCCTCTGCGCCGCCGACCGACAAGGAATACAACGTTCGCCGCGCCTTCGAGGCCGGATGGGGCGGTGTGGTTTGGAAAACGTTAGGGTCCGAGGGCCCTCCGGTCGTGAACGTGAACGGCCCGCGCTATGGAGCGATTTACGGCGCGGATCGGCGGTTGCTTGGTTTGAACAACATCGAATTGATCACAGACCGGCCATTGGAGGTGAACCTCGAGGAAATGGCGCGGGTCAAGGCCGATTACCCGGATCGCGCGCTGATCGCTTCGATCATGGTGCCGTGCGAGGAAGCGGCTTGGAAGGCTATCCTGCCACGCGTTGCTGAAACCGGCGCGGATGGGATCGAACTGAACTTTGGCTGCCCGCACGGTATGAGCGAGCGCGGCATGGGCTCGGCCGTCGGGCAGGTGCCGGAATACATCGAAATGGTGACGCGGTGGTGTAAGCAGTACTACGACCGCCCGGTCATCGTGAAGCTGACGCCGAACATCACCGATATCCGCAAACCTGCAGCTGCGGCAAAGAACGGTGGCGCGGACGCCGTGTCGCTGATCAACACGATCAACTCAATCACAAGCGTCAACCTGGATACGTTCAGCCCCGAACCCTCAATCGACGGCAAGGGCAGCCATGGTGGCTATTGCGGTCCCGCAGTGAAACCGATTGCCCTGTCGATGGTGTCCGAGATCGCGCGGGCCGAGGCAACGCATGGTCTGCCGATTTCCGGTATTGGCGGCGTCACCACATGGCGCGATGCGGCCGAGTTCATCTCATTGGGTTGTGGCACGGTGCAGGTTTGCACCGCTGCAATGACCTATGGCTTCAAGATCATCGACGAACTGACCGCCGGTCTGTCCGAATGGATGGATGAAAAAGGATACAGCAGCATCGACGAAGTAATCGGTCGTGCCGTACCCAACGTCACCGATTGGCAGTATCTGAACCTGAACTACATCGCAAAGGCAAAGATCGATCAGGATCAGTGCATCAAATGTGGTCGCTGTTATGCGGCATGCGAAGACACCAGCCACCAGGCGATTTCGATGTCGGAGGACCGCGTGTTCGAAGTGATCGACGAAGAATGCGTGGCGTGCAACTTGTGCGTCGACGTGTGCCCGGTTGAAGACTGTATCTCGATGGTGCCGATGGCACCGGGTGAGGTCGATCCGCGCACAGGTAAAGAGGTGCAGCCGACCTATGCGAACTGGACGACGCATCCGAACAATCCGATGGCCAAGGCGGCCGAATGAACCGATTTGGAAAGATCATCAAGGGGCCGTTCTTGCGGCCCCTTTTTTCAAGGGGTCAAAAGCTTTCGGTACAGGGTGTCCACAAAAGGGTCGGCCCCTTCAAACGGATCCTCTTCCCCCAAGATCGCACGCACCTGAACTTCGAAATCTGCGTAGTGCTGCGTCAGCGCCCAGATCGAAAACATCAGGTGATAGGGGTGCACCCGCGCGATTTTGCCCTGATCCATCCAGCGCGTCAGGATCACGGTTTTTTCGTCAACCAGTTCCTTGAGATCCTTGGACAAAGCCTCGTGGATACGCGGCGCGCCCTGCACCAGTTCATTGGCAAAAAGGCGGCTTTCGCGTGGTAACTCCTGACTCATTTGCAGCTTGCGCCGAATATAGGCCAGGATTTCCTCCATCGGATCGCCATCCTGGTCCAGATCGTGCAAGGGGGCCAGCCAGGTTTCCAGAAGGCCGGACAGCAGCTCGGTGTGGATCGCCTCTTTCGACGGGAAATAGTACAGCAGGTTTGGTTTGCTCAGTCCTGCCTCTGCGGCAATCTGATCCACGGTCGATCCACGAAACCCGTGGGCTGAAAACACGTTCAGGGCGGCCTCGAGGATCGCAGCACGGTTCTTTTTCTGAATGCGAGTCGGTGCGCGGTCTTTCGGCATGTTTTCAGCGTGTCTCTTTTTTCGACTATAGGCGCGGAATTCAGTGAAAATTCAAGCTGTGCCGCGCAATTTCTTGACTGATCTCGAACCCGTGATAGCGTGAGTTTGACCAGATGGTCAAATCAAGACACCAAAAGCGAGCCAAATCGCAAGCAAACAGGGAAGATGAACATGGCAGCTCCGGCGCAGAATCTCAGGATCAATGGCGACAGGTTGTGGGACAGCCTGATGGAGATGGCCAAGATCGGCCCCGGTGTGGCCGGCGGCAACAACCGCCAAACGCTGACGGACGAGGACGCAGAAGGCCGCGCCCTGTTCCAGAAATGGTGCGAAGAAGCGGGCTGTTCTATGGGATTGGACCAGATGGGCAACATGTTCGCCCACCGCGAAGGGACGGACCCTGACGCGTTGCCGGTTTATGTCGGATCGCATCTGGATACGCAGCCGACGGGCGGGAAGTACGATGGTGTCTTGGGCGTTTTGGGGGGACTGGAAATCATCCGGACCCTCAACGATCTTGGGATCAAAACAAAGCACCCGATCGTGGCGACCAATTGGACCAATGAAGAGGGCACGCGATATGCGCCCGCCATGCTGTCTTCGGGGGTGTTCGCGGGAATGCACACGCAGGATTGGGCGTATGAACGCGAGGATGCCGAGGGCAAGAAGTTTGGAGATGAACTGAACCGCATCGGCTGGCGTGGCGATGAAGAAGTTGGCGCACGGAAAATGCACGCGTTCTTTGAGCTGCATATCGAACAAGGCCCGATATTGGAGGCTGAAGGTAAGGATATTGGCGTTGTCACGCACGGGCAGGGGCTGAGCTGGACCCAGATCACGGTGACCGGCAAGGATGCCCACACCGGGTCAACCCCGATGCCGATGCGAAAGAATGCCGGGCTGGCAATGGCGCGCATTCTGGAGAAAGTGGACGAGATTGCCTGGTCTCATGCGCCTCATGCGGTGGGTGCGGCTGGTCATATCGATGTCTATCCGAACTCACGCAACGTGATCCCGGGCAAGGTGGTATTCACGGTCGATTTCCGCTCGCCCGAATTGGATGTGATCACGGACATGGAGAACCGCCTGCGGGTGGCGGCCGAAGACATTGTGGAAGACATGGGCTTGCAGATCGAATTCGAAAAAGTTGGTGGATTCGATCCGGTGAAATTCGATGATAGTTGTGTGTCCGCCGTACGCAACGCGGCTGAGCGGTTGGGCTATTCGCATACGGACATCATCTCGGGTGCCGGGCATGACGCCTGTTGGATCAACCGCGTGGCGCCAACCGCGATGATCATGTGCCCATGCGTAGATGGTTTGAGCCACAATGAGGCTGAAGAGATCAGTAAGGACTGGGCGGCAGCCGGGGCGGATGTCCTGTTGCACGCGGTCGTCGAGACGGCTGAGATCGTGGAATAGGGGGCTCTGCCCCCGTCGCCCGATGGGCGACTCCCCCGAGGTATTTTTAGCCAGATGAAGCAAGCGGCGCAGACCGCATCAGGGAGTTTGAAATGAGCACAGTTATCAAGAACGGAACCGTCGTCACTGCTGATTTGTCGTACAAAGCGGACGTCCTGATCGAAGGTGGCGTGATCACCGAGATTGGGATGGATCTGAAGGGTGACAAAGAGTTGGACGCCACCGGTTGTTATGTGATGCCGGGCGGGATCGATCCTCATACCCATCTGGAAATGCCGTTCATGGGCACGTACTCCAGCGACGATTTCGAAAGCGGCACGCGCGCGGCTTTGGCTGGTGGCACGACAATGGTGGTGGATTTTGCGCTGCCCAACCCGGGGGAAAGCTTGCTTGATGCGTTGAAGCGCTGGGATAACAAATCGACGCGGGCGAATTGTGATTATTCGTTCCATATGGCGGTGACGTGGTGGGGCGAGCAGGTGTTCAACGACATCAAGACCGTGATTGAGACGCGGGGCATCAACACCTTCAAGCACTTCATGGCCTATAAAGGCGCGCTGATGGTGAATGATGATGAGCTGTTTGCGTCATTCAAGCGTCTGGCCGAATTGGGTGGAACCGCAATGGTCCATGCCGAAAACGGCGATGTCGTGGCCGAGTTGAGCGCCAAACTGCTGGCAGAGGGCAATACCGGGCCAGAGGCGCACGCCTATTCCCGTCCGCCGCAGGTAGAAGGTGAGGCGACGAACCGGGCCATCATGATTGCGGATATGGCAGGCGTTCCTCTTTATGTGGTGCATACGTCTTGCGAAGAGGCGCATGAAGCCATTCGTCGCGCCAAGATGCATGGCAAGCGGGTATGGGGCGAGCCCCTGATCCAGCATCTGACCCTGGATGAGAGCGAGTATTTCCATCACGACTGGGAACACGCAGCGCGGCGAGTCATGAGCCCTCCGTTCCGCAACAAGCAGCATCAGGACAGCCTGTGGAACGGTTTGCAATCTGGAACGCTGAGCGTTGTGGCGACGGACCATTGTGCGTTTACGACTGAGCAAAAACGCTATGGCGTTGGTGATTTCACCAAGATTCCGAACGGGACCGGAGGGTTGGAAGACCGAATGCCCATGCTGTGGACCTATGGTGTGAATACGGGGCGACTGACGCCGAACGAATTTGTCGCTGTCACATCAACAAACATCGCCAAGATATTGAATTGCTACCCTAAAAAGGGTGCGGTTCTGGTCGGCGCTGATGCTGATCTGGTGGTTTGGGATCCAAACAAGGCCAAGGTGATTTCGGCTGAGACGCAGCAATCATCGATCGACTACAACGTCTTTGAGGGCAAGGAAGTGCGCGGGTTGCCGCGGTTCACGCTGACCCGTGGTGCGGTGGCCGTGCATGATGGTGAGATCAGGACTCAGGAGGGGCACGGGAAGTTCGTGGCGCGTGAAGCCAATACGCATGTGCACAAGGCGCTGAGCACCTGGAAAGAACTGACCGCGCCGAGACCGGTTGAACGGACGGGTATCCCGGCAACCGGGGTTTGATCAGTTTGGGCTGCTGCGCAGGCAGCCCTAACACCACTCTTTTCAAGGCACTAGAATGAATACTGCAAGCACGACCCAGCCCGTCATCGAGGCAAGGCAACTGGACCTGACGTTCCAGACCAACGACGGGCCCGTTCACGCGCTCAAGGATGTGAACCTGACCATCGACAAAGGCGATTTCGTCAGCTTCATTGGCCCTTCGGGCTGTGGCAAGACCACATTTCTGCGCTGTATCGCGGCGTTGGAAACCCCGACGGGGGGAACGCTGACGGTAAACGGGATGACCCCGGATGAGGCGCGACGGAACCGGGCCTATGGGTATGTGTTTCAAGCGGCGGGTCTGTATCCTTGGCGGACCATTGCAAAGAACATCAAACTGCCGCTTGAGATCATGGGCTATTCGGCGGCTGAGCAGGAAGAGCAAGTTAAAAACGTCCTGAAACTGGTTGATCTTGAAGGGTTTGGCGGCAAGTTCCCCTGGCAACTTTCAGGCGGCATGCAACAGCGGGCCAGCATTGCACGAGCCCTTGCCTTTGATGCTGATATCCTGCTGATGGATGAACCCTTTGGCGCCTTGGATGAAATCGTACGCGATCACCTGAACGAACAGCTGCTGGCGCTTTGGGCCCGCACTGAAAAGACGATTGGGTTTGTGACCCATTCGATCCCCGAGGCAGTATACCTGAGCACCAAAATCGTGGTCATGAGTCCAAGGCCGGGCCGAATCACCGATGTGATCGACAGCCCGTTGCCCAAGGAACGGCCATTGGACATTCGGGATACGCCGGAGTTCATAGAAGTTGCCCACCGTGTGCGCGATGGCTTGAGAGCAGGGCATTCTTATGACGACTGAACTGAACGCAGATCGAATCCGGCGCGCGGTGCCTGAAGACGTGATTGCCTGCGCCACGGTCGTGCACAATTGGGCCATGCAAACGGATTGGATGCCAGAGGAACTACCGGTGGAAGAACTCTCGACCATGATCGGTGATGCGTTCGACAGCCGTGAAATCTGGGTCGCTGGTGATCCGGTTGATTGCTATATGTCAGTGGATCCCGCGCTCAATAAAATCGGAGCGTTGTATTGTGGTCGGACGGGACAAGGCATTGGCAAGCGCTTTGTCGACAAAGCAAAAGAGGGCAGAAATTTTCTCTGGCTGACAACGCACAGACCCAACACCGCTGCGCAACGCTTTTATCGTCGCGAAGGGTTTGAGGTGACCGCGGAAGAACCTCCTGTACCTCCTGACACCGTGCCTGTCTTTCGGATGGAGTGGCACGCATGAAGCAGATCGTTGCCGTACTCACTGTTGTCGTTGCAATTGCTCTGATCTGGTACGTGGCCTGTGTGCCGATGAATATCAAAGGTGTTCTGAGTGAGCTTGAGCGTGGCGGGGCCGAGGTGCAGCCGCCCACCGCAAGCGCGCGCCGCGATTTGGGGGAAATCGGGCTGGTTGCAGGCAACACGTTTGCGATCCCTGTCGCTTGGGAACAGAAAAAACCCCGCTTGCCTTCGCCCCATCAGGTTGTGATTGAACTGTGGGAAACGACGATTGAGAAGAAAGTCACCTCGAAACGATCGCTTATCTATCATGGTTGGGTGACGCTCAGCGCGACGATGCTTGGCTTTGTGATCGGTACCGGGTTGGGTATTCTGCTGGCAGTCGGCATCGTGCATAGCCGCGTGATGGATTTGTCGGTCATGCCCTGGGCCATCGTGAGCCAGACGATCCCCATTATTGCGTTGGCACCAATGATCATCGTCGTCCTGTATTCGGTTGGCGTTCAGGGGATCATTCCCAAGGCGATCATCTCAGCCTATCTCAGCTTCTTTCCGGTGGTCGTTGGCATGGTCAAAGGGTTGCGTAGTCCCGACACTATGCAGTTGGACCTGTTGCGAACCTATAGTGCTAGCCTCTCGCAGGGTTTTTGGAAACTGCGCCTGCCTGCGTCGATGCCTTACCTGTTCACATCTTTGAAAATCGGTATTGCTGCCTCTTTGGTAGGCGCGATCGTGGGAGAGTTGCCGACAGGGGCCGTTGCAGGGCTGGGTGCGCGTCTGCTCGCGGGCAGTTACTATGGTCAGACGGTTCAGATCTGGTCGGCCTTGTTCGCAGCGGCCATCCTGGCCGCCTGTTTGGTCGGGTTGCTCGGACTGATTGAACGAATGGTCTTGAAGCGAATGGGGATGGCGCAATGATATTTGTTATCTTTGCTCTGCTGCTGTGGGCTTTTGGCTGGTGGTTGAACAGCCGCCTGGCCAGTGGACCTCACGCGGACAGTCAGATCGTACGCATTCTGGCACCGGTGATTTTTGGGCTGACTGTTGTCGGCGCGTGGGAGTTGTTGGTTCGGGGGCTTGAGGTGCCGCTGGTCATCCTGCCCGCGCCGTCAGCTATCGCGTTACGCTTTGCCGATAGCCTTGACATTTTGTGGGCGGATTTTGTTCAGACCATCCTGAAAGGTGCGCTCAGCGGCTATATCATCGGCTGCGGGTCAGCGTTTCTTATGGCCATTGCCGTGGATCGGTGGGACTTTCTGCGCCTTGGGCTGTTGCCTGTCGGGAATTTCGTGGCGGCACTTCCCATCGTTGGAACGGCACCTATCCTGGTTATGTGGTTTGGGTTTGATTGGCATTCCAAAGCGGCTGTGGTCGTTGTGATGGTGTTCTTTCCGATGCTGGTCAACACAGTGGCCGGTCTGCGTGAAGCCGCGGCGATGCAGCGCGACCTGATGGAGACTTACGCTGCAACCTATTGGCAGAGTTTTATAAAACTTCGTTTGCCTGCGGCGATGCCTTTCATTTTCAACGGGTTGAAGATCTCGACAACTTTGGCTTTGATTGGAGCCATTGTGGCCGAGTTCTTTGGCTCGCCAATCGTGGGGATGGGCTTTCGGATTTCCACCAGCGTGGGTCAGCTGTCGCTTGATATGGTCTGGGCCGAGATCGTGGTGGCCGCGCTTGCCGGTACCGCCTTTTATGGCCTTGTCGCAGGCATCGAGAAGGTCGTGACGTTCTGGCACCCGTCACAACGTGGATAAAATGGGAATAACTCAACAGACCTCGAAAACGGGGCAACCAAAAGCAACTAGGAGAAATGAAGATGAATAAGCTACTTAGCGGGGCGGTCGCCGCCTTCAGTTTGGCAGCCAGCACGGCGCTTGCGGCGGACGAGGTGACGCTGCAGTTGAAATGGGTCGGACAGGCGCAATTTGCCGGCTATTTTGTAGCAGAAGCAAAAGGTTTCTACGACGAAGAAGGTCTTGATGTCACAATCAAACCGGGTGGCCCGGACATCGCGCCGGAACAGGTTATTGCTGGAGGTGGTGCCGACGTCATCACCACATGGATGGCCGCTGGTCTGGCGGCGCGTGAGCGTGGCGTACCGCTGGTGAATATCGCACAGCCGTTCAAAACCGGTGGCCTGCAGGTCAATTGCCTTAAGTCCACTGGCGTCGAAAGCCCTGAGGACTTTCCCGGTCGCACCATGGGTGTTTGGTTTTTTGGCAATGAGTATCCGTTCTACGCCTGGATGGCGTCCTTGGGCATCGAAACAGATGGAGCGGACGAGAATGGGGTGACTGTTCTGAAACAGGCGTTTTCCGCGGACCCTCTGATCCAAGGGCAGGCGGATTGCATTTCCACTATGACCTACAACGAATACCGCCAGATCCTTCAAGCCGGTATCACACCTGAAGAGTTGGTGACATTCAACTATCTTCAGATGGGTTTCGGGATGCTCGAAGATGGCCTGTATGTGATGGAAGAGAATCTGAGCGATCCTGCGTTCGTCGACAAGATGGAGCGTTTTGTTCGGGCCTCGATGAAAGGCTGGAAATACGCGGCTGAAAACCAGGAAGAAGCTGCTGAGATCGTGCTGGAATTCGATGAGACCGGTGCACAAGAACTGGACCATCAGGTCTATATGATGGGTGAGGTTGCAAAGCTGATTGAAGGATCTGATGGCGCGCTGGACCCCGCTGATTATGAACAGACAGTAAAAACACTGCTGTCCGCCGTTTCTGCGGAAAATCCAGCCATCACAAAACAGCCTGACGGTGCCTGGACGCATCAGATTACCGACGCAGCGCTGAACTAACGCAAGCCGTCAGTTCAAGGCTTTCAGCGCGGCCCCAATTGGGGCCGCGTTTCTCGTTTCAGATGCCGGATTTGTGTCTGTACTCGATGGAAAAACAGAGTAGTATTTACCTGTAAATGAACGCATTTCATACGAAATGCAATCTTTCAGGAATAAAATGCAGGGATTTGCATCAGAATTCAGCTCAGCCATCGCTCTGATCTTTCAAGGAGACTCGGAGCTTTGGGCAATTGTGCTTCTGTCCCTGAAAGTTTCCATATTTGCGGTGCTGATTTCAGCGCTGATTGGTATGCCGGTTGGGGCTGCTTTGGCCGTGGCCCGGTTTCCCGGACGGCGGGTTCTGATCGTTTTGATGAATGCCCTGATGGGGTTTCCGCCGGTCGTTGTGGGGTTGCTGGTTTACCTTATGCTGTCGCGTTCAGGGCCTCTGGGCGTTCTGGAACTTCTGTATACACCAACTGCGATGATCATCGCTCAGGTGGTTCTGGTTACCCCGATCGTTGCGGCATTGACGCGGCAGGTGATCGAGATGCTGGCCGAAGAGTATTCCGAGCAGCTTCGATCCCTTGGTGTGTCACGGCTGGCATCCGTTCCGGTTTTACTGTGGGATGCGCGGTTGGCTTTGGTCACAGCTTTGCTGGCTGGGTTTGGACGCGCCATTGCCGAAGTGGGGGCGGTGATCATCGTCGGTGGCAACATCAATCATGTGACACGCGTGATGACAACAACCATCGCGCTGGAAACCTCGAAAGGAAATCTGGCGCTTGCGTTGGCGTTGGGCGCAATTCTGATCGGGATTGCCGTGGCCGTGAATGCAATGGTCAGCGCCGTAAGCCTGAGGGCCGAGCAGGAGGGGTTACGCCATGCGTGATGTCATCTGCGATATGGTGAACCGCATTGAGGTTGAAGACCTTCAAATCCGCAACAAGGGCCGTGCGTTGCTGGATGTGCCTTCATTGGTTCTGGATGGTCCGGGCCCAACCCTTATTCTTGGCCCAAACGGTGCGGGCAAAAGCCTTTTGCTGCGCTGCCTGCATGGTTTGATCGCACCTGACCACGGCCGTGTGGTGCAGGATGGACAGCCGCTGAGCGCTGCGCAAAAGGCGCGTCAGGCTATGGTATTCCAACACCCGGTTTTGCTGCGCCGCTCTGTGTCCGGCAATCTGGACTTTGTTCTAAAACGCCAGGGGCTGGGGCGGGCGGTCCGAAAGACCCGTATCGCTGAATTGCTGGTCGAAGGTGGGCTTGACGGCAAGGCGCGTCAGCCTGCGCGGTCGTTGTCGGGTGGCGAGGCACAAAGGCTTGCGGTCCTGCGTGCGCTGGCGTTGGAGCCCGACACGCTGTTTCTGGACGAGCCCACCAGCGCGCTTGATCCGGCTGCAACGCAGATGATCGAGCGGATGGTGCTGCGCGCCTCGGCGCGTGGGGTGCGGATCGTGATGGTGACGCATGACATCGGGCAGGCACGACGGTTGGCATCGGATGTGGTCATGATGCAGGGCGGGCATGTGGTAGAGCATGGCGCTGCAAAACAGGTGTTGGACGCACCGGAAAGCGACGCATCGCGCCGCTATCTGGCAGGCGGGTTGGTTACTTAAAAAGAAAATCGGAGAAAATGATGTTCCGGGCAGTTATTCGGGCAGCAGCAGTGGCTCTTGGCTTAACGGCGGGGTCGGTTTCGGCGGAAACACCGTTCATAGTGGTGCAATCGACGACCTCGACACAAAACTCTGGACTGCTGGAGCATATTTTACCGTGGTTCGAAGCCGAATCCGGCATAGACGTGCGTGTCGTCGCGGTGGGAACAGGTCAGGCGATCCGTAATGCAATCAACGGGGACGGTGACGTGCTGCTGGTCCATTCCAAGCCTGCGGAAGAGAAGTTTGTTGCCGATGGCTGGGGCGTTGAACGCAAAGACCTGATGTACAACGATTTTGTTCTGGTTGGCCCGAATTCTGATCCGGCCGGAATTCGTGGCGGCACGAATATTCTGGCTGCTCTGAGTGAGATCGCAGAGGTTGAAGCGCCCTTCGTATCGCGTGGAGACGACAGTGGGACGCACAAGGCTGAGATGGGCCATTGGTCGGATGCTGGCCTTGATCCTTCGGGCGCCTCAGGAACGTGGTATCGCGAAACCGGCTCGGGCATGGGCGCAACCTTAAGCGTGGCCAGCGGAATGGACGCCTATACGCTGACAGACCGGGCCACGTGGTTGTCCTTTGGGAACCGAGGCAATCTTGAAGTATTGGTCGAGGGCGATCCGCGCCTGTTCAATCAGTACGGTGTCATCCTTGTGAACCCTGAAAAGCATCAACATGTGCGGGCGGCATCCGGTCAACGCTTTATCGACTGGTTGACGGGTCCGGACGGGCAGGAGGCGATCGCGTCCTTCAGGCTAGAAGGACAGCAGGTGTTTTTTCCCAATGCCCAGTAAATTGGCCTGCGGCCAACCCTTGCGGGGCGAGTATTTTTGAAAAGATGAAGCGGTGGGCGGGGGATCAGCCGCTGGCACCATTGTGGTGGATCGTACCGAGGCCCGACAGGTCATAACCGCCGAATTCGCGGGCCCGTTGTGTGAAATGATCCGAGCGCAGCAGTGTCATCAGCTTTTGCAGCGGCGGATCGAAAAAAGATCTGCGCCAGATAGCCAGGTCCAGCCGCTCGGAATGGGTGGGGACAAAGCCAAGGTTGTACAGCCCGGCCAAGGCACCCAGTCCAAAACCAGCCTCGGCCTTTTGATCGTGCAGCGCTATGGCAAGTTCTTCTTCGGTGCGGGCGCAACCGGGGAAAACGTCCAAGTCTTCGCGATTTAGCCCATGTGCCTCAAGTTGCGCCTCAAACAGGCGCTGGCTGGCTGCACTGTCCTGACGCAGGATGACGCGTCTGGATCTGAGGTCTTGGAACGATTTGATGCCCGATATGCCCGGAGCAAGCAGTAATCCCCGTTCCCGTCGGGCGATTTCACAGAGAACGACCGGGGCTTCTCCCAAGGCGTCGCGCAGGGAATTGGTGTTGAACCCACCGTCTTCGTGGATGTGCAATACCGCGGCCTGCGCAGTGCGGTCGCTCAGCCGCGTCAATCCATCGAAAGAGCCATCATAGTAGGTGGCAAGCCCTGATCCGCTTTCGCGCAATGCCCAGTCCAGCAAAGGATCATGACTGCCAGCAACAATCGGGGGCAGGGGCGGTTCAGCCACCTGCGGACCGGACCGCGAGGCGTTGAGCCAGGCGATGATTTCGGTTCTTGGGAACAGCAGCTTGCCCATGGCGCGCACGCAGGGCACCTCGCCCGAAGAGGCAAGGTCATAGGCTTTCCGCTCGCCAATGCGCAGCAGATCGGCCAGTTCTCGGGTGGTCAGGTATTGAGACATTCAGTCGAGGCGCACCGCTGGACCCGACGTGGTATCAGCAGCACTGAACCCGAACCGATCCAGTGTGGATGGGGCTGCGACTGTAATCACGACCATCGCGGCAACTGCGGCAAAAAAGGCTTTCATAGTCTCCTCCGGTTCAGTTCTGGTCGTCCGTCGCGCGGCGCAGGAAGGCGATCAGGTCGTCCCGATCCTGCTGTTCTGTAATTCGTTGCATCGGCATCTTCGACCCCGGAATGTAATGATCCGGCCCCTCATCGAAAAGGGCATTTATTGTCTGTTCATTCCAAACAATATCAGAGTCTTGCAGCGTATCCGAGTATAAATATCCGGGCAGGGTTCCGGCAGGTCGTCCAAAGATACCGTGCAGCGTCGGCCCAGCTCGGCGTTCGCTGTCGGGTGTCAGGCTGTGGCAGATCGAGCATTTGCGGGCGAATTGGCGCTCTCCGTTTTCCATTTCGTCGGGATCTTTTAGAAAACTGGGCTCGGAAGAGGCCATTTGCTGTTGATCCGACAGGTCACCCACGGGCCAGCTGTACATGGCCGCGTCTATGCCACCGGCGTGGATGTTCTGACCATCGTCCGAGAATGACAGCGCCCAGACCGGTCCGCGCAGCGTTGCGCGAAAATCCTGCGTGATGCGCCATTCGGTTGTGTCGATCATCATGATATAGCCTTCACCGTCGCCGACGGCCAAAAGGCTTCGGTCCGGGCTGAGTGCAAGGGCCAGGATCGGGCGGCGATCCAGAGTAAAGTCGCGTTCTTCACCGGTTGTCAGATCGAGGATTCGCGTCACTCCGTCCACCGCGCCATAGGCGATCCAGTTATCCTGCGCATTAAAGATCAATTCGTTGATGCCAAAGCCGTGTTCAACCAGCCGGTCCGTTTCTTCGCCGGTTGCGACATCCCACACGCGTAAGGCCCCATCGACGCCAGCAGAAAAAAGCTGTGACCCATCCGGTGAAAAAGTGACCGCATTCACGCCGCTGCCCGTAGGGCCGAACAGGTCGGGGGTGGTGCCATCAATGGGCCAAATACCGATTGTGCCGTCCCAACTGGCCGTTGCGACATGCGTTTTGGACGCGGCCACGGAAACGATCTTGCCTTTGTGCTGACCGACAATCTCTCCGCCCGGCCAACGGCGCAGGGTAAAATCATCTCCGGCGGAATAAATTGCTGTACCGTTGAAAACGACCGCGTTCACGGCGGCTTCGTGTCCTTCCAGCCATTGGGGTGTCTGGTCCGACCATAGCCCGACAGAATTGTCGAAACTGGCTGTTGCGATCCGACCGTCTGGCGCGGTGGCAATTCCCATGATCGGCCCGCCATGGCCTTTGAGCGTGAGGAACTCCGCCCATGCGGGCAGGGGGGTCAACGCACAGGCAAGGATCAGCCAGCGCATCTATTCGGCGGGTGAGGCCGCTGCCTTGCCAGCCTCTTTTTCCTGCACCTCTTCCAGCCACAACGAGTGGTGTTCGCGCGCCCATTGTTCTTCGACTTCGCCCGAACCCATGGCGTCAAACGCGCCCTCCATTCCGACCGAGCCGAGGTAGATATGCGCGATAATGATGGCGATGAAGACATAAGCGACCATCACGTGCCAGACTTGGGCATATTGCATCTCTTCCTGAGGCGACATTTGCACGGGCAGGTTCAGGCCAAGCGCTTGTGGAATGCCGGTGGCATTGGCAACCGAGAAGGTCTTGGCGAACATCGGCAATTCAAACGGAAACAACAGCGACAGACCGGACAGGCTGATCGAGACGCCCAGCAATATGCAGGCCCAAAAGATGATCTTTTGCCCTGCGTTGAACTTCTTGGCGGGCGGGTGGCTGTTTTTGCTGAACAAGCCTCCTCCGGCTGCCAGCCATTTCAGGTCGGTGCGGTTGGGGATGTTATGGGCAATCCAGTTCACCGTGATGATGATCAGCCCCAACATGAAGGCCCATGCCAGATTGTTGTGTAGCCATTTGCAGCCTTGCGCGATGGTTGCGAAACCTTCCTTGCCGAAAATCGGGATCAGGAAGTCGCGGCCATAGAGCGTCAGCAGGCCGGTAATTGCGAGAACGATGAAAGACCCAGCGAACAGCCAATGACCGAAGCGTTCAAAACTGGTGAAGCGCAGGACGGTACGGCCGGTCTTTTCTCCGTCGATGCGAATCTTGCCTCGGATCAGGAAAAACAGAACGATGATGGCCAGCATTCCTGCTATGATGTAACCGCCATATTCGCGTAACGGCCCAGTGCGGAATTCCCACCACCACATGCCGCCATCTTGGATCAGTACACTGTCAGCAGGTCCGCGCGAGGATACGGTCACATCGGCCGAGCCAAAGCGCAGCGCGCGGTACACGTCACTGTCCGAGGATACGCCGCTGGGTCCAAACTGGCCCAACAGACCTTCGACATTGCCCTGGCCAGTGTTTTCTGAGCGAAAACTGTTATCGACTTTCTCTCCACGCTGACGCGCGAGAATATCCTCAAGCGTGGTCGCACCACCGGTCGAGGCGCGCTCATTCGTGGTGGCGGGTGCCTCAGCCTCGTTGGTTTGCGCAACGGTGGCCTGTGCCAGCCCAATGGTGAACAGCAATGCGATGAGTAAGCGGAACATCTGAACCTCGGTCAAAATCCCTGATCAGGCGACCCACGGATGCGGGTCGCCTGTTTGGCTCATGAAAAAGCGGTCTTAGCCGTCTTTCTGGTCGTAGGCGGTGCCCCAACCCCACGCGCCCGAGCCGAACCCGCGCGCAACGACGCGCTCGCGGTAGATGGCCGAGACCACGTCGCCGTCACCGGCGAGCAGGGCCTTGGTGGAACACATCTCAGCGCAGATGGGCAATTTGCCCTCGGCGATCCGGTTGCGACCATATTTTGCGAACTCTGCGGTCGAGTGCGTTTCCTCGGGGCCACCGGCGCAGAAGGTACATTTGTCCATCTTGCCGCGCGATCCGAAGTTGCCTGCCTGCGGGTATTGCGGTGCGCCGAAGGGGCACGCGTAGAAGCAATAACCACAACCAATGCACAGGTCCTTGGAGTGCAGGACGACCCCTTCTTCGTTCTGATAGAAGCAGTCGACCGGGCACACCGCCATGCAGGGCGCATCCGAACAATGCATACAGGCCACCGAAATCGAGCGTTCGCCCGGGTCACCGTCATTGATCGTCACCACCCTGCGGCGGTTCACGCCCCACGGCACCTCGTGTTCGTTCTTACACGCGGTGACGCAGGCATTGCACTCGATGCAGCGTTCGGCGTCGCAGAGAAACTTTGCTCTTGCTGCCATGTTCTCTTCTCCTCCCTTACGCTGACCAGATTTTGCAGAGAGTCGCTTTGGTCTCTTGCATCTGGGTCACGGAATCATAGCCATAGGTCTGGGCGGTGTTGGTACTTTCACCCAGCACATAGGGATCGGCGCCTTTCGGGTATTTCTCCCTCAGGTCTTCACCCTGGAAATGGCCACCAAAGTGGAACGGCATGAAGGCCACGCCGGCACCGACCCTGTTGGTCAGCATCGCCATCACCTTGACCTTGCCACCCTCAGGACCTTCGACCCAGACCTGCGATCCGTCACGAATACCAAGGTTGTTGGCATCGCGCGGATTGATCTCGACGAACATGTCCTGTTGAAGCTCGGCCAGCCACGGGTTCGACCGTGTCTCATCGCCGCCGCCTTCATATTCGACCAGACGACCTGACGTGAGGATTATCGGGTAATCCTTTGAAAAGTCGTTCTTTTGGATCGAAGCATAAAGGGTGGGTAGGCGATAGGCTTGCCGGTCTTCGTAGGTCGGATAGTCCTCCACCAGATCGCGCCGGTTGGTATAGAGCGGCTCGCGGTGCAGTGGGATCGGATCCGGGAAGGTCCAGACGACCGCGCGGGCTTTGGCGTTCCCGAAGGGCGCACAGCCGTGCTCGATCGCGACCCGCTGGATACCGCCGGACAGGTCGGTCTTCCAGTTGGTCTCTGGCCCCGCAACGGCGTCGATGGCCGCGCGTTCCTCAGCCGTCAGATCACCGTCCCAGCCAAGATCCATCAGCATTTGCATCGTGAATTCAGGGTATCCATCCTGAATTTCCGATCCAACGCTATAGACCCCTTCGGCCAGCAGGTTGTCGCCATCGCGTTCCACGCCAAAGCGCGCGCGGAAGGTCAGGCCACCTTCGGCCACTGGTTTGGACATGTCATAAAGGTTTGGTGTTCCCGTATGACCCATCTCCGGTGTTCCCCAGCAGGGCCAGGGCAGACCGTAATATTCGCCATCGTTGGGTCCACCAATGGCTTGCAGCGTGGTTCTGTCGAACGTGTGCTGGTTGGCCATATGGCTTTTCAAACGCTCTGGCGACTGACCGGTATATCCGATGGTCCAGAGACCCGCGTTGAACTCACGTGTGATGCTTTCAACATTGGGGGTTTCCGGATCGTCCATCTCGATATTGCGGAACAATCGATCCGCCCAGCCAAACTTGTTGGCGAACTTGGCCATGATGACCTCGTCCGGCAGGCTTTCGAACAACGGTTCTACCACCTTGTCGCGCCATTGCAGCGACCGATTCGACGCCGTGACCGAGCCACGGGTTTCGAACTGTGTGCAGGCCGGCAGCAGGTAGACGCCATCGGTGCGGTCATGCAGCACGGCCGAGACGGTGGGGTACGGGTCGATCACGACCAGCATGTCCAGCTTCTCCATCGCCGTCTTCATTTCCGTCATCCGGGTCTGCGAGTTGGGCGCGTGGCCCCACAAAACCATGGCGCGGACATTGTTGTCCTGATCCATGTTGGCCGGGTCTTCCAGAACACCATCAATCCAGCGAGAGACCGGGATGCCACGTTCGTTCTGAAGCGGTTTATCCTTGCCTTCCTTGTCCTTGATCGTGGCGAACTGGCCTGCCAGCCATTCGGGATCTTCACCCCAGACACGGGCCCAGTGACCCCATGCACCCTTCGACAGGCCGTAATAGCCGGGCAGGGTGTGGGACAGAACACCAAGGTCCGTCGCGCCCTGCACGTTGTCATGGCCGCGGAAGATGTTGGTGCCGCCGCCCGAAGTGCCCATGTTGCCCAAAGCAAGCTGGAGCACGCAGTAAGCGCGGGTGTTGTTGTTGCCGTTGGTGTGCTGCGTCCCACCCATACACCAGATCACAGTGCCGGGGCGGTTGTTGACCATGGTACGAGCAACGCGCTTGAGCTGTGAGCCGGGAACACCGGTTACACGTTCGGTCTCTTCCGGGTTCCAATTGGCAACTTCGGTACGGATCTGGTCCATCCCCCAGACGCGGGTGCGGATGAACTCTTTGTCCTCCCAACCGTTGTCGAAGATGTGCCACAGGATACCCCAGATCAACGCAACGTCTGTGCCGGGACGGAACCGCACATATTCATCCGCATGCGCCGCGGTGCGCGTAAAGCGCGGGTCGCAGACGATCAGCGGAGCGTTGTTCTGCTCTTTCGCGCGCAGAACGTGCAGCAGCGAGACGGGATGCGCCTCGGCCGGGTTGCCGCCGATGATGAAGATGGCCCGTGAGTTGTGGATGTCATTGTACGAATTGGTCATGGCGCCGTAGCCCCATGTATTCGCAACACCCGCAACAGTGGTCGAGTGGCAGATACGGGCCTGGTGGTCCACATTGTTCGTGCCCCAGTAGGCGGCGAACTTGCGGAACAGATAGGCCTGTTCGTTATTGTGCTTGGCCGAGCCCAGCCAGTACACGCTGTCCGGCCCGGATTCCTGACGGATGTTCATCATGCCGTCGCCGATCTCGTTGATCGCCTCTTCCCAGCTGATGCGCTTCCACTCGCCGCCTTCCTTTTTCATCGGATACTTCAGGCGACGCTCGCCATGGGCGTGCTCGCGGACCGAGGCCCCCTTGGCACAATGTGCACCCAGGTTGAACGGGCTGTCCCAGCCGGGTTCCTGCCCGATCCAGACGCCATTCTGCACTTCGGCAACAACGGTACAGCCGACCGAACAGTGGGTGCATACGGATTTAATATTCTCAACGGCGGTGTTGGCCGCTGTTTGGGCGCTGGCAGGCGTCACGGTTCCACCCGTGGCGCTGATCGCGGCAAGGCCGCCGATCGTCAGGCCCGAGCCACGCAGGAATGCGCGGCGGTCGACGGTTTTCTCGCCGACCTGGGACAGGATACTTGTCCGCTGGGGGCGTCTCGCAACCCCGTTGGTCTTTTTCCTAAGCATTTCTTTCCTCCCTTGCTGGCCATGAGGATCACGGCTGGCTTGGTAACTGCGAAACCGACGTCAGGGCCAATCGCAACCGTCAGTCGGGTAAGTGACATCGTCCGGCTGATGCGCCGGGCGCAGTCGAGGCGGCTTAGAAGCGCGCGCTTTCCAGATATGCGCGGGTATGCGCTGTATCTTGCATGCGGGTCTCGTCCGTCGGCAGCTCGGCTGCTTCGGCTTGACCGCTCAGGCTGGCGGCGGCAACGGCAGCGGGCGCTGCGGTTCCGGCCAGTTTGAGGAAGTCGCGGCGCGTTGCGCCTTCTTCCTTGGTCTTGCTCATGGGCTTCTCCTCTCCCATTTGCGATCTAGCGCCAATTCAAGCGCTGGCGAGTGGCGGGTTATGCCGCCGTCATTCGGAAGGCCTCGCGTTCGATTTCCATGAACACCCGACCGGCGGTGCCGACCGAGGCATAGAGAACCGACGCTTCGGCGGCTTCCAAATCCGAATAGAAATGTGCGGCCCAGGGGCCGATATGTTTGTTCCAGAACGTTTTCTGGTCTTCTAACGTCGCCGGCGATCCGAAACGGCCAACGATCATGCCCGCCATCATCTCCATCAGTGAGGCAACGTTGTCTTCGGGTTCAAAAACGTTCTGCGCACGGGTGATCCCGCGTACAGCCATATCGTTGCGCAATTGCGCCAAAGGTTTTTCGTTCAGGAACCCGGTCAGATAAAAACTGGCGTAAGGCAGCAACTCACCACGTCCCAAGCCAATGAACAGCGCGTTGAACTCGCGCTCGGCAGCAGCAGGTTTGGTGACCTTGGCGACGCGTGCCATAGCCTGAATGGCCTCGCCCAGATCGGTGTCATCTCCGCTTAGGCCGGCCATCTGGTCCAGAAGCAACTGATCTGGCGGACCAGCCAGAAGCAGGCCCAGAAAGTTGTAGAAATCCGCGCGCAGCCGATCCTCGGCTGAGATATCCATATTTTGCGCGTTGCTTGCGGTCATTCGTTATCCTTCGAATTCAAATCTCATGCGGCGCGGGGCCGGGGGCATTTCGATTTCGTCCTCGACCTCGGTTTCTGCTTCTGTCTCTGCCAGGACCGCCTCTTGAACAGGGGGAGTATCACTCGGGGGCTCTGCATTTGTCGCCGGATCAGGTGTTGGCTCATCTTCAAGGGCGAACTCATCCTCAGGAGGGTCTTCAGCCGCCGCCAGGGCTTCGACATGGGCCAGCATACCCTTGCCAACCTGATACGCTGTTTGGAGGTTCTCAATCACACAGGCCGCGTCTGTGTAGTCCTCACCATAGTCGACCAGCCCGTCGACGTTGGCCAAAACGGGGTTCAGTCGCCACAAGCGCCGCAAGGCACGGCGGCGCAGCCGGTCGGGTACAGCTTTGGCCATGAAACCCGATACATCATCTCCGGGCTGCAATGTGTCCGGGTCCGGCAGATCAAACTCGGCCAATAGCTCAGCATCGCTTTTTTCCTCAAGTTCAGCGTGCTGTGCAGCGATCGCCTGTTCTTCAGCCGCGACAACCTCAGCCTCGGCTTCAGCCTGCACGGCTGCCTTGCGTCGGGACCAGAAGTCGCGGACCTGGGTCATTGCACAACCCTCCGCGGCGCGCGGTAGACATCCGAGGTTTGCCTGATCCGTGGGTCGCCTTTGCCGTCCTCTACCAGATCGGTACGCTTTTTATCCCGCCGACGCTTGATGAACACCTCGTCTTTATGATGCTGAAGGGTGAAATCCCGCACCCAGGCAATCAAGCCTTCGGTCATGGGGATTTTCTCGACAATTTCCTCGCCGGTGTCCGCATAGTCCTGCCCTTCAAACGGTGAGGCAGTGATGAGAACCGCGTTCAACGGAACGTCGCCCTGCAATTCGTCGCGCAACACCAGATAAAGAGAAGGCAGGCCGTCTGACAGATTGACCATGTAGGCTTCGGTCTCATCCGCCCAAAGTGTCAGGGGCAGGGTGGCTGCGTGGTATTCAACCGCATCGCCCTCACGACGCAATTCCTGCCAATCAGCAGGGCCGGCGCCGGGCAATACGGCGACTGCACGCCAGTTCCAACGGGCCCAACGCGTGACCCCGGGCGTTTTGCGTACGATGACGCCAACCGGCATTTCGATCTGGCTTGCGGCCTTGGCCACTGGCTCCTCCCCGAAAGGCGCTCCCCTGCCTTTGCATGAACACTATGGTACACAATTTGTGTTTGTGCCAAGCCTGCGCTTTAGTACTTTGGTCGTAGGTTTGGGTCGCAACTGCGTGATTGAGGCCAAAAACACTTTTGTTTCCATCGATTTTAGGTCCGAATGCAGGCTGGCAAACGGTTCGCGACAGGGGGTTGAAGTTGCCGTGCCCTGCGTACAGCCTAAGCTTCATGGGATCAGGAGAGCGTCCTGCGGGAGGGAAAATGGGCACCAAAATACTGCTATGCGATTGCGCTGGAACTCAGGTTTTGGATCCCGACAGGATCGAAAGCGCCTGTGGTGTCAGCTGCTCCAAGGTACACACGGCGCTTTGTACAACCCAACTGCAATCCGCGGTCGAGCTGATGCAGGAGGGAGCAACCACAATTGCCTGCCTGCAGGAACAAGAGGTGTTCCAGTCTCTGGCAGAAGATCTGAATATTGAAATGCCCGGCTTCTTTGATTTGCGCGACCGTGCGGGCTGGTCCGATCAGGGTGCAGATGCAACGCCTAAAATGGCGGCGCTGGCGGCTGAGGCGCAGTTGCCGCAACCCGTGACGCCCAGCGTCGATGTCGTAAGCGAAGGAACCTGTTTTATTGTTGGTCCCGGCGCAGTGAGTTTTGATCTGGCTGAAAAGTTGGCAGGAACCTTGGCGGTGACCGTTTTGGCGATCGATCAGGCAGAGCCAATCTCGCGCGCGTATGACGTGATACGTGGGCAGGTGAAATCAGTATCCGGAGCGCTGGGCGGTTTTTCACTTCGTCTGGACGCGTTGCAACAGGTTCTACCGGGTGGGCGCGGTGCCTTCGCATGGACTGACCCGAAAGACGGGGCGCAATCCACATGTGACATTATCCTGGACCTTGCAGGTGGCACGCCGTTTGTACAAGCCCCGGCCAAGCGTGAAGGGTATCTGCGCGCTGATCCAAAAGACGCGGTGGCTGTCGAGCGTTTGGCTTTTGAGGCCGCACAGCTTGTTGGGACATTCGAAAAACCCTTGTACGTGCGGTTGGAAGAAACCCTCTGCGCCCATTCGCGGGCGGAACAAGTGGGCTGTTCAAACTGTCTGGATGTTTGCCCAACCGGTGCAATCACCCCAGCGGGTGAACATGTGAGCATCGACCCGATGGTATGTGCCGGATGCGGTGCGTGTGCCGCACTGTGTCCGTCGACGGCGATCACTTACGAGGATCCGACCGTTTCGGCGCTGTTGTCCCGGATGCACATCCTGGCGCGCACCTATCGACGAGCAGGAGGGGCCGCGCCCCGGTTGCTTGTTCACGATGCGCATGGGGCCGAGATGATCCGGCTGGCAGCGCGTTTTGGTCGCGGTTTACCTTCGGACGTTATCCCGCTGGAACTAAATGTAATATCTGGTTTCGGTCACGCCGAGATGTTGGCTGCTTTGGCGCATGGATTTGCCCGGGTCGACGTGTTGCTTGCACCCACGACGGAACGTGGCGCGCTGGATCGTGAGGTAGCGTTGGCACAAGCGATTGCCGGATCAAATGTTATCGGGCTAATTGATGAGGCTGATCCGGATGTCATGGCTGATCTGCTCTATGGTCAAGACGTGCCGCTGCCGCTGGCCGATCCTGTTCTTCCGCTGGGCAACCGGCGGCAGATTACACGATTGGCCGCGCAGGCGCTAAATCCGCAGGCCGAAGCTCCACTGGCGCTGCCCGAAAACGCACCTTACGGGGCGGTGGCGGTGAACACCGACAGTTGCACCCTGTGCCTCAGCTGTGTGTCACTGTGCCCGTCGGGGGCTTTGATCGACAACCCGGACAAACCGCAACTCAACTTCCAGCAGGATGCCTGCCTGCAATGCGGAATGTGCAAGACGATCTGCCCAGAAGACGCGATTACTCTGGTACCGCAACTGGATCTGAGCGATGCTGCGCTGTCTCAACAGGTGCTCAACGAAGAAGAACCCTTTGCCTGTGTCGAATGCGGCGCATTGTTTGGGGTGAAATCTACGGTCGAGCGGATCATGGAGAAGCTTTCCGGCACGCATCCGATGTTTGCCAGTTCGGATCAGGCGCGGATGATCCAGATGTGTGACAATTGCCGGGTGAAAGTGCAGTTCGAACAGCAGGATAACCCGTTCCAGTCAAAGCCCAAGCCGCGGGTTGTCACGACCGACGACTATTATTCGGACAGAAAGGATCATTGAAGCTGCAGCGGAGCCCCCAAATCTGCGGCTTTCATCCGTGACACAAAGGCGAGTATTGCGTCCAGATCGCCCAAGGTCATTTCAACAGGATGAATCGGAGAGGGGCGCTCGGGGTCAAAAGGTGGCGTCAGCCCGTCGATCTGTGTAAATGCGGGGTGGGGGTTGAGCGCAAAAAACGCCTCGAACCGTTCGGACCAATCCGGCATGGCGCGCAAGACGGCAAAGGAAGGGGTCGAACCCAGCCCGTTCATTCGGTTCTTGGGCCCGATCACATGACACCGTCCGCAATGGGTCATCGACAGTTCTTCGCCCAGCACGGTGTCGCCGTCGACAGCCTCGTCTGCCTGAACGACATTCAGATCGAAGCTGACGGTGAAGGCTCCTCCCTGAGAAGGTGTAAAACTCTCGACGGTGCGTTTGCCGATATCCGAGAGCAGCCAGTCGCGAAATCGGGCCTGACGCTTTTCGTCTTCAATGCTCAGGTGATACACCACCCCCTCACGGGCAAAGACGGGATCACCTGGCGGCGCGGAATTAAGCACCATAACACCCGCATCGTCCGCAATAACGCGTATCCCGGTCTTGAGAGAGAAGCGAGGAAGAATATGTTGCAACAGACCCGAGTCTTTCACCTCGGCCGGGGCCGCAAGGCCAATCGCCTCCTGAGACAAGGAGGGGGTGGCAGAGAACGTCAGGCTCAGGCACAAGAGGACAAAGCGCATGGCTCAGCCTAACGGGGCAGGGCGCGGTGCGTCAAATAAACTGAAAGAGACGGAGACACATGCAATGAGCGGCAACCAGACAATGGTGATGCGCACGCCCCTGTCAGCAGGGCACATCGAAGGAAACAAGGCATGAGTGTTCGTGACGCGGTTCTGGCGAACCTGAAAAAGATCACCGACCCGGTATCCGGGCAAGATATTGTGAGCGCGGGCATCGTGCGTGCGCTGAACGTTGAAGGCGACACAGTACGCTTTGTGCTTGAGATCGACCCAAAGCACGCGGAAAAGATGGAGCCCGTGCGCGCGACGGCCGAGAAAGCCGCGCAGATGGTTGACGGTGTGGCCAATGTGTCGGCGATGATGACCGCGCATTCCGATAAAGCGCCGCCGGATCTGAAACCGAAACCCAAACCGTCTCAGACCGGGCCGCAGGCCGTTCCCGGTGTAGACAGGATCATTGCCGTTGCTTCGGGCAAAGGCGGCGTCGGCAAGTCTACTGTCTCGGCTAACCTCGCCTGTGCGTTGGCGGCTGAAGGACGGCGCGTGGGTCTGCTGGACGCGGATGTCTACGGTCCCTCTCAGCCCCGAATGCTGGGTGTATCCGGTCGCCCGGCCAGCCCTGATGGCAAGACCATCCTGCCGCTGCGCAATCATGGCGTGACCATGATGTCCATGGGGCTGATGACCAACGAAGGTCAGGCCGTGGTTTGGCGGGGCCCGATGTTGATGGGTGCGCTGCAACAGATGATGGGGCAGGTGCAGTGGGGCGCGTTGGACGTTCTGATCGTCGACCTTCCGCCCGGCACCGGGGATGTGCAGTTGACGCTGAGCCAGAAGTTCCAGGTGGACGGTGCCATCGTGGTTTCGACCCCGCAGGACGTGGCCTTGATCGACGCCCGCAAGGGGATTGATATGTTCAATCAGCTCAAAACCCCGATCGTGGGCATGATCGAAAACATGTCCACTCATATCTGCTCGAATTGCGGTCACGAAGAACATGTGTTTGGTCATGGCGGTGTCGCGTCCGAGGCGGAATCGCTGGGTGTACCGCTGCTGGGTGAGATCCCGCTGCATCTGGACATCCGCGTGGCCGCTGACGGAGGCGCGCCTATCGTGGTCAGCAAGCCCGATAGTCCGCAGGCCGAGTCGTTTCGCAAGATCGCACGCGACCTGATCTCGAACGGTTTCGCATGAGCCAGCCGGTCTTTCCCCCTTTGTTGACGGGTCACCCGGTTCAGGGTGGGGAAGACCCGTTTGACAGGGCGCAGGCTATGGCCGCGCTGGGATGCGACGCGGGAACGGTCGTTTACAACGTTCAGGCCGACCGTCTGCGCGTTGCCATCGTCTTTGCGCCTGAAGTGCCGCTTCAGGACGCAATGGCGATGTTGCCGCTGTGCGCTGTGGGATTTCAGAATGCGCTGGGCGCTCTGGCCCCGCCAGAGGTTGCTGTGCATCTGGGGTGGAATGGTTTGATTTGTGTGAACGGTGCGAAATGCGGGATGTTCCGGGTTGCTGCGTCTAGTACATCGCCCGATCAGGAACCTGACTGGCTAATTGTTGGATGGGAATTGGCGCTGTTGCAAACCAGCGAAGCACCGGGCGCAACACCGGAAGTCACCGCGCTTTATGAAGAGGGGTGTGCTGATGTTTCCGCAAGCCAGTTGGTAGAAAGCTGGTCGCGTCATACGCTGACTTGGCTGAACCGCTGGCAGGAAGATGGCAACGCACCGCTGCATGCCGAATGGATGGGCTTGCTGCGCGGCGTCGGTGATCCACTTGACGATGGCGGAGTTTTTCTGGGCACCGACGAGCGGTTTGGAATGCTGATCCGGGACGGGTCTGATACGCGCCTGCGTCCCCTGACCGACGTTTTGGAGAACGGATGATGAAACTGGCCCGCGCAATCCATTTCGACGAAAGTGATATGAACGTGTTTCATTCTCCGGCGCGAACCGGAGAGTGGTGTGTGTCTGGCGGGTTCGAGTTTTCGAACTGGAGCGACGCCGATCTTGAGGGCAAGGCACGGCAAGCTTTCGCAAATGGCTGGTTGGGTCTGGAAACCTTTGGTCGTGTGACGTTTGTAGCGGTGACGCAGATCGAACCGGCAGAGAAAGATCAGATCACGCGCAATCTGGCCGAACATTTTGTGCAATTCTATGGCGCGCCTTCGGTCGAGGCGGCAATGGGCGTCGCACAATCCGAAGTCGAGCACATGTCTGACCTGTGCGAAGACCATGCCGCCAATACGCTGCTGACCGTGGCCCGTGAGTTGAGTGAGGCGGGCGTGCACGAAAGCTATCGCGTCATTACGCCCCAAGATGCTCAGCTTGAGGCGCTGGCCGTGCATGGATCTCTGGATGACTAGATCAGATCGACAAATCCGCCGAACTGGCCGCGTTTGAAGATCAAGCCTTTGCCGGTGCGGTACATCACCTGTTCCACTTGACCGACAATTATCAGGTGATCGCCAGCGTCGTGCCGTGCGTGCAGACGGCAGTCAAACCTCGCCAGACATTGGTTCAATTGCGGGCGACCGGTCTCGTCCTCGGTCCAATCTGCATGAGAGAAATCCGTACCGTCACGCGCAAATCGCAGCGCCTGCTCTTGTTGATCCTGTGCCATCACATGAATCGAATAGTGTTCGCAGCTGCTGAAAGCGCCGAAACGGAACGATTCCTTGGCCAGACACCACAACACCAGCGGGGGGTCCAATGAGACCGAGGCAAAAGAATTCACGGTGATCGCGTGCGGTCCACCTTCGGTTTGCGTGGTGATCACGGTGACGCCGGTGCCAAAGCACCCCAATGCCTCGCGAAAGGCAGGGCTTTGATCCGGGGTTGGTGTGAAGGTCTTTTCCGTCATTACGCGCGTCTTCCTTGGCCGCGCATCAGGTGCCACGCGTGGCTCGGTTTGTCTATGAAAAGCTGACTGTTGCTTGCGATTTAAACTGTCAGTTCAGGTCTTCCAGCAAACGCCCGTGTTTTCGGGTTTCCATTATGACTTCGCCAAAGGTGGTAAAACCACGCGCCTGTAGGATCGGCAGCATCTTGATCAGCGCTTCTGCCGTGGCAACCGCATCGCCGAGCGCCGTATGGCGCAGCGCCTCGGGGATCGTGATTTCCAGCCGTTCGCACAGCGCGTCCAGCGTATGCGTGTCGCTGGCTCCGAACAGAACGGCAGACAGCAAAACGGTGTCGAGGATCGGGTGATCCCACTCGACTTCCATGCGCTGAGCGTGACGACGCAGGAACGCCATGTCGAAGGGCGCGTTATGCGCCACGATCACGGCATCGCGTGCAAATTGGTGAAATACGCGTCCGGCCTCAGTGATGTCGGGTGCTCCCTGAACCATACGGTCACTGACCTTGTGCACTTTGGTCGACGCAGGTGGTATCGGAATGCCCGGATCCACCAGCATGTCCAGATGCTCGCCCTGAACGATCCTGCCGTTCAGTACGCGCACCGCGCCGATCTGTACGATTTCATCTTTGTGCGGCAACAGCCCGGTTGTTTCCGTATCGAAGACCACGAAACACAGGTCGGACAAGGTGCGATTCTCGAACGCGTCGTCGCCCGGTGTGTCGAGAAGTTCGAAATCGTAAACCAGCGGGCGTGCTTCGTCCGGGGAAATCTGGGCGGCGCTGTCTTCGAAGACCAACATATAACCGGGCGCGTCCCCAAGCGGTTTCATCCGGGCGGAATAGGTCTGTCGGCCATCCACACTGGATAGGGTGCAATAAACGTCCTTGCCGGTTTTGCACAGTTTGGCATAGGCATCCGTGAGGCCCGTGGTTTCGAGGTATTCAAAAAGTGACGCATTCAGGCGGGGATGTGCGATCTGGGCCAAAACCTCGGCGGCCTGACCGTCATAAAGCACAATCTGGTGTTTTGGGCTGGCCAGCAACATCGCGACCGGAATCTCGGTTAGCAGGGCGGTAAGGCGTTGTTTCTCAGCCGCCAGATGGGCGGTTTCCGAGGCTACAGCTTCGGCAGTTCGCATCGCATTTGAGGCCACTTGTTCCGCCAGTCCGGCTGCTGCCGGGGCCAGATCGCCGAGATAACGCGCTGCCTGCATGTCCAGATCCGTGCTGACCCCGGCATGTGCGCGTGCGCGCAATTGGGCCGAAAGGCGTTCGATTGGCTTGGCAACATTGTCGTCAAACAACAGCCATACGCCGGCAATCAGAGCCAGCAAGCCGAACGTGATCAGGATTTCGGCAAAAATGAAAGAGTCCAGAAGTTCGGGGTTCTCGGCGCGGGCATAGGTGATCCAAAGGGCGATTGCGCTGATCGCAATTCCCCCCAACGCCAGCAAACAGAAGAACAGAAAAATCCTGAGCCTCAGGCTCAATTTGGTTAGCATGATCAGACCCCGCAGGTGGTCTCGATAATCGGATCGGTGCCCTCAGCCCGGTACCAGCTTGCGTTGATCAGGCGACCGTCGTCGGCAAATTCCGCCCCGTCTACAAGGTTGGCGCGACTGTTTTCGGCACAATTGACGGCCACAGGCAAATGCGTGACAGGGGCCCAACGCCCGAACAGATACAGGTCGACCAGCCGTTGATCGGGAACCTGATCATTGGTTCGGACCGATTGTGTGTCGATGGCCGAGAAACGGTCTACAAAAGGCACTGCGTAGGTCCAGGGACGATAGAAGGCGCGGCTTTCGATCTCGTGCACAATGGCCATTTCGTCAGGCAGTTGATCGCGGGTGCGGTCATACCATGAATACTCGCTGGCAATGGTCATGCCGATCATGCCCAGACCTGCCGCAACCGGAGTGGTCCATTTTGGCAAGCGCCCACCGGTCAGCTTGTTCAGCACAAGCACGACGCCCGCAAACGCGAAGCCCGCAAAGATAGTGCCGATCAATTCCAGAAACATGAGGTCTCTCCGTTCTTGGGGGTCTTAGCCCAGCATACCTTTGCCGTGGCCAACCGCCGATTGCATCGTTTTTACCACAACAAACGCATCGCGTAGATGACTTCGCTCAAAGTCCGAAAGATCGGACGGGGGTAGATAATTGTCGGGTTTTTCACCTGATTTGACCAGCCGAACCTGATGCTCCAGCCGGGTTTCTGCGATCAGGTCATATGCGTCTAGCAGATCCCGCGCGCCAGACGGACTAAGGACACCGCTGGCCTCGGCCGCTTTCAGGCGGGCCCGTGTGTTGGCTTCGGTCAACTCGCCCCGCAATGCGTAGATCCGTGCCAGATCAACGATTGGGACGACCCCGTTGTGTTTAAGATCCAGCGTGTTGCGATGTTCGCCCGAGCGGATCGTTGCAAATCCGCGCAGCAGACCCAGTGGCGGCGTATGTTTCAACGAGTTCGAAATCATGTGCGCGACAAAGATCGAGTTTGCTCTGGCGGCTGCAAGAGTGTCGGCCTGCAGGTCGGCAAACAACTCAAACGTGCCGCCGATGGGGCGCAGGTCGAACATGACCGACGCCAGCATTTGCGCTTCGGGGCTTGGCTTGGCGATCCAGCCCTTGAAATAGTCGCGCCAGACGCGCACCGGCTGGCACCAGCGCGGATTGGTCGCCATCATGTCGCCGGGACAGTAGAAATACCCGCAAACGTCTAACCCGTCCGAGACGAATTTGGCGAGTTGCGTGAAATAGGCCATGTCTGCGTCGGTTACGCTGTCATCCAGCATCAGACAATTGTCCTGATCCGATACGCCCGTTTGTTCCTGCCGCCCCTGAGACCCACATGCAAGCCACAGATAGGGCACCGGAGCCGGGCCTAGTTCCGCTTCGCCGAGTGCCAGCAGGCGGCGTGTGACCGTATCCGCGATATCAGTGATCAGGCGGGTGACAATTTCGTGCCGGTTTCCGCCGGCGACCAATTGTACAAGAAGCTGCGGGATTTCTTCGGTCACGCGTGCCATTTCTTCGGCGGTGTCAGCCTGCGCGATACGGCGTACCAGCTCGGCCGAGTTGACCGCCTGATAATGAGTCAGATCGGTCTGGGTCACGATCCCAACCAAACGACCGCCCTCGGAAATCGGGATATGGCCGATGCCACGCTCCATCATGATGTGCAGCACATCCGATCCGATATCGCTGGGCGACAATGTAACCGGGTTTGCGGTCATGATTTCAGAAATGGGCGTAGAGGCAGGCAGGCCGTCTGCAACGTATTTGCCCGAGATGTCCCGCAGGGTCGCAATGCCCTGCAAACTTTCACCGTCCGTGATGCAGAGCGACGAGATATGCTTGTCGCGCATGATCCGCGCTGCATCCTGAACTGACGTGTCAGCGGGGCAGGTGGCCGGGTTATGCGCCATTAATACGTCGATCGAACTAGTGGCCAGGCTTTGCGGACCACTTCGGTCGCCACGTGTGCGGTCAAAGAACTTTGCCACCACATCATGGTTATCGATCAAACTCCGCACAAGATCCGGTGGCAGAACCATTAGGACCGAGGGCGTGTGCGCGCGGGCTTTGGTGGCGGCTTTGCCGTCTTTCAGCAAGCCCCTTTCGCCAAAGGAATTGCGCAGACCCAGATGAGAGACGATGGCACCGTTCTCATCGGTAATTTCGACCTGTCCTTCATAGATCACGAACACCCCGGGTAACTTGTGGCCAAGCTCGTAGACTGAGGCGTCTTCCTCAACTTCCCAGACCTCGATCTGTTTGACGATCTGATCCAGGGCGTCGGCAGGCAACGCGTCATAGGGGTGAACGGATTTCAGAAACCGGGCTATTTCGTCATGGGACAGGGGCATGTGTTGTCTCCGGTGTTCTGGTTAAAAAATCCCGCCCAGTGATGTGCTGGGCGGGAACAGTGGATCGAAAGACGCGGTCGAAGGCAAGAACCAACGACCGCATCAAGCTCATTTGTTCTGAGCTGCGCCCGCACCACGGGGAATGCGCACGCTTTCGACCAGATCCTTGATCTCCTGCGGAGTCTCTTTGGTCATGCCTGCAACAACGTAGGCAGTCGCAAAGTTGATCATCGCACCGATTGCACCGAACGAGGTCGACTTGATTGGACCCAGCAGCGGGTCAGCATCGGTGAACGAGTTGGTGCCCGGAATGAACAACCAGCCCTTGTGCAGGAAGATGTAGACCAGGGTCACAACCAGACCAGCCAACATACCTGCAACCGCGCCGGTGTTGTTGATGCGGGTCGAGAAGATCCCCATCATCAGCGCCGGGAAGATCGAGGCTGCCGCCAGACCGAACGCCAGGGCCACGGTTTGCGCCGCAAATCCGGGTGGGTTCAGACCCAAGTAGGTTGCAACAACGATGGCTACGGCCATTGCGATACGTGCAGCCAGCAGTTCACCCTTTTCAGAGATTTGCGGGTTGATCGCACCTTTGACAAGGTCGTGGGACACAGCCGACGAGATCGCCAGCAACAGGCCCGCAGCGGTTGACAGAGCAGCAGCAAGACCACCTGCCGCGACCAGACCGATCACCCAACCCGGCAGGTTGGCGATTTCGGGGTTGGCCAGAACTAGGATGTCACGGTTGAACTTGGTCAGTTCGTTTCCAACCCAGCCCTTTTCTTCCGCGATTGCGGTCATGGCTTCGGACTTGTCGTTGTAGTACTGGATCTTGCCGTCACCGTTCTTGTCTTCCCAATCCAGAAGACCGGTTTTCTGCCAGGTTTTCATCCAGTCATAGCGCGGATCGGTATCGATTTCCTCAACCGAAACAGCGCCACCGTCGATGCCACCATTGGGCCACATCATGTCGGTGATGTTCAGACGCGCCATTGCGCCAACCGCAGGGGCGGTCAGGTACAGCAGGGCGATGAAGACCAGCGTCCAGCCAGCCGACCAACGTGCGTCAGACACTTTCGGCACGGTGAAGAAGCGCATGATCACGTGCGGCAGACCGGCGGTACCGATCATCAGCGACAACGTGAACAGAACCATGTTCAGCGTGTTCGAATGGTGTGCTGTGTACTCGTTGAAGCCCAGCTCGGTCACGATCGCGTCCAGCTTGGTCAGCAGGGGCTCACCGCTGGCGGTGTCACCAAACAGACCCAGAGCAGGGATCGGCGTGCCGGTCAACTGCAGCGAGATGAAGATCGCCGGGATGGTGTAGGCTGTGATCAGCACGCAGTACTGAGCAACCTGAGTGTAGGTCACACCTTTCATCCCGCCAAACACCGCATATGCAAAGACCACACAAGCGCCGATCAGTAGACCGGAGGTGTTGGATACCTCAAGGAAGCGGCCAAAGGCCACGCCCACACCGGTCATCTGACCAATCACGTAGGTCACCGAAGCAACGATCAGACAGATCACCGCAACAACGCGCGCGGTCTGGCTGTAGAAACGATCACCGATGAATTCCGAGACGGTGTATTTGCCGAACTTACGCAGGTAAGGCGCAAGCAGCAGAGCCAGCAGCACGTAACCACCGGTCCAACCCATCAGGAAGGTCGAGTTGTCATAGCCAGTAAAGGCAATCAGGCCCGCCATCGAAATGAACGAGGCCGCAGACATCCAGTCCGCCGCTGTCGCCATACCGTTGGTGACCGGGTGAACGCCGCGACCGGCGGCGTAGAATTCTGATGTGGAACCCGCGCGGGCCCAGATCGCGATGCCGATGTATAGCGCAAAGGACGCGCCAACAAACAGCAGGTTGATGGTAAACTGATCCATTGTCCCCGCTCTCCCTTATTCTTCGTCTACGCCGAATTCGGCGTCCAGCTTATTCATGCGCCAGGCGTAGTTGAAGATCAGCACCAGAAAGACCAGGATCGATCCCTGTTGTGCGAACCAAAAGCCCAGATCGGTTCCGCCGACGGCGATCCCCGACAGCAACGGACGCAGCAGAATGCCGAATCCAAACGACACCAGCGCCCAGATGATGAGGCTGATGTAAATGAGGCGCAGGTTTGCTTGCCAATAGCCCTTATCGGCTTCGGACGCCTGCGCGGAGTTTGTTGAATGATCCGCCATCGCGGGTTCCTCCTTCGCTTCCTCGTTGGGCGGCCCGTGCCCAATTCCTCCAGTGACGCGGACCGCTTCTCGATGTTACCAAACGCCCCGTGACGCCCGGCAAAACTTCTCTGTTCCGCCAAGGCGGTTCATTGAAGTATTCCTTTAAGGATCAAGGCCTTGCGGCCGATCTCCTCCCCTTACTTCATCGCGCCGCTGACGATCTCCTCCAGGTCGCGGGCGATGTCTTCAATCTTACCCATGGCATTGGTGCGTTGCAGCACGCCATGGCTTTCGTAATAGGTGATCAGCGGCGCGGTCTGCGCGTGATAGGCTGCCAACCGTGACGCCACGGTTTCGGCATTGTCATCGGCGCGACGCTTGAATTCAGTGTGACCACACTTGTCGCATTTGCCGTCTTCGGCAGGCTTCTTGAACGTGTCGTGGTAACCTTCGCCACAACCGGCGCAGGTGTAGCGGCCCGAGATACGGATCACCATTTCGGCGTCTTCGACTTCTAGGCTGATCGCGGCGTTGATCTTCTGATTGTTCGACGCGAGCAGTTCGTCCAACGCTTCGGCCTGAACCGTTGTACGCGGAAAGCCGTCCAAAATGACACCCTTGGCGCAATCTGGCTGGGCCATGCGGTCACGCAGGATGGCGATGACGATGTCGTCACTGACCAGATCGCCCGCTTCCATGACGGCTTTGGCGGCAAGACCAGCTTCTGTACCGGCCGCAACGGCCTCGCGCAGCAGGTCGCCGGTGCTGAGTTGAACCAGCCCGAACTTTTCTTCCAGCATTCGCGCCTGTGTGCCCTTCCCGGCGCCGGGAGGGCCGAGAAGGATCAGAACGGCGGGAGTGGTGAGCGTGGCAGCGTCCATCACATCCTCACTTGTTCGCACGGTTTTCGATCAGGTCTTCGACCACCGACGGATCGGCCAGTGTCGACGTGTCACCCAAGCTGCCAAAGTCGTTCTCGGCAATCTTGCGCAGGATACGGCGCATGATCTTGCCCGAGCGGGTCTTGGGCAGGCCAGGGGCCCACTGGATCACGTCCGGCGAGGCAATCGGGCCGATTTCCGTGCGGACCCAGGTGCGCAGCTCTTTCAACAGCTCATCCGAAGGCTCGCGGTCATTCATCAAGGTGACGTAGCAATAGATGCCTTGTCCTTTGATTTCATGAGGATAGCCCACTACAGCGGCCTCAGCTACAGCGGCATGAGCCACCAGCGCGCTTTCGACCTCGGCCGTGCCCATGCGGTGACCGGATACGTTGATCACGTCATCGACGCGGCCGGTGATCCAATAGTCGCCATCTTCGTCACGGCGGCAGCCGTCACCTGTGAAGTAGTAGCCTTTGTAATCCGAGAAATAGGTCTTCTCGAACCGTTCATGATCGCCCCAGACGGTGCGCATCTGACCGGGCCAGCTGTCTTTGATACACAGAACACCCTCGACGCCATTGCCTTCGATCTCAACGCCCGACTGCGGGTCCAGAACCACGGGCTCAATTCCAAAGAACGGCTTCATGGCCGAGCCGGGCTTCATTGCATGGGCACCGGGCAGGGGGGTCATCAAGTGACCGCCGGTTTCCGTCTGCCACCATGTGTCCACGATCGGGCATTTGCCCTTGCCGACGACGTCATTGTACCAGTTCCAGGCTTCGGGGTTGATCGGCTCACCCACGGTGCCCAGTGTGCGCAGATCGCTGAGGTCGCATTTCTCAACGAACTCATTGCCTTGACCCATCAGAGCACGGATCGCAGTTGGTGCGGTGTAGAACTGGTTCACCTTGTGTTTTTCACAAACCTGCCAAAAGCGCGAGGCATCGGGGAAGGTCGGAACGCCTTCGAACATCAGCGTGGTCGCACCGTTGGCCAGCGGGCCATAGACGATATAGCTGTGTCCGGTGACCCAACCTACGTCCGCCGTGCACCAGTACACATCGCCTTCGTGATAATCGAAGGTGATCTCATGCGTCATCGAGGCATAAACCAGATAGCCGCCGGTGGTATGCACAACGCCCTTGGGCTGTCCGGTCGAACCGGATGTATAAAGAATGAACAGCGGATCTTCGGCGCTCATCTCGGCGGGTGCACAGTAGTCGTCCGCCTCAAGGGCCATTTCGTTGTAGTCAAAGTCGCGCCCGTCGATCCAGGTGGTCTGACCACCGGTGCGCTTGACTACCAGACATTTCACGCTGTCTTTGCAGTGCAGCAGGGCCGCATCCGCGTTGGACTTCAGCGGTGTCTTGCGACCTCCGCGGGGCGCTTCATCAGCAGTGATGACAACCTTGGCGTCACAGCCATTAACCCGCGCCGCCAGTGCGTCGGGCGAGAAGCCTGCGAAAACAATCGAATGGATGGCACCGATCCGGGCGCAGGCCAGCATCGCATAGGCGGCCTCGGGGATCATCGGCAGATAGATGACAACGCGGTCACCCTTCCGAACCCCCAGCGATTCCAAGATATTGGCCATCCGGCAGGTGCGGCGGTGTAGTTCGGCATATGAAATATGCTGCGCCGGATCATTTGGATCGTCCGGCTCCCAGATGATCGCGGTTTGATCGCCACGGGTCTTCAGATGACGGTCAAGGCAGTTGGCCGAGACGTTTAGTGTGCCATCGGCATACCAGTTGATCTTGACCGAACCGAAGTCGTAATTGACATCCTTTACCGTTGAGAAGGGTTTGATCCAGTCGACGCGCTTGCCTTGCTCGCCCCAGAATGAGTCTGGGTCACTGATCGAGGCTGCATACATGTTGGCATATTTTGCAGCATCGACATGCGCACGGGCGACGGTTTCTGCGGATGGCGGATATGTCTTGGCATCTGCCTGGGCAGCGGTTGTCATCGTTGAGGCTCCTCCCTCTGGACTGGATTACGTTGGGTCGTTTTTGCCCGATAGTTCAGCAAAGTCGATCCCGTTCCTCCCCAATCGAAGTATTACCGGCTTTGGAAAATAAATAAATAAATTGCCGTAATCTTTGAATTTGTTTGTAAAGAAATTTTAATCCGTATTTCATATTTGTAAATTATGCGGCCAATGTTTGTAAAAAAGTATGTGAAACAGGGTGTTAATTGTAACAGCTACTTTCGGTTGTTTTATGCTGACACAGGGACGTCCGACCTGGCTTCAACTTATTCTCGATGTCTGGACAGTGCATCAGCACGACCGTCAGGGTTGGCACATCCCAATGTTGGCGCTAGCTTCTTTTGCAAGCGCTTCGGGAAGAGGCGCGTCAAAGGGAGAGAAAATCATGAATAAGATGTTGAGCGGTGCCGCCGTTGCCGCCCTGAGCTTTGCGTTCGTTAGCGAAGCTGCCGCGACCGAGTGGAACGCTTCTGTCTGGGGCAAGCGCCGCGCGTTCACTGAACATGTCGAAAAGCTCGCTGAGCTGGTCAATGAAAAGACTGGCGGGGACTTTACGATCAATGTCAGCTACGGTGGCCTATCCAAGCCGCGCGAAAACCTGGACGGCATCGAAATCGGGGCTTTCGAGATGGCTCAGTTCTGCGCTGGCTATCATCGCGACAAAAACCGCGCGATCACTGTGCTGGAACTGCCGTTCCTTGGTGTGAACAACCTTGAAGAAGAGGTTGCCGTCAGCCACGCGGTGTACGACCATCCAGCAGTCAAGGATGAGATGGCGCAGTGGAATGCCCGCATCATCATGACCTCACCTATGCCCCAGTATAATATCGTGGGCACGGGCGAACCTCGTGATCAGTTGGCGGAATTCGATGGAATGCGGGTTCGTGCAACCGGTGGTTTGGGCCAAGCCTTTGAGGCTGTGGGCGGTGTGCCGACCTCGGTCCCCGCGACCGAAGCCTTCAACGCGATGGAATCGGGTGTTGTGGACACAGTGGCCTTTGCCCAGCACGCGCATCTGTCGTTTGGCACGATCAATGAGGCCGATTGGTGGACGGCCAACCTAAACCCTGGCACGGTGAACTGTCCTGTGGTTGTGAATATCGACGCCTATGAAGCACTGCCTGCCGATCATCGCGAAGCGCTGGACAGCTCAATTGACGAGGCGATCGATCACTATCTGGCAAACTACGGCGGCCTACTGGAACAGTGGGACAGCGTCCTTGAGGAAAAGGGCGTGCAGAAGGTCATGATTGACGACGCCGTGATCGAGGAATTCCGCACCAAGGCCGCAGATCCGATCCGGGAAAAGTGGATTGCGGATATGTCGGATCAGGGGCTGCCGGCTCAAGATCTGTATGATCTGGTTCAATCCACGCTGCAGCAACAGCGCGGCGGTAACTGATCCTTTAAGCCGGGTGCCCCGTTGGGTGCCCGGTTCTCTCTCAAATAACAAGGAACGACCGGAATGGCAGGACAGGCCACGGTGCTGGAAGACGGAAGCCGTCTGAGCCAGCTGGACCGGCATTTGTTAAAGCTTGAACGTTTTCTTGCATTAATCAGCGGCCTGGCGGTTTTTGGTCTGATGGTATTGGCCGTGGTCTCCGTCAGCGGGCGCAACGCTTTGAATGCGCCGTTGCCCGGTTATGTCGACTGGATCGAACAGGCGATGCCTTTGATTGCCTTTCTGGGCATCTCATTCGTGCAGCGTGATGGTGGGCATATTCGAATGGACATCGTCATCTCGCGACTTCACGGTCGGGCTTTGTGGCTGTTCGAGCTGATCTCGGTTCTTCTGATCCTGGTGTTGATGCTGGCACTGGTGTGGGGCAGCTGGTCCCACTTCGACCGATCTTTCGATTTTGGTGCGCCGCTCTGGAGCAGGGACAGTTCCATCGACATCGGTATTCCTCTGTGGCCTGCCAAGCTGTTGGCACCCGTCGCCTTTTCAGTGCTGTGCGCACGGCTGGTGCTTCAGGTGTGGGGCTATGGGCGTGCATTTGTGCTGGGGCTCGAGACCCCTGTTGCGGTGCCGCTCCTTCAGGATGCTGCGGCCCAAGCGGCGGCTGAGGCCGAGCAGTTCGAAGGGCAGGACTAGAACATGGACACGATTGATATTGGCCTGTGGGTCACAGGTGGTCTGCTGGTTCTGGTTGTTGCCGGTATGCGGGTGGCTTTCGCAGCAGGGCTTGCGGGTTTGGTTGGGCTTGTTTGGATATTCTGGGCCAAGTTTGGCTATGACCCGGACCGGTTTGGCAAAGCCTTGACGGTTGCGGTCAAGACCGCGGGGCAGGTTCCGCATTCCAAGGTTGCAGCGCATACGCTCAGCCTGATCCCAACCTTCATCCTGATTGGCTACCTGGCCTACTACGCGGGCCTGACGCGCGCCTTGTTCGAAGCCGCCAAACGTTGGGTGGCCTGGGTTCCGGGCGGGCTTGCTGTGTCTACGATTTTCGCAACGGCTGGTTTTGCCGCCGTATCCGGGGCGTCGGTTGCCACTTCTGCCGTCTTTGCCCGCATCGCGATCCCAGAGATGCTGAAAGTTGGGTATAATAAACGCTTTGCAGCGGGTGTTGTCGCTGCCGGTGGCACGCTGGCCTCGCTCATCCCGCCGTCGGCCATTCTGGTGATCTACGCCATCATAGTCGAGCAGGACGTGGGCAAGTTGCTGCTGGCCGGATTCATCCCGGGCGCGTTTTCCGCAATCATTTATGGCCTGCTGATTGTCGGGATTGCAGTGATCTTCAAAACCGTAGGTCCACCGGTTACAGGCTTCACCTGGAAAGAGCGTTTCTCCGCTTTGCCTGGTGCTATACCAATTGTGGCTGTGATCCTGATCATCATTTGCTTTGTCTACAACCCGTTCGGAGACAAAGCCTGGGGCACCCCTACGGAAGGTGGCGCAATCGGGGCCTTTATTGTGTTCTGTTTCGCCCTGTTTCACGGAATGCGCTGGAAGGAATTCAAATCCGCGCTTTTGGAAACCGCCAAGCTGACGGCGATGATCTTTTCAATCATCTGGGGCGTTTTGATCTATGTGCGGTTTTTGGGCTTCGCAGATCTTCCCGGAGCGTTTTCCGACTGGATTACCGGGCTTGAGATGTCCCCGATGATGATCCTGATCTGCATCCTTCTGGCCTATGCTGTACTGGGCATGTTCATGGACGCAATTGGGATGCTGCTGCTGACATTGCCCGTCGTCTATCCAGCGGTCATGGCCCTGAACGGAGGTGAAACTGTCAGCGCAGCCGAGAGCGCCTTTGGCATGTCTGGCCCGATGTGCGCCATCTGGTTTGGTATTTTGGTGGTCAAGATGGCCGAGTTCTGCCTGATCACGCCGCCCATTGGGCTGAACTGCTTTGTCGTGGCCGGGGTGCGCCCGGACCTGAGCGTTCAGGACGTGTTCAAAGGCGTGACACCGTTTTTCATCGCCGATGCGATGACGATTGCAATGCTTGTGGCATTCCCAGGGATTGTGCTCTACCTGCCGTCGCTTGCGGGTTAGCAGGGAAGCGAGGCTCTGCCTCGCGCTCCGAGGTATTTATGGCCAGATGAAGCAAGGGATCTGATCTTCATCTGGCTGAAAATACCTCGGGGGAGGCGCGCGTAGCGCGGCGGGGGCAGAGCCCCCATGACAACGCCTCACCCAGCTCGCATCAGCATTCCGAACAGATCGCGCGGATCATCGGGATCGGCCAGCATGTCCAAAGGCTCAAAGAAACCTGTGCCTTCGATCGCTTGCTTTACATAGCGCAGGGCTGAGAAGTCTTCGATTGCGAAACCTACGCTGTCGAACAACGTAATCTGACGATCATCGACACGCCCTTTGGCCGCGCCAGTGATGACCTGCCACATCTCAGTTACCGGATGATCCGCGTCCAGGGCCTGAATTTCTCCTTCGATACGGGTCTGTTCCGGGTATTCAACGAAAATGTCCGAACGGAGCAGGATGTCGCGATGCAGTTCTGTTTTGCCCGGACAGTCGCCACCGATGGCATTGATGTGAACACCGGGGCCGACCATGTTATCGGTCAGGATCGTGGCGTATTTCTTGTCTGCGGTGCAGGTGGTGATGATCTGGGCGCCTTCGATGGCCTCCTCTGGCGTGGTGCAGGGAACAACAGTCAAACCCTTGCCCTGCAGGTTTTTGGCACATTTTGCCGTTGCGTTCGGGTCAGTGTCGTAGAGCCGGACGGTATTGATGCCACACATTGCCTTAAAGGCCAGACACTGGAATTCAGACTGCGCGCCGTTGCCGATCATCGCCATCGTGGTGGCGTTTGTTGGGGCGAGATAACGCCCAACCAATGCCGAGGTTGCCGCTGTACGCAGGGCGGTCAACAGCGTCATCTCGGTCAGCAGTGTTGGGTAGCCAGTATAAACATCCGCCAACAGACCAAAGGCCGTGACTGTTTGCAAACCTTCCGAGGTATTCTTGGGATGGCCATTGACGTATTTGAAGCCGTAGGCCTCACCATCCGAGGTCGGCATCAGCTCGATCACGCCATGTGGTGAATGCGCTGGAATACGTGGGGTTTTGTCAAAACTTTCCCAACGTTTGAAATCGGCTTCGATCTGTGCGGCGATCTGGGTGATCATCTGCTCGACGCCAATGTGATGAACCAATCGCATCATGTTGTCGACGGATACAAACGGCACGAGGGCTTTGTCAGAAGGTTGGGTCATCAGAAACTCCGGGTGGGGCGGTCAAAAATGCGGCGGCCCATAAGCGAGGCGGCCAGATCGACCATCAGTTTGGCGGTGCGGCCGCGTTCATCCAGAAACGGGTTCAATTCAACAAGATCCAACGAACTGACCAGCCCACTTTCATGTAGCAATTCCATCACCAAATGGGCTTCGCGCTCGGTTGCCCCGCCAGGAACCGTAGTGCCAACGGCGGGCGCTATGGCGGGATCGAGGAAGTCAACATCCAGCGACACATGCAGCAGGGCATTTTCGGCGCACACCCGGTCCAGAAAGGCCAGCAGAGGTGCTTTTATCCCATGCTCATCAATACTGCGCATGTCGGCCAGCATGGCGTGGTCTTGCTCGAGTGCTGAACGTTCAGCTGGATCGACAGAGCGCAGGCCAATCATTCCAACGCGGTCCGTTGGGACCGTGGCAGACAGGGGGGGAAAGGCATCAAAACCGGGTCTGCCGGTAAAATAGGCCACCGGTGTTCCGTGCAAGTTGCCGCTGCCTGTGCTGTCCGGTGTGTGAAAGTCGCTATGGGCGTCCAACCAGAGCACAAACAGCGGCCTTTCGACCTGTGCCGCATATGCGGCCATCCCGGCGACGGTGCCCATGGACAATGCATGATCGCCGCCCATGAAAATAGGTACGCCCTGACGCGCGGCCGCCTGCGCCGTCGTGCTGAGAGCGCGGGTCCAGCCCACACATTCGGGCAAAGAAAAGAGGTGAGGGTGGTCGACTAGGCCGGTTTCTTCCGGGGTTACGTCACCCTGGTCCTGAACGGAATGGCCAAGATCGGTCAAAGCCTCTTGCAGCCCGGCCACACGATAAGCGTCCGGGCCCATCCGGCATCCTTGACGGCGTTTTCCGGCGTCCATGGGGACGCCCACCAATATGATAGTTTTCATGTCCATATGCTCATTTAGGCTGGCAGAGTGTCTTGCGTGAAGGCAGCAAAATGCTCAAAATGGGTCAAGAAAGTCCTTAATGAGAAAAAGATATGGACGATTTGGACAATCGATTGCTCAATGCGTTGCAACGTGATGCGCGCGCCAGCCTGTCTGAGCTGTCAGAAACGCTCGGCGTGACGCGCACCACGGTGCGCAGCAGGTTGCAACGGCTGAAGCAGTCCGGTGAAATTGTCGGCTTCACCGTTCTGACCCGAAGGGATCTGGCACAAAGCCCGGTGCGCGGTTTGATGATGCTGGAGATTGAAGGGCGCGGGACAGAGCGTGTCATGGCGCGTATAGCGGCCTTGCGGCAGGTGACAGCAGTGCATTCGACCAATGGCAGTTGGGATCTGATAGCCGAGATCTCCGCCGAAACCCTGGCCGAGCTGGATGAGGTTTTGTTTCAGATCCGCCGCTTTGACGGTATCACACGATCCGAGACGAATCTGCTGTTGTCCACACGAAAGGGGCGGCTCTAGTTCTTTGAGATGAATACAATTTGTGCCAGTGTTTCTTGGCAAAAGATGACAAAGCGATCGCTGGATCGATTGGATTTGCAGACAGGCAGGGACGTGCAGCATGACCACTTCGCAGAAATCTGACGAACCGCTCGCCTTGCAATGGGCAGAACGTATTACGACGATTCTGGAGAAGCCTTGGCTGCGCATTGCGATACCCATTGTCGTAACGGGCATTGCCCTGACGTTTTTGCACGAGTTGTCGGCCCATGTGAAATGGTCGGATGTGCAGAACGACATTTCGGCGACGTCTTGGAAACTGATGTTCATTGCGCTGTGCTGGACGGCGTTCAGTTTCTTTTCCTTGTCACTTTACGACGTGTTCGCTGTGCAGAGCGTGGCTGATGGCAAAGTACCCTTGCCGGTGGCCGGAATGGCAGGAGCCAGCGGTTATGCTGTATCAAATTGCCTCGGTTTCTCTTACATCACCGGAACCGCGATCCGGTATCGGATCTATGCATCGCTTGGTCTGGATCTGGGGCGCGTGGCCGGGGTGATTGCGACCTCTTGGGTGGCGTTCTGGATGGGTCTGGTTCTGATAGTGGGTCTGTTGTTGACCTTTCATCCCGACGGCATCTCGAAGGTGGTGCCGGTCAGCGCAACAGTGGAAACCGCCATCGGGCTGTGTCTGCTGGGTGGGCTGCTTGTCCTCTTCATCTGGTTGTCCACCGGTGGACGGCGGTTTTCATTGGCCGGTGTGGGGTTCAACCTGCCGGGCGGAAAACTCGCAAGCCTTCTGACGCTGGCCGCGATTGGCGATCTGTTCGGCGCATCCATGGTGCTGTATGTCCTGATGCCGGACGATCTGGGCGTTGGCTACCCGTATTTCTTCACGATTTTTATTGCCGCTATCGCTGTAGGTATCCTCAGCCACGCACCGGGTGGTATTGGCGTGTTCGAGGCGACACTGATTGCCGGGCTAGGGGCATCGGGACGATCTGACGTTATTGCCGCGCTGTTGTTGTATCGTGTGGTTTATACCTTTCTGCCATTCACCATTGCCAGCCTGTCGATTGCTGTGGCGTCGGCTCTGACACAACGCCGCCGGATCAGCGGGGCTGCAACCTGGGTGTACCGCGCGATCCGACCAATGGTGCCGATTGTTGCTGCCGGTGTGGCAGCGGTGGCAGGGGTGATCCTGCTGGTGTCAGGGGCGCTGCCTGCGGGGTCACAAAACCTTGGCGTTTTGAAGGATGTTTTGCCGCTGTCCTTTGTTGAAGCCTCGCATCTGGTAGGCAGCGCTATCGGAGTTCTGCTTTTGCTGGTTTCGCGCGGCTTGTTCCGCAAGCTCTACCGCGCGTGGGTGGTGGCGATGTTGTTGATGGCGGCGGGCTTCTTCGCGTCCCTTGCCAAGGGTTTGGACACGCACGAAGCGGTGTCGATGTTGGGGACGATAGGTGTTTTGGCCCTGTTCCGTGGTGCGTTCTACAGGGTCAGCGGCGCTTCGATCTTTCGCCTGAACATCCCATGGCTGATCAGTGTTGTTGTGTTGCTGGCGGTCATTTTCTGGATCGGGCTGTTCGCGTATTCCCATGTGGAATACCAAAACGCTTTGTGGTGGGAGTTTGCTTGGAATGGCGACGCTTCGAGGTTCTTACGCTCGAGCTTTGTTGTGGCTGTGATCGTCGGAGTGGTGGCCGTGAACTCTCTGTTCGGACGCGAAATTCCAACACCACAACGCACCGAAATCCCCGAGGTTGTCGAACGGTTGGTGATGGAATGCGAGGATACCGAGTCCCAGATCTCGTTGACCGGCGACAAGCAGTTTCTGATCTCACCGGATGAAACGGCCTTCATTGCTTATGCCGATACGGGCAACGCGGTGATCTCAAAAGGGGAGCCAGTAGGGGATGAGGTCGCAGGCCGTCAATTGATCTGGCAGCTTCGGGAAATGGCGGATCGTGAAGGAAAGCTGTGTGCGTTCTACAGTGTCTCGACCAAATATCTGCCAACCTTTCTGGATCTGGGTCTGTCGATCCTGAAAATAGGTGAGGTCGCGCGCGTGCCGTTGCAAGATTTCTCGCTGGACGGAAAGTCGCGCAAGCGGTTCCGGCAGGCCAAGAACAGGGCCGAGCGGGAAGGCTATGTATTCGAGATTATCCCAAAGGAAAAACTAGCACCGGTATTGCCAGAATTGCGCGAGATTTCAGATCATTGGCTCGAGCAAAAGGCCGGTGCCGAAAAAGGATTTGCGCTTGGGGGCTTTGACGATCAGTACCTGTCTTATTTCGATCACGCGGTATTGCGCGACGGAAACTCCGGCAAGATCAAGGCGTTCGCCAACCTGTTCCAAGGCGGCAACAAATCCGAACTGTCGCTGGACCTGATGCGCTATGAGCCTGACAGCCCCAGCTTTGTGATGGACGCACTGTTTGCCGAGATGATGGTGTGGGGCTCGGAACAGGGCTTTCACTGGTTCTCGCTGGGGGCTGCGCCGTTTTCAGGCATAGAAAACCGGCAACATGCCTCGCTCTGGAACCGGATCGGAGGGTTCGTTTATGAGCACGGCGAACAGTTTTATCATTTCGAAGGCTTGCGCAGCTTCAAGCAGAAGTTTGACCCGGAATGGAGCCCGAATTATCTGGCCAGCCCCGGCGGGTTGGCCGCGCCGCGTATCCTTTATGAGGTCAATATCCTGATCTCAGGCGGGCTGCGCGGTCTGACAAAGTAGGATCAGTTCAGGCTGGCACCGGTTGGGGTTTTCTGCAGCAGATCGCCCCAATCGGTGCGATAGGCCATTTCGGCCAACACGGTCTCGGGCAGAAACTCCTGATTTTGACGGATTTGCCAACCGCCGCCCAACCCCTTGTACACCGCGACCAGATTGCTGGATACTTGCTGACGCGCTTCGATCAGATTGGCTTGTGAGCGTAACAACGCGGTTTGCGTGTTCAGAATACGAGAATAGCTGGCAATGCCGTCCGTGTACTGGCTGACCGCAATCTCAGCCGCCTTGCGCGAGGCGTCGACGCTTTGCTGATAGAATCCAACCTGTTTACGTGCCTGCGTATAGGCGACCATGGCGCTTTCAACCTCGGAATACGCGGTCAAAACGGTGTTCTGGTAATTGGCGATCAGCGCTTGATAGGCAGCATCCTGTGCGCGGACATTGTTCTTGATGCGGCCATAGTTCAGCACGTTCCAGACGACGCCAGCGCTGGCCAGACCGGTGGTGCTGTTGCCGCTGAACAGGTCGCGCCCGCCCGAAGCCTGTAGGCCAATCGAGCCGGACAGCACGAATTGCGGATAAAGATCCGCCATCGCGATGCCCACCTGTGCCGATTGCGTCGCAGCAGCCAGTTCCGCGGCCCGCACATCCGGGCGGCGGCGCAGAAGTTCGGCAGGTACACCCACGGCGACATTTGTCCTCGCGGACGGGATGCGGCCCGAGTTCCCCAACAAGCTTGTCATCCGGGATGGCGTGACACCCAACAGCACGGCCAGAGCATTTTTGGTCTGTTGCAAGTCACTTTCCAGCTCGGGCACCAAAGCTTTGGTGTTGTTGAGCAGGGCGGTAGACTCCTGCACGTCCAACTCGGTGGTGACACCGTTGTTGAAACGCAATTGGGTCAGGTCCGCAGAGTCTTGCTGCAACTTGATGTTTTCGCGGGCGATTGCCAAAGATTCCTGTAACGCGCGGATGTTGACGTACAAAGCAGCCACATCCCCGGTCAGTGTCACCAACGCGTCGTCGTAATTGGCCACCTGAAGTGCCAGATTAGACCGCGCGGCCTGCACCCCGCGCCGCTGTGCGCCCCAGACGTCCAGCTCCCACTGGGCATCGAAACCGACTTGCGAAGTTGAAAATTCCGTATCTAGTGGGATGATGCGGTTGATATCGGCAATGGGTCCAAGACTGTCGCTGATTTGTCGGCGCTGCAACGACCCGCCAATTGCTTGGGATTGCGGGTAAAGCTCACCAAATGCGATGCCTAACTGTGCACGGGCCTGCAACACGCGAGCCCCCGCGACCTGAAGGGTCAGGTTTTGCGCGTAAGCTTCGGCAATCAGCCTGTTGAGGGTGGGGTCATTGAACGTCTCCCACCATTTCACCACGGGTGCGCTGCGCGATGTCAGGCCGCTTTGGCCGGTGCTGGGGTTGTTCACTTCGATCCATTGCTTCACGACCGGAGAGTTCGGGCGCACGAAATCCGGTCCCACTGGTGCGCAAGCCACCAGAGTAGCAGCGCAAAGGGCAGTTCCCAGAAAACGGCGGAGTGTCATGGCGCGCATCCTCAGATATCCAGCGGTCGGATGAAGTTGGCGAAGGAATAGAGGCGGATGTTGATGCGCCTCAGGAATTCAAAGCTTTTTCCCATGCCCGTGTAAATTGCCACGGCCGCATGGCCACCTGCGGGGAAAGTATGTCCTTCGGGTAAATCGACCGTGATCTGTACAGCGATCCGACCGGGCAGTTTGGGCAATTCAAAACCGGGCAGGCGCCCAGATGGGATGAGCTGCCCTTGCCGTGTCGCCCACCAGATCGCCTCGACTTTGCCGGTCAGGATTTCACCGGGGTAAAGGTCAAGCGCCACTTCAACCTCTTGCCCCGGCTCAACAAACTTCAGGTTCTGCTGGCGGAATGTGGCAAGGAGATAGGGGTTGTCCTCGGTTACGAAACTGGCAATCGCGCCCAAACGAATATCACCAACGACAAGCCCCGGGCGCGCCTGCTGCGAGACGATCATCCCGTTTTCAGGGGCATAAATCGTTGTGTTTTCCAGGAAATACTCGGCCTCAGAAAGCTGCGCCTGGGCCTGAAGAATGCCGGTATTCACACCGTCGATCTGCGATTCCAGCGCCAGCTGTGCCTTGTTCAGATTGGCCTCGGCCTGTTTCACGCCGGCTTGATCTTCGGCGACTTGCTCGTTCCAACGGTCCAGCTCGTCCTGTCGTGCGCCGCCGGCAGGTACCAGGTTCTCGTACCGGGCCTGTTCCGTTATGGCATAGGCCAGTTGCGCATTCGCCCGCTCAACAGCTTCGGTTTTGGCGATGACATCCTGTTCCAGAATTTTCGCGTTCTGCTCGGCCGCGACCAGTTGCGCCTTGGCATTGTCCACCGCTAGCGAAAACACCGTATCATCGAAACGATACAGCGGGTCGCCCTTGGTCACTTGAGTGTTCGGCTCAACCAGCACCTCGGTCAAAATTGTGGGCTGCGTCAGTTTAGGTACGATCTGTATCGTCGAACGCACCACATGGCTGTCTACCGAAAAAGGCTGAAAGAAGCGCAAAGCCACAAGAAAGATCAACAGCAGGTGTGCACCCACCCAGAACGAGACGATGCCCCAGGCAATGTTGAATTTCAGCAATTCCAGCTTGAAGAAAATGAGCCAGACAAAAATGATGTAGAAAAGAGTGATGCCAAGGGCGACGAACATAGGTCTTGCTTTCCTTCGGTCTTAGCCTTGCTGGGTATCGTCTGTGTCCAGACGATCCTGGTATTCCGATTTTACCTTGCCGCCCAGACGTTTGATTTCATCGCGAATGGCGTCTTTCTCTTCGTCCGGACCACGGCGCATGTCGACGGTGACACCATCGTGAAACGCCCACATAAAGGCGTGAACCCAAGGAACCACGGCTAGAAATCCCATCCATCCCATGATCTTGACAGCTTCTGCGTGCGGGTGATTGCGTTTGATCGCGATCCGTCCCGGAAGCCCCATCAGAAACAAGAAAACTGCCATCACTGCAGCAAGCAGCAGGATCAATGCCACAAATGTCAGGTAATCGTAATAGCCCAAAGGCTGGCCCAATAGTCCCATGTTGCCTCCTGCCGGGGTGCGGGTCCCGCTGGTTGTTTTCTGGGGATCGGTCGGCGTGTTTTGTTACCGGGCTTGGCAGAAAAACCTGACTCGGGTGCATCACCGCCCAGGCTCCCCATCCCTGCAATGATCACTTTGTGGCGATACTGTCAGGCCATTACCCGTCTGGCAAGAACAGGTCGGGAAAAGACACGGATAAATTACGTCAATCGGCAATGTGCAGCGCCGTATTCCAGTCTACGCATTTTTGACCAAGTTCGTGGGGCAGGTGCTTATCGGTATAGAAACTGTCGATCTCGCTGAGCGAGGCGATCCGAGCCGGAGCAGAGCGTTGGAATTTTGATTGATCAGCGACCAAACAGGTACGACGCGCCTGTGCGATAATGGTTTGGCTGACCTGAACCTCCTGAAAATCGAAATCCAAAAGATCACCGTCGCTATCTAGGGCCGAGCATCCGATAACGGCCAGATCGAACTTGAATTGCCGGATTGTCGATACAGTCAAATTTCCGATCAACCCGCCATCAGCCCGCCGAAGCACGCCACCTGCCATCACGATTTCGCAGTCTGGGTTTTCAATCAGAATGTTGGCGACATTCATATTGTTCGTCACGACCATCAGGTTCTTGTGGTTCAGCAATTGCCGTGCCACGGCCTCGGTCGATGTGCCGATATTCATGAAGATCGACGCCCCATCCGGAATATCCAGGGCGCAGGCTTTCGCGATGCTGGTTTTGGCATCCGCATTCAGGGCACGGCGATCTTCATAACCGATATTTGAGACGCCAGACCGCAAAACCGCGCCGCCGTGGACCCGGTCAAGCTTGCCCGCATCCGCCAGCTCCGTCAGATCGCGTCGGATCGTTTGAACAGTAACGCCAAATCGTTCGGCTAGCCCCTCAACGGTGACGCGCCCCTCAGAGCTGGCAATTTCCAGAATGTCGGATTGGCGAAAGGAAAGAGACATAGGGCGGGTCCAAGGTAATGCGTTCTTTCGTTTTTGTTCTTTTGGGTGAAATTGGCAAGAAGCGCTGCGTATTTTTCATATCAGCGTTGCAAAAAGAAAATAAACGAACATAAACATTGACCATACGAAGAACATTCTGGCTAATGCGCCTGATCATGCCTGGCGGGGAATCATTGGACATGCAGTCGACAGAAGACCAGATCACAGACCTTTTCATCATCGGCGGCGGCATCAATGGCTGCGGTATTGCCCGAGACGCCGCTGGACGGGGCCTTTCAGTGGCGCTGGCGGAAATGAACGATCTGGCATCGGCTACGTCTTCGGCCTCGACCAAGCTGTTTCACGGCGGGTTGCGGTATCTGGAATATTTTGAAATCCGTCTGGTGCGCGAAGCGCTGATCGAACGTGAAACCCTGCTGCGGGCCATGCCGCACATCAGCTGGCCGATGCGATTTGTGTTGCCATATCACAAAGATATGCGGTTCGATTCCGAGACACCGACATCGCGTTTGCTCAGCACGGTGATGCCGTGGATGCGGGGGCGGCGTCCGGCATGGCTGATCCGGTTGGGGTTGTTCTTGTACGATAATCTGGGTGGGCGCAAAATTTTGCCCGGAACAACGTCACTGAACCTGCGTACGGCCCCTGAAGGAAACCCTCTGCAGGACAAGTTCGAAACGGCCTATGAATATTCCGACTGTTGGATCGAAGATTCCCGTCTGGTGGTCCTGAATGCGCGGGATGCTGAGGCGCGCGGCGCACAGATCATGGTGCGGACCGAGGTGATCTCGGCCGAGCGTGTGGGAGATCTGTGGGAAGTGACCGTGCGGGACCGCGACAGCGATGAGACCCGTGTGATCAAGGCGAAAATGCTGATCAACGCGGGCGGTCCGTGGGTTGGCGACATCATCCAGACCAAGATCCGTGTGAACTCGCGCGAGGGTGTTCGGTTGGTACGCGGCAGCCATATCGTGACGCCCAAATTGTACGATCACGACAAGTGCTATTTCTTTCAGGGCGAAGATGGCCGCATCATTTTTGCCATTCCATATGAGCAGGATTTTACCCTGATCGGCACAACTGATCAGGATCATCCGAATCCGTCCACCAAGCCGGTTTGTACCGAGGCTGAGCAGGAGTATCTCTGCGCCTTCGCATCGAAATACTTCAAACGCGCCGTGACCCGCGATGATGTTGTATGGACCTATTCCGGTGTGCGTCCTCTGTATGACGATGGGGCCAGCAGCGCCACTGCAGCGACGCGTGATTATACGTTGAAGGTCGATGCGCAGGGTGGGGCACCCGTTTTGAACGTGTTTGGCGGCAAGATCACCACCTATCGCAGGCTTGCGGAAAGCGCGCTGGAAAAGGTGGCCGAGTTCTTTCCGGATCTGTCCGGTTCGTGGACAGCAGGTGTCGCTTTGCCCGGTGGAGACTTTCCAGTTGATGCCGTCGACACTCTAAAAAGCGACCTTCTTGCAAAGTATCCGTTCCTCACCACCGCTTGGGCCGCACGCTTGATCCGCGCATACGGCACTGAGGCGCGTGATGTTCTAGTTGGTGCAAAACAGGCCGCCGATCTGGGCGAAGACTTTGGCGCAACCTTGACTGCGCAAGAGGTCGCTTGGCTGATGGACAAGGAATATGCGCGCACCGCCGATGACATTGTATGGCGGCGCAACAAACTGGGTCTTCGTCTGAACAAGGATCAGATAGCGCGGATCGATGAATGGATGGCTGAGCGTCGCGCCGCGTGACAGGGGTCGTAAGACCCTTGGCGGTGGACTCCTGTTGTGTTAGCCCTTGGAGACGGTCGGCAGACACCGAGGCGCCGCTGCTCTGGTTCAGAGTGCTAAACCTGCCTGTGAGACATAATTGACATCGCAACACTCAGGGCGTTGCTTCGTCAGGTCAGCGGCCAACGAATGCGCAGAACGCCCGATGTGGATGTGTGATGAGCAAAACGCCAGTCCCCTTACATATTGATGATCTGACCCCGTTCGTTCGAACCTTGTCCAACCAGCTAGGAGCCGCCAGCCCATCGCACCTGACGCTGATGAACATGGTCGCGCGTGCAGCCGGGTTTCAGAATGTGCAACATATGCGGGCCGACAGTGCCGCAAACCGCAGGCTACAGAACCGGTCCGATCCACCAGCGCCGAATGCCCGGTTGGTTGAACGCACGCTTCATCTGTTCGACATAGAAGGCAGGTTGAGGCAGTGGCCTTCGAAGCGTTCGGTGCAAACCCTTTCGCTTTGGGCGCTCTGGGCTGCTGTACCGTCAAGCAAGACTTTGCATGAGGCCGAGGTTAACGCGTGTCTCAATGCCGAGCATTGTTTTGACGATCCGGCAACTTTGCGCCGCACGATGATTTCCTGCGGGTTGCTGACGCGGCGCAAGGACGGATCAGAGTATCGCAGGGTCGAACAAGAACCGCCGGTCGATGCAAAACAGGTGATCCACAACATCGCCAGACGACGGCGCGAAAGATCGCAATAAGAAAAAAGCCCCGCTGAACTGCGGGGCTTTTTTGGATCATGCGGCGGTTTCGGACGGGCCGGGATCGTTTTTACTACCTTTCAACCACTCTCGCATGCTTTGCATCAACGCGTAGAGAACTGGCACCACGATGACACCGACCACGGTTGCAGCCAGCATGCCGCCAAAAACGGCAACACCAATCGCCTTTTGGCTGGCGGCACCCGCGCCGTTTGCAGCCAAAAGGGGAACAACGCCCAGCAGGAATGATAAGGCTGTCATCATCACAGCCCGGAACCGCTGGAAAGCGGCCTCTGCCGCAGCATCTTTGATCGACAAGCCATTGGCACGTTGCTCCATCGCAAATTCAACGATCAGAATACCGTTTTTCGACGCAAGCCCCACAAGCATGATCATCCCGATCTGCGTGTAGAGGTTGATGTCGCTGCCAACGATCGCCACGGCTGCCACGGCCCCGAACAGGGCCACAACAACGGAAAGAAGGATCGAAACAGGCATCGTCCAGCTTTCGTATTGTCCGACCAGGAACAGGTATCCAAACAGGATCGCAAGCCCGAGGATGATGATCACCAAACTGCCCGAGGCCAGCTGTTGCTGCGCCGTGCCGGTCCATTCGAACGCATAGCCGGGGGGCAGGGCGGTTGCAGATTCTTCCGTCATCACCGTGATGGCGTCGCCACTGGACAGACCCGGTGCGGGCACTGCCGTTACCGTCGCCGAGCGGAACAGATTGTGGCGTTTCAGAAGAACCGGGCCAAGCACGTTTTCCACATCAATCAGCGTACCCAGCGGAACCATGTCGCCTTTTTGAGACCGGACATACAGGTTGGCAATGTCTTCGACATTGTCCCGATAAGTGCCGTCCGCCTGAATCATCACACGGTAAACGCGACCAAACAGGTTGAAGTCGTTGACATAGTAGGACCCCAACTGCGCCTGCATCGTCTGGAAAACCTCGGCCACTGAAACGTCCAGCGTCTTGGCTTTTTCTCGATCAAGATCGACAAAAAGCTGCGGAACGTTGGCGCGGAACGTGGTGTAGGCTTGCCCAATCTCGGGCCTCTGGTTCGCAGCGTATACGAATGACCCTACGGCCGAGGCCAGATCCTGCGGTGAGCCACCACCGGTCTGCTGTACCTCCATCTCGACACCCGCCGACATGCCCAGACCTTGAATGGGCGGCGGGTTGAAGGCCACGATTGAGGCGGCAGATTCGGCGTTGGCGATGGCAAGGACCTTGGCCAGGATTGCATCCGCGCTCAGGTCTTCTTCCTGCCGGTCCGCCCAGTTGTCGAGGTTCACAAAGATCGCGGCACCGTTGGTGATTGTGCCGTTCAAAAGCGAGAACCCGTTGACCAGAACTGTGCTGGCCACTCCGGGGATTTCTCGTATCTGATCGTCCAGACGCGCCGTCACGGTTTCCGTCCGTTCCAGAGTGGCGGCGTCGGGCAGTTGAACGTCAACAAAGAGATAGCCGTTATCTTCAAGCGGGATAAACCCGGCCGAAGTGTTCGACATGATTGTTCCGGTGCCCAGACCAAGACCGACGACGACGGCCAGTGCGATGGCAGGGAAGACCAGCAGCTTACGTACAATCGCCACATAGCCGTTTCGAACCGTGCCGATAAAGCCTTCGAACACAGCCAGCAGCCCCTTGGGCGGGCCTGAACGTTCCCGCAGAACCAGACCACACAGGGCAGGCGACAGCGTCAGCGCGTTGATGGACGAAATCACAACTGCGGTCGAAATGGTGACGGCGAACTGCGAATACAGTCGTCCCGAGATGCCGGGCATAAAGGTCACCGGCACAAACACAGCCAGCAGAACCAGTGTGGTTGCAATGACCGGGCCGGTGATTTGGCCCATCGCCTTGCGGGTTGCTTCGGCAGGAGGCAGCCCTTCGTCTGCGATGATACGTTCAACGTTTTCGACCACCACGATGGCGTCATCCACCACAATGCCGATGGCCAAAACCAGCGCGAACAGCGAAATCGTGTTCAGCGACATGCCAAAGGCCAGTAGGAACGCAAATGTCCCGATCAGTGACACCGGGATGGCGACCGCGGGGATGACCGTTGCGCGCCAACTGCCCAGAAATACAAACACAACCGAGATCACAAGGATGAAGGTCAGGATCAGGGTCGATACAACGTCGTTCAGAGATGCCTCGACAAAGTCGGTGGTGTTGAACGGCACTTCATATTCCACGTCTGTCGGGAACGCACGGGACAGGCGTTCCAACTCTGCCTGCACACGCTCGGACACCGCCAGCGCGTTTGCGCCAGGCGCTTGGTAGATGCCGATCACCGTGGCCGGAACAGCCTGGAAATAGCCTGAGGCCGAATAGAATTGCGCCCCAAGTTCCGTCCGGGCGATGTCCTTGACGCGCACGATAGCGCCGTCAGCCCCGGTACGGATGACAATGTCCGCGAACTCATCCGCTGACGTCAGGCGACCCTTGGATTTGATTGTATATTGAAACGTTTGCCCTTCAGGCACCGGAGGAGAACCGATGGATCCCGCAGACACTTCGATGTTTTGCTCGCGGATCGCGTTGATGACGTCGCCGGGTGTGATGGACAGGGCTGCCATCTTGTCCGGGTCCATCCAAATACGCATGGCGTATTCAAGGTTGGTCAGGACGTCCGCCTTACCCACGCCCTGCACACGCGCCAGCGCGTCACGCAGGTTGATTGAGGCATAGTTTGACAAAAACACGCTGTCATAGGTGCCGTTGGGCGAGGTCAGCGTGACCAGCATCAGCATGTTGGTCGACGATTTCTGCGTGACCACACCCGAAGACGTCACCTCGGTCGGCAACGACGACATCGCCTGCGCAACGCGGTTCTGAACGTTTACCGACGCGATATCAGGGTCGGTGCCGACCTCGAATGTGACGTTTAGCGAGTAAGATCCGTTGTCCGAAGACGTGGACGTCATGTAGATCATGTCGTCCACACCGTTGACCTGCGCTTCGATTGGTGCGGCGACGGTGTTTTCAACAGTTTCGGCGTTGGCGCCGGTATAAGTGGTTGTAACGCTGACCACCGGTGGCGTGATGTCTGGGAACTGCGCGACGGGCAGAACCATATAGCCGATGCCGCCCATGATGGTCAGCACCAACGAAATGACAAGCGCCAGCTTTGGCCGGCTGATGAACAGGGCTGAGAACATCAGTTATTCTCCCGGCTGCTCAGAGGCTACGACCGCGTCTACGGCCACGCCGGGGCGGACCCGCTGCAGGCCCTCGACAATCACACTTTCGCCTTCACGCAAACCGTCGGTCACGATGATCGCAGTGCCAACCGTGTCGCCGGTGGTGATATAGCGTTGCTCGACCATCTGTTGGTCATTGACCACCAGAACAAACTCACCCCGCTGATCGCGTTGCAACGCGGCCTGAGGCACCAGTACCTGCAAGGTTGGTTCCAGCGCTTCGATCTGAACGTTCACAAAGGCACCATCCAGGATCAGACGGGCGGTATTGTCGAATTGCGCCCGGACCGTGATAGCGCCCGTTAACGGATCGATGCGGTTGTCGACGAACACGATGCGGCCAACTTCATCCAGTTCGGTGCCATTGGGCAGAATGACATGCACATTGGGGCTCTGCGAGCTTTCCGCCAATGAAGCGGAACTTTCACCGTAGGTTTGCAAAACCGACGTAAACAGCTTTTCGTTCAGTGAAAAGTTCACGTAGATCGGCGTTTCACTCACGATATTGACCAGCGGCGGATTTGTTGGCCCCACAACGTCACCCACGCTGGTAGTGATGCTGCCGATACGCCCATCGAACGGCGCGTGGATCTGTGTATAGCTCAGGTCTAGTTCAGCCTGCTGGATCGCTGCGTTTGCGGCTTTGACTTCGGCCTCAGCCACCAGTTCGTTGGCGCGGGCAATGTCGCGTTCCGATTCCGGTGTGGCGTCGCGCTTATACAGCTCTTCCTTCCGGGCCAGATCGACCTTGGCCAATTCAAGATTTGCTTCAGCCCGGTTCAGATCGGCCTTGCGGGCTTCAAGCGTGGCCTCATAGAGGTCGGGCTCAATCGTGAACAGAAGATCACCTTCCTTGACGGTTGCGCCATCCTCGACCTCGCGGCTGTTAAGAAACCCGTTCACGCGGGCAACAATATCGACGTTGTTGATCGCCTCGGCGCGTCCGATAAAGGTGGCTTCGTCGGTAATCTCTTCAGTGTACGCTGCCGAAATTGACACTTTCGGAGGCGCGCTTTCTTCCTGGGCGGCGAGTGGAGACGCCAATCCCACAGACAACAGCACAATCGCTGCGGCCAATGGCCTGCTGGTCCGGGTGGAAGAAAAAAGTGCTGGGGACATGGCGAAAGCCTCGTGCGTGACGGTAAGAAATAATGCCGGGCACACCGCGTTAGAGGCCCGAGTCGGAAGAACTTGGTATCAGGATGACTTTTTTAACTTGGTTTCTCAAGCGCGATGACACGGGAAACGGCTGCAGGCAGCACAAATTATTTCAGCGCTTTGGCTGGTTTAGAAGTTCACTTTGCTTTCGTTCGCAAACAAAACGGGGGTCGTATGGCCCCCGAAGATCAATTGCACTGAAAGAGGGTCAGGTGCGCGTACCTGCAAATCTTTCCTGCCAGTCTTCGCGCTGCTCGTCCGTGATTTTCGCGAATAGAACATCTGGCACAGTAAATGCGTGACCGGCGGGCAGGGCGTCCAATGCCGCGGCCACATCTTCGGGCCAGCCTGTGTCCAGTGTGTTCATCGCGCTGAGCATACGGGCTGAGGTGTCCGGTACGAACGGCGCGCTGAGCACAGCGTAAAGACGGATCAGGTTCAGTCCCAGTCGCACCTGAGCGGCGGCCTGTTCAGGGTTTTCTTTGAAGGTCGACCATGGGGCCGCAGCTTGAAGGTATTCATTGCCCGCAACCCAGATCGCTCGTAGCTCCTGCGCGGATTTGCGAACCTCCATCGCTTCCATATGGCCTTCATAGGCGCGGACGCGGCGGGTCAACTCGTCGATCAAGGCGTGTTCGCGTTCACCATAGCTGCCGCCTTCTGGCACAGCTTCGCCAAACTTCGAGCGGCAGAACTTGGTGATGCGACTGACGAAGTTGCCCAAAACATCAGCTAGGTCCTTGTTCACCGATTGTTGGAAATTTTCCCAGGTGAACTCACTGTCGCTGCTTTCGGGCGCATGGCTCAGCAGCCACCAGCGCCAATAGTCGGCGGGCAGGATCTCAAGCGCCTGATCCATGAACACGCCGCGCCCCTGGCTGGTCGAGAACTGGCCGCCATCATAGTTCAAGTAGTTGAAAGACTTGATATAATCGACCAGCTTCCAGCGCTCGGACGATCCGGTGTCTTCATTGTGCGAATTTGTGCCCAGGATGGTGGCCGGGAAAGACAAGGTGTGGAAGGGGACGTTGTCTTTGCCCATGAATTGCACATATCGCACGTCATCCGCGCCTCTGTCGGTGCGCCACCAGCGCTCCCAATCGGCATCGGTTCGGCCGCTGGCATCCGCCCATTCCTTGGCGCAGGCGATGTATTCGATGGGCGCATCGAACCAGACGTAAAAGACCTTGCCTTCCATGCCGGGCCAGTCCTGATCTCCTTTTTTGACCGGAACCCCCCAGTCCAGATCGCGGGTGATGCCCCGGTCTTGAAGACCGTCGCCGTCATGTAGCCATTTCTTGGCAATCGATGTGGTCAGGACCGGCCAATCGGTCTTGCTGTCGATCCACGCGTCCAGTTGATCCTTCATCGCCGACTGGCGCAGATAAAGATGCTTAGTTTCGCGCACTTCCAGATCGGTCGAGCCGGAAATGGCCGAGCGTGGCTCAATCAGATCGGTCGGATCCAATTGCTTGGTGCAGTTCTCGCACTGATCGCCGCGTGCGCGGTCGTACCCGCAGTTGGGGCAGGTGCCTTCGATATAGCGGTCGGGCAGAAACCGACCATCTGCGTTGGAATAGACCTGTTTCTCGCTGACCTCTCGGATCAGGCCGGCGTCGTCCAGCTTGCCTGCGAAATGCTGGGTTAGGCGTTTGTTTTGTTCGCTGGACGAGCGGCCAAAGTGATCGAAGCTGAGGCCGAACCGGTTGGCGATATCGGCCTGAACCGCGTACATGTCAGCGCAATATTCGGCCACGGGCTTACCGGCTTTGGCCGCCGCGAGTTCCGCGGGCGTGCCGTGTTCATCTGTGGCGCACAGGAACATGACCTCATTCCCCCGGCCACGCTGGTAGCGTGCGTACAGGTCGGCTGGCAATTGCGAGCCGATCAGATTGCCGAGGTGCTTGATCCCGTTGATGTAAGGGATCGCCGAGGTGATGAGAATCCGAGCCATTTTGCGTGTCCACGTAACTGTCTGCGCGCTCGTCTACCTTATGTAACCCGCCAGCAAAAGGCCGGGTTTTGCGTGGATGTCCTGAAATGCCACGATCCGGTCAAAAAACGCTTTATCAATTGAATAGCGATTGCAGGTCAACAGATGTCCACACTACCCATAGGTTGAAAACAGAATCACGATCTCTTGTATTTTTATTACGACTACCCATATTGATTGTATACAAAAGTATACAAAAACGAGGGCATATTGCTAATGTTCGACTTCCTGCTTGAGGGTGCATTCGTGCCCTTTACCATGGCGCTTGCGCTGCTGTTTGGCCTGCTGGCCCTAGAGCTGATCGCTCTGGTGCTGGGTGGAAGCCTGCTGGCAGGCGAGGGCGAGGTCGATCTGGATGCTGTGGACGTCCCGGATCTGGATGTCGCAGACTTCGATCTCGACATAGATGCCGACATTGAATTGGGCGAGTTTGAACTTGCCGATATTGAGACGGACGTGCCTGATGCCGCCGCTGCCGGGCCGATGGCTTGGTTGGGGATTGGCAAGGTGCCCTTCATGATCTGGCTTGTTGTGTTGCTGGCGGGTTTTGGTCTGTCGGGCATCGGCCTGCAATTGGCGCTGCGTGATTTGTTGGGCTTTGATCTGCCAAGCTGGATGGCCGCAATCCCGGCAGGTGCGTTTGGTCTGTGGTTCGCACGTGGCTTTGGAGCCGTGTTCGCCCGCCTGTTGCCGAAGACCGAGACTGAGGCGATGTCCGAACGGATGCTGGCCCGCCGTCGCGGAGTGATCTCACAAGGAACGGCGTCTCGTGGCCGCCCTGCCGAGGTGCGCGTGATGGACCGGTTCGGAAACACCCATCACCTGCGCGCCGAGCCGCTGCAAGACAAAGACATCCTTGAGCAAGGCACCGACGTGTTGGTGCTGCGCGACAGACGGCGCGACCGGTTCGTTCTGGTCGGCTTGTCGGACTAACCAAATTACCAACTCTTAAATCGGAGGATTTTGCATGGAAGTTTCATTCCTGGCGATTACGGTCGTCACCATTCTGGCCGTCCTGTTATTCATGGGCCTTGTCCTTGGCCGCCTTTATAAACGCGCGACCCGCGAAGTGAGCCTGGTGAAAACCGGGGCGGGCGGTAAAAAAGTCATCATGGATGGCGGTGTGGTCATTGTGCCGTTGCTGCACGAGGTCAGCCCTGTGAACATGAAAACCCTGCGCCTTGAAGTGCAGCGCAGCGGTGAAGCCGCGCTGATCACTCAGGACCGCATGCGCGTGGATGTGGGCGTCGAGTTCTACGTCTCGGTCATGGCGACTGAAGAAGGCATCGCGCGCGCCGCACAGACGCTGGGCTCACGCACCTTTGACGTCGAACAGCTGCGCGAGATGATCGAAGGTAAACTGATCGACGGTTTGCGTGCCGTGGCCGCGCAGATGACTATGGACGGGCTGCACGAGAACCGCGCTGACTTCGTGCAAGAGGTGCAGAATGCGGTGTCCGAAGACCTGTTGAAGAACGGCCTGTCGCTGGAATCCGTGTCGCTGACTGCGCTTGACCAGACACCGTTCGAAGCACTGGACGAGAATAACGCCTTTAACGCTGTGGGTATGCGCAAACTGGCCGAGGTGATTGCAGCCTCGAAAAAAGAGCGTGCGCAGATTGATGCGGATGCCGAGGTTGAAGTGCGTCGCGCCGCGATGGAGGCCGAGCGTCAGAAACTGCTGATCGAGCAGGACGAGGCACAGGCGCGGATCGAACAGACTCAGAAGGTCGAAACCCTGCGCGTGGCTCAAGAGGCCGAGATTGCGGCGCGGACCGAAGACTCGGTGCGCGAAACCGAACGTGCCCGGATCGCCCGTGAAGAAGCCATCCGCGGGGCCGAGATCGAGCGCGAGCGCAAGATCCGCGATGCTGAGATTGCGAAAGAACGTGAGATCGAAGTGGCGGAACAAGAGCGTCAGATCATCATCGCGCAGAAATCCGAAGAGGAAAGCCGTGCGCGTGCATCTGCTGACCTCGCCCGGGCCGAGGCGACAAAGGCGACCGAGGCCGTCGTGACCGCCCGCGAAGTGGCCGATGCTGAACGCCAGAAGCAGATCGTATTGATCGAAGCGACGCGCGAAGCGGAACGTCAGGCGACTGCGATCCGTCTGGCCGCGCAGGCCGAGAAAGAGGCCGCCGCTGACCGTGCCGAAGCGCGTCGTGAAGAAGCTCAGGCCGAAGCGGATGCGTTGAACATTCGAGCCGAAGCCAAGAAGAACGACATGCTGGCCGAAGCGGAAGGTAAGCGCGCCATTGTTGAAGCCGACAACGCTCTGTCCGCGGCGCAGATTCGTATGAAAGTCGATATGGCGCGCATCGAGACGATGCCGTCGATCATCTCGGAAATGGTGAAACCGGCCGAAAAGATCGACTCGATCAAAATCCATCAGGTTGGTGGGATCGGTGCCGGTGCTTCAGGCGGTGGAGCGGCCAACAGCGACAAGCCGGTGGTCAATCAGGCGTTGGACTCGATCATGGGCATGGCTGTGCAGATGCCCGCGCTCAAGAAGCTGGGCGAGGAGCTGGGTCTGTCGATGGAAAACGGTGTCGGCGGAGTAGTGAACGGTGCGTTAGAGGCGACGCCTGAACCAACAGACGCGGTCGAGATTGTCGAGGAAGAGACGTCGCCGACTCAGTAAAAAACGAGCAAAGAACAAATGGGCCGGGAATTTCCCGGCCCTTATTTATTCTTCCCGAGAGCGTTTCAACAGGCGCCCGACGGTAAAGGATGTACGCGGAGCGTAGACATAGTTTGTCCGCTCTTCCGGCGTCGGGCGAGTGCGCATCCGTGCAAGACCAAATATGATCAACCCCAGATGTCCGACGGCCACAAAGGCAAACAAAGCGCCGGGGCCAAACTGCTCGATCAGTGTCGAGGAAATATAGGGCGATGCAATTGCGCCCAAGGCATACCAGAACATCAGGGCCGCAGACAGTTCGACCCGTTCTTCACTGGTGGCAAAGTCATTTGCGTGGGCCGAAGACAGCGAAAAGATCGGAAAGGTCGTCAGACCAAAGAACCCGGCGGCCAGCATCACCCCAAGTGTCCCGGTCCCGCTTGCAGCCATCGTGAACCCGCAGCTCAGTACAGCAGCGGCAGACAACCAGATCAGAACCCAGCGTCGGTCATATTTGTCGGCCAGCCAGCCCAGTGGATACTGTGCCAGCGCCCCGCCCAAAACAAACGAGGCAAGGAAGAACGCGATCTGGTCCACGCCCAGCCCGACTTCTTGCCCGTAGACCGGACCAACCATGCGGAAGGACGCAGAGCTGAGCGCCGAGACGATCACGCCGGCCACAGCCAGCGGGGAACATGCCCATGCAAGCTTGGGCCGCAGCCGCTGCGTGTTCGGTGTTTGCGGTTGGCTGGCACGTGTCAGGGTCAGGGGCAGCAGCGAGGCACAGCATAGGATCGCCAAAAGGTTGTAGGACACGTAAGAGGCAGGCGGCAGTACCGCGATCATCAACTGTGCGCCCAGCGAGGCACCCAGATCTACAAGCCGATAGGTCCCCATGGCCCGCCCGCGCGTTTCATTTGTGACCTTGGCGTTCAGCCATGCTTCGATCACGGTGTAGCATCCCGCAATACAGGTGCCCGACGCGATCCTGAGAACCGCCCAGATGTAGGGATTGTCTGTCAGGGTGTGACCGATCAATCCCATCGCGCCCAAGGCGGTGCAGACTGCGAAAGCACGAGAATGGCCGACACTGCCCATCAGGCGCGGTGCCCACCAGCACCCTACAAAAAAGCCAATAAAATGGGCTGAACCCAGCAGACCGATCTGCTCGGTCGTGAATTCCAGCGTGATTCCGGAAATAGCATCGAGCGGACCAACCCCGCCCGTCGACAGCTGCAACAGAATGGCCGAAAGAAAAAGGGCGGCAAAGGAAATGATCGTGCGCATAGTGATCTCAGATTGGCGTCGTTGCCGCACAATGCGCGCATCTATTCGACTTTATCGAGTCATTTTTTGCGCTTTGTTAGTTAACGCGCACGGCTGATCTCGGCATGGATGTCCAGACCGACGTTGTCGCGAACCAGATCAGGATAGCCTGACGCGCCAAAGTCATGCCGGTTGAGGGCTCCGGTCAGGCCGATGGACAACGTGTTCAGATCGTCTGCCGCTGTGCCTGCCTGCCGATATAGATTGGCGTTCAGCGTGATCGGCCGCGTTACGCCTCGTACGGTCAGGTCCCCCGTAATGCGGGCCCCGTCCGAGATGCGCCCCTGTTCGCCAAGCTCAATTTTCGTTGAGACAAACCGGATCGTTGGGTGCTGTTTGGCATCCAGTACACTTGGGCTGAGCATGGGCATTCGGGCAAAAGGCAACCGCGTTCTGGCCTTGCTGACGTCCAGCACAACCGAGACTTGACTGTTCTGCAGTTGGCGCGTGTCGATGTTAACATCGGCGGATCGGATTGGCATGGATCCCGACTGCATTACGCCCGACAGATTGAAGCTGAAGCCGACCCTGGTGTCTGTTGTCGACAGAACGTAGGGGCTGAGCGTCGCGTGCGACGGTCGGGCAATGGGCAGGGACGCCAGCCCGGCAAGGAAAATGCGTCGGTTCATTACTGTCATGCCCGAAGGCTAGGGCGTGCACTGTGACCGGCCAATCAATCATTGCGTGATCGCGGCTTTTTCAGGCCGGGGCTTCGTTGGTCGCGATGCGCTTGAGGTGCAAGCCGGACCGGGCGGCGGTCATGGTGGCCTGCCATGTGACCGGGGGCAGGGCACGGGCGCGGCGGCGGGTCAGGGTCCAGCGCCGGGCCTCGCCCTGATGGGCCGCAGCCATGTGCCAGCGCGTCTCGATCCCCTGCGCGCCACCGTCACCAGGTGTCAGCAGCAGGCCAAGCGGAGCCCGCCCCATCGTGCCGCCCTGTTCGGCGGCCAGATGCATCCGGCGCACCGGTGTCAGACCCGGCGCGCCTGGCAGATCGCCGATGATCAACGGGATCGCCCCGCTGCGGAGCGCCTCTTCCATGCACCACAACAGATCTTCGGCGCGGGTGGGGTGGACAAAGATGAACCGGGCCGGATCGGCAAAGGGCATCATCCCGTCCGGGTTCAGCTGACCTGGTTCCCACGCGGGCGAGATCCACAGCACGGGCCCCTGCGCCTGACTGGCCAGCCACACGGCAAAGCTGCGCCGGGCAGGACCACATGCCTCGTGCACGCGGCCCAGTTGCAGGGTGATTTGACTATGTAGGTTCAACCCCGGAGCAGCGCGCGCGGGTTTTTGATCAAGAAGATGAGCCGCCATGCAGGCAGGCTAGCATGTTCTCATTTTGTTCTCAATGATCGAATGCAGCCCTGAAAGGGTCAGCGCGACAGGATCATGCGCCCGTTTGCGAATTGGATGTTGGAAAATCGATGAAGGTAATCCATCCCCAGCAAGGACTTGTGCAGCTCGCCCTCATTAACCCAGGCAGATACGTTTTGATCGGTGATGGGGCCGACGGTCAGAGTTTCAAGCCGGACCGGGGCGGTGCGCACCTCGCCATTGGCGGTCAGGGCGCGTCCAAAGTAATTCAGTTGATCCGGGTCGATACCTGCACGTTTCGCGTCCTGTGCGCTTAGGACAATTTGGCTGGCACCGGTGTCGACAAGAAAGTTGATCGGCTCGCCATTCACCAGAACGGGCAGATAATAGTGGCCATCATATGCGCGGGGTACCTCAATCGTTTCGCCAGTAACCGTCATCTGCGGAGCAGGGTTAACCGTAGAACGGATATCTTCCCAAAGACCAATAATCGCGATGACGCCGACAAAAATGAACACCCAGGCCATCACCTGTTGCAACGTCTTGTTCAGGGACTGTCGATTGTATGAGATGAACCAGAACACCAGCACTGTGCCAAGTATGACCAGATACACCAGTTGTCCAAAGCTGCCGCCATCCATGTGGTTCACCCCACCAAAGTTACGTGCTGTTTATATGGGGGTTTAAGATGCAAAACCAAAGGCCTTGAGGCCATCCAGAATGAACTGCACCGACAAAGCCGCCAGCAGCATCCCCAGCAACCGGGTCAGCACATTCAACCCGGTTTTGCCCAGAATACGTGCGATCAGACCGCCTGACAGGAAGAAGATCAAAACGACGGCCATTACGGCCAGCATCACCAAGATTGCCTCGGCGATGCCCAGAAACCCCGGGTGCTGACCGGCCAGAAGGATGATCGTCGCAATCGACCCGGGCCCCGCCACCAAAGGAATAGCCAAAGGAAAAACGGACGGATCCGGGTGTTCTTCTTCTTCGGCCCGATCCTCGCGCCGTTTGGTGCGCCGTTCGAACAGCATGTCCAGCGCGGTCAGGAACAGCAGCGCACCGCCTGCAACTTTGAACGCCTCCATCGAGATGCCGACAAAGCCCAGAACCGCCTCACCAAAGGCTGCAAAGGCGATCAGGATGCCCGAGGCCACAGCACAGGTGCGATAGGCCGTCATGCGACGGGTCCGGGCATCCATACCCTGCGTCATCGCAACAAAAATCGGAGTTGTGCCAAACGGATCGATGACCACGAACAAGGTCGTGAACGCGGTGATGAAGAAAGCGAGGTCGATCATCCCGCAGCCTCCTGTTGCAGGTCTTTCAAAACAGCCAAAGCCTTTTCAGCCAAGGTGCTGGGAACGTACACGTGGTCATGGTGATAACCGGCAACCATGTTTGCCGGAATGTTGTTTTCCGCAAGGGCGGTCGAAACGGCAGCGGTCAGGCCCACCCCCTCAAGCGACGAATGAACCTGCAGAGTGATGCAGCGCATGGGCACCGCGTCTTCCGGTGCGGCGCCAACGGGGATGATCAGCGACAGACCTTCGGCTTCGATGCAGCTTGCCCGTGTGCCTTCGGGCCAGGCTTCCTCTTGTGGCCAGACAACAAACGCAAATTCGCCCGGCTGAAGCGCGGGGCGCATGCCTGCAATCATGGCGTTGGTTTCAACGACAGGCTTCATCATGCCACGTTTTCTGCCTGTTCCAGCCGTTCTGCCGCAGCAACCCATAGTGCCTCGGCCTTTTGCATCGCCTCGGTCACTTCCGCGAATTTGCGGTTCCAGGTTTCCAGATCGTTGATCTTGTCGTCTTCATACAAAGCCGGGTCCGACAGTTTGGCCGAAAGTTTGTCATGCATATCCGTCAGCTTTTCGATCCGATCCTCGCATTTGCGCAAATCGGCCCGCAAGGCCAGCATAGCCTCGCGCGAGGGGCGTTTGGGCTTGCTGACTTGCGGCTTTTCTTTGACCGGTTTGTCCCGTGCCAGCAACAGAGAGCGGTACGCTTCAAGGTCGCCGTCGAAGGGCTTGACTGTCCCGTCCGAGACCAACCAAAGCCGGTCCGCGACAAAGCTTAGAAGGTGCATGTCGTGGCTGACTAACACGACTGCACCGGAATAGGCGGTCAGTGCTTCGACCAGAGCCTCGCGGCTTTCGATATCAAGGTGGTTGGTCGGTTCATCCAGGATCAGCATATGCGGCGCATCAATCGTGGCGATCAGCAGCGACAGGCGCGCTTTTTGGCCACCGGACAGACGACCAACCTCGGTTTCGGCCTGATCCGCGTTCAGTCCAAATCCAGCCAGCCGAGAGCGCCACTTGCCCGGGGCTTCGTCAGGACGCAGACGGCGCAGGTGGTCCAATGGCGTTTCGTCCACATAAAGCTCATCCACCTGATGCTGTGCGAAATAGCCAATGCGCAGCTTGTTGGAACGGCTCATCTTGCCCGCCATCAGGGGCAGGCGGTCTGAAAGCAGCTTGGACAGGGTCGACTTGCCCTGACCGTTTTTGCCCAACAAGGCAATCCGGTCGTCCTGATCAATCCGCAGGTTCAGGCGACGCAGCACCTCGGTCTCGCCATAGCCGGTGACACCACCTTCGATCTGGATGATCGGCGGCGAAAGTTCTTCAGGTTCGGGAAATGAAAACGCACGCAGGGCGGCCTCTTGCGGGGTTGAGACCAGTTGAATGCGCTCGATCATCTTCAGGCGGGATTGGGCCTGAACGGCCTTGGACGCCTTATAGCGGAAGCGATCCACGAAGCTTTGCAAATGCGCAATACGGGCCTTGGCCTTGGCGTTTTCGGATTCCGCCTGCGCCAGACGTTCGGCGCGTCGTTCGGCGAACTTGTCATAAGGCACCGCGTAATAGGTCAGCTTGCGGTCTTCCAAATGCAGGATCGAGCCGACAGCACGGTTCAATAGCCCTCGGTCGTGGCTGATGATGATCACCGTGTGCGGATATTTGGCCAAATAGCTTTCCAGCCACAACGCGCCTTCAAGGTCCAGATAGTTGGTTGGTTCGTCCAGCAACAGCAGATCGGGCTGCGAGAACAACACCGCCGCCAGAGCGACACGCATTCGCCAGCCGCCCGAGAATTCAGAACAGGGCTTTAGCTGGTCTTCATCGTCAAAACCCAAGCCTTTGAGGATCGAGGCAGCGCGCGCCTCGGCGGACCAAGCGTCGATGTCAGCCAATCGGGTCTGAATCTCGGCAATCCGCGCAGGGTCTTCGGCGCTGTCGGCTTCGGCCATCAAAGCGCTGCGTTCTGTGTCAGCGGCAAGAACCGTGTTGATCAACGAGACATCGGACGAGGGCACTTCTTGCGCGACACCGCCGATCCGTGCGCGTTTGGGGACCGAGATATTGCCCGATTCCAGCGCCAGTTCCCCTCGGATCAGGCGGAACAGGGTGGTCTTGCCGGTGCCATTGCGGCCCACTAGGCCAACCTTGTGACCGTCTGGAATAGTTGCGCTTGCGCCGTCAAATAAGGGACGGCCTTCAACGGCATAGGTGATGTCTTCGATCCGTAGCATGGGCCGCTCTTAGCAGAGGCGTGATGCCGCCGCCAGCGGCTTGGCATGTTCAAGCGTCACGCAATGTGTTAGCGCTGTGTCGTTTGCTTTTCTGAACGGTTTTTCCCATGCGCGCGGCCCAAACGCCCCCTCATCTGATCACGCTGATCTTTGCCACTGCGTTGTCGGTGCTGTCGCTGAACATGTTCCTGCCGTCGCTGGCCCACATGAGCGAAGATTTCGGCGTGGATTACGGCCTTATGAACCTGTCGGTTGCCGGTTATCTGGCGATTTCAGCCGTGCTGCAACTGATCATGGGGCCGCTGTCTGATCGCTTCGGGCGCAGGCCGATCCTGTTGATGTGCATGACGATCTTCGTCGTCGCCTCAATCGGTTGCACACTGGCCGAGTCGATCTGGGTGTTCCTGGGTTTCCGTCTTTTGCAGGCCGCAGTGGTGGCCGGGTCGGTTCTGTCCAGCGCATCGATCAGAGACCGGTATCCACCGAACGAGGCGGCCAGCAAACTGGGGTATGTAGCGATGGCCATGGCTTTGGCGCCGATGCTTGGACCGATGCTGGGCGGCGGGCTGGATATGCTCTTTGGCTGGCGCTCTGGCTTTGTGCTTTACACTGTGCTGGGGGCAGGGCTGTTGGTTTTGCTGTGGTTTGACATGGGCGAGACCAACATGAACCGCTCGTCCACCTTTTCAGCCCAACTGCGCGAATACCCGGATCTGTTTCGCGCCCGCAGGTTCTGGGGTTACGCCCTTTGCGCGTCGTTTTCGATTGGCGGGTTCTACAGCTTCATCACCGGCGCGCCACTGGTCGCCGCCGCTTGGTTCGATCTGAGCCCTGCGATGATGGGCCTTGGCATTGGAATCATCACCGGCGGGTTCATGGTGGGTAACTTCGTCACTGGCCGGATCGCGGCGCGGACACGTCTGACCACGATGATCCTGATCGGACGGATTGTGGCCTCGACCGGGCCATTCCTCGGATTGCTGCTGTTTCTTGCTGGCCTTGGGTCGGTCTGGGTGTTCTTCGGTTCGGCCATATGCGTGGGATTCGGCAACGGGCTGACCAACGCCAATGCCTCGGCAGGCGTCATGTCCGTGCGCCCCAGGCTGGCAGGCAGCGCAGCAGGGTTGTCTGGTGCGATGGTGGTGGCGCTGGGCGCAATCCTGACCTCGATGACGGGTGCATTTGTCAGCCCCGAAAACGGGCCTTTTCTGGTGCTGGGCATGATGTGGGCATGCAGCTTTGCCGGGTTGCTTGCAGTGCTATATGTCCGTCGCCTCGACCGGATCGACCCGTTGCCGGACACATTCTGAACGCCAAAGCGGCGAACGGGCCATCATAACGCTTTTCATAAGCCAAAGACCGTGATACGCGGCGCGCGATGGATTTCGGCGCGGGCCCCGCGCCACATTGTAAGGAGAGGCCGACATGGCACTGGAACGCACATTCTCGATCATCAAACCCGATGCAACCCGCCGCAACCTGACTGGCAAAATCAATGCCAAGTTCGAAGAGGCCGGCCTGCGCATCGTTGCGCAAAAGCGCATCCACATGACCAAAGAGCAAGCCGGCAAGTTCTACGAAGTGCACGCCGAGCGTCCGTTCTATGACGAACTGTGCGAATTCATGTCGTCGGCTCCGGTCGTTGTTCAGGTTCTGGAAGGCGAAGGCGCCATTGCAAAGAACCGCGAAGTTATGGGTGCAACCAACCCTGCAGACGCGGCAGCTGGCACCATCCGCGCCGAGTTTGCCGAGTCGGTTGGCGAAAACTCGGTCCACGGTTCGGACGCACCTGAAACCGCAGCGGTAGAAATCGCGTACTTCTTCTCGGGCATCGAACTGGTCGGCTAAGCCACCGCTTCTGCCAAAGCATTGGGCCGCTCCGCTTGGGGCGGCCTTTTTTGTTCAGACTTGCTTTAGATCTTGTGGTGCAACGCGCACGCCAATGGCATCCAGATCGGCGATCATCTTATTTTCCGGCGCGGCACTGTTGCCTGCCTTTATCGCGTCAAAGCGCTGCCGTAGGGCTTTCTTTTCTTCGCCTTTGCAGTCGTTCCATGGACGGCCCTGCAACCCCATCACCAGAACGTAGTAGCCGATAAAATGGGCCTTGGTTCCGGCGCGTAAAAGACGGGCATAAGCCTCGTCTGGCCCCAGCTCTCGCAATTCTTCCGCCGAATGAATACCTGCACGGGCGCAGGCTTGTTCGAAAGCCGGGCCAAGGTTTCGGATCGATGAAACAGGGTCGCTCATTCGTTCGTTTTACGTTCATCCCGCAGCCCTGTCACCCGAGGATTACGTTTGGTCAAAACGGAATGTCTTGATGTTTTCTCAAGCTTGCGTTTGCATGAGGCGAGGCTTTCGCGGAGGGTCGAGTGTTTGAACACAAAAAGACCAAGGAAGGATCGGCAGAAGGGGGAATGACTGTGCCGCCTGAAGCTCTGTTCTTTCTGTCCTCGCTGATGGACACGAAAGCTCTTGAAGCTTCTTTGACGGGTTTAACTTTGGTGATTGAGCAAAAAGGCACAAGCAAGCCTTTTTCGCTGTTGGATTGCCATGATCAGACCCAGCGCGCAGCGGGTCGAGTGCTGATCGAAAGCGGTGCGGCGTTGCACTTGCTGCAAAAAGGCCAACGCCCGTTGTCCCAGAACGGCATGGGTAAAGGGCGATTTGTTCAGGACCTGCCTGACGGTGAAGTTCGGGCAGCGTTGCAGGATTTTCCAAAGCTCAGGGCCCTGATGCAGATCGGGGTTGGTAAGCTGGAAGAGAAGTCTTTTGTCGTGCTGGATGAGCTGCAAAAGACCCAGGTCAGAGGGGTGATCTGGTCTATGAGGTCAACCTCGGGGCGGGCTACGGTTGTTCGATTGCATGGATTGCGCGGTTACGAGCGTGCCTATCAAAAGGTCTGTTCTTCAATCGTTGAACTGCCGGGCTGCGCACAGGACGTTGAAGCGTTGTATGCGGGGCTGTTTCCGGGCTTGGTGACCTACCGGGCAAAGCCCGAGATCGCGCTTGGGAAAACGGAACCTTCGCTTGAAGTGGCGACAGATATTATCCACACCTATCTGAAGGTTGCCCGGCAAAACGAAGAGGGCATAGTCGCCGATATTGATACAGAGTTTCTGCATGATTACCGTGTGTCGTTGCGTAAAATCCGGTCTGTGGTCAGCCTGTTCAAAGGGGTGTTTTCCGAAGACCAGACCGCCGATCTGAAACGCGTTTTTTCGGACCTCATGGCACCAACCGGGCGGCTGCGCGATCTGGATGTGTATCTTTTGGAAAAAGATATGTATTTCAGCCTTATACCGGCCAATCTTCATTTAGGATTGCGGGCGATGTTTGACCAGTTTCAGAAAGAGCGCAAACAGGAATTGTCGCGCTTGTCTCGCAGATTGCGCAGCCGTGACTACGACGCCTCGATGAACCGGCTGATCGAAAAGTTTGACGGCACCGCTCATTTGCAACCCGGGCTAAATTCGGACCGGGGCGCTTATGACTATGCCTGTGCGCTGATCTGGAAACGTTATCGCAAGGTATGCAAAATCGCACGTAGCATCACCGATGACACTCCGGATGAGACGGTTCACGACCTGCGTATCGACTGTAAGAAACTGCGCTATTTGATGGAGTTCTTTGCCCCGCTATTTGACGCCAAGGCATTCAAAAAAATCCTCAAGCCTCTGAAAAAGCTGCAAGATAACCTGGGCCTGTTCAATGATTATTCCGTGCAACAAGAGGCGCTGCTGACATTTGTCTCGCAGCAAAGCAACGCGCAGGGTCGCGTGGACGCACAGATCGGTTTAGCCGCGGGAGGGTTGATTTCTGTGCTGGATCAACGCCAAAAATTCGAGCGCAGCCGTGTCATCACCAGTTTTCAGCATTTTGACAGCCCTGAAACCCAGCATCTGTTCCGCAGTTTGTTTCACCAGAATGAGGAGTAAGGGATGAAGATCATTGCCTGCTACAGCAACAAGGGCGGTGTCGGCAAAACCGCAACCTCGGTGAATCTGGCATATGCCTATGCGCAGGCGGGGAAGCAGGTTTTGGTGTGTGATCTCGACCCTCAGGGCGCGTCGGGCTTCTACTTTCGTGTGAAGCCCTCAAAGAAGCTGACGGACGCGCGGTTTTTCGAGGACGTGGAACGGTTTACCAAAGCGATCCGGGCCAGCGATTTCGAAGGTTTGGACGTGCTGCCTGCAAACCTGACTTTCCGTGATTTCGATGTCTTCCTGTCCCGGATGCGGAACAAACGCTCGCGCTTGAAAAAAGCACTGGTTTCGGCCGGCAGTGACTATGACGTGATCATTCTGGATTGCCCGCCGAACTTTTCGACCCTGTCAGAAAACATCTTCAAGGCGGCGGATGAAATCGTCGTGCCGGTTATTCCCACAACGCTGTCTGAACGCACATTCGACCAGTTGGTAAGCTTTTTTGATGAACACAGGCTGCGAAAGAAAAAGCTGAGGGCGTTCTTTTCGATGGTCCAGCAGCGGAAGGTTCTGCATCAGGAAACGATGGTATCGATGCGCAAGCTGTATCCTAAACGGTTTCTGCAGACGACGGTGCCTTTTGCGGCGGACATCGAAAAGATGGGTCAGCTCCGCGCCCCGGTCAGCACCTATGCCGGGCGCAGCGTGGCCTGTGCATCCTACCGGGCGTTGTTCGAAGAATTGGAAAATGGAGTGGTTGCAACCCAATGAGCAAGGAAATCGAACGCAAGTTTCTGGTGGCTACCTTGCCGGACCTGAGTAGTGCGCAGAAAGCCGTTGTGCGACAGGGATACTTGACGGCGCCTGATGACTCGACCGAATTGCGGTTGAGGCAAAAGAACGATGCGTTTTTTCTGACTTTGAAAGGTGGCGGTGGTTTGGTCCGTGTTGAGCGTGAGGCACAGATTACGGAAGAACAGTTTGAAACGTTCTGGCCCGAAACCGAAGGTCGCCGTGTCGAGAAAGAGCGGTACACCGGACAATTGCCGGATGGGCTCATGTTCGAGCTGGATATCTTTTCGGGCGATCTGGCGTCTTTGCGTCTGGTTGAAGTGGAATTCGACTCGGAAGAAGATGCCGCGGCTTTTTTCCCACCGGATTGGTTCGGGGCGGATGTGACAGAAGACAAACGCTATAAAAACAAGACGATGGCGACAGAAGGTATCCCTGTTTAAGGGTTCTGGGCCAGATAGATCGTCGCCTGTAGCCCAGGATCACAGTTTTGGGCTGCAAACCTGCCGCCATGCATATGCGAAATCGCCGCGACCAATGCCAGTCCCAACCCGGCGTTGCGCTCTGTCCGCGCAGGGTCAAGTGTAACGAATGGAAGTTGCAGGCGATCCAGTTCTTCGGGTGGGACGCCTGGGCCTTGGTCGCGCACGTGCAGGCATGCAAAACCGTTTTCGGCATCCAGCGAAATCGTGATGGTCGAATCCGCAGGCGCATATCGCATCGCGTTTTCAAGCAGGTTGGACAGGGCCTGTGACAGAAGCGGGCGGTGCCCTTCGATCGGGGGGGCAGAGCCAATGACGTCTAGTGAAATACCCTGATCGGCGGCAACAGGGTCGTATAGTTCAACCACATCACCGACCAATTGCTGCAAGTCGATGGTTTCAAACTGTTCGCGCCCAAGCCCGGCTTCGGCGCGTGAAATCTCGGTCAGTTGTGCCAGCACGCGCAGCACGTGGTCTATTTCAGCCGTTGCACGGGCGACATCGACTTCACGGTCCAGATCGGTTTTTCCCGGCTCTGACAGGGCCTCGACACGCTGGCGCAGGCGCGAGAGCGGAGATCGCAGGTCATGCGCTATGGAATTCGACGTGGTGCGCAGGTTGCTGATCAATTCTTCGATCCGGTCCAGCATGTTGTTCAACGTGCCCGAGACCTGGTCAAATTCGTCGCCTGTTCCGCGCAGGGGCATTCTTTTGGATAGATCGCCAGACACGATGTTTTCGGCCGTGCTGGCTATGTCCGAAAGTCGTGCAAAGACCAGACGCGTGAACAGCCAGCCGGTGATCACGCTCAGCACAAAGGCGATCCCCAGTGCCAATGCGACCGACCTGAACAGGACGCGATCAAACTGCTGACGTGTGGCGGCATCGCGACCAACCAGCAGACGTTCGCCGCCCGGCAGGCGGATTGAGGCGGCAGAAACCGGGACAAGCTGGTCATTGTCGGCGCGGCGAAGCTCCAGATCGACCCAACCGCTACCTGCTGCCACATTTACGGGCCAGGATTTCAGGTTGCCGACCAGCTTGACGCCCATCCGATCCGTCAAAAGGTAAAGCGCGTCACGTTCAGAAGCGCTTGGCAGGCGACGCTCAATTGCGGTGATCAGCCCAAGCAGACCTCGCCGTTCATATTCATCCGCCAATCCCGTCAACTCGGCAGAGACGACCGAGCGTGTCTCGGATTCAATGCTTCGGTTTGCGGTGACGTACACCACAGCCAGCACCGAAGCAGTCAAAAAGGTGCTGAGAAACATGCTGGTCGCGACCAGCCTTGTTCTGGAATTGTTCAGGGAAAGCCGCAGGTTATCCATCAGACATCATGTAACCCGCACCGCGGACGGTTTCAATCAACGGGGTATCGCCGCCTTCATCCAATTGTCGACGCAGCTTTGAAATATGGACGTCGACAACATTGGTGTTTGGATCGAAATGATAGTCCCAAACGCCTTCCAGCAGCATAGTGCGCGACACCACTCGGTTCTTGCGACGCAGAAAAAACTCTAGGATCTGGAACTCGCGCGGGGTGAGCGTAATCTCGTGCCCGTCGCGGGTGACTTTTCGGGTCAACAGATCCATCTCAAGGTCTTTGCAGGTGAGCGTTGGCGTTTCTTCGGATTCCTGCGGACGTCTCAGAAGAGCTTCGATTCGGGCATGCAATTCCTGAAAGGAGAACGGCTTGACCAGATAGTCGTCCGCGCCCGAGCGCAGACCCTTAACCCGTTCGTCCACCGCGCTCATGGCGGTCAGCATTAGGACGGGTGTTTTCAAACCGGCTGCGCGAAGAGATTTGATCAATGACAGCCCATCCAAGCCTGGCAGCATCCGGTCCAGTACAATGGCGTCGAACCCTCCATCTGTGGCGTGATACAACCCTTCGCGGCCATCTTCTGCAGTTTCAACCACATAGCCTTCTTCGCCGAAGCCTTTGGCGATGAAGTCCCTAGTGTCAGCGTCATCTTCCACGATCAACAGACGGCGGCTCATGGGCGGACTCCTTTCTATCGGGATTTAAACACAATTTTCAGGTGATGCACATTGAATTCGGGGGATCTTGCCGGGTGCTGGGCATGCACCCGGCAAGCCCGGCGGATAGTGGACAACTCTGTTCCGCCGGGTGAGGCGCGCGCCGAAAATCCCCATCAAGCGGCGCGCGCGTGTTCAAGGTTAGGCCAGTTCAACCGCGACGAAGATCTGGCTGCCACCGCGATTGATCAGCACCAACGCCGGATCGGTTTTTTCGCTGTCCAGTGCCGCCTTCAACGCGTCAGGCGTGAACGTGTCCTGGTTGCCAAGTTTGACGATGACGTCACCACGCTGCAGACCGGCCTTTGCGGCTGGGCTGTCCGGTTTCAGGTCTGTAACCACAACGCCTTCGACCGTCTCGGCCACACCGGTCTCGGCGCGTACCGTCTCGGTCAGCGGGGCGACTGTGACGCCCAGCGTCGTGCCTGCAACTTCAGCTTCGACCGGCGCATCGGCCTGAGCAGACGCCGTCTGGTGTTGGCCAACGGTCAAAGTCAGCGTTTCCTCTTTACCGTCACGCAAGACTTTCAAAGTACTGTCAGTACCAACTTTGGTTGTGCCGACCAGAATGGGCAAATCACTGCTGGAATCGACGGCTTCGTCATTGAAGGACAGGATCACATCACCCTGTTTCAGAACGCCATCCGCCGGGCTGTCGGTTACCACGTCGGAAACCAATGCACCGGATGACGCATCGATCCCCAGGGCTGCCGCGAGTTGCGGGCTGACGTTTTGGATCGAAACACCCAGCCAGCCGCGGCTAACCTGGCCATCGTCACGCAAATCGGCGGTGATGTGTTCTACGATGTTCGACGTCACGGCAAAGCCCAGGCCCACCGACCCACCGCTGGGTGAATAAATGGCTGAATTCACTCCAATAACCTCACCATCCATGTTGAACAGGGGTCCACCTGAATTGCCCTTGTTGATGGCCGCGTCCGTCTGGATAAACTCTGCGTAGGGGCCTTCGGAAATGTTGCGACCCTTTGCCGAGACGATACCGGTGGTTACGGTTGAACTCAGACCAAACGGGTTACCGATGGCCACAACATCTTCGCCGACGCGGATGACATCGCTGTCGCCCATCTCAACGGCCTGAAGTGCGGTGTCTGCATCGATTTTCAAAACGGCGATATCGGTCAGTGGGTCTGTTCCGATCACCTCGGCCTCAAAGGTACGGTCATCGTTCAGCCGCACGGTCACGGTTGAAGCGTTTTCCACGACATGGTGATTGGTGACAATGTATCCCGCTTCATCCAGAACAAAGCCCGAGCCCAAACCCTGTGCTGGGCCTTGCTGGGGGGCGTTGAAGCCTTCGGGCGCGCCGAAGCGTTTGAAGAATTCGCCAAACGGATGCCCGTCGAAGTCAAAGTTTTGCCCGGGTGTCGCACCGGGTACGATTTCTTGTTCCGCGATGATGGTCACGACCGAAGGTGAAACGGTTTCGACCAGATCAGCCAATGCCTCGTCCGCCATGGATGGAATGGCAGTTGTTGCCAGCATGGCTGCGCCCAAGGCACTGATGCCCATCCAGTTGGAGGTCCGGGGAAGTAATAGCGATGATTTGCGGATGCTCATTTCTGTCTCCTGTATGTGTCGCGCAGGTGCGACTGCGCGTTGAAACAAGAGATGGACCGGCAGGATTGGTCTTTCCTTAGGGATATGTGAAGAAATCTTAATTTTGCCACAAACCCAGTGTTCTGTGTCGGCCGACGTCAGTACGGGATTCGCTAAATTTACCGGGTTGTCGGCGTGCGAATCGGAGGATTGTTGCTGAAATCGACGTCAAACTTTCAAAAGCATTGAATTATTTTTGTTTTGTTGACAATGATCCGTCGACAGGATGGGGAAAAATACAGCTCCCTCAATGGTTGTGTTCAGGTTGGCGTTTTGCTGGACTTGACGTGAAAACTTTGACGTGAGCGAGGTGTAAGCACGAATAAGTTTGTGCATAACCTCGAATCGTTATCGTGTGTACAATCGTTCAATCCCCTATAGGTTGATTGACCCGTGGAGCGTTGTTGCCCAAAAACCATTCAAAGTTGAGCTAAGTTAACCATACCTTCCAATTTTACGTTGTTTCGCGTGTTCAGATCAGTGAGGATGAACATGCCCAAGTGAGGGGGAGCCAAAAGCGCTAGGGGGCGCTGCTGGTTCACTCAGTCACCGAGAGTTTTAGCGGCGTGTTAACGAGGGGGTCTTGTTTAGGTTTGGTTGCTATGTAGTCGGGTTGTCGTGAAGGCAAGCTGACCAGACTTTTGGGATTGAGAAAAGTGGTAGTCCTGTTTTGGGCACCGGCCCGGTCTTCAAGACCGGGCCGTGTTTATTTTAGGAGCCGATTTTTGAGCCAAGCGTTCCAGTCATCGGGTGTATCCAGGTCCAGCAGAGCGTTTCGGTCTGGCAAGCGGTGCAGATGTACTTTGCCTTGATGAGCCCGCACCACCTGCTGAGCACCGTCATCGCCCTGCAAATCTGAGAGTTGGCGAAAAAGGCTTCGGTCAAAGATCACCGGATGACCGGGTTTGCCCTGCGCGGTGGCACCGCGCCAGACAAGGTTGTCGGGGTGGGTTTTGCGTGCGTTCACAACCGCAGCCAAATCGGTACTGGAAAGATCCGGCAGATCGGCCAACAAGACCATAACTGCCGGAGCGTCAGGTGAAACCCGTCGCATCGCAGCGCGCAGGCTTGCATTCATGCCCTCTGATGCGTCCGGGACCGGTACTGTCTGAACATCCATGCCACTCAGCGCGTCATATCTAGGGTGCGGGTTTGGGGGCAGGGCAGCAAGCACGGGGCCGACAGCCTGAGCGCTGCGTGCTGATCGCGTCAACAAGGGGACCCCGTCAATCATTTGCATCAACTTGTCCACGCCGCCCATGCGGCTGGATTGTCCGGCGGCCAGCAGGATGATGGGAATATCAGTCATGCCGTCACAATGCCGCCGGTCAACCGGAGTGTCATCCCCTCATAAGTGCACCGTCCGGGTCAAACAAAGGCGTTGAGAGTACTTTTGCCTTACACATCTGCCCAAGGATTTCGATTTCGACCTCTAATCCATCGGACACGCGGTCAGAAGGTAAGAAACCCATCGCAATAGATTTCTGTGCGAAGTGAGAGTACCCGCCCGATGTACAGAAACCGACCACAATACCGTCCAGCCAGATCGGCTCATAAGCGTTCACATCTGCGTCGTTTGCATCAACTTCGAAGGCGACCAATGTGCGGGCGGTTCCGTCAGCACGTTCCGCCTCGGCAACGGCGCGGCCGATAAAGTCGCTGTTCTTACGGAATGAGATAAAGCGGTCCAGCCCAGTTTCCGCAGCGGTGTAGTCGGGCGAGAATTCTCGCATCCACGAGCCGAAAAACTTGTCCAGCCTCAGGCTCATCATTGCGCGCATCCCAAATGGAACCATGCCATGCGCTTGGCCGGCTTCCCACAAGGTCCACCAGAGTTGCCGCTGCGCCATAGGATCACAGTAGATCTCGTACCCAAGATCGCCGGTATAGCTGACCCGCTGAACGATGCATTCGGTCATGCCAACGGTCATGCGGCGAACATCAAGAAACCGAAAATCACTCAGGTCATCTCGGGTGCAGGCGGCCAGAACCTGCGTTGCCTTGGGACCGGCGATCTGAAACCCGTTCAAGCGGTCGCTGATGTTCTCGATGGAAACGCCATCCTGCGCATTTTGCAGGAACCAGCGCATGTGGAACGCCTGGCTGCCATAGGAGGCCGTCAACTGAAACTCGGTTTCGCTCAGGCACGACACGGTGAAATCGCCAATCAGTTTGCCTTTAGGCGACAGCATCGGTGTCAGGGACAGGCGTCCGGGTTTTGGAATGCGCCCCGCCATGATCCGGTCCAGCCAATCCCGGGCCGCTGGTCCGGTGATCCGGTATTTACCGAAGTTATGGACCTCGTTGATGCCAACGTTCTCACGCACGGCACGCACTTCGCGTCCCGTCGCTTCAAAGGCATCAGAGCGGCGGAATGAAGGCGTTTCGTAGTCCGGCTCATCCCCTTGGGCAAAGTAGTTGGCGACCTCGAGCCCATATTGCTGGCCCCAGACTGCGCCCAGATCGCTGAAGATGTCGTACATCGGCGTCGTGCGGTTTGGGCGCGCTGCTGGCAGTTCCTCGTTCGGGTAGGCGACGCTGAAGCGTTTCTGATAGTTCTCGATGACTTTGGGGCGGGTATAACCGGGGCTGATCCAGTCGCCGAACCGGGCCACGTCCATGGCAAAAACGTCGCGTTCTGGCTCTCCCTCGATCATCCATTGCGCCAGCGTCAGGCCGACACCGCCACCCTGGCTGAAGCCCGCCATGACTCCGCAGGCAGACCAGTAGTTGCGTATGCCTGGAACAGGCCCGACCAGCGGATTTCCGTCGGGCGCGAAAGTGAATGGTCCGTGGATCACCGATTTCACGCCAGCCTCGGCCAGAACCGGGAAACGTTTGTAGGCGAACTCGATGCTATCGGTGATTTTGTCATAGTCATCAGGCAGCAGTTCGTGACCAAACTCCCACGGCGTGCCGTCCACGGCCCAGGGTTTGCAAGGCTGCTCGTAGAACCCGATACAAAGCCCAGGTCCTTCTTGTCTAAGGTAGCTTTCGCCAGCCGGGTCCATCACATGAGGATGCTCGCCACCCGCATCAATGATCGCTTCGATCTGCGGGATCGAATCCGTGACCAGATACTGGTGCTCCATCGGGTGCAGAGGGAAGTATACACCGGCCATCGCGCCCACTTCACGCGCCCATAGGCCGCCTGCGTTGACCACATGCTCGGCGTGAATGGTGCCCTTGTCGGTGACCACATCCCAAGTACCATCGGGACGTTGGTTGGTTTCGCGTACCATGCAATGGGTTTCGATTGTTGCCCCACCCATGCGAGCGGCCTTGGCATAGGCATGAGTGGTGCCCGACGGATCCAGATGCCCGTCCAGAGGATCATACAGCGCGCCGATGATGCCATCGGTATTGGTGATAGGCGCGATCTTCTTGATCTCGTCCGGTCCGACGATTTCCGTCTCAAGCCCCATGAAACGGTGCTTGGCGCGTTCTGCCAACAGCATGTCGAAGCGGTCCTGATTGTCGGCCAGCGTCACGCCGCCCACATGGTGCAGGCCGCAGGACATGCCAGTGATCTCTTCCAGTTCCTTATACAGCCGGATGGTATAGCCCTGCAGCGCGGCCATGTTTGTGTCACCGTTCAGCGTGTGAAACCCGCCCGCCGCATGCCAAGTCGACCCGCTGGTCAGTTCAGAGCGTTCCAGCAGCATGACATCTGACCAACCCAGTTTGGTCAGGTGATACAGAACGGAACAGCCGACGACACCGCCGCCGATGACCACCACGCGGGTTTGCAATTTCATAGGGACCTCCGATTGATTTCCGCCAGTGTGCGCAGCGCGCCCTTGGGCGCAATGCCAAATGCGACAAAACTTGTCGTGGAAGTCATTTGCGGGGCGGGATAGACGCGCCAGACGTTGGTCACGCGCTTGTTACAGAATCAATCTAAGGGCCGCGCGACTGCACCTTCATGAGACACTCAGATAGGAAATGAAATGAGTAAATTCGATCTCAACCCCCAAGCGCTGAGCCGCCGGGAATTCATGGCGAAATCCGCGGCCCTGGGCCTGAGCGCAGCTGTGGCCAGCACGATCTGGGCCGAAGCGGGTCTTGCGGACACGCCCAAGAAAGGGGGACATTTTGTTCTGGGATTGAAAGGGGGCGAAAGCACCAACACGCTGGATCCTGCCCTGTCGGCGTCGCATGTGACCGCCAAGGCGTTGCGGGCGTTTGGCAACACGCTGACCGTTGTCACAGCGGAGGGCGGCATTGCCCCAAGCATCGCAGAAAGCTGGGAAGCAACAGAGGATGGCAAGGTCTGGACCTTCCGTATCCGCAAAGGCGTAGAGTTCCACAACGGCAAAACCCTGACGCCAGAGGATGTTCAGCTGACATTAGCGCGTCACTCGAACGACGACGCTCAATCCGGTGCGCTGGGGATCATGCGCGGGATCGAGGATATTCGGGTCGATGGCGACAACCTGGTCATCACCCTGACCACTCCGAATGCTGACCTGCCTTATCTGATGTCGGATTATCACCTGATCATGCAGCCGGGCGGCGGCATGGACAACCCGGCAGACGGGATTTCGACCGGGGCCTATAAGGTGGTCGCGGATGAACCGGGTGTGCGTTACGCATTTGAAAAGTTCGCCAACCACTGGGATGACAGCGTTGGCCACTATGACAGCCACGAGATTTTGGTTCTGAACGATGACACCGCCCGCTCTGCTGCTCTGCAGGCGGGGCAGGCGCACGCGATTAACGTCGTTCCGCCACGCACCGCCAAACTGTTTGGTCGCGCACCAGGCGTAACGCTCAACGCATCGTCGGGCCGTGGGCACTACATCTTTGTCATGCATTGCGACACCGCGCCTTTCGACAACAAGGACCTGCGTTTGGCGCTGAAATACGCCATCAACCGCGAGGAACTGGTGGAAAAAGTGCTGCGCGGCTATGGCTCGGTTGGCAATGATATTCCGATCAACGAAGCCTATCCTCTGTTCGACGACTCGATGGAGCAGCGTGCGTTTGATCTGGCCAAAGCTGCCGAGCATTACAAGGCATCCGGGCATGACGGATCACCCATCGTTCTTCACGTCTCAGACGCGGCATTTGCTGGTGCGATTGACGCGGCGCAGCTGTTTCAGCTGTCAGCGCAAGAGGCGGGCATCCCGCTGGAGATCCAGCGTGAACCGGCAGATGGCTATTGGTCCGAGGTGTGGAACAACAAGCCGTTCTGCGCGTCTTATTGGGGCGGGCGCCCGGTGCAGGACCAGATGTGGTCCGTCGGTTACCTGTCCACCGCAGACTGGAACGATACCCGCTTCAAGAACGAACAGTTCGACGCCCTGCTGCTGAAGGCGCGCGCCGAGTTGGACGAGAGCAAGCGCAAAGAGATCTACGGTCAGATGGCCCGGATCGTCTGGGAAGAAGGCGGTCTGATCAACCCGATGTTCAACCAGTTCATTGATGGGTATTCGGACAAGGTGACAGGTTGGTCCGCGCATGCGAACGGCGACCTGATGGATGGTTACGTCGCCAGCCGGACCTGGTTCGCCTAAGGCTTTGACAACGACCGGTGCCCGGATTTGGGGCACCGGTTTTCGCTATGCTTAAAGCGGACGCACTTTCAGAGCAGTGATGCGATTGCCTTCGCGAGCGGTGACCTCGAACCGGAATCCGTGGAACGAAAACACCTGACCCACGACCGGAATCATCTGTGCTTCGTGTATGACCAAACCCGCAAGGGTGTTGGCTTCTTCATCCGGCAAGGACCAGTCCAGCGCACGGTTGGCGTCGCGGATGGTCATAGCACCTTCCACAACGAACTGACCATCATCTGTACGGGTGACCGGCACCTCTTCTTCGATGTCAAATTCGTCTGCGATTTCGCCTACGATCTCTTCCAGAATATCTTCCAGCGTAATCAGGCCGCGCAAAGATCCGTATTCGTCAACCACCAGTGCAAAATGGCTGTGCATCCGCAGGAATTCACGCATCTGGTCGTCCAGAGTGGTGGTTTCCGGCACGAAATAGGGGTCATTGGCAACTTTACCGATATCAAAGCTGGCCAGACGGTCAGTGCCGCCATCGCTGCCACCGGCTTGCGCATACATGGCGCGGAACAAGTCTTTGGCGTGCACAACACCCACAATGTTCTCCGGTTCGTCCCGAAAGACGGGCAGGCGCGTATGTGGGCTTTCCAGGCATTGTTTCAGGATCGCTTCGGGCGGGGCGTCGGCATCAATCATCTCGATGTTCGAGCGGTGCAACATGATCTCTTCCACCGCGCGGTCACCCAGATCCAGCGCGCCCAGAATTCGGTCGCGGTCTTCCTTTTCGACCACGCCTTCGGAATGGCCAAGTTGTAGGGCTCCGGCGATTTCCTCGCGCACGGCCAGAATGTTGCTGTCGGGATCGATCTGCACCCCAAACAGGCGCAAGACACCGCGCACCAGCAATCGCACAGCGGCAACGATAGGCGAAAACACCGTTACAACCACGCTGATGATGGGTGCAACCGCAGATGCGGCTTTTTCAGAATTGGTGATGGCGTAGGTCTTCGGCAGCACTTCGGCAAAGATCAAAACCAGCAAGGTCATCACCAACGTTGCCAAGGCCACGCCGCTTTCACCAAACAGTCGTGTGAAAAGTGCAGTCGCCAGAGACGCCGCCAGAATGTTGACCAGGTTATTGCCCAGTAGAACCGATCCGATCAGACGCTCGTTGTCATCGGTGATCTCGAGCGCCTTTTTTGCCCCGCGTGATCCTTTGTCGGCCTGCGCCCTGAGTTTTCCGCGAGAAGAGGCCGTAAGCGCTGTTTCCGAGCCAGAAAAGAAGCCGGACAAGACGAGCAAAAGGAGGATAGCACCAGAGGTAAACCAGAAAGTGCTGTCGATCAGAGAAGGTGAGGGTTCCATTGGTCCTTGAGAGTTAGAGTTCTGCATCCGTTATGGGGATGCCACCCCGCCGGATCAAGGGCTTAGCCTTCGTCTTTCTTGGGGTCTTTGCTCAGCGGGTGATGCTGCAACACCAGTTCCGCCAGACGTTCGTCCAGAACATGGGTGTAAATCTCGGTTGTTGCGACGTCGGCGTGACCCAACAGGGTCTGGATCGAACGCAGATCAGCGCCATTGGCCAGAAGATGCGTGGCAAAGGCATGTCGCAATGTGTGTGGCGTGACTTTTTCGGGTGAAACACCGCCGTGTACGGCCAGTTCCTTGACCAGCAGAAAGAACCTGTGTCGCGTCAGATGGCCCGATTTTCCGCGCGAAGGGAACAAAAAGCGGGACCGTTGGCCACCTTTCTCCACGGTCTGCTCTTCGGCGTCGTCGCGCACGGTCAGCCAAGCGGCCAATGCATCCCGCGCGGGTGGGGACAGGGGCACCATCCGTTCCTTGCCGCCTTTGCCCAGCACCAGCAGCATACGCGGATCGCCGCGCGCCGAAGAGACGGGCAAGGACACAAGCTCGGTCACGCGCATGCCGGTCGCATAAAGCAATTCCATCAGACATGTGTTGCGCACGCGGTCCGCCTGGGTGCGTCCGGTTTGCCGTGCGGCGTCCAGCAGCCGGTCCACCTCGGGCACATCCAAAGTTTTTGGAAGACGTTTCTGCCGCCCCGGACCTTTGATTTGAATGGCGGGGTTCACGTCGCGCCAACCTTCCTCAAAAGCAAACCGATAGAGTTGCTTGATGGCCGACAAGCGCCTTGCACGCGTTGATCGGGACAATCCCTGCGCATCGCAGTCGATCAGGTAGGCTTCGATCTGATCACGGTCGGCCTGTTCTAACCCGGTCGCTCTGTGCTCCAGCCAAGCAGCAAGATCTTTCAGATCACGACCATAAGCCAGCAACGTGTTTGTCGCCGCGCCAAGTTCGGCCGCCTGTGCTTGCAGGAAGGTTGAGATCCAAAGCTCGTTAGATGCCGGACCGTTCATGGTCACTGCGCTTGCAGGATCAATAGTGTCAGGGCGGCGCGGCGGGCTGTATCCTCTAACCCCACCTTTCTAAAGGTCGCGATTGCTCCGGTCAGATCCACCAGATTACCGCGCGCGCCATGGGCAAACAGTTGCATTGCTTCCAAAATGGCCTCGCCCAACTGACCGTTGGACAGCAGTGTGTCGATATCACTGGGTACGGGTGCCGACCATTCAAACCCTTGTGCGATGGCATCTGCCTTGGGTGAAGGCGATATGGCCCGGCCAGGATCGCCCTGGGCAAGCGCCGCCAGGAACAAAGTGTCGGTCGAACTGTCCGGTGTCGCAAGGGCCGCGCGTTCGTACATGTCCGACAACATCAGGATGCGCCATCGCAGGTTTTCAGTCGCGGGCACTGGTAAGGAAACCTGCGATAAACGTTCTGCGAAAAGCTCTGCAAAGGGAACCTCAAGGCCCACACTGCGCATTTGTTGCCAAACAGCAGGCAGTGTTTTTCCGATGGCGTCCGCGTTGTCCGTGTCCAACGCGCTTTCAAACCGTTGTACTGCCGAAACTCGGTCCCAGACAGCGCCGGATGCGGCGGGATCCCGTTCGGTATATAGGCCCAAAAGCTGATTTGGGGTCAAAGCGCCAATCCGCGTCAGCCGTTCTGCGGCTTCGATCTGGGCTTTCCAGCCTGCAACGTCGCGCAGATCTGCATTTGCAAATGCACGAGGTAAAGGTGCCGATGGCAGGCGTTCTCCGATAGCCTCAAACAGGCGGAAGTTCAGCGGGTCGGGGGCCTCGGGCTGCGGCAGATATGCCGCGTCTTCGTACAGCTCGGGGCTGAGAAACCGGTCAAGAACCGCCAATTCTTCTGGTGGAAGAAGTTCTAGCGCATGTGCGGCTTCCAGGGTCAGCGCTGCGGACACCCAATCCCCGCGTCGGGCTTTGCAAAAGATCTGCGCCGCATAGTCCCGCGACAGATGCGGTTCAGCAATAAGCGCAGTGCAGCTGCGGTCTTCATCGCCGGTCAGTAGTGTCGCGTCAAACCAGCGTTGAAACCGCTCTTGCGTGTCCGTGGGTCCAGCCAATTGCACAAGCGACTGCACCGGATCTGCGGCGCCCAGTTGCATCAGCCGATCCAGACGCGCCAACAGCAAAACCTCTTGCGCGTCTGACCCGGATGGGGCGCGTGTTTCCGACAAGAGCAACGTGAACAACAAGCGCTGCATGGCGGGGTTGTGACGGACCGGGGTCTTGGCAATCAGGTCAGCCAGACGCTTGGGATCACTGCTTTGCCAAAGATCAATCGGAAGGCCTGTCACAGATGATGACACAAGACCGAGCGGACGCGACAAGGCTTCCAATGAGGTGACTTCGATATCCGGTAACGCGCCGTTCTGCGTCACTGGCGGTTCCAACAGAACAGTTCCGGGCAGGTTTTCAGGAGGGTTTGTCAGCCATTCGATGGCCGACAAAGGGTCCTGTGCCTGCGCCGATCCTGCCAGAAAGATGGCGAAAAGCGCCGATTTAGTTGACATCCAGTTCGACCGGTTCGCGGATTTCACTTTGAGGCGCCGAAAAATCCGCGCCGAAGAACGGCCCGACATAGGCATAAGCCACCAGCCCAATGAAACCCAGGCAAAGAACATATATCACGAATTTGATCAGACGGCCCATGGCGCCACGCTGCCTCAATTTTTGATTTTGGCCAAGTTATAACTGGCATTTTTCCCAAGATCACGTCATTCACGGTGAAATGAGCGAAATTAAGCATAACAAGCACATCTCGGACACACAGGGCAGATTTCATCTGCACAAAACCGTGGTTCTGGTGGGGATGATGGGGGCAGGCAAGACCGCTGTGGGCCGCGCCTTGGCCGCGCGCCTTGGCGTTCCGTTTCTGGACAGCGACGCTGAGATCGAATCAGCCGCCAACATGACCATCCCGGAAATCTTCGAACGGGATGGCGAACCCTTTTTCCGTGCGAAAGAAACGCAGGTTATCGGACGTCTTCTGGAGGAGAAAAAGGGCATCCTGTCCACCGGAGGAGGGGCGTTTCTGCAACCTCAGAATCGCCTTGCAATCAGCCAGAAGGGCGCTTCGGTCTGGCTTCGGGCCGACCTGAACGTTTTGTGGAACCGGGTACGTCACAAAGACACGCGTCCGTTGCTTCGAACGGCTGATCCTTATGCGACACTAAAGGCTCTCTACGAGGCGCGCGTGCCCGTTTATGCCGAGGCGGATTTGATCGCAGAGTCGGATGGCGAAACCTCGATCGAAAATATGGTGGACAGGGTTGTCGACGCTTTGTTGGCGCGCCCCGATGTTTTGGAACTGAAGTAATGCATCAAACAGTACATGTGGATCTGGGCGACCGTTCGTATGATGTTGAAATCGGGCCGGATCTGCTGGCGCGGGCAGGAGAGTGGATTTCGCCCTTGCTACCGCGCCCCAAAGTCGCTGTCCTAACCGATGAAAACGTGGCTGACCTGCATTTGGACGCGTTGCGCGCGGGACTCAGTGCTGCGGGGATCGAGATGACCGCGCTGGCTTTGCCCGCTGGCGAAACCACAAAAAGCTGGCCACATTTCGAACGCGCGGTTGAATGGCTGCTGGCCGAGAAAGTCGAACGCCGTGACGTGGTTGTGGCTTTGGGTGGTGGTGTCATTGGCGACCTTGCAGGTTTTGCTGCGGCTGTCCTGCGCCGCGGGGTCAGGTTTGTGCAGATCCCCACCTCGCTGCTGGCACAGGTCGACAGCTCGGTTGGGGGCAAAACCGGGATCAATGCGCCTCAGGGTAAAAACCTGATTGGGGCGTTTCATCAACCATCGCTGGTTTTGGCCGATACCTCGGTCCTGGGGACCATGACCCAGAGGGATTTTTTGTCGGGCTATGGTGAGGTCGTGAAATACGGTCTGCTGGGTGACGCGGAATTCTTTGACTGGCTCGAACAAAACGGCCCAAGCGTGTCCACCGGAGACATGGCGGCGCGGGTGCGGGCCGTCACGCGTTCTGTGCAGATGAAAGCCGATATCGTTGCACGGGATGAAACTGAACAGGGTGATCGTGCTTTGCTGAACTTGGGGCATACGTTCTGCCACGCGCTTGAGGCGGCAACAGGGTATTCCGACCGGTTGCTGCATGGCGAAGGCGTCGCCATCGGCTGTGCGCTAGCGTTTGAACTGTCCTCGCGTCTTGGCTTGTGTTCGCAGGAAGACCCAAGCCGTGTGCGGGCGCATCTGCGCGCGATGGGGATGAAAACCGATCTTGCCGATATTCCGGGTGATCTACCAAGTGCCGACGCGTTGGTGGAACTGATGGGGCAGGACAAGAAGGTTGTTGACGGGCAATTGCGCTTCATCCTCGCGCGCGGCATCGGGCAGGCTTTTGTTACGTCTGATGTTCCGAAAGACGCTGTTCTGTCAGTCCTGTCAGACGCTTTGGCAACGGTGTGAAACAGGGCCCTAGCGGCCCTGAATCACCATGAGTTCACCGATATTCTCACGCGTGATATAGCCCACCATGCGCCCGTCCTGCGTGACAACTGCAATGGCCGGTGCACCTTTGTGCAAATGTGCCAATACGCCCTCGAGCCCTGTCGTCAGCGAAACCGAAGGGATATTGGCATCCATCACCGAAAGCGCAGTAGTTGATCGAGGCTGATCGCTGGCCAGAGCGGCGAACAAGCGATCTCGGGTTACGAAACCCAGCAGGCCACGATCATCCTCCAGGACAGGAAATTCGTGCTGTGTTGTATGAATGACGGCTTGCGCCGCTGTGCTGAGCGTGTCGCCGGGGGATAAGGCGTGAAACTCGGTGATCATGGCGTCCCGGGCCAAGACGCGGCGGGCGGCGGACCGCAATGCAACATCTTGGCTTTCTGCGTTGGCTGCGATGAACACAAATACCGCAATCAGGACAAGGATGGGGTTTGCGGTGCTAAGACCAAGAAAGCCAAGGCCGATGGCGACGATCTGGCCACCTATTGCGGCCAAACGCGTTGCCTTGACCCGGTCCATGCGCAGGCACAGCAGAGCCCTGAACACCCGCCCCCCGTCCATGGGAAAGGCGGGTATCATATTGAAAGCAGCCAGCAGCAGGTTGATATAGGCCAGCCTGTCCAACAACCCTGTGCCGGGCGCGTCTATCTGCGAAAAAGTTTCAAAGGGCGTCCCCGCGCCAAGGGCAACAAGCACGATCCAGATGACGATGTTCACTGCAGGACCCGCAAGCGCCACATAGACCTCTTGCATCGGTTTTTCCGGCATGCGTTCAAGCCGGGCCAACCCACCGATGGGCAGCAGAGTTATGTCAGGGGTTTTGATACCATAGCGCCGGGCCATGAGGGCATGGCCAAATTCATGCGCAACCACACAAGCAAACAGCGCGAGGACAAATACAAGGTTGTCGATGGCCGCCGGAAGGCCGCCCACGGAATAGGCTGCAAAGCCGACCCAGGCCAACAGCAGAAAGAAGGTGACATGGACCCTCAGTTCGGACCCGAGCAACCGGCCGAGAGAGAAGGACCATGTCATGTTGTATCTCCGTTTCGTTTAGAACGGAATCTCGTCGTCGTCGATTCCACCCGATGCAGGCGCTGGTGAGCTGGACGGGCCACCGTAAGGGTCGCCGTAGCCACCGCCAGCTTGGCCGCCGCCATAACCACCGCCACTGCCGCCGCCACTTTCGCCACGGCTGTCCAGAAGGGTCAGTTCACCGCGATAGGGGCGCAGAACCACTTCGGTCGAATAACGGTCCTGACCGGACTGGTCCTGCCACTTGCGGGTTTCCAGCTGACCTTCGATGTAGACCTTGCTGCCCTTGCGCAAATATTGTTCAGCAATGCGGGCCAAAGGCTCTGAGAAGATGGCAACCGAATGCCATTCCGTACGTTCGCGACGCTCGCCTGTGTTGCGGTCTTTCCAGTTTTCCGAGGTGGCAATGCGCAGATTGCACACTTTGCCGCCGTTCTGAAACGACCGAACCTCGGGGTCGCGGCCAAGATTACCTACCAGAATGACCTTGTTGACTGAACCCGCCATGTAATTCCTCGTTCTGTTTCGCGTATATGCGCCGAATCCGGCGCGGCTTGTTTCGTGAGACCCTATACGGCCTGCATCGTGGTTGGAACACAGTTGATACAACAGTGTTCAACAAGAGTCTTACTTTGATGTTTACCAAGCTTTCATTTTTGTCGGGAATACCTATACTCCCACTGGTTTCTGATCGAGCAGGATTGGCATTGATGCGTTCTTGGGTTGCTGGGTTTTCTGTTGTCTGCCTTGTGCTGGCTGTTGCGCCTGTGCAGGCGCAAACGCTGTCTACCAAAAGCCGAAAGGATATTTTCCTGAAGCAATCCAAAGTGTTGGATTCGCGCGCAGCCACGCAGTATCGGGATTCTGAGCGTCTCAAGCCCAAAACCTCGCGTGCGCAGACCAGCAAGCGTTATACCGGCAAGTATCGCGGCCAATATCTGGATCTGGCGCGTCAGGCAGCCCGGTTGCACAACATCCCCGAAGATCTGTTTCTGCGGCTCGTGCAGCAGGAAAGCGGTTGGAACCCGCAGGCGAAATCTCACAAAGGCGCGCTGGGACTGGCGCAGCTGATGCCTCAGACCGCTGAGCTTTTGGGGGTCAACCCACACGACCCAAAACAAAACCTTGAGGGTGGGGCGCGTTATTTGTCGTGGCAGTATCGCAAGTTCAAATCCTGGCCGCTGGCCCTGGCCGCTTATAACGCAGGTCCAAAAGCGGTCGAAAAGCACGGTGGCATACCGCCATACAAAGAAACCCAGAACTACGTGAAGGTCATCTGGGGCGGATAGGCATGATGCTGCGGCGCAGAGGGCGCGTTTCTTGATTCTCTGCATTCGGACCAACTAACCTGATCGGGTATCGCCCAGTCACAACTGAGGTCTGCCATGCCCGCTGATCACCCACAGATTCCAAAGGAAACGCTGGCCAACTGGCAACAATTGGTCGATCTGGTGGCTGAGTTGGCAGATGTGCCTGCAAGCCTGATCATGAAGACCGATGCGCCGGATCATGCAGTTCTGATTACATCGGACCATCCAGAAAATCCCTATCCGGTTGGGATGAGTTTTCAGTTGAATCCCAAGCTTTATTGTCAGGGTGTGCTTCAACGGGACGGAGAACTGGTGGTCGAGGATGCCTCCTGTGACCCGGTTTGGTCCGACAACGAAGACCTGGAACACGGGATGACGTTCTACATCGGGCTGCCCTTGAAGTGGCCGGACGGATCGGTGTTTGGCACAATCTGCGTTCTTGATCGCAAACAAAACCGCAGGGCGTTGTTGTTTCGCGAAGGGTTGACCCAGTTTGCGCGCATGGTCGAGTCAGATTTGGCTTTGTTGCAAGAGGTTTACCTGCGTCGCGCTCTGGAAGAAAAGCTGAACGAAACGCTGGCGCAACTTGAAACCCGTGTTTCGGACCGCACCCGTGAGTTGCAGGAAACGAACACCGCATTGCGGGTGTTGCTGTCTAGTCTGGAGGATGATCGAAAGAGCCGCGATCTCGAGATCGTTGAACAGGTCCGTGGCCGGGTTTTACCGTATCTTGAGAAAGTGCGCGCGCAACTTGCCGATGACGAGGCACAGAATGTCTATCTCGATCTGGCAGAAAAAAACCTGAGCGAGATAACGTCGTCTCTGTCAGACAAACTAACAGACGCCTTTGCGGTCATGACCCCGACCGAGATTGAGATCGCGCAGATGGTCATGTTTGGAAAAACAACCAAAGACATTGCCAAGGCTCTGTCCCGAGAGACGTCAACAATCGATTTCCACCGCAACAACATCCGCCGAAAGCTGGGTCTTGAAGGGCGCGACCAGAACCTGCGAAGCCATCTGCTCTCGATTTCGTGAACATCAAATATGGGGAACGCCCCCATATTTCACCCCTATTTTTTCGGTCTGAGCCAATATGCATTGGCTTGTTACGCTCTGTCATGAGGTGCGGACGAACTGCACACATCCAACAGAGAGGAACATCCCATGGATCGCAAAGATCTGAAGCCGACCATCATGAAAGGGGACAAGGATCACCTTGCACCAGGGCTTTCACGACGGTCGTTCTTCATGGTGGCAGGCGCTGCTGGTGTTGGCGCGACAGCTTCTGTTCTGGGGGCGAACCCAGCCCAAGCGCAATCACAGGCGTGGTTGCAACCCGGGAACAACAACCATGTGATCGACCTGCAGGGGTCCACCGGGCAGGCCAGCACCGGGGCGGTTGGTATCGATTATTACGGTCATTGCGCTATCAAGATCACGTCACCCAACGGGGCGACGGCTCTGTTCGATCCCTGGCGTGATGATCCGTCGGGGGCGTGGGGTTTGTGGTTCCGAAACGAGTTTCCTCAGATCCCTGTGGATATCACTCTGTCGACGCACGCGCATTTTGACCATGACGCAATTGAACGGCCAAGTTCGACCATGGTGCTGGACCGGATGGTAGGCAATTTTGAATTCGCCGATCTCAAGATCACCGGCTTTGCAGACAAGCACGCCTGCGTTGCGCCCGGGTGGTATGATTGGACCAACGCGCTGGCCGAGTTCGGGGCAGAAGCCTGTCCGCCGAACAATGTGGGCCACATGGATATGGTGGTCTATCTGGTTGAAACCGGCGGAATTCGAACTCTGATCTGGGGCGACAACCGTCATAACCCGCCTCAGGAGTTCTGGGATGCCATCGGACAGGTGGATGTTCTAACGCTGCCAGTGGACGGATCAGAACATATCCTCAGCTTTGAGCAGGGCAATGATATTGTGTCTAAGCTCAAGCCTAAGGTTATCATTCCTACCCATTACCTGAACGAGGTCACCTCTTACACACTGACCACGCTGCAATCGGCGGATGATTGGGTGAAAGGGCAGCAAAGCTATAAAATGCTCGAAAGTGCCAGCTTGCAGCTTGAGGCCGGTGACGTTGCCGGAATGAACCAAGAGTTCATGCACTTCGGAAACAATGTCATGACAGGCTGAGGACACACCGGGAACCGCTACTCACGCATATTCCTAAGCGCCGCCTGTCTCCCCGCAAAACGCGGCGCCAACAGAAAGGGCCGGTCAATGACCGGCCCTTTTTAGGTCTAGTTGGCAAGGTTACTCTGCGGCGACTTTGATCACCGGCTCCATCTTCGCCAGAATGTCTTCGGTTAGATGGCATTTCACCTGATGCCCATCCGCGAGGGTCTGCACCGGTGGCACATGAGATTCGCAGCGTCCATCCGGCACTTCGGACTTCCAGCGGCATCGTGTCTGGAACGGGCAACCCGGGGGCGGGTTCATGGCAGAAGGGATATCGCCTTCCAGAACGATATGCTGTTTCTCGATCGAGGTATCCGCAATGGGAACCGCACTCAGCAGCGCCTCGGTATAGGGGTGGTAAGGTGGGGCAAAAACCTGATCGGTGGTGCCCAGCTCGACCACATGGCCCAGATACATCACCATCACGCGGTCGCTGAGGTAACGCACAATGGACAAGTCGTGGCTGATGAACAGCAAGGTGGTTTTATGCTCGCGCTGGATTTCCATCAGCAGGTCGGTCACGGCCGCCTGCACCGACACATCCAGGGCCGAGACCGGCTCGTCCGCAACCACGATGCGTGCATCACCGGCAAACGCGCGCGCGATACCCACGCGCTGCTTCTGACCACCCGACAACTGACGCGGCATCCGATCTGCAAAGGCGCGCGGCAGTTTCACAAGATCCAACAGCTCCAGCATCCGCTTCTTGCGCTCGGCCTCAGAGTTTCCGACGCCAAAAATCTCTAGCGCGCGAATAATCTGACGCCCCACGGTCATCGATGGGTTCAGCGTGTCGAATGGGTTCTGGAACACCATCTGAACTTCGCCAACGGTCTTGGCATCCCGTTCCTCAATGGGCACCTGTTCGATATTGCGGTTGTCTAGAAGGATTTGACCGTCCGTAGCGGTTTCAAGCCCCATCAGTACTTTGGCGAAGGTAGACTTGCCGCAGCCGGACTCGCCAACAATTGCAAGCGTTTCGGACTCGTGGGCCTCAAAGCTCAGCGTCTCGTTGGCCTTAACGACCTTCGTTTCGCCGCCACCAAACAGAGCATTTGCCGCAACCTCGTAGTATTTCTTAAGGTTGTCCATCTTCAGGACGGTCCGGCCAATCTCACCTTTCTCTTTCTGCTCACCCACGGTGATGGGGGCGTTCCAGTCGATTTCCTGGAATTTCAGACAGCGCGTGTGGTGCCTGTCGTTTCCGGGCACAGCCTCCATCAGAATGTCTTTTGCGTCGCAGCGCCCTTCTTCGAAATAGTCGCAGCGCGGCCCAAAGTTACAGCCTGGAGGCCGCTCATGGGGCAGGGGGAAGTTCCCCGGAATGGCTACCAGTGGGCGAGAGTTCTTGTCGGCACCCGGCAAAGGGATCGAGCGGAACAGCGCCTGCGTGTAGGGGTGTTGCATCTCGTCAAAGACGTCCTTGATCGAGCCGCGCTCGACCGCTTCACCCGAATACATCACGCACAGACGGTCGCACGTTTCCAGCACCAGACCGAGGTTGTGCGAAATGAACAGCATCGACGTGCCGTACTTTTTACCCAGGTCCTTGACCAGTTCGACCACCGCGGCCTCAACAGTCACGTCCAATGCTGTTGTAGGCTCGTCCAGGATCAGCAGCGCCGGTTTTGACATCAGCGCCATCGCAATAACGATCCGCTGCTGCTGACCACCTGAAAGCTGATGCGGGAAAGAATTCAGCATACGCTCCGGGTCAGGCAGACGCACATCCGTCACCACTTCCAATGCCCGTGAATAGGCTTCTTCCGCGCTCACGCCTTCGTGGATCATCGGCACTTCCATCAGCTGTTTGCCGATTTTCATCGCCGGATTCAGCGAGGCCATCGGTTCCTGATAGATCATCGCGATTTCATTGCCGCGAATGTCGCGCAATTCTTCCGCCGACATTTCCGCCAGATCCCGACCTTTGAACTTGATCGTACCACCCACGATCCGACCGTTCTTGCCCAGATCCTGCATGACACCCAGCGCAACGGTTGATTTTCCGCACCCGGACTCGCCGACCAAGCCCACAGCCTCGCCGGGCTGCACACTGACCGAGAAGTCCATCACAGCGGGAATTTCCCGCAGGCGGGTAAAGAATGAAATTGACAGCTTGTCGATCTCCAGGATCGGGCCGTCATATTCCGCCATCTTGCTCATTTTGCTTACTCCTCACCAAATGCGGGGATCCCCTTCATCTGGCTAAAAATACCTCGGGGGTCCGGGGGCAGAGCCCCCGGCCTCGATCACATCAGTCCTTCAGACTTTCTTCGCGCAAACCGTCAGCCAGCAGGTTCAGACCAAGAACCAGCGACAGCAGGGCAAAGGCAGGCGGAAGGGCAGGGTGCAGGTAGATCGACAGAAGCTTGCGCCCCTCGTTGATCGTGGATCCCCAATCCGGGCTTTCAGGTGGAAGGCCCAGTCCGAAGAAACCCAAAGTTCCCAGAAGGATCGTTGTATACCCGATACGCAGACAGAAATCGACGATTAGTGGACCACGCGCGTTCGGCAAAATCTCCCACAGCATGATGTACCAAGGTCCTTCGCCACGGGTTTGCGCCGCCGCGACGTAATCCCGGGTTTTGATGTCCAGTGCCAGACCACGCACGATACGGAATACCGTGGGCGAGTTGACGAACACAACTGAAACGAACACCACCAGAATACCGCCTGGAATGTCGAACAGATCCAGATAGGTGGGCAGGCCCCAAATTCGATAACTCTCGGTGTTGATGATGTAACCGCCAGTCGAGATCAGTGACAGGTACAACCATATCGCTACACCCAGAACCCCGATCAACAGAGGCGTGCGGAAATTCGGGCGCGTATAATAGCGCGAATTCAACAATACTCCGATGAACAGGATTGGGAAGATGAACAACACGGCTGCCATATAGTTCGGCACACCTGTCGCCACGATTTCCGGTGTCACCAACAGGTAGAACAGCAGAATGACCGGGAAAGCGAGGATCAGGTTTGCCAGAAACGACAGGAACGTGTCGAGGCGACCACCATAGTATCCCGCAGGCAGACCCAAGGTGATACCCACCATAAAGGCAAACATCGTCGCCAGTGGAGCAATCTGCACCACGATCCAGGCACCGCTGACCATGCGGCTGAATACGTCCCGTGCCAGATTGTCTCCGCCCAGAAGATACCAGGCAAACTGGCCTTCTTCAGGGTTTGGAATAGGCGTGCCGGGGACCTTGTTCTTCATGCCAGACAGCTGAACAAGCGGGTCATGTGTAACGATCAGGTCCAGTGCGCCGAAGATGCCGGTGAACACCCAGAACATCACAAGGCCAAAGCCGATCATGCCGATTGGGCTGTCGTAAAGTTTGCCATACAATCCCAGCCGCCGTTTGAACGCGATGGACATGGCAAACATGATGATCAATGCCACCCAAACGGGCAGGAACTGCTGTGAAATCGCGCCGATTATTCCGGCGCCGGTGCCCATAAGGACACCAAGCACCAGATAAGCGAGCACCAATCCGACACAGGCCAGGAAGCTGTACTGCAACGCCAAGTTAATCAGGCCACGAATGCCGCCGCTTGAACTGACGGACCCATCCGAGTTTACGACAATTTGCTGCTCTGGCAGAAAGATGCTGGCAACGATCCAGGTTACGATTGAGATAATCAGCGCAGCCAGTGCGATCATCAGCAATGGGTTCAGGAAGGCGATAGAGCCGGTCCAGGTCAATGGTTCCATAATCTCACCCTCCTTAAGAAATGCGGATACGCGGGTTAAGGTAAACGTAGCCGATATCCGAGATCAGCTGGGTGAACAGCACCACAAAAACCGACACAACAGAAATCGCCAGCAACAGCTGGATGTCGTTGTTGCCTGCCGCCTGAACCAGCGCCCAGCCAAAGCCCTTGTAGTTAAAGAGGGTCTCGACGATCACGACACCATTCAGCAGCCACGGGAACTGCAGCATGATGACCGTGAAAGGCGCGATCAGCGCATTACGCAACGCGTGCTTCATGACGATGTTGCCGAAGGACACACCCTTGAGGCGCGCGGTTCGGATATATTGCGCGGTCATCACCTCGGTCATCGAGGCGCGCGTCATGCGGGCGATGTAACCCATCCCATAGAGCGAAATTGTTAGAACCGGCAGGAAGAAGTTCTCGAATGTCGGGTTTTCCATTGCCGACGTCGCCGTGCCCTTGAACCATTTCAGGCCGACGGTCGAAGAGGTGAAGATCGCGATGAAAATCACGCCGGATACATATTCAGGCGTCGCGGTCGTGATGATCGAGAAGGTCGACAGCGACCGATCCATGGCAGATCCTTCGCGCATCCCCGCCAGCACACCAACAAGCAGCGCCGAAGGCACCATCAGAACCAGAACCCAGAACATCAAGTAGCCGGTATTGCCAAGCCGCACACCGACGATTTTACCAACCTCGTCCTTGAAAACTGTGGAATAGCCCCAGTTTCCTTGCAGAACACCACAATAGCGGGGCGTGTTTTCCTCGGTCGAACCGGGTCGTACGCAAGAGCCCAGAAAAGTCCCGTCGTCCAGTGTTTTTGTGAAGCCCGGCATCACGCCAAGCCACTGGCCGTATTTGATCAGTGTGGGTTGCAGGTAGCCTCGATTGTCCAGCCAAGTTTCAACTTGCTCGTCTGACATCCGCTGGTTGCCTTGGGTTTTGGCCAGCTTTTCAAGGTTCGGGTAGAGGTTGGTCAAAAAGAAGACCACGAAAGTAAGACATAATGCCGTAAGTAGCATCACGCCGAACCGTCGGAGGATAAAGAGTCCCATGTTGGCCCCTGTTGTTCGGGTGTTCCGCAGATCAGTGGACCATTTTCTGGCCTCGGACATCCGACCCCGTGTCGGCAATGTCTGCGGCTGGAAAGGGGCGCCCGATCAGGCGCCCCTAGTGAGAAGCAGGCTGGCTTTACGCGGCCCAACCCCACTTATAGTGATGGTGCTCGAACGACACGTGCATGTCGGTACCGACCAGACCGTCCTTCATGTGACGATAGAGCGACCGCCAGTAAGGCTGGATTGTTACGCCTTCTTCTTGGATCATCGCTTCGCCCTTGGCGACCACTTCGCGCCGTTTGTCGGCATCCGCAATGGCCAGCGCTTGGGTTAGCAGCGCGTCGAACTCCGGGTTAGCCCATCCGAATTCGTTCCAAGCCTCTCCAGAACGATAGGCCAGTGCCCAAATCTGAACGCCCAACGGCCGGTGGTTCCAGTTGGTCGAACTGTACGGGTACTTCGCCCAGTCGTTCCAGAAGGTGTTGCCCGGAAGAACCGTCCGCTTGACCTTGATACCTGCGTCACGCAGCTGAGCGGCGACAGCGTCGGTTGTATTCCGACGCCAGTCGTCGTCGATCGAGATCAATTCGTGCTCGAAATCGGCCATGCCGGCCTCTTCCATAAGCTTGCGAGCGCCTTCCGGATCAACTTTCTGTGGCGGCAGTTCGAAATAATCCGGATGGATTGGGCCGACATGGTGGTTTTCGGCAGGCGAGCCACGGCCACCAAAACCCAGCTCAAGGCAAACAGCGTTGTCTACGGCCATTTGCAACGCCTGACGCACACGTTTATCAGCGTAGGGCTGCTTGCCGTCGACTTCTGCCAGCTGGTTCGGGCGGATTACGATAGTGTTCATCGTGACAACCTCGGACTTTACATAGCCAAGACCGTCCATCACGTCGATGAATTCACCGACTGATTCATACAGCATGTCGACTTCGTCGGATTCCAATGCCGCCAACCAAGCAGACGGGTCGGTGCCGTAGTCAATATACTCGATGCTGTCCAGCGCCGGGCGACCAAAGACCTCTTCACCCCACCAGGTGTGGTTTTCGTTGCGTGTTAGTACGGCTTTCACGCCGACTTCCAACTCGCTCATCAGGTATGGGCCTGTGCCGACATTGTTCAGTAGGTCGGTTTCGTTGAACGAGCTGTGAACGATGGCCGCCGGATAGTCAGCCATACCCGCGATCAACGAGATGTCCGATGCAGGCAGGTTCAGTTGGACAGTATTTGCGTCAACAACCACGATACCACCTTCAACGGCCTGGCCTGTGTCCGCGTCAACCAGTGTCGCAAAACGACCAGCCATCGAGTTGGTTTCCGAGCTCTTGTCACACCAGCGCGCGACGTTGCGAGCCACGTCGTCCGCTGTGAAGTCGTCGCCGTTGTTCCACTTGACGCCCGGACGGACTTTCAGAGTGTAAACAGTCGCGTCTTCGTTGACTTCCCAGCCTTCCAGCAGCATGCCGCGGAATGTACCGTCCGAGTTGTACTCGACCAGATATTCCAGCGTTCCGCGTGATACGTTGGCGATTTGCGACCAGTCATAAGTGCGTGGATCTTTCAGCGCGCGTACTTCCTGTTGAACGCGTAGTGTACCGCCTTCTTTCTTGGCGTCTTCGCCTTCAGCATATGCTGGTGCTGCCATGCCGATCATGCCGTAGGCGGCGGCTGCGGTAACGCCCAGACCAGTGGCGCGGGCCAGGAACTCACGACGGCTCAGTTTGCCGTCACGGTATTCCTGTGCGTGCATCTCGGCCGCCCAGTGCACCTTGTCATTGGTGGTTACGTCATTCGTCATAGATGTCTCCCTGTGACATTAGATTTTGTTGATTGATTATGCTTCTACGCGACTTGGTTGTTACCTGTCGCCAGATTAAAGGGTTCTGATTGTTGGTCTCTGAGCATCCCCATGGCGGTATTCGGCACCAGAAATCAGGCTAGGTCAATGTTCGAATTCGTCATTGAGAGTACAAAAACGACATTCTCGCTATGTTGAACACCTCGCTTCGCAACTGCGGCGAGCTTTGGGTTTGTGCGGTATAGCTTCCATGCATGGCGCAAGGTTAAGCAAAAAAATATTCAAAAACAATTTGTTATGCGGTATTTTTTGGTCAAGGCCAGAAAGGCGTCAAGTTTGGTATCATTTTGAGGGGTCGATCTGATTCCATGCCTTCATGCGAGCCCGAAACCAGGTGCGTTGTCGTTTAGCGAATTGTCGTGTCGCAATCGTTGCGCGATCGCGGGCTTGATCGAGCGTCATTGAGCCGCTCAGATACGCTCTGAGCTCTGGTACCCCGATTGCTTTGCAGGCTGGCAGGTTGGGATCAAACCTGTCCAGCATTGCGCGTACCTCTTCAATAGCGCCTTGCTCTAGCATTTGATCAAACCGGCGTTCTATTCGTGCCAAAAGCCAAGCCTTATCAACGTCTAACACAATCGGCACTGTGTCTTTCAGATTCAGAACCGGCGGCGGAGTGTCGGACTGCCAGGACAGCAGGCTGCGTCCGGTGGCGCGCTGCACTTCCCAGGCGCGCTGCACACGCGCCCGGTTCTGTACGTCCAGACCGGCCAGTGTTTCATCATCGACCCCTGTAATGAGCTCAGGCAGTGAGATCTGGTCTGCCTCAGCCCGTATCTCTGCTGGGGTGGTAGGGATCTGTGCCATGCCTTCGGTCAGCGCGGTGAAATACAAACCAGTGCCGCCCACAATGATCGGACGTTGCGCACCGTTCAGCAAGGGCGTTACCTCCCGCAGCCAATGCCCGGTCGAATAGTCCTGATCGTATGCGATATGACCATACAGGCGATGCGGCGCGCGGGCTTCTTCTTCTTCTGACGGGCGCGCCGAGACAACCCGCCAGCAATCATACACTTGGCTGGCATCCGCGTTGACGATCACGCCACCAAATCGTTCGGCAACCTCAAGCGCCAGGGCGGATTTCCCGGAAGCAGTGGGACCTGCGATCAGAACCGGTTTGTCATCGGGAACAGGAGGCAGCTGTTGAAAATACTGTGCTGTTGATTGCTGGGTCATTTGCGGTTGCCTCAATCCTCACCAACCGCATTGAACCTGCGGAGCTTTTGCTTCATTTTGCGCCGGAAATTAAACCCGTGCCAGCCCGGAGCGCAACATGAGCCTTTCCCCTTCGTTAGAAACCGCTGAATCCCCGAAAACAAAGTATAACAGGGTGATGCTGAAAATCTCGGGCGAGGCGTTGATGGGAGATCAGGGATTCGGCCTGCACCCGCCAACAGTTCAGCGTATCGCGCAAGAAGTGAAGTCGGTTCACGATCTGGGCGTAGAGATCTGCATGGTCATTGGCGGCGGCAACATCTTCCGGGGGCTGAGCGGATCGGCGCAAGGAATGGAGCGGACCACAGCCGACTATATGGGTATGCTGGCCACTGTAATGAACGCACTGGGAATGCAGTCGGCACTGGAAGAGATAGGGGTGTTCACCCGCGTGATCTCGGCCATTCGCATGGATGAGGTGTGTGAACCCTATATCCGCCGCCGCGCGGTACGGCACCTAGAAAAAAAGCGGGTTTGCATTTTCGCTGCCGGTACTGGCAACCCGTATTTCACCACAGACACTGCAGCCACTCTGCGCGCCAATGAAATGGCGTGCGAGGCCATTTTTATGGGTAAAAACGGTGTTGATGGGGTTTATGACAAAGACCCCAAACAACACGCCGACGCCGTGCGGTATGACACCGTGACCTACGATGATGTTCTGGCCAAGCGTCTGCGCGTTATGGATGCCTCGGCCATTGCGCTGGCGCGCGACAACAATCTGCCTCTGATCGTCTTCGGTCTGGACGAACCCGGCGGGTTCCGTGGAATTCTGGCGGGCGAGGGGACGTATACCAAAGTTCAGGGTTAAACCGGACGCTGAACTGCTTACAAAACCTCGACGCTGTGCCGGGGTTTTCTTTTATGCTGCGCCTTGACGGTCATGGATGTGACTGTCTATGTGTCCGTGCTCTTTTTACGAAAGAGCTGCCCCGTAGTTCGCCACTTTGACGTGCGACTACAGGCTGGGCTGGAAGACCTGCCGTGATTTCTGAGATGCCCGGAAACATGTGCGGGTATCTCATTGATCAAAATGCGAAATAATAAGGAGCAATGAGGCATGAGCTCTCTGGATATTGACTTCGTGCGGGCGCAGTTCCCGGCTTTTTCCGAACCCAGCTTGCAAGGGCAGGCGTTCTTTGAAAACGCAGGTGGGTCATACACGTGTAAACCGGTGATCGACAGGCTGACGCGGTTTTACACCCAACGCAAAGTCCAACCCTATGCGCCTTACGAGGCAAGCCGTCTGGGTGGTGCGGAAATGGACGAGGCCCGCGTCCGCATGGCTGCAATTCTGGGCGTCGACACAGACGAGCTGAGCTTTGGCCCTTCGACAACGCAAAACACCTATGTTCTGGCGCAAGCGTTCCGGCAATGGATGAAGCCTGGCGAAGCTATTGTCGTAACAAATCAGGATCACGAGGCTAATTCTGGTCCTTGGCGGCGTTTGGCCGAGGCAGGGATCGAGATAAGGGAATGGCAGATTGATCCTGAAACCGGCTCGCTGAACCCTCAGGACTTAGAGAACATGCTAGACGAAAAGGTTCGTCTGGTTTGTTTCCCTCATTGTTCAAACGTGGTGGGTGAGATCAACCCAGTAACGGAAATCACCGCCATTGCGCATGCCGCCGGTGCATTTGTATGTGTGGACGGCGTATCTTACGCCCCGCATGGTTTCCCGAATGTTGGTGATCTGGGGCCGGATATCTATTTGTTTTCTGCCTACAAAACCTATGGTCCGCATCAGGGCTGCATGGTCATCCGCCGCACGTTAGGAGAGTTGCTGCCCAATCAGGCGCATTATTTCAACGGTGATGTTCTGCACAAGCGCTTTACCCCGGCAGGTCCGGATCATGCGCAGATCGCAGCCAGTGCAGGCATGGCGGATTATGTCGAACTGCTAAATGCACATCATGGTGGGCCAGACAGTGACGCAGCCGCGCAAGGCGAGTTTGTGCATAACCTGATGCGCATGCGCGAAGTGTCTTTGCTGCAACCTGTGTTGAATGCTGTCAAGGATCGCAACGCAGTCCGCCTGATCGGAACATCCGATGCGACCCGGCGCGCACCGACAGTTGCGTTGTCCCTGAACCGACCTGCGGGCCCTGTTGCCGAGGAACTGTCCCAATACGGCGTCATGGCGAGCGGTGGTGATTTTTATGCCGTACGTGCGTTGCAGGCCATAGGGGTCGAGCCAGAGCAGGGTGTGTTGCGGGTGAGCTTCACGCACTATACCTCGCAACAGGAAATTGATCAGCTTTTAGACGCACTTGAACGCGTTTTATGATCCACTTTCCCTGAGCCTTCGTAGTACGAAGAAAACCTCAGGGCGGACATGAAAGACGAGCACACTCCGATTATTATGTGGTTCCGACGGGATTTGCGCCTGTCGGACCATCCAGCCTTAACCGCAGCGGCTGAAAGCGGTCGCCCGGTTGTTCCGGTCTTTCTTCACGATGACCTTGTCGAACAGTTGGGGGCCGCCCCAAAGTGGCGCTTGGGGTTGGGGTTGGAGGCGTTTTCCAGATCCCTTGACGGTCTCGGCAGCCGATTGATCCTGCGTCGCGGCGACGCGCTGGCCCAATTGCAAGCTCTCATCCAAGAGACAGGTGCCGGCGCTGTCTATTGGTCCCGATCTTATGATCCCGCATCGATAGCGCGCGACAAAAAGATCAAGTCGGTGTTGACGGAACAGGGTGTCATGGCAAAGTCCTTTGCCGGGCATTTGCTGTTTGAACCCTGGACTGTGGCGACCAAAACCGGCCAGCCGTTTCGCGTCTACACGCCCATGTGGCGCGCTGTTCAAGGGCGGGGTGTACCTGCGCCTAACGCCTCTGTGACGGGATTGCTTGCTCCTGCAAAATGGCCGTCAACTGAAGAACTGCACAAGTGGCAGTTGGATCGTGCCATGAACAGGGGCGCGTCGATCGTGCGCCCCTATGTACACCCCGGCGAGCAAGCTGCCCACGAACACCTAAACGTGTTTTTGGACCGTGTTGCGCTGTATTCCAAATACCGCGATCGGCTGGATATGGACGGAACATCCAATCTGTCGGAATATCTCTCGCTAGGCGAGATAAGCCCGCGTACAGTCTGGCATCGGGTTCAGCAGGCCGCATTGATGGGCGTATCAGGCACAGATGCCTTCCTGCGCCAGCTTGTTTGGCGCGAGTTTGCCTATCACCTGATGTACCACACGCCACAGTTGGTCACGGGCAACTGGAAGCCGGAATGGGACAGTTTTCCGTGGAACACAGATCCGAACCACCCCGAAGTTGTTGCCTGGACGCAGGCAAGAACCGGTGTCCCCGTGGTCGACGCAGGCTTGCGGCAAATGTATGTCACGGGCCGAATGCACAACCGAACCCGGATGATTGTCGCCAGTTACCTGACCAAGCATTTGATGACAAACTGGAAAATCGGAATGCAGTGGTTCGATGACTGCCTGATCGATTGGGACCCGGCCTGCAACGCAATGGGATGGCAATGGGTGGCGGGCTCGGGCCCTGACGCGGCACCGTTCTTTCGCATTTTCAACCCGCAGACGCAGGCTGAGAAGTTCGATCCGGATGGAACTTATCTGAAGCGCTGGATCGCTGAAGGCGAGAAAAGCCCGAGTGACACGGCCATTTCGTATTTTGAGGCTGTTCCAAAGTCTTGGGGTTTGCGCCCAGACGCAGATTACCCTGCACCGATTGTTGCTTTGGCCGAGGGGCGAACCCGTGCGCTCAGTGCATATGAAAGCCGAAAATCCCACTAAGGAATTGAAAACTTGCCAGAAACAGAATCGCGGCCTAGCCTTACATCAATACCGCAGAGGGGAGAGCGGATGATCCTGACGACAACCGAAGGGCAGAAGGATCTGCCCAGATATTTCGCGCAAGTCTTCAAGATGCTGACCAATATGGAACATGGGCGTCTGGATATCACGTTGCCAGATGGCCGAACATTTCGCGCCGAAGGCACCAAGCCGGGGCCGGTGGCTCAGGTCGACGTCCATGACGATGACGTCTTTGCGCGTTTGATCCGCGAAGGAGAGCTGGGCTTTTCCGACGCCTATCTTGATGGTCACTGGAGCACGCCCGACCTGCGATCCTTCATGGACGTCGTGCATTTGGGCTCTGAAACCGTATATGACGGGTTTACGGGAAAATTCCTAGTACAAGCCTATGAACGGCTGAGATTTTGGTTGCACCGCAACAACCGGGCGCAGGCAAAGAAAAACATCTCGTATCACTACGATCTGGGCAATGATTTCTACGGCCTGTGGCTGGACGAGACGATGACCTATTCCAGTGCGATCTTCGAAACAGGGCAAGAAAGCTTGGAAAAGGCACAAACCGCGAAATATGCAAGCCTTGTGGATGAGATGGGCGCGAAGCCGGGCGATCACATACTGGAAATCGGCTGCGGCTGGGGCGGGTTTGCGGAATACGCCGCCAAGGAACGTGGCCTGCGCGTCACATGTTTGACGATCAGCCAAGAGCAGTTCAAGTATGCCAAAGAACGTATTGAAAAGGCGAGATTATCAGATCTGGTAGAATTCAAGCTGCAAGATTACCGCGACGAACAGGGCCAATATGACGGCATCGCTTCAATCGAGATGTTCGAGGCCGTCGGTCAAAAATATTGGCCCGTTTATTTCGAAACGGTACGAGAGCGACTAAAACCCGGTGCGCAAGCGACGTTGCAGATCATTACCGTGGGTGATCATCGCTGGGACTACTACAAGAATGGCGTTGATTTCATTCAGAAATATATCTTTCCGGGCGGAATGCTTCCATCGCCGTCGATCTTGCGACAACAGATCGACCAGGCTGGCTTGAGTGTGGTGAATTCGAAAGAGTTTGGCAAAAGCTATGACCTGACACTGCGCCGCTGGTACGAGACGTTCAACGACAAGTGGGATCAAATTGCTGAGATGGGCTTTGATGAGCGTTTTCGCCGCATGTGGAATTATTATTTGACCGCATGTGGCGCGGCCTTTGACACAAGCAATTGTGATGTGACACAGATCACCATAGCAAAACCAAGTTAATGAACGGACTGTCATATGCCCACAGCCTCGCGTCTTGTCGCCGCTCTTTGCCTTGTCGTGCTGGCTTTCATTGTCTCAGGGATGATCATCGACAATGGTGAAGAGGGTAAGGACTATGGTTACTTTACCTATGTGAACATGGCGTTAGGCGCGGTCTGTGGCTGGACCATCATGGGTAAGCGCGCCGGGCGAGGATGGACGGCGGGGATCAACAATGGCCTGACGGGTGTCGCGTCGCTGGTGTTTTGGGCCTTGTTCGTGCAGGGGTGTTACGAGATGTTCCGCCTCGCCATGCGCAACAGATATGGCGGTCCCTTCGAGGCAGTTCTGGCTATTTTCAAAATCGGGGTCGATTATGGCAAACTGCTGATCACACCTGAAATACTTCTTGCGTTTGCTATTGGGTCAGTTGTTGCCGGTTTGGCCACCGAACAGGCCCACCGCCAATGGCGTTGAAGCAATCCATTATCTGAGAGTTCGAGTTTGCCTAACTTATTTTTCTATGGAACGCTGCGGTATTTGCCGTTGCTCGAACGTGTTTTGGGCCGCTCTTTACAAGAGATTTCAGTTCAAACGGCGATGTTGCCTGATCATGCCGTTTGGGCTGTTCAGGGTCAGGATTTTCCTATGATCCAGACGTCACGGGGTGACAGCGCCCAAGGCGTATTCGTTCAAGATTTGTCGTCCAAAGACCTGGCTCGGTTGGCATTTTATGAGGGTGCGTTTGATTATGACCTGACACCCGTAAAGGTGGTTCTGCATGACGGGACCAAACAGGAAGCACAGGTCTTTTTCCCTGCACCAGGCAGTTGGGAGCCGGACGGGCCCTGGTCTTTGCAACGGTGGGTGGACCGGTTGGGGGAGATTACCGCTCTGGCTGCGGAAGAAGAGATGGCATATTTCGGTCGGCTGGAGCCTCAGGACATGGCTGGCAATATTCGCGCTATCCAAACCCGGGCGTGGGCCAAGATTCTTGCGGGCAAACGGCGCACTGGCGATCTGAGAGATACAAGAAAGGACGTTATCGTGCATCGCCACAATCGTGCCTATGTGAACTATTTCGGGATGGAAGAGGTTGACCTTCAGCATCGGCAGCATGATGGCACTATGGGCCCCGTGCTGCAGCGGGGCAGCCTGATGCAAGGCAGTGCAGTGTCCGTTCTGCCTTACGATCCGGTGCGCGATACTGTGCTTGTTGTCGAACAATTCAGACCACCGGCTTTTTTGATCAACGACCCCGAACCCTGGCTGTGGGAGGCCGTGGCCGGGATGATAGATCCAGGCGAAGAGCCGGAACAAGCAGCCCATCGTGAGGCGATGGAAGAAGCAGGTGTAACGTTTGACCGGCTGGAGTACGCGGGCGGGGCATATTCGTCTAGCGGGTCTTCCACCGGTTTCATGTATCTGTTTGTCGGATTGGGTGACTTGACCCATACCACCACAACTGGCGGCCTTGATACCGAAGGCGAAGATATTCGAAGTCAGATACTGCCTTTTGATACGTTCATAGAGATGACGGATCGTCATGTTTTCAAAGACGTACAACTTGTGGCACTGGCCTATTGGCTGGCGCGCCACCGGGACAGGTTGCGCGCATGACTATCATGCTTGTGGTCGCGGCGGCGCGGCTGTAAATCTTCTCTGATACCAAACGACAAGAGGGCGCCATGCGCATTGCACGAGACCTTGCCGACGCAGTCGGGAAAACACCACTGATCCGGTTGAAGCGCATCAGTGAAGAAACCGGTTGTGAGATCCTCGGAAAGGCCGAGTTCATGAATCCCGGCCAGTCCGTCAAGGACCGTGCGGCGCTTTACATCATCCGTGATGCGGTAGCCCGAGGCGAGTTGAAGCCCGGCGGCACGATTGTCGAGGGAACGGCGGGCAACACCGGGATTGGTCTGGCACTGGTCGGTGCGTCCATGGGGTTCAAGACGGTGATTGTAATCCCGGAAACCCAGTCGGAAGAAAAGAAAGACATGCTGCGCCTTGCGGGTGCGCAGTTGGTTCAGGTTCCGGCCGCACCCTATCGCAACCCCAACAACTTTGTGCACTATTCGCGTCGTTTGGCCGAGCAATTGGCAAAAACCGAACCCAATGGCGCGATTTGGGCAAACCAGTTCGACAATGTTGCCAACCGTCAGGCGCATGTGGAAACAACCGGCCCTGAAATCTGGGAGCAAACCGACGGCAAGGTCGATGGTTTTGTCTGCGCTGTTGGCTCTGGCGGAACTCTGGCCGGCGTGGCCGACGCTTTGCAGCCCAAAGGTGTGAAAATTGGCCTGGTCGATCCGATGGGGGCAGGGCTTTATTCTTACTACACCACTGGTGAAATCGCGATGGAAGGCAGTTCCATTGCCGAAGGCATCGGTCAAGTGCGCATCACCAAGAACCTTGAGGGCTTCAAGCCGGACTTCTCGTACCAGATGACGGATAATGAGGCGTTGCCGCTGATCTTCGATCTGCTGCGCGAGGAAGGGCTGGTCATGGGTGGCTCGACCGCCATCAACATGGCCGGAGCGGTGCGTCTGGCAAAGGATCTTGGGCCGGGCCACACCATCGTTACCATTCTGTGTGACTACGGAACCCGCTATCAGTCCAAGCTGTTCAACCCGGAATTCCTGCGCGAGAAGGAACTGCCGGTACCGGATTGGATGACCGAGGCCCCCCGAGGCATTCCGGGCGTGTTCGAGGACGTATGATGCTGGCGCAGGTCCGCCTGTTTCTTACCCTGTTCTTTCTGTGCCTAGTTGGGTTCGCAGGCGGCGCGGATGCGCAGCTTAGTAACCGGCAGAGCGAATATTATCAGGGGTGGTTGAAAACGGCGGACCGTGCAGAAGATGTGATCGAGGCGAACCGTGCCTCGGACGCAGCTCTGGAAAATTTACGTTCAGAAATTAATAGTTACAGGGACGACTTTAACAGAGCGAGAAGCGCCAACACCGACCGTATTTCCACGTTGGACAGTCAAATCAACGCACTTGGTCCCAAGCCCGAAGGGGACGCGACCGAGCCGGAAGATATTGCAACGTTGCGGGCGCATCTGGAAAAACAGCTAAACAGCTTGCGCGTGCCGCGGATTATTTCCGAGGAGGCATATAGCCGTGCCAACGGTTTGATCAGCGAAATAGATCAGATCCTGCGTACGCGGCAGACCAAGGAGTTCTTTGAACAAGGTCCGTCGCCGATAAACCCCGCATACTGGGGTCCGGCATGGGTGGACGTAAAAGAAGCAATCCAGAGCCTCGGAAATGAAACGATCACCAACTTTCGTTCAGACGTTGTGCGCGAACAAATCCGTGACCGCGGATTGGCAATTTTCGTACTGCTGGCCCTTTCCGCTGTACTGCTGATTTTTGGCAAAAAGTGGTCCGAACGTGGGGGGGAATACTTAAGACTTTGGGGCGGGTCCGGCACTGGGGTTTGGTCTTTCGTCATTTCGCTTTTACGCATTCTGTTGCCTTGGATTGGGGTTCTGGCCGCGGTAACTGCGATAAGCCTGACTGGTGTTACGGGACTGAGGGGAAGCCTGCTGCTGCAAAACATCCCGTATTGGGCAGGGATAATCCTGTTCTACGACTGGATTGGTCGGCAGGTATATGTGATCGGCGCGTCGCAGGGGTTCAAACGGCTGTCCGCTGCAAAAATAAGAGAGCTGCGCCTGTACATCGACCTGCTTGCCGTGATGCTGATTTTGCACGAATTGGCACTGCTGTTCGAACGGATCGAAAACATCTCGGATGCGACCCGAGCCGTTGTCAGTTTCCCGGTCATTGTCGCAACAGCTTTGTTGCTGCTGCGCATACGCCAGATTCGCACCACGGACGGTCCGCCTGACCAATCTGCATCAACTCGAGCGGCAGGCTTCAGCCAATTGGTCGAATTCTTGCGCCGGGCATTGTTCTTATTAGGGATAGCGTCTCCTATTCTGGCGATCTTTGGGTACACCAATGCGGCCGAAGCAATCGTGTTCCCTGCTGTGAAGACTCTGGTGCTCATCGGGGCGTTGGTCATCCTGCAAAGATTCATCAGCCAGATTTACGGCTGGATTACCGGGCAAGGGGACGCGGCTCGTGAGTCTCTTTTTGCGGTACTCGTCGGTTTTGCACTGGCCATAATTGCGCTGCCTATTCTGGCGATATATTGGGGTGCGCGTGAAACCGATCTGTTGGAAGCGTGGTCACGCTTACTGCTTGGTTTCGACATTGGCGGTGTCACGATTTCACCGACCAACTTCCTGACTTTTGTAGCTGTCTTCGCGATCGGTTACGCGTTGACACGGTTGCTGCAAAGCGGGTTGCGCAATTCACTTCTGCCGAAGACCAAAATTGATCCGGGTGGCCAAAACGCGATTGTGGCTGGTTCGGGCTATGTCGGCATATTTCTCGCTGCGCTTGTGGCAATCATGGTAGCCGGGTTTGACTTGTCGTCGCTTGCGATTGTCGCCGGTGCTTTGTCGGTCGGCATTGGCTTTGGTCTACAAACCATCGTGTCCAACTTTGTCTCTGGCATCATCCTTTTGGTGGAACGCCCCATTTCCAAGGGGGACTGGATTGATGTGAACGGTATGATGGGTTATGTGCGCGATATCTCGGTCCGCTCGACCCGGATCGAAACCTTCGACAGAACAGATGTGATCGTTCCAAATTCGGATCTGATCAGCGGCGTGGTGACGAACTATACCCGAGGCAACACAATTGGGCGTGTCATCGTGCCCGTTGGTGTCGCCTACGGTACCGATACGCGCCAAGTCGAAACCATTCTGGGTGAGATCGCCAATAACCATCCGATGGTTTTGGCAAACCCGGCGCCCAGTGTTGTGTTTCAGGGCTTTGGCGCGGATTCCCTTGATTTCGAGATCCGCGCAATCCTGCGTGACGTAAACTGGGTGCTGTCGGTGAAGTCCGACATGAACCACGAGATCAACCGCAGATTCTCGGACGCGGGTATCGAGATTCCGTTTGCTCAGCGCGACATCTGGTTGCGCAATCCCGAAGCTTTGCAGGCGGATGTCAAAGATCAGAGAGACCCTGCCAAACCCGTGGAAAGCAAGCCCGAGGCCCCATCACAAAAACCCGCTGACCTTACAGAGGCTGATTTGGATCCAGACGCTGGTGACGAAGTTTAACGGCGTTATCCAACGTCCTTGAAACGATCTGAAATGGCCGGGTGAGAGCCGCACGGGGGCAGGGCAACTTATTTGGGTCATTCCCGATTTTTCGCCGCATTGGGGCCTTGCAAATCTGACCACATTCGTTCACATATCGCCGGCACGGAGAGGTGGCCGAGTGGTCGAAGGCGCACGCCTGGAAAGTGTGTAGGCGGGAAACCGTCTCCAGGGTTCGAATCCCTGTCTCTCCGCCATAATCTTCCTAACTGTGATGATCTTTGGTGCACGGGTGCAGATCGGTTTGATTCACCGATGCCGCCACTGAAAATCACATGAAGGATGAAGGGGCAGGAGAAGCTTTTGAAACCAGCTGGGTGTGTTGGCTTCATCTACTCGTTTTACTGTTTTAAGTTATTCGGGTGCAAAGACCTGCGGCAGTTTTCAATTGACTTGCCTGAAAACTCTTTTCCGGTCGGAGCATACTGATCATAAACGTTAACAAAAATATCAATTTGATATAGAGTTGTGGTGTTATTGATCAGTAACGCGCGGGTATTCGTGTGACACAGACACTTTATGAAAAGTATGGCGGCTTCAAAACAATCAGCCGCGTCGTGATGACCTTCTATGAGATGGCATTGGATTCTGACGACATCGGCCATTACTTCGAGGACATTGACATGCCCCGTTTGATTGACCATCAGACGAAGTTTGTGTCTTCGCTAATCGGAGGACCTGCATCATTCAACGACGACAGAATTGAAGCTGTTCACCGGCATCTGAACATCTCACATGATGAATTTGACGTCATGGCGGAACTGTTCGGCGATGCGCTGAGCGCCCATGGCATGTCGGACGGGGATATCAAAACAGCGCTGGCCGCAATTGAGGGCAAACGGTCCATCATCGTCGTCCGGACTGCGGCATGAGCATACTGGCAATCAATGAGCAACTGTTGCGTGCCATTGGTGTTGGTGTCGCCGTGGTGCGTGCCTCGGATCTGGAGTTCGTGTTTCACAATGGACCTTTCGCGGAATGGTTTGGGACCCCGGAAGAAGGGAATACGCTTGGAGATATTCTGCCGGATCTCGACCCCAAAGAACTGGAAGATGTCAAACAGTCTGGCCTGAGGTACTCGGTTGAGCTTCAGATCAAACCAAAACGCCGGACGTTGATCTTTGCGGTGACAGTGTCGCTGGCCAATGGGTTGTCGGAGCAGGTGCTGATTGTGGAATGCCAGAACATCACCCGCATTCGCGAGCTGGAAAGCATGATCGACAGCTATTCCACCATGGTCGAGCGCAATACCCGAGAACTTGAGCGCGAAAAAGAAAGGGTTGAACGCCTGTTGCTGAACCTGATGCCACGGGCCGTCTATGAAGAATTCAAGACATTTGGCGTCGTCACACCTCAGCTGTATCAGCAGGTTTCGGTGGTGATGTTGGATTTTGTCGGGTTCACAGATTTTGCAGCCAAGACCGACCCAACCGTGACCCTGAGCGAGCTGAACGATATCTTCACGGCTTTTGACCGTATCGTCGAACAGTTTGGGTGTGAGCGGATCAAGACAATAGGTGACGCATACCTTGCTGTGTCCGGTATGCCTGACCCGACCCCTGATCACGCCACGGCTGTTGCGCATTGTGCCGTGCGGTTCCTCCGTTATCTCGAGCGCCGGAACGAAAGTCATCCGCACAAATGGCAGGCCCGGATTGGCCTAGGGATGGGGGCTGCGGTCGGATCGGTCGTTGGAATTCAGAAATATGTCTATGACGTTTTTGGCCCGGCTGTGAACATAGCGTCCCGCTTGCAAGTCTTCGCCAACCCAATGAACATCGTGGCACCGGAAGAGATGAAGTATGCACTGATCGATGAATTTCAGGTTTCCGACCTTGGTTGTGTTGACATCAAGGGAATGGGCGAGATGGACCTGATTAATGTGACCTCGGGTCTGAGTATGCCACAAGGTAACCGGTTGCTGTGACCCGTTTCAGTCGTCTTGAGGAATGAGGCCCAAACCGCGTAGGTAAATGCCAATCCCACTTTCCAGCAAATCCTCTGGCGGAAATGGAGAGGTTGCGCCAGTGTTGCGGGCAAAAAGCTCAACAACACCGTGGCTCATCGCCCAGATATGGGCACTGAACATCGATGCAGGTGGGCGCTTTTCTGGCGGAATATGTTGGGACAGGTCCGCCGCCGCTTTTTCCAGAACCGACTTGGCGCGGTTAGCGGCCAAAGAAAGCTCGGTCGTGCGGTTCAAAGAGATTCCGCTTTCGAACATCGCGATATAGTGGCCGGGGTTCTTGCGGGCAAAGGCCAAATAAGCCCGTCCGGTTGCCTCGAACGCTGCCAACGCTGATGGCTGCCCCTTGTCATAGGCATATTGCATCAGATCTGCGAACATCTCGAACCCTTGCCGCGCCGCCTCGGCAATCAGGTCTTCACGTCCCTGAAAATGGCGATAGACGGCTGCAGGAGTTACTCCGGCGGTTTTTGCGGCTTCGGACAGGGTGAAACCAGTAGGCCCTTTTTCTTCAATCAGGGACAACGCGGCTTCGACCAAAGCCTGTTTCAGGTTCCCGTGGTGATACCCGCGTTTCGTCATTCCGGCCTCAGCTGTCTTGATGCAGTGTTTGAAAACAACGAGATAGAGCAAACACGCAGATCCGTCCAACCCTGTCCGTCAAAACACTTCGTTGGAGTGCAGGGTTACGCATCCCAGACATCCGGGCCACCGCAAATCTGCGGATCAATCTTGCCGATGCTCTTCTTGTCTTTCTCATCATAGTCCAACGCATGTAGGACTGTACGGATGGCTGCAAGACGCGCACGCTTCTTATCGTCTGAACGCACGATCGTCCAAGGGCAGGCGTCGGTGTGCGATCTGGTCAGCGTTTCCGAGATCGATTCCGTATACTCATCCCATTTGTTCAGACCCGCCACATCAATCGGGCTAAGCTTCCACTGTTTGAGCGGATCCGTCTCGCGCGCCAAAAAGCGGTTCAACTGCTCGGCACGCCCGACATTGAGCCAGAATTTGAAGAGATGGATCCCGTCATTCACCAAACCCATTTCCAGCGGCAGAACTTGACGGAAGAACCTCTCACGCTCTTCCTGCGTGCAAAAACCGAAGACATTCTCGACGACACCCCTGTTGTACCAGCTCCGGTCAAAGAAAACGATTTCACCAGCGGCGGGCAGGTGGGCGATATAGCGTTGAAAATACCATTGGCTGCGTTCCGCGTCTGAAGGTTTTGCAAGCGCCACATTGCGCGCGCCGCGCGGGTTCAGGTTTTCGCGGAACCGCTTGATGGTGCCGCCTTTACCAGCGGCGTCACGCCCTTCAAAGATGATCGCCACCCGATGACCTGTTTCTTTCACCCAGGACTGCATCTTGACCAACTCAATCTGGAGAAGCTCCATCTGAGCGTCATAATCTTTGGTCTTCATCTTCTCGCGATATGGGTATGTGGCGTTTAGAATATCGCCTTTTCCCGATTTCTTGATTTCTTCCCGTACCGCCTTGGGGGCGTCTTTTTGATAATATCTTTCGATAGAACCTTTTTCGGACCGGGCCATATGTCACCTCGCGATAAAATCCATATCTTACTATGGATTAGAGCCCGGATTAACGCAAACCCGCACGCTGGGCCGCACGATCTATGGCGGCGGCGACCTCGGGGGCGGCGACCACCTGCGGCATGTGGCCGATGCCGGGCAAGTCGATCAACTCGGCCCCTGGGATTTGGTCGATCAGGCGTTCGGAATGCCATTCAAGACCAACCGTGTCGTCAGCGGTTCCGTGAATGATTTCCGTTGGTACAGAAATCTCGCCATATCTGGGCTGCAGACGGGTAATCTCATCCAGCAGATTGGCGCGTTGCTTGGCATTTGCATGCATTGAGCCACGCCGGATCGTGAGGCCGGGGCCGAAGTGCTCCGCGTACCCCTCAGGCGCGGTCTGTGGCGCAAATACTTTGTCCAACGCTTGCGCTACATACCAGTCGGGCACGAAAGAGCTGATCAGGGGCAGGACCAGCGCATTGCCTGCGGTTGTTGAGGCCAGCCGGTTAAACCCATCCAAAGGTGTTTCCCACGGGATGGCCGCAGGCGCGATCAGAACCAGGGCCGAGATGTGTTCAGGACGCGTTACTGCCCACGCAAGCGAGACCGACCCGCCATAGCTTTGGCCTGCAACGATGGGTTTTTCGGCCCCAAGCTGAGCTGCTGCCCGTTGCAGGATATCTGCCTGCTCGATGATGGTTTCGCCGTCGGGGTTGAAGCTTTCTGAATACCCCAAGCCGGGGCGGTCGAACACGATAACCCGAAAGTTCTGTGCCAGAATGGGGGCCAGCGCGAAGGTCATATCGCGCGTGTTCCCGCTAGAGCCATGGATCAGAACCACGTCCGGGCCTTCGCCCATCACAACGGCGTGTACGGCGATGCCATCAACATCAAGAACCTGACCTTCGGGTGGAAAGGCCGCTTCGGCCATCGCCTCATTCCTGGCGCTGCGCCAAGCGGTCAGCACGGCAAGGCCCAGTACGATGAGGCCAAGGAGTATGAACGCTTTACTTGCCAATTTTGCTCATATCGAAAGGCGTGGACTGGTAGATTTCGTTGATCCAGTTGCCATAGAGCAGATGCGCATGGCTGCGCCACCGGTTTTGTGGCGTTTCTGATGGATCATCATCCGGGTAATAGTTGATCGGCACGTTGATTGGTGTGCCATTTGCTACGTCCCGGTCATATTCCTGCTTCAGCGTATCGCTGTCATATTCGAAATGGTTGAAGATATAGAGCGCGCGGTGCTCAGGATCCTCGACCAGGCAAGGCCCAACATCGTCGCTGCCCAATAGAGTGTTCAAACCGGGGGCGCTGTCGATTTCACCCTGTTTCATCTCTGTCCAGCGGCTGACAGGGATCACGCAGTCGTCTGAGAACCCGCGTAAAAACGGCGAGGCCGGGTTCAGGTTCCGGTGACGGAAACAACCAAACGCCTTGGCGTCCAGCATGTGTTTTCGCACGCCGTGGAAATGGTTGATCATCGCCATTCCGCCCCAACAAACACCAAAGGTCGAATGAACATTCGTCTGCGTCCACTCGAAGACTTCGCTGATTTCGTCCCAATAAGTAACGTCACCAAATTCCAGATGCTCGATCGGAGCGCCCGTGATGATCAGGCCGTCGAACTTCTCGTCTTTGACCTCCTGAAAGGGGCGGTAGAACTCAGACATATGCTCGGCCGCAGTGTTTTTGGTACGGTGTTCGGTCATGCGGATCAGGGACAGGTCGATCTGCAAGGGGGTTGCACCGATCAGGCGCGCGAACTGGTTTTCCGTCTGGATTTTCTTGGGCATCAGATTCAGCAATCCAATGCGCAACGGGCGGATATCCTGACGCATGGCCTGATCTTCGTCCATAACCATGACGCCCTCTTTGGTCAGGACGTCAAAAGCGGGAAGATCAGATGGGATTTTGATGGGCATGTGTCAGACTTCGAAGAGAGTAAGGAAAACTGCTAGTTAGGCGTTCTTGGGTTCGTTCTCAAGGGTGCGTTCGATCAACTCATCGAAATCACCGGCGTCGCGGATCTTGCCGATATCATCGGCTGCAATCGTCACACCCCAGTTCTTGGCCATCGCCTCATAGCGCGGTTGGCGGTGCGCCAGAGCCTGCGCATAGGTCCAGCGAACGAAATCGTCAGGGTCCACATCAGATTCGGCACACCCTTTTTGATCCAGATACTCGGCCCATGTGCGGGTCAGGAAATCTGCCTGATAAGACATTGGTTTCGGTGCTTTATCGAACCTGCGCACCAATTCGGCTGTATGACCTTCATCCCCCTGCAACCAGATCATCAGGGTTTGGCGCGACAGTTCTGACAAGATCTGATCTTTGGGATCCTCGGGGTCGACCCATTCACAGATCGAGCCACCCGTATCACAGATAAAGTGCGGGTATTGATACAAACGCTCGGCGCGGTCGATAAAATATTCGGTATCCAAAAGGGCGTGGATCTCGGCCAGACGAAACTGCTCCTGCCGGCGGCGGTACTCTGGCATTTCCAACCCGCCAAGCGCCGGATTGCCCGGTTTGCCAAGATAGGCGGCAACAGGGGTCAGGTTTTCAAACGAGATATTCGAGCCGATATAGATCGAGTCCGACAACAGTAGGTCGCGCAGGAACGGAACCTTCATAGCCTCGGCCTTGGCGTTGTCGGTGATGTATTCACCCATGTAACGCGTGCCGATCCGGTAATCGATCGAGTAGTGGAACCAGTTCCCCGAATCCCTGAGGATGTTCGAGACATACGTTTTGCCCAGGCCGGACATGCCAAAGAACAGCACTTTCTTACGACGTGCGGTGCGCCAGTCTTCGGCTGAGGAGTAGATCATTATGCGCTGTCCCTTTTTTGCCTTTGCTAAATCGGGCAACGGGCGGCGTCAATCACGACGGCCAGAGTGATTGAGAACCAAAAGACCTGCGGCAAGAATAGCAAAGCCAAAATAGGCATTGGGCGACAAGGCTTCGCCACGCAGTAACGCCCCCAATACGATGGCGACTGGGGGAATCACCAGCGTCACCAACATTAGGTTGCCGCTGCCGGCCATGGCCAGAACACGGTAGTACAAAAGGTACGCCCCGGCAGTTGCAAAAATTGCGTAATAGCCAATGGCCGCCCAGGTGATTGCTGGCAGCGCAAGACTTGGCAAACCATCCGTTATCAGGGTTAGCGGCAGCACCAAGATGGTCGATCCGGTCAACATGCCTGCTGCGGCAACGATTGGGGGAAGATCGGTCAGCGCATATCGGGCCCATGCGGCTGCGAAAGCGTATGATACTGTTCCAGCCAGAACAGCAAGCTGGGCTGTGCTTTGCAGGCTGAACGCTGTGAAGTTTTGTACGCCAATTGCAATCGTGACGCCGACGAAGCCCAGACAAACGCCAATCAGTCGGGATTTTGTCAGCCGTTCATCGCGAAAAAAAATAGCTGCAACCAGCACCCCAAACACGGCGGTCGAGGCGTTCAGGATCGCGGTCAGGCCGGTGTCGATGTAAAGTTGCCCCCAGGCCATCAGACTGAAAGGGATCACGTTGTTAAGAAGACCCATGACCAGGAAGGCAGCCCAAACCCTTGGAGCACGCGGAAATTCGTGCCCCTGAGCCCAGACCACCAGCCAAAGCACCAGCATGGCCCAGAACGTCCGATGAAGCACGGACGTCATGACCGGAATAGTATCCAGCGCGATCCGGATTGAGACAAAGGACGCGCCCCAGATGATGCCAAGTAGCAAAAGCTCGGCCCACGCGCGGGGCGAAAGGTGTTTTTGTGCATTCATGGCGTCACTGTCTCATTCGGAAGGTGAAACTGCGACCCGGTTCTTGCGAAAAAGCCCCGCTGAAACAGCGGGGCTTTGACATGTTCTAAGATGGTGGCGATCAGTTCAGAGCGTAGGTGATCTGGAACCCAACACTCCAGGCGCTGTTGCCCGTGAATGTTGCGCGCGCACCGGGGCCAGCGCCGTCTGCTGTTGCGTCGCCAATATCCGTATAGCGAATGCCGCCAGAAATCTGTGCATTTTCAAGCGAGTAGGTGCCACCTACGCCAATGCTCCAGAAACCGTCGGTCGGGCCGAGGTTTGAAACCGGTGTACCTTGAGACGACTCGTAGCCAAGAGTCACAGCGCCGGAGAACTCTTCCGAGAACTGGTAGCCCAGTCCCAATGAGTAGGTGAAGGTGGCATCGTCATAGTCAACAAGGTTGCTGGCCAGCGGATAGTTTGGCGGATTGTAGACCAACTGTGGCCAGTCGACCCAACGAACAGATCCGAACAGAAGGGTTTTCGGGGCAACACCTGTCTGGAAGTCCAGATTGACGGATTGTGGCGTTTCAATTTCGCTGTTTGAGTTGAACGTCGCAACCGTTCCCGGTGGGATTGGGGGAATTGGCGGTGGGTTCAGAGATTCGGTCTGTGAAAGATCGTGGCTGATCTTCGAGTTGTAGGTCAGAGACACACGGGCCGCGATCTCGGGCTTTTCCCAGGCTACACCGATTACGTATCCAAACGCTGTATCGGCGTTCGTATCTACGTTATAGCCTGCGACAAGCGGTACGGTGACTGATGCTTCAACGCGCTGCGCGCGAATGCCGCCGATTGCGCTAAAGCCTCCGTCGAATTTATAGCGCAGCAATGCAGTGATCGCGTCGGTGTCCGCTGTTGCTCTCAGAACGTCAGTCCGACCGCCTGGAATTGGGTTTATCGACAGCGGATAGCTGGCTGCATACTGGATGTCAGCACCAAACGGCTGGTCATACATGATTGCAAAATCGAGTTTTTCGGTCAGGGCCGCCTTGTAGCCTAGGTGCGGCGTGAAGAAATCATTAGCCACTTCGCCAGAGTCCTGAGGCTGGCCAATGTTTGGACCCGCCAACGCGGGCATAGTGCCGCTCACACTCGGATCAGTGTAGCCAAGACGGAATTGAACAACTGAACCTTCTTCGAAAATCAAATTGATCCCCTGACCGCTTCGGTCAAGGCCACCTGCATGGGCAGTTGCTGCCCCAACGCACAGCGCGCAGGTTGTAAGTAGCGTTTTTTTCATTCTGTCCTCCCTATGGGTCTCCTGCGGGTTATGTTGGCGACTGTTGTGAGTGAAATGATCGCCTGCCCGTTTTATTCCGCACGATACTTTCTTTTTGGTTACTTTAAGGTCAACTGGTGACGGAGCGTTACTTGGTGCGACTCATGTTTGGAGTTGTTGCCAAATTGCTACGATTTTCGGACCAGATGTTTAAGAAGATGCCAGAGAAAATGACCACAGCGCCGATCATGACCCAATGGTCGATGGGCTCGTGATACAGGATCATCCCGACCACTGCGATCGTGGGAAGACGGGCAAAGTCGAAGGGAACCACGACAGTGGCCGGGGCAATGGCCAGGGCATTGGTGATACAGAAATGCGCCAGTAATCCGGCTAGCCCAACAAGAACCAGATAGGGAGCAGTGTTTGTGTTTGGCAGTGAAATCTGACCATCGAATCCGGCCGCTGCGGCACCCAGGACAGCCTGCATGGCCGTCAGCCAGAAGACGATGCATCCAATACTTGCAAACCGGGTGAGTTTCTTGGTGGTAATTGTTGTAAACGCGAAGAAAACAGCAGAAAGCGCCGCGGTAACAAGACCCGGGCTTAGCGGGGCAGAACCGGGGCGAGTGACAATCAGAACGCCTGCAAACCCAATAAGCGCTGCGACTATCTTAAGTGGGGTCAGACGTTCCTTCAGGAACATAGGGGATAACAGTATGACCCAGAGTGGTTGCGTGAACTCAAGGGCAAAGACTTGTGCCAACGGCGCAACTGCTACGGCGTAGAACCAAAGGTTCTGTCCGGTGAAATGCAGTGTGTTTCGTATCGCGTGCAGCCCCAGGCGTTTCGTTGAAACCTGCGCCCAGTTCTGGGTGATTGTCAGGACAAGCGCCACAACAAGAAACCCGACGATGCTGCGATACATCATGATCTCGAACGTGTCGTGGGTGAGGCTTAACTCTCGTCCGGCAACGGCCATGGATGAAAACGAGGCGATGGCACCCGTCATCCATAGAGCAGCCTTAAAGACGTGACTTTGCCCGTGGCTCATTACTAACGCACCCAGAATTAGTCGCGTGGCCAAACATGCGATGGAGTGCAAAGCCAGGCATTAGAAAAGACAGTTAAATGTGTCTAGCAAATCAAACGCCGAAGAAGGAGTGGATGCAAGAATGTTTCAGTGTATTTCTGTGGAAGCGCGTTGAACGCACACAACATTCCGCGCGTTCCACCTTTTATCTCAGTGCGGCGTTCGCCTATCATTCCCACTCAATCGTGCCCGGCGGTTTTGAGGTAATATCATAGGTGCAGCGGTTGATGCCCTTAACCTCGTTGATGATCCGCGTCGCGGTTTCACCAAGGAACTCGTGGCTGAAGGGATAATAATCTGCGGTCATACCATCAACCGAAGTGACAGCCCGCAGCGCGCAGGCATAGTCGTAGGTACGGCCATCGCCCATGACGCCCACGGTGCGCACAGGCAAGATGGCGACAAACGCCTGCCAGATTTCATCATACAAGCCGTGCTTGCGAATCTGGTCGATATAGACGGCATCGGCTTCGCGCAGGATCTCCAGCTTTTCGCGGGTGATTTCACCGGGGCAACGAATGGCCAGACCCGGTCCGGGGAAGGGGTGGCGGCCAATGAAACTCTGCGGAAGGCCGAGTTCTCGGCCCAGTGCGCGGACTTCGTCCTTGAACAGCTCACGAAGCGGTTCGACCAGCTTCAGACCCATCTTCTCGGGCAGGCCACCCACATTGTGGTGCGACTTGATCGTCACTGACGGACCGCCCGAGAAGGACACCGACTCGATCACGTCAGGATAAAGCGTGCCCTGAGCCAGGAACTCGGCCCCTTCGATGGTGTCGGCATGTTTCTGGAACACGTCGATGAACAGCTTGCCGATGGTCTTACGCTTAGTCTCCGGGTCGCTTTGACCTTCGAGCTCGCCCAAGAACAGCTCGGATTCGTCCGCATGGATCAACTGAATGTTGTAATTGTCGCGGAACATGCCCACGACCTCTTCGGCTTCGTTCTTTCGCAGTAGACCGTGATCGACAAAGACACAGGTCAACTGATCCCCGATTGCCTCGTGAATCAGAATCGCAGCAACCGAGCTGTCGACACCACCGGACAAACCACAGATTACCTTTTTGTCGCCGACCTGCTCGCGAATCTTGCGGATCATCTCTTCGCGATAGGCGCCCATGGTCCAGTCGCCCTTGAAGCCCGCCAGTTTGACGAAGTTTTCGTATAACTTCGCGCCCTTGGGAGTGTGATGCACTTCGGGGTGGAACTGCACTGCATAGAAGTGGCGCGCAGGGTCCGCCGTGATCGCGTAAGGCGCGTTGGGCGAGGTGCCAAAGACCTCAAAGCCGGGTGCGATCTCACTGACGTGGTCGCCGTGGCTCATCCAGACCTGCTCATCCCCATCAGCGAACCAGCCATCCAGAATATCCAACGTGTTTCCGGGGGTGACAAAGGCCCGACCGAACTCGGCAGTGCCGTGACCACTTTCCACCTTGCCGCCCAGTTGATGCATCATCACTTGTTGGCCGTAGCAGATGCCAAGAATTGGAACGCCGTAATCGAATATCTCTTGCGGAGCACGGGGCGAACCCTCGCGCGTCACGCTGTCAGGGCCACCCGAGAAAATCACGGCACGGGGGGACATTTCCCGCACGAAATCCATCGTGACATTCTGGTAAGGGTGGATTTCACAATAAACATTCAGCTCACGCAGGCGGCGGGCAATAAGCTGCGTTACCTGGCTACCGAAGTCGATGATCAGAAGGCGGTCGTGGGATGTCTGGGTCATGTCTGCGCCTTAGGGCAAGCCCGGTGATTTCGCAAGGGCGACGTCCAATTCCTTTGGATTTTCGGGCCTCCACAAAAACCCAATTGTAAAAGTTTTGTAACAAAAATATGACAACCTGAAAGGATCCAAGTCTGGATTCGTCTGGATAAGGATCATGAATTGCCGATTTCGATAGAAATTGCCGCGCTGAATCTGGCGCTTGCGTTGTTTTGCGGGGCACTAATAGGGTCCGAACGGCAAGTCCGGCAGAGAATGGCCGGTTTGCGGACAAATGCGCTTGTAGCCCTGAGCGCCGCGGCCTTTGTTGTGTTTTCTGCTCTTTTTCCGGACGAAGTCAGCCCAACCCGTGTGGCCGCACAGGTCGTGTCGGGCATTGGCTTTTTAGGGGCCGGAATCATTTTCCGCCACGGATTCACGATCCACGGGCTGAACACGGCGGCAACCTTGTGGTGTTCGGCCGCTGTTGGAATGATGGCGGGGACGGGGGCTTGGTTATTCGCCTTGATGATGACTGGCTTTGTCATTTTTGTGAACCTTGGCCTTAGGCCCCTTGTCAAATGGCTCAAACGGACAACGCGCGCCGGCGTTCCGCTGACGCAGGAATTCAAGATTCTTTTGCAATGCAAAGAAGAGACGCAGGCCGATGCGCGCGTCGCGGTTCTCAAGGCGCTGGCCCAAAATGACATTCGCATCGTTGGGTTCGAGAAAGGGGACAGTGCTGACGGTTCGCAGACCATAGCGGTTCTTGTTTCGATGGAGGATCACCCCGAAGAGCTGCAGCACAAGGTGGTCGCGCCGTTGATGCTGGAGCCGAGTATCGAAAGCATTGAGTGGGATAGTGTTTCAGAGGCCTGATTAACTTTGAGGACGTGTTTGCTGCTCGGCAGGGTACCAATGTCGCTTTTCCCCCCAGAGCGCCGCAATCCCGATGCCCGAGTTCTGGTAAACCTGTATCACAAGCTCCAATCTAACCAACCAGACGGGATTTTCTCATGGCAGAGGCAAACACCCGACGCAGGGCAAGAGGTGGCGGTGGCGCCGCCCGCCGTGCCGAGCGTACCGCGGTCCGTATCGAGACCGCGAAATACATTGAACGGAACATTCCGAATTTCGAGATCCTCAATGAAGAGGCGCTTGAAATCATCGAGAACAACGCGGAAACCGTGTTGGAAGAAATCGGTGTCAACTTCGTTGACAACCCCGCTGCGCTTGAACGCTGGCGCGATGCTGGTGCGGATGTTGATGGTGAACGTGTTCGCATCCCGCGTGGCCTCGCGCGCGAGCTGATCAAAACCGCCCCCAGCGAGTTCACGCAGCACGCCCGCAACCCCGAGAAATCGGTGGTCATCGGTGGCCGCAATATGGTTCTGGCACCTGTTTACGGCCCTCCTTTTGTGCGTGATGCGCAAGGCGGCCGTCGCTATGCGACCATGGACGATTTCAACAAGTTCGTGAAACTGGCCTATATGTCCAAGTGGTTGCACCATTCGGGCGGCACGGTGTGCGAACCAACCGACATTCCGGTGAACAAACGCCACCTGGACATGCTGAAGGCGCATATGACCTTGTCAGACAAGCCTTTCATGGGATCGGTGACAGATCCTAGCCGGGCGCAGGACTCGGTCGAGATGTGCGAGATCCTGTTCGGTAAGGAGTTCGTACAGGAAAATACAGTGATGACCTCACTGACCAACATCAACTCGCCGATGACGTTTGACGATGTGATGATGGGCGCGCTGGAGGTTTATGCGCGCAACAACCAGGCTTGCATCATCTCGCCCTTTATCGTGGGCGGCGCGATGGCTCCGGTTTCGGTTGCAGGTACCCTGACGCAGGTTTTGGCCGAAGTTTTGGCTGGTGTGGCCTACAGCCAGATCATCCGACCCGGTGCGCCAGCGATCTTTGGTGCATTCGTGACCTCGATCGACATGAATTCGGGCGCACCCACCTTTGGCACGCCTGAAGCAGCACACATTACCTACGGTGCGGGTCAGTTGGCACGGCGCTTGAACCTGCCTTACCGGTCTGCAGGGTCCTTCTGTGGTTCAAAACTGCCAGACGCGCAGGCGGCTTACGAGACAGCAAACTCACTGAACATGGGCCTGTTGTCCGGCGTGAACTTCATGCTGCATTCCTGTGGCTGGCTTGAGGGTGGCCTTGTTGCCGATTTCGAAAAGTTCGTCATGGATGCAGACCAGTTGGGTATTCTGCATTCATTGGCCAAGGGTGTCGCGTACGATGGCAACGCGCAGGCCATGGACGCAATTCGCGAAGTGGGTCCTGGCGGTCACTATCTTGGTTGTGCGCACACGCAGGCAAACTTCAAGGAATCCTTCTGGAAGTCTGATCTGCTGGACTACAAGCCCTACGAAACCTGGCAGGAAGAGGGCGCACGTGACACGCGCGCATTGGCGTCCGCGCGGGTCGAGCATTTGCTGGCAAACTACCAGCAACCGCAAATGGATCCGGATACCGCCGCAGCGCTGGAAGCCTATATCGCCGAGAAAAAGGCTTCCATGCCGGATGCGTTCACCTGATCACTGAAAAGCTGAGGCGCGGTTGGCTTGATACAACTGCGCCTCACCCAACAGCGCGATAAGCAGATCCAGATGCCGCACCAGGGAATAGGCCGCATCTTCTTCTTTGCGCCGTTCGTTTACTTCTTTCTCCATCTCCATCAATCGCAGTAGGGCCTGTCCGGATCCGGGTAGCGACCCGTATCCCAGAATGCGCTGCAAGTGCCTGTCCCGATTGTAATCTCTGGCCCCGAACTTGGCCGCCCGCGCCAGCATACGAGGGCGGCGAAGGGTTGCGATCATCGTCATCAGGTCCTGCATATTTTGTCCCTTTTCCTTAAGATTTCCGGGATCCCTTGTTGCACAACCTAAGCGGGTGTTGCCTTTGCGTCAGTCTCGCCGAACGATGGTTTCACGACTGTTTATCTTTTTGAATCAAATCTGGTTTGTGCCTCGTGCGGTTAACGAACGAGTAACGAATGGACCTCTAGTTAGAATTGGTTAACCCGCATTCCGAGGGCGAAAAGTAGCAGTTTGTTTTGTCGATGAGGGCAAATAATGATGGAAAACAACATGGCTTTCACCATTCCGGCATGGGTTCCAGAGGGGGCGCAAAGATACCTTGCCCATACCGAAACCGGCCGTTCGATCCGCGATATAGCGCGATCAGCTGGATGCCATGCGTCAACCATCCTTAGGCAAATTCGACGTATCGAAATGCGTCGCGATGATCCTCTGGTTGATGCGGCCCTGCAATCGCTTGCTGAAACGCACTTTTCTGTTTCCGGCACGGGTAACAGGTCATTTGCCTCTCAGGATGAGGCTGCTGAAGAGCAGGAGTTTGAGCGCGAAGCTTTGCGTATTCTGCGTCGCCTGAGCGAAACCGGATCCGTGCTTGCTGTAGCCGAGGAGATGGACAAGGCCGTTGTTGTCCGCGACACAGGTAACAGCGCTGCAACCAGAACTGCAGTAGTCGATTGCAAGATTGCACAGGCCTTGGCGCTCAAAGACTGGATTTCCTGCGACAATCCTGGGCGTATCTCGCGTTATCGGATCTCGTCAGCGGGACGAACGGCATTAAGCCACTTGATCGCTCAGGCCGAAAACCAGGCCCGGGCCGGGACAGAGCCTGGATTCGCCGAAGCGCAAAGCGGGTTTCAGGCAAAGCCGTCAGGTGGGCTTGCTCAAAGCATTAGTCGTATTCGATATAGCGCCACGGAAAGTCCATTGACCGCTTTGGCACGGCGCCGCGATCGGGACGGAAAACCGTTTCTGGATGAAACACTCGTGAAGGCCGGAGAGCGTTTGCGCGAAGACTTCGAACTGGCGCAAATCGGTCCGCAGGTTTCTCAGAACTGGGATCATTTCCTGACCGCGGGTGGTCGCGGCACCTACGACAGTGACGCGCATGGGGGCAGGGGGTTTTCCGATGCTAGGGATAGAGTTGCGCGCGCACTGTCAGATCTGGGTCCGGGTTTAAGTGATGTTGCGCTGCGCTGTTGCTGTTTTCTTGAAGGGCTGGAACTGGCGGAAAAACGCATGGGGTGGTCGGCCCGGTCCGGCAAGATTGTCCTACGCATAGCTTTGCAGAGGCTCAAACAGCATTACAAGGATCAGGCTGAACGTGACCGCATGATCGGTTGAGAGTCACTAGAAACAAAAAGGCCCGCGCAAAGCGGGCCTTTTTCATGCCTTAAGCCAGTGATCAGGCCAATTCCGGTTCCGCCGCTGCCTGAAGATGCGTCATCAGATTTTCCGGCGAAGACACGCCATAGGGATCTTCGGGGCAGTTATCCATCAGGCCGGGCTCTTCGAACCACGCTTCGACCACGCCATCATTGACGATGGCGGCATAGCGCCACGAACGCATGCCGAAACCCAGATTGTCTTTGTCGACCAACATACCCATCTTGCGCGTGAACTCTGCCGAACCGTCCGGAATGACTTTGACGTTTTGCAAGCCTTGATCCTGCGCCCATTTGTTCATCACAAAGCTGTCGTTGACGGACATGCAGTAAATCTCGTCGATCCCTTGGGCGGTGAAATCGGAAAAGCCTTTCTCGAAACCCGGCAGTTGGTAGGTCGAGCAGGTCGGCGTGAACGCACCGGGCAATGAGAACAGGATCACGCGCTTGCCAGCGAAGTAATCGGCGGTTGTCTTGTCTTCCCAACGGAACGGGTTTGGGCCTTCAACAGCCTCGTCCCGGACACGTGTGTGGAAGGTCACGTCGGGCAGTTTCGCTCCGGTTTTCATGCTCAAGCTCCTGTGAGTCAGATGTGATCTGCGCGGGGCTTAAAACAGTTCCAAAACACCTTCAATCGAAGAAGTGCTGCGCTTGCGAAGTTTTTTCTTGCCTTTGCGCTTTGAAAACAAAAGGTAAAAATATAGTTTAGCCTTAAATCATTTTGCTTGCGGAAAATACGCGCATAGCGGCTATGCGTCGCTGGTGTAACAATGGCGACTTGTTTATGTTATAGGTACACAAAGTTGACCCAAAGTCAGGATAACAGCCCGTGCGAGATCTCAAGATCCCAGAACAACGCCATCCGGAAAAAGCGCATCGCCCGGATAACGCGCAACCCAAAAAACCGAACTGGATCAGGGTCAAGGCACCGGGTGGCAAGGGCTATGCGGATACCCGCAAGATCATGCGTGACAACAATCTGGTAACGGTTTGCGAAGAAGCGGGTTGCCCCAATGTTGGCGAATGCTGGAGCCAGGGTCACGCCACCATGATGATCATGGGTGAGATCTGTACGCGCGGCTGTACCTTTTGCAACATCGCCACCGGGCGACCTGACGAGTTGGATGCGTTTGAACCGGGTCGCGTGGCACATGCGGTTGAAAAGCTGGGCCTGAACCACGTTGTTATTACGTCGGTGGACCGCGACGACCTGAATGATGGTGGAGCAGAGCATTTCGCGCAGACCATTCGCGCAGTGCGCCACCGTTCCCCGAAGACCACGATCGAGATTCTGACACCTGACTTCCTGAAATGTGAGCCTGAGGTGTTGGAGGTTGTGGTTCAGGCGAAACCCGATGTGTTCAACCACAATCTGGAAACCGTGCCGGGTTTATACCCCGAGGTCCGACCCGGCGCGCGGTATTTTCACTCGCTGCGTTTGCTGCAACGTGTGAAAGAGCTGGACCCGTCGATTTTCACCAAATCCGGCATCATGGTTGGATTGGGCGAAGACGAACAACAAGTGCGTCAGGTCATGGATGACATGCGCGCCGCGGATATCGATTTTTTGACCATTGGTCAGTACCTGCAACCGACCCCAAAGCACCATGGTGTGGATCGCTTCGTCACGCCGGAAGAATTCGCCTCTTACGAAAAGGCGGCCTATGGAAAAGGCTTCCTGATGGTGTCGGCAACGCCTTTGACCCGTTCGTCTTATCACGCGGGTGACGATTTCGCCCGTCTGAGGACCGCGCGTCAAGAAAAGCTGCAGCAAGCGTGACCCCGGATCTTGTCGCACGGCTGACCCGCCTGCGCCGCGAATTGCATCAGAACCCGGAACTTTCGGGGCAGGAAGTGCAAACTGCGGCGCGCGTCGCTGATTTGTTGCGCGAAGCCGGAGCAGATCGAGTTCTGACGGGCATCGGGGGACATGGGGCTGCCGGTGTTTTCGAAAGCGGACAACCGGGTCCAACTCTAGCCATTCGGTGCGAGTTGGATGGCCTTCCGATCCAGGAAGTGGCTGATCTGCCTTATGTCTCGCAAACAGATGGCAAAGGGCATCTCTGCGGCCATGACGGCCATATGACAATGGTTCTGGGTGTCGCTGACGCTTTGGGTCACAAACGTCCAAATTCCGGTCGTGTCGTTTTGATTTTCCAGCCTGCCGAAGAGACAGGGCATGGCGCGGTCGCATTCCGGGCAGATTCCCAGTTTGCCGGAATTTCCCCGGACATCGTGTTGTCCTTGCACAACTTACCGGGGTTGGAGCTTGGAGCGGTCGAACTCTGTACCGGTCCGGCAAACTGTGCCTCGCGCGGTATGCAGGTTGTGCTGACGGGTAAGACCTCGCACGCGGCTGCGCCTCAAGATGGCGTGTCACCAGCGGGTGCCTTGGCCAAACTAATGCCAGCCTTGGCTGATTTGGGGGCGGGTGGCGACTTGAACGACGACTACGCCTTAACCACCGTCACGCACGCCAATCTGGGCGAGCGCACTGTGGGTGTTGCCCCCGGACGAGCTGAATTGTGGGTGACGCTGCGCACAGTCTCGGACCAACGGATGACGCGCCTGATCGACGAAGCTGAAGCGATGGTCCGCAAGACGGCGCAGGACGAGGGACTTTCGGTGGAGATTTCTTACGATGAGGTCTTCGAAGCTTGCGTCAATCACCCGGAAACCGTCTCAATTCTGAAGCGATCCTGTGTTGATCAGGGAATTAAATGCCGGTTGGTCGATCAGCCGCAGCGATTTTCCGAGGATTTCGGGCAGTTTGGCAAAAGCGCAAAAGCCGCGATGTTCTGGTTGGGATCGGGTTGGGATCATCCCCAACTGCACAATCCGGACTATGATTTTCCAGATGCGTTGATACCCGTAGGTGTTGGGATCTTCCTTAACGCTATTGATGCCACTCTTGGAAGGCGATCGTCAGTTTGAATTCATTCAGTTGGCGAGATCACCAACAATTCCAACGGCTTCTATGACTGTTTTTGTGTCATCCGATATCGACAAAATCTCGTCGTCCACCCGAATATATCTTTGACCCGGGCCCAGTGGCTTGAGCTTCCAATTGTCGAGATCGTCAATGTAGTCAAATCGCAAGTCATCCGGCAACTTTTGGCCGCGCGTATATCTTTTGATTTGGCCGGGTGGAACCGCCTTGCCGTTTGACTTGATGGCTTTTTCCACCTTGTTTTTGTTGGCCCCTTGCCCTTTGCCTTTGTTGTCCTTTGCAGCGCCTGCACTGGCAAGAGCTACGACCGCCATAACAACACCAACTGTCGCGACAATACGCTTCATCAACAGATCTCCATCGTTTTAAAGAACTTTAGAGGAAAATATGAGCTTATGTCTATTTATATTCAGATAGCAGAATGGTTGGTTGGGAACCTACCCAAAAAGCAGTGAGTGAAGGCCAACCTATTCGCCCGTAAACCGAACTTTGCCGATAAACGGCAGATTTCTGTTTCGCTGCGCGTAGTCGATGCCGTAACCGACCACAAATTCGTCCGGGATCTCGAACCCGATCCAGTCTGAGCGGAAATCCACTTCACGACGACTTGGCTTGTCGAGCAGAGCAATGGATTTCAAGCGTGCAGGTTTGCGGCTTTGAAGAAGTTTGGTGACATGATTCAGCGTGTGACCTGTATCCACAATATCTTCAACGACCAGCACATCACGCCCTTCAATTGCGCCACGCAAGTCCTTGAGAATACGAACTTCCCGACTGCTTTCCATGGCGTCGCCGTAAGATGACGCCTCAAGGAAATCCACTTCGATCGGCAAATCCAATTCGCGGACCAGATCGGCGATAAAAACAAAACTGCCGCGCAACAAGCCCACGACAACCAGCTTGTCGGTGTTGCCGAATTCTGCTGTGATTTCGCGACAGAGCTCTTCAATTCTGGCAGCGATGGCCTTGGCCGAGATCATCTCATCTATCACATATGCGCGGTCAGTCATCGTTGCCCCCTTGATCTTTGGCGCGCAACATACGACATGACGCGCCATTGTCACCTGCAAATACCGGACGTCATGCCTATCCATTCGGAAACTCGCCACCTGCCATACACGGCCCAGCAGATGTATGATCTGGTGGCGGACGTGGCCAAGTATCCGCAGTTTCTACCGTGGTGCGCTGCAGCTCGTATCCGCAAGACATATTCAGTGGGCGAAGCGCAGGTGATGGAAGCTGATCTGGTCATCTCGTTCAAAGTGTTCCGCGAACGTTTTGGCAGCCGGGTGACTCTGTTTGCAGACCAGAAGAAGATCGATACCGAGTATCTGGATGGCCCCTTCAAATACATGAAGTCCGACTGGCAATTCGAGGATGCGCCGGATGGAGGCTGCAATATCTCGTTCCACGTGGATTTCGAGTTCAAGAACGCGATTCTGCAGGGGATCATTGGCGTCGTGTTCAACGAAGCCATGCAAAGGATCGTACGTGCGTTCGAGGCGCGGGCCCAAGAACTCTACGGCTAGGTCTTTACGCCGCAATTGCGCTCGCTAGACTGCGCCCATGACGGAATTCACTACATCATTGGCCGCGTTTGCGGCGGGACCGATTTCAACAACATCTCAGGCGCGGATTGTGACGTCTCTGTCCTTGCTGGACTGGGTTGCGGTTGGTCGAGCGGGTGCGAACGAACCTGTCTCATCCATCATTCGCAAGATGGTTCTGGACGAGGGTGGCCAGGCACAGGCCCATCTATTTGGCGGAGGTGAAGCGCCATTGCGCGGAGCCGCGTTGGTGAATGGCACAGTGTCTCATGCGCTGGATTACGACGACACGCATTTTGCCCATATCGGGCATCCGTCTGTTGCCATCCTTCCGGCGGCGCTTGCTGTGGCCGAGTGGGATGATCGTATTCTGGTCGACTTGCTCGAAGCCGCTTTGATTGGGATGGAAACCTCAATTCGTGTTGGCCTGTGGTTGGGTCGGGGCCACTATCAGGTCGGGTTTCATCAGACAGCCACGTCTGGTGCATTTGGGGCCGCCGTCGCCGCAGGGCGATTGTTGGGCTTCGATATAAACCAGATGCGATCCGTTTTGGGTCTGACCGCCACCCGTGCAGCCGGACTGAAGGCGCAGTTCGGGACGATGGGCAAGCCATATAACGCGGGCCTTGCGGCGTCAGCCGGGATCGAAACAGCTTTGCTGGTTCATCACGGGTTTCAGGCCAATGCCGATGCGCTGGAAGGGCCTTTTGGATTTGGCGCAACTCATCAGGGCGCGACGGATTTAAGCGCGCTGGACGGTTTGGGCGATGAATGGTTGTTCGAAAGCGTCAGTCACAAATTCCATGCCTGCTGTCACGGCTTGCACGCTGCGCTCGAAGCGGCACGGGAACTGGACATCGCCGAGCCTGAAGTGGCCGAGATCAAGATCAAAACCCATCCGCGTTGGATGAGTGTGTGCAATCAGCTGACACCTGCAAGCGGGTTAGGGGCTAAATTCTCATATCGCACTGTCATCGCGATGCAGGCCTTGGGATATGATACCGCCTTGCCCGGCAGTTATACGGATAAGGTTTGCGCTGACCCACGCATTACGTCCTTGCGCGACCGCATCACTGTTGAAGCAGATGAAAGCTTGTCAGAGACACAGGCGCATTTGGCCTTGCTGCGCCGCGACGGTATTCGTCGTGAGGCAACGCATGATCTGCTGACCCCAATGTCACTGTCTGACCGCGAGGATCGTGTACGTGCCAAAGCGGCCAAGTTGATCGGCACGGATGAGGCGGACGCGATCTGGTCAATGCTGCGCACTGGAGGTCGCGCCCGCGATCTGGCTGTCAAACTGACAGGTTAAACCACGCGCCAATGCAACGGAAAGCCGGGGTCGAAAACGGTGACGGGTCCGTCTCCGGTTTCGATCTTGTCGGGGTATTCGACCGGCTCGCCCTTGGTCAGCGTGATGGTGTCCTCGTTCACGGGCATTCGATAGAAAGCGGGACCATTCAGCGACACAAAGCCTTCCAGCTTGTCCAATGCACTTTCGCGGTCGAACATCTCGGCCACCAGGGACATAGTGTTGGTTGCCGTGAAGCATCCCGCGCAACCACAGGCCATTTCCTTGTTGTCATCCGTATGCGGAGCGCTGTCGGTGCCAAGGAAATAACGCGGATCGCCCGAGGTGGCGGCTTTCAGCAACTCCAACCGATGCTCTTCGCGTTTAGCGACGGGCAGGCAGTAATAATGCGGTTTGATCCCGCCAACCAGAATGTGGTTGCGGTTGATGATCAGGTGATGCGCTGTGATTGTCGCGCCCAGGTCTGCCTCATTGGCTTTGACATACTGAACACCGTCTCGGGTGGTGATATGTTCCATCACCACGCGCAGACCCGGAGTGGCCTTGCGGATTGGGTCCAGTACACGGTCGATGAACACGGCCTCACGGTCAAAAATGTCAATCTCCGCGTCGGTGACTTCACCGTGCACACACAGGGGCAAGCCAATCTCGGCCATACGCTCCAGCACAGGACGCACGTTGTCAAAGTTCCGCACACCGGAATGCGAGTTGGTCGTAGCCCCTGCGGGGTACAGCTTCACGGCCTTGACCAAACCGCTTGCATGGGCAGCCGCCAGATCGTCTGGGTCCGTATCCTCGGTCAGATAAAGTGTCATCAACGGCTCAAACGTCATATCGTCGGGCAGCGCGGCCATGATGCGGTCGCGATACGCTGCGGCGTGCGCGCCGATGACGACCGGGGGCACCAGATTGGGCATGATGATCGCACGGCCAAAATGGCGTGCAGTTTCGGGCAGAACGGCCTGCAGCATGGCGCCATCGCGCAGATGCAGATGCCAGTCGTCGGGGCGGCGGATCGTGAGGGTATCGGTCATGGCTTTCCGCTAGCATAGCTGTTTAAAAAGACCAACCGCGACCGCGCGCCTTGGCAAAAAAACTTGTCAACCAACCCGAACGTCGTAGCTGTGTCTTGGCGCGAGGTCTTGACGCGCAGGTCGGTGCATGACCTGTTTGTCCGCTAAGGAGAGAGGGGTCCATGACGCAACCAAATTCAATTGATGCCGTGCAGCAGATGTTGGGAGCCCAGGGCTATGTCTGTGGACGCGCCCTTGCGACTGTTGTTTTTCTGTCGTTGAAACTGGGCCGACCGCTGTTTCTGGAAGGTGAAGCGGGCGTTGGGAAAACCGAGATCGCCAAAGCGCTGGCCGCGGGGTTAAATCGTCGCCTGATCCGCCTGCAATGCTACGAAGGTCTGGATGCGTCCTCCGCCGTTTACGAATGGAACTTTCCCGCGCAGATGGTGGCGATCCGTACGGCTGAGGCGTCGGGCGGGGCGGACCGAAGCGCGCTTCAGGCAGAATTGTTCTCTGACGAATACCTGATCGAACGCCCCTTGTTGCAAGCGATGCGGCCTGATGAACATGGCGCGCCGGTTCTGCTGATCGACGAGCTGGACCGCACCGACGAACCTTTCGAAGCCTTCCTGCTTGAGGCCCTCAGCGATTTTCAGGTCACGATCCCGGAACTCGGCACCGTCAAAGCGCCCGTGCCGCCCGTTGTCATTGTCACGTCAAACCGCACGCGCGAGGTGCATGACGCCCTCAAACGCCGCTGCCTTTATCATTGGGTCGATTACCCGGACTTCGAGCGCGAGATGGCAATCCTGCACGCCCGTGCACCTGAAGCGGCTGATGCGCTCAGCCGTGAGGTCGTGGCCTTTGTTCAACGACTACGCACCGAGGACCTGTTCAAGAAACCTGGTGTGGCCGAGACCATTGACTGGGCCAAATGCCTGCTGGCGCTGGATGTGATGAACCTCAGCCCAGAGGTGATCGGCGACACTCTGGGCGCAATCCTGAAATACCAGGACGACATCCAGAAACTGCAAGGGTCCGAGGCGAAACGCATTCTGGACGAGGCCAAGGCCACCCTCGAACCGGCCTGATGCTTCATCTTTTCACAAATACTCCGGGGGTATGGGGGCAGAGCCCCCATGGATGCTGATGGCAGAACAACTCCCTCTGGACATACCGGACAACCCAAAGCTGGCGCAGAATATCACGCACTTCGCCCGTGCCCTCAGAAAGGCGGGTTTGCCAATTGGCCCAGGGCGCGTGATTGATGCCATCAACGCCGTGCAGGCGGCTGGGTTTACTAAGAAACGGGACTTTTACTGGACGCTGCACGCCTGTTTTGTGAACCGCCCGGAACATCGAACGGTGTTCGCGCAAGTCTTCCGAATGTATTGGCGCGATCCACGATACATGGAACACATGATGGCCATGATGCTGCCCGCCATTCGCGGCGTGCAGGAAGAGCGTAAAGCGGATGCGGGAGAAAAACGGGCGGCCGAGGCACTGTTGGACGGCGTCGAACGGGATATGCCTGAACCTGCCGCGCAAGACGAAGGCGAAACTGAAATCGAGATAGACGCCACTCAGACGGCGTCATCCGAGGAACGACTGCGCAATCTGGATTTTGAGCAGATGAGCACCGCTGAAATAGCGCAAGCCAAACGCGTCTTGGCGCGGATGACTCTGCCGGTCAAACCCATCGAATCCCGCCGGGGGCAGGCAAGTCATCTCGGGCACCGCATAGACCGGGCCCGCACTTTGCGCGGGGCTATGCGGCAAGGCGGCGAGCTGCACGACATTTACAGGCTACGGCCCAAGCCACGCTGGCCTAACCTTGTGGCGTTGTGTGATATCTCAGGATCGATGAGCCAGTACAGTCGGATTATCCTGCATTTCCTGCATACGGTATCGAACGCCAAGGGGGCGGGCTGGGCCAAAGTTTATGCTTTCACTTTCGGCACCCGCCTGACCAACATCACCCGACATTTACGTCAACGGGATGTGGATGCAGCGCTTGCCGCTGCCGGGGCCGAGGCGCAGGATTGGGAAGGCGGCACGCGCATAGGAGAGTGCCTTCACCAATTCAACCGTGACTGGTCGCGCCGCGTCATGGGGCAGGGGGCGGTTGTCTTGCTCATTACCGATGGGTTGGAGCGGGGCGATCCTAAGGTTCTGCAGAAAGAGATCGAGCGCCTGCACCTGTCTTCAAAACGGCTGATCTGGCTGAATCCGTTGCTGCGCTGGGACGGGTTCGCCCCAAAAGCGCAAGGCGTGGCGACCATGCTGCCGCATGTGGACAGTTTCCGGGCAGGGCATTCCATTGCCTCACTCGAAGACCTGGCCGACGTGATCTCAAAACCCGACGACCAGGGTCAGAAAGCCCGGCTGATGGCCGCGCTTTCCGGTTAGTCGATTACGACAGCTGCTCGTCATTGCACTTACGCGCCATTTCCATGGCTTTGTATGTGCCGGTCAGATCCACGGTGAAGGCATACGCTGTCTCGGGGAACACGATCATGACCTTTTTCTTGGCCAGATCGTCCGCGAATTGAGGGTTGTCCGACAGAATGTAACCACCTGAATAACCCTTGGTGATGTTGCCTTTCATACCAGTGGCTTCACCCAAGTAGATGTTGTCACCAATCAGGATGGCAACCTCTTGCGTCTCACCCCGTTTGATATCGGTATCGGCTTTGGTGAATACGCCGACATAACCGACGCTGCGATCTTCGGTCAGACCCATCTGCACGACGTTTTCCGCATCATCCACGGCCTCAATCAGGCAGGATTTCCGTTCATTGTCGATGAAGACTTTCCAGCCCTCAACTTCTCCATACCGTTGGAATGTGTCAGCCCACGCCGCCGTCGAGGCCAAAAGACCTACTGCGGCACCCAGTGTCAAAAAACGTTTCAACTGCTTGTCTCCGATATATAAATTTTGGATACGCAGTCCGGTATAATACCGGTTGCATGTGCAAGCTAGAGCTCTGACACCTAACAATCAATCCTATGATTTGTTGAATGTGGTTCAGCCATTGATAGCGTTGAAAAAGAGCAGACATAGACCTTTTGGCAAGACTGCTGCGCTTTTCTTCGCGTCAATCCTGCCTATGTTGGAAACGGGTGACATCTGGAGGGTTTGATGGAGCGATTCGACAACAGCCCGGAAACGGCTTTGGACTGGCACCGCAGCGGGCGGGGCGCGGCCCTGGCGACCGTTGTCGAAACCTGGGGCAGCGCGCCGAGACGCGTAGGGTCTCAACTGGTGATCGGTGGCGACGGGCGGATTGAAGGCTCGGTTTCCGGCGGCTGCGTAGAGGGTGCGGTGATCGTTGAATCGCTTGAAGCCTTGGATGAGGGCGAAGCCCGGCTTTTGGAATTTGGTGTCAGCGACGAGGATGCCTTTGCCGTTGGTCTGGCCTGCGGCGGAACGATCCGTGTTCTGGTCGAACCCATTGGAAAGGTCCTGCCCGAGCCCATGCTGGCCGAACTGGTTGCGGCGCGCGCCGCACGCGCGCCGGTGGCGTATGAAGTGAATACAAACACCGGGCACAGGGCTTTGCGCCGCAACGCGTATGCGGAACGGCTGCGTATGGATCGGTCCGGTTTTGAGGAGGACGGCGAAACCTTTGTGGCGGTTCACAACCCACCTTTGCGGCTGATCGTTGTGGGTGCCGTCCATATCGCACAGGCACTTGTACCGATGGCGCGCATTGCGGGCTATGATCCGGCCATCATCGATCCGCGCGATGCCTTTGCATCCAGCGCGCGATTTCCGGGGGAAACGATCCTGACTGATTGGCCGGACGAAGCGGTGGCCAAGCTGGGGCTGGACGCGCGGACCGCCATTGTCTTGCTGACCCATGATCCCAAGCTGGACGACCCGGCGCTGCAAGCGGCACTTGATGCAGGTGTATTTTATATCGGCGCTCTGGGCTCGACGCGCACCCATGCCAAACGGGTGGATCGCATGAAAGCTGCAGGGTTCACTGAGGAACAGATTTCCAGAATTCACGGCCCGATCGGATTGGATATTGGTGCTGCGGGACCTGCAGAAATCGCCGTTGCTATTCTTGCTCAGATGACAGCGGTCTTGCGGGGCAAAGCATGAGGTTTGGCCCGGTTCCCGTAGCGCAGGCCGAAGGGGCCATTCTGGCGCATTCGGTCACTGCAGGTGGGCGCAAGCTGCGAAAGGGACTGGCATTGCAGCCCGAACATATCGTGCAGTTGACGCAAGCTGGTCTAAGCGAAGTCATTGTCGCACAGCTTGATACCGGTGACTGCCATGAGGACGAGGCCGCACGTAACTTGGCGGCAGCCCTTGCGCCTGATGCTGCCGCAGCCAACCTGCGCGTGACCGAGGCGTTTACCGGGCGGGTCAACCTTTTGGCCGATGGACCGGGGGTGGCCGTTCTGGATGTCGCTGCGCTTGAGCAGTTCAACCAAGTCAATCCGATGATCACAGTGGCCACGGTGCCCCAGCATCAGCAAATGGGACCAGGTGGTATGGTGGCGACCATCAAGGTCATCTCTTACGCTGTGCCGGCAGAGGATGTCCAACGCGCCGCCGGTTTGGCACAGGGCGCAATACGTTTGGCGCGTCCGGTTCACCAAACAGCCGGGCTGATCGTGACGGACATTCCGGGCGGACCATCAAATGAGAAAGGGATTGCCGCCATTCGAGGGCGGGTCGAGTTGCTGGATATGAACCTGTGTGATGTGCAGATCGTTCCGCACCGGGTCGAAGCTCTGGCCGAAGCAGTCTCGCAAAGCGATGGGGATGTGCTGATGATCCTGACAGGGTCTGCGACGTCGGACACTGAAGATGTAGCACCGTCGGCTGTGCGTCTGGCTGGCGGGCAGGTGGATCGCTTTGGAATGCCGGTGGATCCGGGAAACCTGTTGTTTTTAGGCGCTTTGCAAGATCGCCCGGTGATTGGATTGCCCGGTTGCGCGCGCTCTCCGGCGTTGAACGGTGCCGATTGGGTTCTATCCAGGATCGCGTGTGGAATTGAGACTAGGGGTGCAGACATCGCAGCGATGGGGGTTGGCGGGCTTCTCAAGGAAATCCCGACCAGACCGCAGCCCCGTGCCAAACGTAAAACCTAGCCGTATAGCTGCGCGCGGGCCGCGACGCAGCCAGGTTGTTAGGGCTTCCTGAGCTTTGGCAAAACACCGGGCCGCCAATAGGCGCCCGTGTCTTCCCTTGCTTTTTGATACTGTTCCACGCGTTCCCGGGCCTCTTTGCCGCTGGCCTCAAAAAGATGCCCGAGCAAACATTCCAACACGACCATCGCGCCGGAAAAGCTTGAGAATGGGTGCAATGTCCGGGTGCTGACAGGCAGGACCACATCCGGTTCAACCCCGGGCGCGATCACCTCGCTGTCCGACAGCAACACGATGCGCATGGACCTGTCACGAGCAAATCGCATCGACTGGATTGTGTCGGCGGAATAGGGATGGACGGTGATGGCAAACAAACAATCTTCATCTGTGGCCTCGACTAAATCGTCGATAGCTGACCCCATGTGGCGGGGCACCAGTTGCAATCCGGGATGGGCCATGCGGCCTGCGTAGTGAAAGTAATAGGCCAGGGCGTGGCTGGACCGGGTCGCGGTAACGTAACAGCGCCGCGCGGAAACCATGTGCCCGATGGCGTGTTGCGTCAGATGCGGATCCATCAGGCGCAGGGATCGCGAAACAACATTCATCTCGTTCTGAGCGAATTTGACTTGCGCCAGATGAAACGGGTCTTGCCCCGCCGAAGCTTCTAACCAGCCTTGCCCCAGCCGGTCTTCGCTGTCCGTTGTCAAGGCGCGGCGAAACGGTTGGCGAAAAGCATCGAAGCTGTCAAAGCCCATGCGCTGTGCAAGCCGTACCAACACGTTTGAACTGATGCCGATCCTGTCGGCGGTTTCGCGGATCGGGTTCAGCCCAAAGTCGCCAGGATGATCGACAACATACTTCGCCGCGACCTGCATTTGCGCAGGCATCTGATCGATCTCGCGCCTTAACTGATCCGTGAGTGCCATCAGGGTAGGGGTCATGGCTAAAATAAAAACATATGTTTTATATGGGGTAAATTGAAAACGAATGGAGTGGGGTCTAGGTGCACCCTTGTACAAGGAAAGAACAGATGAATCCCATCCCTGCCGACGACAACAAAACCCTCTATATTCTAGTCGCGCCCAATGGCGCGCGGCGAACTGCAGCAGATCATCCTGCCCTGCCGGTCACGATAGATCAGATCGTCAAAACTGCGCGGGCCTGCCACCTTACAGGGGCGCAGGGCACTCATGTTCATGTACGGGACGCGAAGGGTCAGCACTCGCTGGACGCTGGATCATATCTGGAAACGATCGCCGAATTGCGCCGCATCGCGCCGGGGTTGGATGTTCAAATCACAACCGAAGCGGCAGGGATATTTGACGTTCCCGCGCAGCTGGCCTGCTTGGAGCAGGTGCGTCCAGACTGGGCCTCGATTTCGGTACGAGAGATTGCGCGCGACCCCAACCTTGCACCGCGTGTCTATGCGCTCTGCGCTGATCAGGGAACGCGGGTGCAGCATATTCTGTACGATGCGGAAGACGCTCGGCTGTTGGACCAGTGGCAGCAAGATGACATTGTCCGTAAGGATCAGACGGACCGGCTGTTTGTTCTGGGACGCTATAGCGACGGTCAGCAATCTGTACCGGCAGATCTGGATGCCTTCCCGAACTGTCAAAACCATTGGATGGTCTGCGCGTTTGGCACACAAGAACACGCCTGTCTGGCCGAAGCAGCGCGGCGCGGGGGTGATGTGCGCGTTGGATTTGAAAATAGCCTGACGGGGCCGGATGGCACGCCGTGGGCGGATAATGCGGCTTCGGTCGCGGCTTTGGTTGAACTGCTTGGAAAGGCCAGAACATGAGTCACGTATTCCCGCGCCACACCAAATCGGATCTGCCCATCGCAGCAGGTGGGGATGGCTGCTATCTGATCGACGCGCAAGGCAAGCGGTATCTGGACTGCGGTGACGCGGCCGTGTCTTGCCTGGGGCATTCCAACCCTGCAGTGATCCGCGCGGTTCAAGAACAGGTGGAACAGATCGCCTTTGCCCACAGCGGTTTCATGACCTCTGAACCGGCTGAGGCGCTGGCGAATCTGTTGATCCAGCATGCGCCGGGCGATTTGGACAGGGTCTATTTCGTATCGGGCGGGTCTGAGGCAACCGAGGCGGCGATCAAACTGGCACGTCAGTATTTCCTTGAAATCGGTCAGCCCGAGCGTCGGCATGTCATCGCGCGAAAACAAAGCTACCACGGCAACACGCTGGGCGCTTTGTCTGCCGGGGGAAACGCCTGGAGACGGGCTCAGTTCGCGCCCATGCTGATCGAGATGACGCATATTTCGGCCTGTTATGAATATGCCGAAAAACCCGAGGGCGAAAGCAGCTTTGACTATGGTCAGCGCGTTGCCAACGAGCTTGAGGCCGAAATCCTGCGCCTGGGCCCCGAGACTGTCATGGCATTCATGGCGGAACCGGTGGTTGGTGCAACGCTCGGCGCGGTTCCGGCGGTTGAAGGGTATTTCAAACGTATCCGAGAAATCTGCGACCAATACGGGGTGCTTTTGATCCTGGATGAGGTAATGTGTGGCATGGGGCGCACAGGCCATCTGTTTGCCTGCGATCATGACGGCATCGAGCCTGATATACTGTGCATCGCTAAAGGCTTGGGGGCCGGATATCAGCCGATCGGAGCCATGCTGTGCACTGGTGCGATCTATGATGCAATTCGGGATGGGTCAGAGTTTTTCCAACATGGGCACACCTATATCGGTCACCCGGTTGCCACAGCTGCTGGGCTCGCGGTGGTTCGTGAGCTGACGGGCCGAGACTTGCCAGCCCGCGCCAGGGTCATGGGAGACAAAGTGCAATTGGCCCTGGAGGCTGCGTTTGGTCAGCACCCTAATGTTGGCGATCTGCGTGGGCGCGGGTTGTTCCGAGGTATTGAGTTGGTGTCGGATCGGGGTACCAAAGCTACGTTCGATCCGTCCCTAGGCATCGCCGGAAAGGTGAAGAAGGCCGCAATGTCTGAAGGCTTGATCTGTTACCCCATGGCAGGGACACGGGATGGGCGAAACGGGGATCACATTCTGCTGGCACCTCCGTTCATCATCGAAGACGCGCAGATTGACGAACTTGTCGGCAAGTTAGAACGGGCGCTGAACGCAGTCATCTGACAGCTGTAGAAACGAAAAGGCTCTCGCCAATCCAGCGAGAGCCTGTGATCTTGCAGCCTGTGTTCGGCTTATTTCTGGGGAAGCGGGCCGATCATCATGATCATCTGACGGCCTTCCATCTTCGGCATGTTTTCAACCTTGCCGATTTCCTTGATGTCCTCGGCCACACGCTCCAACAACTCGCGCCCCAGGTTCTGGTGCGCCATTTCACGTCCGCGGAACCTTAGCGTAACTTTGACCTTGTCACCTTTCTCAAGAAACTTGACGACGTTCTTCATCTTGACGTCGTAGTCATGGGTATCGGTGTTGGGCCGGAATTTGACCTCTTTCACCTCGATGACTTTTTGCTTCTTGCGGGCTTCGCTTTCGCGTTTTTGCTGTTCGTATTTGTATTTGCCGAAATCCATGATCTTGCAGACCGGCGGGTTCGCATTGGGCGAGATCTCGACAAGGTCAAGGCCGGCATCGGCCGCAAGTTGCATGGCTTTGGCGGGATGAACCACCCCGACATTTTCACCTTCGGCACCAATCAGGCGAATTTCGGGGGCACGGATTCTGTCATTGACGCGCGGGCCGGTTTCTCGTTGAGGCGGCGCGTTGTGAGGTCTGCGAGCTATGGGTTCATTCCTTTGATAATTGCAGAATTTCGAGCCCGGAATTTAAACCGGGCTGCGCCGCACTTCAAGCGGCATAAATACAGGATGATGTGAAAAAACTTGTTTTATCGGGCATTCTTCGCGTTCAGAGCCGGAAAGCCCCGAACGCAGATTGGAATTACCCAACAAAGGCTTTTTCGATCACGAATTCCTTCGGGTCGGAATTTGCTCCTTCGCGCAGGCCGAACCCTTCGAGGATTTCTTTGATATCCAGGTTGAAGGCCAACGATCCACAAACCATCGCGCGGTCGGTTTCAGGCTTGATACCGCCTTCGATGCCCAGATCTTCAAACACGGTGCCGTCCTGAAGCAGGGTGGTGATACGGCCCATTTTGGGGCTGTCTTCCCGGGTAGTGGTCGGGTAATAGCGGATTTTGTCCGCAAACCCTTCGCCCATCAGTTCAGCCAGCAGTTCGTCCTGACGGATGTTTTCGATTAGCTGACGGCCATATTCCAGTTCGGCAACTTCGCGGCAGGTGTGGGTGATGATGACCTCGTCATAGTCCTCATAGGTCTGCGGTTCACGCAGCAGCGAGGCAAAAGGTGCAAAGCCAGTGCCGGTGGCAAAGAACCACAGGCGTTTGCCGGGCAGCAGGGCGTCATGCACCAGCGTACCAACCGGCTTGGGGCGCAGGATGATCTGATCGCCAGGCTTGATGTGTTGCAGTTTCGAAGTCAGCGGGCCGTTCTGAACCTTGATCGAATAGAACTCCAACTCTTCGTCCCAGGACGGCGACGCAATCGAATAGGCGCGCAGCAACGGTTTGCCGTTATCACCCAAAAGGCCGATCATCACAAACTCACCCGAACGAAAGCGCAGCGAGGCCGGGCGCGAGACCTTGAACGAGAACAGGCTATCAGTCCAGTGCTTCACCTCGGTGACAGTCTGGGCATCTGGCAGAACGGGGGCCTTAACGGCGGTTGCTTCACTCACGGATTTCATCTCTGTCATCATTTCACTGCCGGTCAGCTAAACCGACATCTCCGTTTAATCTTTGATCCAAGTCAGGAAAAGGGGACAGATTGCCCCCTTACATCACAAGCTGGCGATGGCGGTGTCAGCCGCGCAAGCGGGCCTGATAGTTGTTGTCTTGCCATTTGGAACGCGCCAACCACTGATCTTCGGGCTGACGATCCGCAAGGGCGTGATCAATTTCGACCTCATCGAAACCGCTGCGGCGGGCCATGGCGTATTGGTCCGCCAGCACGTGGCCTTTGGCGCGCAGGCGGCCTGTGTAGCCTTTCAGGCGCAGGACGCGCGCAATGGTAAAGCCGCGTCCATCCGCTGAGGACGGGAAATTGACGCGCACCATCTTGGCACTGCCCAAACGGTCTATCAGTTCATCCGGGTCGGCGTCCGAAGCGACATCCAGCGCGACCACATCATTGGCGGCATCGTCCAGAGTGACAAAGCCGTCGGTCCAGTCATCGGGCGAAAAGCCCTCATCCGTTACGATTACGTTCATGTTTTCTCTCCGGCGCGCATCATCTTGCCATCGACAAAATGGATGCCGCATTCTTCCTTGTTCTGGTCGCGCCAGCGCCCGGCGCGGGGGTCTTCGCCCTCTTTGACCGGCGAGGTGCAGGGCGCACAACCGATCGAAGGGTATCCTTTGGCCGCCAGCGGGTGCCGGGGCAGGTTGTTTTCTTCCATGTAGGCGCGCACATCTTCGCGCGCCCAATGGGCCAGCGGGTTGACCTTGATCCGGCCCGTGCCGTCCTCGACCTCAAAGAAGTCAAGCGCGGCGCGAGTGCCCGACTGAAACCGTTTGCGCCCGGTGATCCAGCCGCAATAGCCCGTCAGAGCCTTTTGCAGCGGGAAAGTCTTGCGCAGGTTGCAGCACGCATCCGTATCCCGCAGACGTAACGCACCATAAGGGTCGTCACGCTGAACATCCTCATCATCTGCACGAATGATTTGAACATTCTTCAGGCCCAGACGCTCGCTGACCTCCTGCTGGTACTCCAGCGTTTCGGTGAACAGCATCTGCGTGTCTACGAACAGCACCGGGGTCATCTTGTCGACCACCGCGGCCATGTGCAGCAACACAACCGACTCAGCCCCAAAGCTTGAGACCAGAGCCAATTTGTCAATTTCCTCCAACGCGCCGTGCATGACGTCATGCGCACTGTGGTGTCGGAACCGGGCGTTCAGCGTTTCGACTTTTTCGGTCAGCTCGCTGCGGTCTTTGCCCAGTTCCGTCTGGATCAGGTCAAGCGGCATTCGCCTGAGCCTCGGGGTAGAGAGCGGCCTTGAACGGAGCCATACCGACGCGGCGGTAGGTCTCCAGGAAGGTTTCTTCAGCGCTCTCCCGCTGGGTCAGGTATGTGTCGACGATGCGTTCCACTGCCGGCACGATTTCATCATAGGCAAATCCTGGGCCTGTGCGGTCGCCGACTGCGGCGGTTTCAGTCGCGTCGCCACCCAGGGTGATCTGGTAATTCTCGACGCCTGCACGATCCAGACCCAGGATGCCGATGTGGCCCACATGGTGGTGACCACATGCATTGATGCAGCCCGAGATCTTGATCTTCAGGTGGCCAATATCATGCTCCAGCTTCAGGTCTTCGAAACGTGTTGCGATTTCCTGCGCCACGGGGATCGAGCGGGCCGTTGCCAGCGCGCAGTAATCCATGCCGGGGCAGGCAATAATGTCGCTGATCAGGCCGATATTGGTGGTCGCCAGTTCGTACTCTTTCAGCTTTGCATGGATCGCAGGCAGGTCCGACTTGTGGACATGCGGCAGGATCACGTTCTGCTCGTGGCTGATGCGCAGCTCGTCATAGGCGAACTGTTCGGCCAGATCGGCCATTACGCGCATCTGCTCGGCAGTCGCATCGCCCGGCGTCGCGCCATGTTTCTTGATCGAGATCGTGACAATCGCGTGGTCCGCGTTTTTGTGCGGTGCGATATTGGTGTCGACCCACGAACGGAAAACCGGATCGTTGGTGTAGGCGCTTTCGAACGACGCAACCGAACCTTCGCGGAAGGCAGGGGCAGCAAAGTGGCCCTTGATTTCTTCCAGCAGCGCCATGTCGGCACCTTTGAACTGCGGGCGAACCTGCAGGAAGCGCTCGTTGACCTTGGCGCGGATGGCATCGATACCGTGCTCATGCACGGTGATCTTGATGCGCGCTTTGTATTTGTTGTCACGGCGGCCGATCTGGTTCCAAACCGAAACGGTGGCTTCGAGGTAAGCCAGGAAGTCGTCAAACGCGACGAATTCGGACAGTTCCTTGCCGATCATTGGGGTCCGGCCCAGTCCGCCGCCCACGATCACGCGCGCGCCCAGAACACCATCACGCTCCACCAGTTGCAGGCCGATGTCGTGGGCTTTGATCACGGCGCGGTCGTTTTCGCTGCCGGTGATGGCGATCTTAAATTTACGCGGCATGAACTGGAATTCCGGGTGGTCGGTCGACCACTGGCGCAGCAGTTCTGCATAGGGGCGCGGGTCAGCGATCTCATCCGCGGCGGCACCGGCAAAGTGATCTGCCGTCACGTTGCGGATGGTGTTGCCCGAGGTCTGAATGGCGTGCATGCCAACCTCGGCAAGCGCGTCCAGCATATCTGGCACGTCGTTCAGCTTGGGCCAGTTGTACTGAATGTTCTGACGGGTGGTGAAATGGCCATAGCCTTTGTCCCACTTTTCGGCCAGCAAGGCCAGCTGGCGCATCTGCGCGCTGGACAGGGTGCCGTACGGAATGGCGACCCTCAGCATGTAAGCATGCAGCTGCAGATACAGGCCGTTCATCAGGCGCAGGGGTTTGAATTCGTCTTCGGTCAACGACCCGTCAATGCGTCGCTCGACCTGGGCGCGGAACTGTGCGTTACGCTCTGCCAGAAACTCGTGGTCAAACTCGGAGTAGCGATACATGTCTAGCTGTCCTTGGTTGCAGCCCCGAACCTTGGGGCCATAGAAGGGGAGAGAGAGGGCCTGAGGTCAGGCCCGGGGCTGCGAGGAAGATTCCTGTTTGCCGTGGGCATAGTTGGACGGACCAGTCCGGCGGAAGTCTTCCCGAAAATGGGTGGGCTCAGGGCCGTGTTCACCAGCAACGGCGTCAGCCAGATAGGCACCCACAATCTTGTTCGCCTGACGCGCGGCATCCAGCAGACGCACCTGAGCGTGCGCTTCGTCGGTGATCAGTTCCGCATCGGAAAGATCGCGCGACCAGCGGTCGTCTTCGGTTTGATAAATCACATCACCTTCCAGCAGATCATTTGCGGTGACGACTTTGGGGGTGAAAGCGCGGGCCATCAGGCAAGCTCCTTATTGAATTCAGTCACGGCCTGAGCCGCTTCGCGCGGGGCAAGGCCATAGAAGGTCAGGGCAGGGCCGTCCAATTCAGCGGCGGCCAGATCAGTTGGCAGTTTGTCCAATGTGGTGGCCAGAATGCGTTGGTTCGGGCGCGAGGCGTTTTCGACCAGCGTGATCGGAGTTGCACGATCCGCACCGTGCATAATCAGACGCCCTTGGATGAACCGGGCCGATTTCTTCCCCATGTAAACCGCAGCAACCGATCCTGCGCGGGCCAGCGCGGCCCAGTCGTGATCGGCAAAGCCTTTCATGTCGTGCCCGGTCAGAAACCGCACGGAAGAGTTGCGGCCCCGACGGGTCAGGCTTTGCCCAATGCTTGCAACAGCCGCAGATGCAGCTGTAATGCCGGGGATGATTTGCCAGTCAATGCCAGCGGCCTCGACCGCTTCGATTTCTTCATCCAGACGACCAAACACGGTTGGGTCCCCTGACTTGAGGCGCACCACCCGCTTGCCCTTTTGGGCATAGTCCACCAGAAGCGCATCAATATCGCTTTGCTTCCAGGACGGACCAAACCCGGCTTTGCCAACATCAACCAGTTCTGCGGTTTGGCCGGCCAAATCCAGCACAGGTGCACTGATCAGGCGGTCATGCAGAACGATATCAGCCTGCTCAAACGCGGTGAGCGCTTTGAGCGTCAGCAATTCGGGATCACCGGGACCGGCGCCGACAAAGTCGACATGTCCTTTGGATCTGATTGTGAGCATGTCCTGCATTGGATCGTCTCGGGTGTGGTTTGACTTGGCTTCCAATATAGGAAATATTCCCACTAAAGCGCCATATGGGCGGATAAATAAGAACACATGTTCCATTATTGTTGAGAATTGGAACGAAAACCTCGAATTGGAAGGAAAACTGGAATGTCGGTTCGAATAGACGAAACGGATCGGAAAATTCTGGCCGAGCTGCAACGCGATGCGGGTCAGTCGCTGGATGAAATCGCGGCCCGTGTAGGCAGTTCCAAGACGCCGGTGTGGAATCGCATCCGTAAGCTCAAAGGGGCCGGTATCATTGGTCAGCAAACAGTTTTGCTGGACGCCGAAGCGCTTGGATTCGAGGCGACATTCTTTGTCTTGATCCGTACGTCCGAGCACGAGGCCGAATGGCAGCGCAAGTTTCTGAAAGCGTTGCGCGATCACCCCGAAGTGCAAGAGGCCCACAGGCTGGCTGGCGACATCGACTATATCCTCAAGGTCAGGGTCAAGAATGCACGCGCCTATGACGTTTTCTATCAATCACTGATTTCAGAGGTGCGGGTGCACAACGTCACGGCGCTTTTGTCGATGGAAGAAATCAAATCCACCACAATGCTGCCGTTGAACGCATTGGTTGATAAGGCGTAGCAGTTCGGGCTGACAGCAAGGTGGAAACGCGACTTCAGATTTGTACCAGAACCTGCTCCAAGCCATGGAAATGATAACTGTCCGAATAAGTCGGGGGCGCGGCCAGCCGTAGGTCTGGACAGGCAACGAACAGGATTGGAAGCGCGATACGCATTTCCAACCGTGCCAAAGGCGCACCAACGCAGAAGTGGATTCCGCCACCAAAGCTGGTGTTCACATCGATGGACCGCGTGGGGCGGAAAGCGTTCGGTTCTTGCCAGACAACGGGGTCGCGGTTCGCGGCCCCCAGCAACAAAGCAACCTGATCGCCGCGTTTGAATCCATGCCCAAAAATATCGACATCCTCGTAGGCATAGCGCGTAAACATATGCAGGGGCGGGTCAAAACGCAGGATTTCTTCGATCGTGGCATCAATCTTGTCTGACCGCAAAACGCTTGGGTCGGTCTGTGTTTCAAGCAGGGTTTTGACCCCATTCCCCAAGGAGTGCACTGTTGCCTCGTGACCGGCATTCAACAGCAGAATACAGGTCGCGACCAACTCCTCTCGGGAAAGTTTCTCGCCTTCTTCTTCTGCAGCGATCAATCGTGTAATCAGATCGTCACGCGGATCACGCCGCCTCTGGTCGATGTAGTCTTCCAGAAACGTTGTGAATTCCTGCGCCGATTGTGCAGCCTTGTCTTCGGTGTCCCGCGTTCGATTGGCTTGGTACATTGCCACCATGTCGTGCGACCAGCGCAGCAAGTCCGGTGCCATTTCTTCGGGTACTCCCAGCAGACGACAGATCGTAATCACGGGGACCTGAGTGCAATAGGCATGCAAAAGGTCAAACGGCTCTTGTGGGAAATCCCGGATCAGATCGTAACAAAGAGTTTCAATCGAAGGCTGCAATGCCGAAATCGCCCGCGACGTGAAGGCCCGCATGACCAACGCCCGCAGACGCGTGTGCCGTGGTGGCTCGGCTTCAAGCAGCGAATGGGCCTCGACCGACAGCCATGGGGCCAGATGCGCAGGGCCTTGTGTTGCGTGTTCGGGCGGAACTTCGCGCCCGAACCGGCGATCCTTCAGCAAGGTGCGGACGGCCTGGCAGGACACAGCGGCAACCATGCTGTAATCGGTCCAATAGAACAGATCTCCGGCTTGTCGGGCTGTGTCGTAAAACGGATAGGGGTTCTGGACGAAACCCGGTTCTGTCGGGGATTGTGAGAGCGACTTCATGCGACGCACACTTGCCACGCGCCGCGTTGAATGCAAGACCCTGTACATGCACAGGGTTTGGTTCATAGCCGGTTTTCTGATTGCCGTTGGGGTACTGTCCGGATTCGTCTGGTCTTATGGCTACCGTCAGGCATTGTCCCAGCTCAGCGAAAAGGCCGAGGCCGATCTTGAACTGGCGGCCGACCGGCTGAGCACGCAAATGCAAGTGTATCAAGAGCTTGCAGTGCTGATGGCGACCCATCCGATTCTGCAAGAATTAGATCAACAAGCCGACAAGCGACAAGCTCAGGCAATTTTTCTGGACGTTGCCGACAAGACAGCGGCAGTCAACATGATGTACCTGGACCAAAATGGGCAGGTCTTGGTTTCAGCGCAGCCTGTTTCTCAGCCCAACATGGCCGAACACCCCGCTTTCCGTCGTGCAATGCAGGGGGCCTTGGGCAGTGCGCATGAGGTTACGCCTGTCGGAGATGATCGGATCTATTCCTATGCTGCGCCCGCTTTTGGCCCATTTGGTCAGATCACAGGTGTACTGATGGTTGTCGCCGATGTTCAGGATGTCGAGCAGACATGGCGTGGCAGTACGGAGGCGGTTTTCTTTGTTGATGCAGAAGGTGTTGTGTTCATCTCGAACAGGTCGGACCTGCTGTTTTGGTCTCGCCAGGAAGGAGAGGCAGGGCTTACACCGCCCAATGGCGCGACGGTCGACTTTGCTTCGACGCGCGTCGGGGGGCACGAGCTGTGGAAATTGAACTGGGGGCGCTATCTTCCGCGCGATGCTTTGCACCTTACCCTCGAATTGCCGGTCATCGATATGACTGCCGAGGTATTGGTGGACGTGGCCCCAGCCCTGCAACTTGCGCGACTTCAGGCAGCCGCAGTCGCAGCAATCTGTTTGGCATTTGGTGCAATGCTTTTTCTTGCGATGGAACGGCGGCGGACGCTGGCCGAAGCCAATGCGGTTCTGGAAAGCCGAGTGGCCAAACGGACCCTCGACCTGACGGTTGCAAACGACAGCTTGCAAAAGGAGGTCGCGGAACGACAGGAAGCCGAAGCGGCGCTGCGGCGCGCACAGGCGGATTTGGTACAGGCCGGAAAGCTCAGCGCGCTTGGTCAGATGTCAGCAGGGATCAGCCACGAGCTGAACCAGCCCCTGATGGCGATCCAGCAGTTTGCTGATAACGGCAAAGCGTTCGTGGAACGGGGAAAACCCGAGAAAGCGGGCGAGAACTTGGGCCGCATTTCTGAGATGGCTGCGCGCATGGCGCGGATCATCAAGAACCTGAGGGCCTTTGCCCGCAACGAAAGCGAACCGATGGGGCGCGTGGATTTGGTGCAGGTTCTGAATACGGCCGTTGAACTGACCGAAGCCAGGCTGAACACGGAAAACGTGGCCATGGATTGGCAACCGCCAAACGCGCCTGTTTACGCTTGGGGTGGTGAGGTAAGGCTTGTGCAGGTCTTTGTGAACCTGATCAACAACGCCGCAGATGCGATGAGCCAGCAGGATGAACGCCTTATTCAAATAGTGATCAATAATGGCGAGAGGCTTTCTGTCACTGTGCGAGACATAGGCCCCGGCATCGAAAACACGGAAAAGCTGTTTGAGCCGTTCTACACCACCAAGGCCGTAGGTTCGTCCGAAGGTATGGGGCTGGGGCTTTCGATTTCTTACGGGCTGGTTCAGAGTTTCGGTGGAAACATTCGCGGGACCAACGCGCCCACTGGCGCGATGTTTACTGTGGAACTGGAATACTATCGGGAAGACGAGGCGGCATGACCCGAAAAGTTCTTTTGGTCGATGATGATGCAGCCGTGCGCGAGGCTTTGGCACAAACGCTTGAGCTGGCGGATGTTCAACCGACGACGGCAGGCTCTTTTGTCGCGGCCAAGGATCATATCCGAGCGGACTTTCCTGGTGTCATCATCTCGGACATCCGAATGCCGGGTCGGGATGGGTTTCATCTGTTGACCTACGCAAGAGAGGTCGATCCCGATCTTCCCGTCATTCTTCTGACCGGTGAAGGGGATATTCCCATGGCTGTTGATGCAATGGGTAAGGGCGCGTTCGATTTTCTGGAAAAACCCTGTGCCGCGTCCGATCTGCTGGATGTGCTGGAGCGTGCATTCGCAGCCCGAGCCGAGGTTATCGAGCAGAGGGCAATGAGATCCGAACTGGAACGCGGTGACCCGGCCGCACGATTGCTGTTTGGCCTTTCTCCGCAGGCCGAGGCGTTGCGCGAAAGGGTTCGCGCCGTTGCACCCACACGGGCCGAAGTTCTGGTGACTGGCCCTCCTGGCAGTGGCATCTCTAAAGTGGGCGAGGTTGTGCACCTGATGTCATCTGTGGGGCAGGGACCGTTTGTGAAAAGACCGGCCTCGACGCTCAGCCCCGAAGATCTGGCCCGCAGTTATGAGGATGCAGCGGGTGGGTCGCTGTTTCTAGACGAAGTTTCGGCAATGCCGCAGGCCACGCAATTTGCGGCGCTTGAACTGATCGAACAAGGGCCGGGTGGTCGGATCATTGCTGGCACCACCGCTGATCTGTCTGCCTTAAGTGCCGAAGGCCGTTTCAATGCCGATCTTTTCTATCGGCTGGACGTGATGCGCGTTCGGATTCCATCTTTGGCAGAGCGGCCAGACGATATTCCCGTTATCTTTCGTCACTACGTGGCTCAGGCAGCTGAGCAGGCAGGGATTCCGGTTCCTGAAATCTCATCGGAACATCTGGCAGCGTTGATGGCCAACGATTGGCCCGGGAATGCGCGGTCGCTTATGTCCGCTGCGATGCGCTTTGTTCTGGGGATGCCGGAAGAGGTCGCACAGGCCACGGATCTGGGCCTCAGTGAACAAATGGCGCGTGTTGAACGATCGTTGCTGATCGCGGCGTTGGGGCGGCACAATGGAAAAGCGTCTGATGCGGCAAAGGCGCTGAAGCTTCCGCGAAAGACCTTTTATGACAAGCTGGCGCGCTACCAAATCCGGCCAGAGGATTACCGCAGGTAATTCAGCCGACAAACGCAACCTCCATATTGATTCGCATGGATGATTCGGAAACTGTGCGGAAATCCGCACAAGTGGCATTTTCATGTGTGCGGATTTTCGCACGTTGAAGAAAAGGTGATTCTTGGCGTTGTGTTTGGTTTGATGTAACACAATGAAATTACATGAATAAATGCCCTCATCTGACTGTCAGACGGAAATGTTGTGTGGTTGCGGCTGAGTCGGTTCACTGCACGCCATACGGCGCCAACCCGGCGCTGATCGCTTGTTTCTTGGAAGTCTGGGAGGAAAACAGATGAAGATTTTGACAACAGCAGCAACGGCTCTGGCGCTGACGGTCACCGCAACTGCGGGGATGGCGGCATGTGACGACGGTGAGATTGTTGTGAAGTTCGCGCATGTGACAAACACCGATAAACACCCCAAAGGCATCGCGGCCTCGCTGCTGGAACAGCGCGTCAATGACGAGATGAACGGCGTGATGTGCATGGAGGTCTATCCGAACTCGACCCTCTACAACGACGACAAGGTGCTTGAGGCGATGCTGCAAGGCGACGTTCAACTGGCCGCGCCGTCCTTGTCCAAGTTCGAGAAATTCACCAAGCAGTTCCGCCTGTTCGACCTGCCATTCATGTTCAAAAACATTGATGCCGTAGACGCATTCCAGGCGTCGGCCGATGGTCAGGCAATGAAAGACAGCATGCAGCGTCGTGGTCTGCAGGGTCTGGCCTTCTGGCACAATGGCATGAAGCAGATGTCGGCCAACAAGCCGCTGGAAGATCCGTCAGACGCAAACGGCCTGAAATTCCGCGTACAGTCCTCGGACGTGTTGGTTGCACAGATGGAAGCGATCGGTGGCAGCCCACAGAAAATGGCGTTCTCGGAAGTTTACGGTGCGCTGCAGCAGGGTGTTGTGGACGGGCAGGAGAACACCTGGTCAAACATCTATGGCAAGAAGTTCTTCGAAGTTCAGGACGGCATCACCGAGACCAACCACGGTATCATCGACTATCTGGTTGTGACCTCGGTTGACTGGCTGGACAGCCTGGACCCGGAAGTGCGTGATCAGTTCACAACCATTCTGGCCGAAGTGACCGAGACCCGGAACAAAGAAGCCTTTGCAGTGAACGAAGCGGCCAAAGCCTCGATCACTGACGCGGGTGGTATCATTCGTGAGCTGACACCTGAACAGCGTCAGGCGTGGGTTGATGCAATGAAGCCTGTCTGGGATCAGTTCGCAGGTGACGTTGGTCAGGACAAGATCGACGCGGCACAGGCCATCAACGCCGGTTTCTAAACCGGATCGAGGCCACGCGTCCGGGGACTGGGGAGTATTCGACGCGTAGGCCGGGCGGGCTGACAAAGCCCGCCCACACACACTCTCTCATCATCAAAAAATGCGGGGACAGATAGATGTCTGGTGCGAAATCCGGCCAAGGCGGGCTGGTCGACCATATCGAAGAAACCCTGATTGCGTTGCTGTTGGGCCTGATGACGGTCGTAACCTTTGCCAACGTGATTGCGCGGTTTGTATTTAATTCCAATATCCTCTGGGCGCTTGAACTGACGGTGTTCACCTTTGGCTGGCTGGTGCTGCTGGGTGCGTCTTATGCGGTGAAGAAACATGCGCATTTGGGTGTGGACGCTATTCTGAACATGCTGTCGCCAGCACCACGACGCATTCTGGCGCTGATTGCAGTGGGCTGCTGCCTGGTGTTTTCTTTGCTGATGCTGAAAGGGGCCTACGACTATTGGGCCGTCTTTGCCGATTTGCCGCCCACATCCGGGCGCTGGTTCCCGACCGGGTTCAATTTCGACGCCCGCAGCCAGAGTTTTTATGAGGTCGACGACATTCCGATGGTCGCGCCTTTGAGGTTCCTTGAGGACCTGATCAACTACGGCGAGTATTACGAAAAACTGCCCAAGGTTGTCCCGTATTTCATCCTGCCTTTGTCGATGTTGCTGCTGGTCATCCGTTTTGCGCAGGTCGCAGTTCAAATTTGGCGTGGTGAGACGGATCGCCTTGTCGCCAGCCACGAAGTCGAGGACGAGATCGAAGAAGTCCGCGCTCAGCAAGGAGAGCATAACTGATGGACGTCATTCTTCTTTTCTCGATGGTCATCGGCCTGCTGCTGATCGGGGTTCCGATTGCGGTTGCGCTTGGCCTCAGCTCGACCCTGTTCCTGCTGATTTATTCCGACAGTTCTTTGGCCTCGGTCGCGGGAACTTTGTTCGAGGCGTTCGAGGGGCACTTTACCCTTCTTGCGATCCCGTTCTTCATTCTGGCTTCGTCCTTCATGACAACGGGCGGCGTGGCGCGGCGGATCATCCGGTTCTCGATTGCCTGTGTTGGGCACTTGCCCGGTGGTCTGGCGATTGCAGGCGTGTTTGCCTGTATGCTGTTTGCCGCACTTTCGGGTTCGTCCCCGGCAACCGTTGTGGCCATCGGTTCGATCGTCATCGCCGGGATGCGGCAGGTGGGCTATTCCAAGGAATTTGCTGCTGGTGTGATCTGTAACGCGGGTACACTTGGCATTCTGATCCCACCATCCATCGTGATGGTTGTCTATGCCGCTGCCGTCGAGGTTTCGGTTGGGCGCATGTTCCTGGCGGGTGTCATTCCGGGCCTGATGGCGGGTCTGATGCTGATGATCACAATTTACGTCATGGCCAAGGTCAAGAACCTGCCCAAAGGTGAATGGAAAGGCTGGGGAGAGGTCTTTATCTCGGCCCGCGAAGCCGGTTGGGGCCTGTTCCTGATCGTCATCATTCTGGGCGGCATCTACGGGGGTATCTTTACCCCGACTGAAGCCGCTGCTGTTGCCGCTGTCTACGCGTTCTTTATCGCCAGCTTTGTCTACAAAGACATGGGGCCGCTCAGCACAGAAGAAGGTCAATCGAACCTTTCATTGCTGAAGAAGCCATATGCGCTGGTGACGGCTTTCTTCCACCCGGACACGAAGCACACGCTGTTCGAGGCGGGCAAGCTGACGGTCACGCTGCTGTTCGTCATTGCCAACGCGCTGATCCTGAAACACGTGCTGACGGATGAGCAGGTGCCCCAGCATATCGCAAGTGCCATGCTGTCAGCGGGTCTTGGGCCGGTCACTTTCCTGATCGTGGTCAACGTGATCTTGCTGATCGGCGGTCAGTTCATGGAACCCTCGGGTCTGCTGGTCATCGTGGCCCCGCTGGTGTTCCCGATCGCCATCGAACTGGGTATCGATCCTATCCACCTGGGTATCATCATGGTGGTGAACATGGAGATCGGGATGATTACTCCTCCGGTCGGGCTGAACCTGTTCGTGACCTCTGGCGTGGCCGGGATGCCGATGATGAGCGTTGTGAAGGCAGCACTGCCGTTCCTGGCGGTCCTGTTCGTCTTCCTGATCATGGTGACGTACATACCGTGGATATCGACCTTCCTGCCCAACACCTTCATGGGGCCGGAAATCATCACAAACTAGCGGGCCTGACCTGTATCGCCGGGCGGTTGCGACTGCCCGGCCTTTTCATGCCTTGAAACACCCGCGCAGGTGCTTATCTCGAGGACAGAGGACGACCTCCCCAACATGGGTAGATCATGCGGGACGACCCGCTTTGACAAGAGGTCATCTCATGGCATGGATCATGCTGCTTATTGCCGGAATTCTTGAAGTTGTCTGGGCGGGTGCGATGAAGCAATCCGCCGGGTTCACGCGGCTTTTGCCGACCGCGATCATGGGAGTGTCCATGATCGGGTCTTTCGGTTTGTTGGCGCTGGCGATGCGCGAGTTGCCGCTGAGCACCGCCTATACGATCTGGGTTGGTATCGGCGCGGTGGGGGCTTTTGTGGTGGGGATCACTCTGCTGGGTGAGGCGGTAACGCCGCTACGCATTCTGGCGGCGCTGCTGATCATTGCCGGAATTATCACCATGAAGCTGGCCTGATCCGTTGACGGTCGGGGCGTCATTGGGCAGGCTGCCGGTACACGCCCCAACCAAGGATCATCCCTATGTTGACCGAGACCGACAGCCGCCTGCTGCGCATCGCCTTTGATGAGGCGAAAGTCGGGTATGATGAGGGCGGCTGTCCCATCGGTTCGGTCCTGGCCCGTGGGGGCGAGGTTGTGGCGCGCGGACGGAATCAGAGAGTTCAGGGCGGTGATCCGATTGCCCATGGCGAGATGGACGCGTTACGCAAGGCCGGGCGGCAGAAAACCTATCGCGACACGGTGCTGTATACGTCGCTGTCGCCCTGCATGATGTGTTCGGGCACCATCGTTCAATTCGGTATTCCGCGCGTCGTGATCGGTGACACGCAGAACTTCGGAGGCAACGAAGACTTCCTGCGCGAGCGCGGGGTCGAAGTGGTTATAGCCAACGACCCCGACTGCATCGCGCTGATGCAACGATTTATCGAAGAAAAACCAGAGCTTTGGGCCGAAGATATTGCCGAATAACGACCGGGGTCAGATGCTTTCCAGCGCCTGAATAATGCCCGAGAAATCCGTAGCCTTCAGACTGGCCCCACCGACCAAAGCGCCATCCACATTCGAGACCGCAAAGATATCGGCCGCATTGCTGGGTTTGACGGACCCGCCGTAAAGCAGTCGCACTGACCGGCCCACGCCTTCGCCAAAACGACGTTCCAGCCGGGCGCGCATGAAGTCGTGAACCTCGCCGATCTCTTCCAGGGTGGGAACCTTGCCAGTTCCAATCGCCCAGATCGGCTCGTATGCGACGATCAGGTTTTCACCTGTTGATTGATCCGGGATCGAGCCGGACATCTGACCGCCGATAATATCGAGCGTGTTGGCCGCCTCACGCTGTTCCAGACTTTCACCGACGCAAATGACCGCTTTTAGGCCCGCGTCCATCGCCGCGCGGGCTTTGGCGCGTACGTCCTCGTCATGCTCTCCGTGATCCACACGACGTTCTGAATGGCCCAGAATGACCGAAGTCGCACCGGCATCCAGCAGCATATCTGCGCTGATGTCGCCTGTATGCGCCCCAGAATGTTCCGCGTGACAATCCTGCCCACCAACAGTTATCGCCGAGCCAGCCACAGTATCGGTGGCGCGGCTGAGCAAGGTGGCGGGAGGGCAGATCAGAATATCGACCGACGCTTCGGGATGGCTTTGTGACAGCGTTTCAAGTTCACTCAGCGCCGCGCCGGTTCCGTTCATCTTCCAGTTTCCAGCCGCCAGCTTCCGCCGCATACCCGTATCTCCCTGATCATTCGATGATTTAAGGATGCGGATAGCATTGTCTGCGCAATCTTACAATTCCGCTTGCAGACCTGACAGGGACTGGTGCCTCGACCGATGATTTAGCTTTGCTGAGCGATGGTTTCGTCGAACTTGATCGATTCACCGCAGCCACAGGAATCAACAACATTCGGGTTTTTGAACTTGAACCCCGATTCCAACAGTGAGACTTCGTAGTCGATCTCGGTTCCGAACAGGAACATCTGGGCCATCGGTGCGATCATGACGCGCGCGCCGTCCTGTTCGACCACCTCATCATGAGGATCTGCCTGATCAACATATTCCATGGTGTATTCCATGCCTGCGCAGCCGCCTTTCTTGACACCAATGCGCAGGCCAGCGTGACCGCCTGAATTCATCAGGCGGGTGATCTGCTCTGCGGCTTTAGGCGTCATGGTCACAGCCTGTTTGCCGGGAATGCCGAACATGTAAGTCTCCGTTGTCGCGCGTCCTACCCAATTTAGGGCTCAATGGTCGCAGGCTCAAGATCGACCGGGTTAAAGATTTACGCAAGAACGCTCATGTTGCGATGCAAGGTTGACGCCGTGCAACCTTGCATCGCGCAAGAAAGCGGGTTTAGCTGTGTCTGAACACGCAATTTGCAGTGTTGGGAGAGAACATTTTGGGATGGAAAGGATATTGTTATGAATAAGTTATTGAGCGCTTCTAAACCTGTTCTGCAAGGATCGATCTTTGCTCTGGCGGTTGCCGGTTTCCCATCCGGGGATGCATCAGCCGCCACGGACGCTGAAAGGCATCCGGTCAACTGTGCAACAGCCGAGGGCGATCTGCGCGCGATTGAGGCGGAAAAGAAACATGCCGAAGACAAGCAATTGGAAAGCGTTGCCTCGCTGACTCCTGCAGGGGCTTTGCTGGGTCTGGTCACGGGAACCGAGCACAAACACTTGCAAATGCTGTCTGGCGACTATGTCAAAGCGCTGAGCGACCGGGCGGCAGAAATCAAAGAAACCTGCAATCTAAATTGATTTGCATTCGGGCAAACAGGCAAAGCGCAGGGCTATCGGTTTACATAAAGCCTAGTTCCAGTCGCGCTTCGTCTGACATCATCTCCATGCCCCAGGGCGGTTCCCAGGTCAGTTCAACGTCAACTTCTTTGACGCCCGCGACCGGTTCGATTGCTTCCATGATCCAGCCGGGCATGTCACCGGCGACGGGACAGCCGGGCGCGGTCAGGGTCATGATCACCTTAACTGCGTTATCCGCAGTAATATCAATCGTGTAGATCAAGCCGAGGTCATAGATGTTGACCGGAATTTCCGGGTCATAGACTGTGCGGCACGCTTCGACCACGGCGTCGTACAATGGGTGTTCAATTGTTGACGGCGCAATCAGCGGGGTGCCTTCAAACTGTTCGCTCGGGTGAGTCATCTTTGCCTCGGGTCAGTTGCCTGACTGATTATATAGGGAATAGCCGCAACAGCGTCCAGTGGTGGCGTGGCGCTCAGACGAGCGCCATCGCGATTCAGTCATTAATATCATGCTTGAAGGTTTTGACCTGACCATGCGGCAGCGCAAAGAGTTTGCGCAAGACAAGCCATGCGATCAACGACAGCACTGCAAAGACCAGCGCGAGGACATGCAGTGACATTGTCAGGCCCGGAATCACGAGAACAAGACCCGTAATCGCTGCGCCAATGGCGAAGCCAAGAAAGATAAACCCTGGCAGAACAATCTCGAGAATCCCCAGCGCCAGCGCGGCGGCCAGCCAGATCCACCAGGTCAGCCAAAAGGGATCTGCCATCATTTTCCTCCCTTCAGCATTTTGAACGCATCTCCAAATGCTTCAAGCGCGTTTGCGGGCACAACTATGGTTTGCTTGCCAGAACCGTTGCCCAAAGCATTAAGGGCTTCAACCTGTTTCAAAGCAACCTGATATTGCGCGGCCTCGATCCCGTTGTCCTGAATGGCCTTGGCGACCACGCCCGTAGCATAGGCTTCGGCCTCGGCCTGAATACGGCGGGCCTTGGCGGTTTGTTCAGCGGCATAAAGTTCGGCATCAGCGTGCAGTTCCACGGCGCGTTTCTGACCCTCGGCCTCGGTCACTTGCGCGCGGCGGGCACGTTCCGCGTTCAACTGCTGCAGCATGGCATCACGCGTGGCCTGATCCAGATTCACATCCAAAATTTCAGCGCGGGTGACTTCGATACCCCAATCGTCAACGGCGGTTTCGACGCTTTCCTGAATGCGTGTGATCAACTGCGCGCGGTTCGATTGTACCTCGTCCAGATCCATCTTACCAATTTCAGCGCGCACGATCCCGGCTACAGTCGTTGCAATCGCGCCGTCTACGTCCCGGATGCGGTAAACCGTCTTTTCCGGTTCAAGAATGCGATAGAAGACCGAGGTGTCGATCTGCACCAGCACATTGTCCTTGGTAATCGCGTCCTGCGTCGCATTCGGCAATTGGCGTTCCAGGATCGAGATTTTGTGGCGTGCAACATCCAGAAACGGAACGATGAAGTTAATGCCGGGGCCAAGCACCGAATGCAGGCGGCCAAACCGCTCAACCACGTATTTCTCAGACTGCGGCACAATCTTGATGCCTTTGAGAATAACAACAATCACCAGCACAGCGGCCAGCAGCAAAACAATGTTTGACGAAATCAATCCGATGATTTGATCTTCGATCATTCTGTCCTCTTATTTTTGTGTACTATGGTATACATATTGGGATTGAGTCGCCCAATTTCAACTCTGGTATGAGTGGAATGGGCCGGTATGCAAATGCCTGAACGTATGAAAGTGGTCTGGAAATTTGCCGCTGTGGCGGCTTTGCATCCAACAGCGTTTGCGGTATCGGGCGGGGATGAAACTGATTATCGACACTGATCCCGGCATCGACGATGCCATGGCCATTGCTTATGCCGCCGCAGCACCGGAAATTGACCTGATCGGTCTTACCACGGTGTTCGGAAACACGTATGTTCACCAATCCAGCCGCAACGCGCGGTTTTTACTTCACAAGCTGGGGTTGGACTTGCCTGTGGCCGAAGGGGCTGCGGTGCCGATGGGGGCGGACACACACGCCCCGTCAGAGCACGTTCACGGCCCCGAAGGTTTTGGTGATTTGACCGATATCCCCCAGATCGGACAGAACCACGCGTTGCCAGCAGCCGCGTTTCTGGTTGAGATGGCCCGAGCCCACAAGGGCGAACTGGTGGTCTGCGCCGTGGGTCCGTTGACCAATATTGCAAACGCGATGCGCCTGGACCCGGAATTCGCAGGCAACCTGCGCGAACTGGTGATAATGGGGGGCGCGGTCTATTGCCCCGGCAACATCACCCGGCACGCCGAAGCCAATATCTATCACGACGCTCTTGCCGCTGAGGCGGTCTTTTCCGCACCGCCCAACACTGTTCTTGTTGGTTTGGACGTGACGCTGAAGACGCTGTACGAAACGGCGGACTTCGAAGCATTGGCGCAAAAGTCACCCGATATGGGGGCGTTTCTGCGCGACATCTCCAGATTCTATCTGAAGTTTTACAAAGAGATCGGGGGGCTGGAAGGTTGCGGCCTGCACGATTCAACAGCCGTGATTGCGTGTTCCCATCAAGCCATGTTCGATATGGTTGAAACCGGGCTGCGGGTTGTCACCGACGGCGATCAAATGGGGGCGACACAACCAGATCCTGAACGACCCGCGATCCGGGTGTGCCGCGATGTGGACGGGACAGGGGTTGTAAGTCTGTTCACGGACCGCGTGGCCTCGTTGCCCTGACGGGTTGCAAAGACGGAACGGATCGGGCAAAGCCTGCCCGGTTCGGCGATCCGAGGCGATGACATGGCGCAGAAATTCTCATTTGAGCTTAAGGCAACAGACGGCAAGGCACGCACGGGCGTGATCAGCACACCGCGTGGAGAGGTGCGGACGCCGGCCTTTATGCCTGTGGGCACAGCCGCGACCGTCAAAGCAATGATGCCCGAAAGTGTGCGTGCCACCGGGGCGGATATTCTGCTGGGCAACACCTATCACCTGATGCTGCGTCCAACAGCGGAACGGATTGATCGTTTGGGCGGGTTGCACAAGTTCATGAACTGGGACCGCCCCATTCTGACCGACTCGGGCGGGTTTCAGGTCATGTCCTTGGCAGGGCTGCGCAAGCTGACCGAAAAGGGCGTGACCTTCAAATCTCATATCGACGGATCAAAACACGAACTGACGCCCGAGCGGTCAATGGAGATTCAGCGCTTGTTGGGCTCGGACATTGTGATGTGTTTTGACGAATGCCCCGCGCTGCCCGCCGACCGGGATCGCATCGCCGAGTCCATGTGGCTGTCGATGCGTTGGGCCGAACGGTCGCGTGACGCGTTCGGCGATCGTCCGGGTCATGCACTGTTTGGCATCATGCAAGGTGGTCTGGAGCAGGACTTGCGCGAAGAAAGCGCCGAAGCACTTAAATCCATTGGGTTCGAAGGCTATGCAGTAGGCGGGCTGGCCGTGGGTGAGGGGCAGGAGGCCATGTTTGGCTGTCTCGACTACGCCCCCGACTTTCTGCCTGAAGACAAGCCACGTTATTTGATGGGTGTTGGCAAGCCCGACGATATCGTTGGCGCCGTCGCGCGTGGGATCGACATGATGGACTGTGTGTTGCCGTCGCGTTCGGGTCGCACGGGGCAACTGTTCACTCGTCGCGGCGTGGTCAACATCAAGAACGCGCGCCATGCGGATGACCCACGCCCGCTGGACGAGAATTGCACATGTCCCGCCTGTTCGAACTATTCGCGCGCTTATTTGCACCATGTATTTCGGGCAAACGAGATGATCTCGGGCATGTTGCTGACCTGGCACAACCTGCATTACTTCCAAGAGATCATGCAGGGCATGCGCGATGCGATTGCTGCGGGAACCTTTGACGTCTGGCAGGCCGAGTTTCACGCGCAGCGTGCGCAAGGCGATATTGAACCCTTGTAACCTTTCCCTTCGGGTGACTATTGCATGGTTTCCTGGTATTCTGGGGCCACTTCAAGCAATGCCATTTTAGTTAATGACCCCGGAGAGTTTTTTATGTTTCGCCTTGTTCTCGGCGCAGCAATTTTCTGCGCGACGCCAGCCATGTCAGATGTCTGGACTTTTGAAACCCCATCCGAAAACATTCAGTGCTCGGTAGGGGAAAGTGCGTCGTCCTCGGATATTCAATGCACCATCATAGAAAAATCCGGCCCACCAGCGATGCCGCGCCCTGCGAATTGTCAATCGGACTGGTGGCATGATTTTCTGATGTTCGACACCGGCCCGGTAGAGATATTGTGCCAGCCGCTGAATCGTAACAAAGACGGCTACGATCGTGCTGAATATGGGGTCACCGGTCAGTTCGGAGGATTCAGCTGCAGCTCTTCGACAAAAGGTCTGGAATGTCGCAACAAAGACGGTCACGGTTTTTTCTTGTCTCGCGCAGTGCAACGGGTGTTCTGACCTTTGAAGTGCGTGTTGCCTATGCATGTCGTGTTAATTTCGGTGGATATGTTCTTTGGACGTCTTGCAGTCCCGAAAACCTCGGTTCATGCTGAAACACGATACACGGCGGTAAGGTTGAAAAAGGGCGATGAGGCCCCACCTTTATCGTCCAAGACAGGAGACGACCAAATGTTGCCTCGATGAGGGACAAGCGCCGTCTTGCCAACGATAAGGATAGAGCATGCAAGAGCCTCTGAATTCCTCATACCCCGTCCTGCCGCTGCGCGACATTGTGGTGTTCCCGCATATGATTGTGCCTCTTTTTGTAGGCCGCGATAAATCGGTCCGCGCGCTGGAAGAGGTAATGCAGGATGACAAGCAAATTCTTTTGTCCAGCCAGATCGATCCCGGCGTCGATGATCCCGATGTAGACGGTATCTATCGCTCGGGCGTTTTGGCCAATGTTCTGCAACTGCTGAAATTGCCCGATGGCACCGTGAAGGTGCTGGTCGAAGGGCAGGCACGTGTGCAGATTACCGAGTTTCTTGAAAACGAACAGTTTTTTGAAGCCCGCGCTGAATATCTGACCGAAATCCCTGGTGACGTTACCACAACCGAAGCCCTGTTGCGCACTGTCGCGGATGAGTTCGAGCGCTATGCCAAAGTGCGCAAGAACATCCCCGAAGAGGCGCTGGCGGCCGTGGGTGAAACCACCGAGCCTGCCAAGTTGGCTGACCTTGTATCAGGTCATCTGGGCATTGAAGTGGAGCAAAAGCAGGAACTTCTGGAAACCCTCAGCGTCAGTGAGCGGCTTGAGAAGGTCTATGGCCTGATGCAGGGCGAGATGTCGGTTCTGCAGGTCGAGAAAAAGATCAAAACCCGCGTCAAATCCCAGATGGAGAAGACGCAGCGCGAGTACTATCTGAATGAGCAGATGAAGGCCATTCAGAAGGAGCTTGGCGACGGCGAGGACGGCTCGAACGAAGTTGCCGAGCTGGAAGAGAAAATCGCCGAGACCAAGCTGTCGAAAGAGGCGCGCGAAAAGGCCGAAGGCGAGCTGAAGAAGCTGCGCAACATGAGCCCGATGTCGGCTGAGGCCACAGTCGTACGCAACTATCTGGATTGGATCCTGTCATTGCCGTGGGGCACCAAATCCCGCGTCAAAAAGGATCTGGGCCGCGCGCAGGACATTCTGGATGCCGATCACTATGGGCTGGAGAAAGTCAAAGAGCGTATTGTTGAGTACCTCGCGGTTCAGCAGCGTTCGAAAAAGCTGAAGGGCCCGATCCTGTGCCTTGTTGGCCCTCCGGGTGTCGGTAAAACCTCGCTTGGTAAATCGGTTGCAAAAGCCACGGGGCGCGAATTCATTCGCATCTCGCTGGGTGGTGTGCGCGACGAATCCGAGATCAGGGGTCACCGTCGGACCTATATCGGCTCGATGCCCGGCAAGATCATTCAGGCGCTGAAAAAGGCGAAAACCACGAACCCACTGATCTTGTTGGATGAAATCGATAAGATGGGTCAGGACTTCCGTGGCGATCCAGCCTCGGCGATGTTGGAAGTGTTGGATCCGGAACAGAACAGCACGTTCATGGACCACTATTTGGAGGTCGAATATGACCTGTCCAACGTGATGTTCCTGACCACGTCGAACAGCTATAACATGCCTGGGCCTCTGCTGGACCGGATGGAGATCATCCCGCTGGCCGGTTACACCGAAGAGGAAAAGAGCGAGATCGCGAAACAACACCTGATCAGCAAGCAGGTCAAAAACCATGGTCTGAAAGCCAAGGAGTTTGAACTGACAGATGAGGCGTTGCAATCGATCATCCGCACCTACACCCGTGAGGCGGGCGTTCGGAACCTTGAACGTGAAATCGCCAAAGTGGCGCGGAAATCGCTGACCAAGATCATCAAGAAAGAGGCGGAAACCGTTGAAGTTACGCCGGAAAATCTGGATGAGTTTTTGGGTGTGCCGAAGTTCCGGTATGGGCTGGCCGAGCAGGATGACCAGATCGGTGTTGTAACAGGTTTGGCCTGGACCTCGGTTGGGGGCGATCTGCTGCATATCGAGGCGCTTAAACTGCCGGGCAAAGGGCGGATGAAAACCACCGGTAAGCTGGGCGATGTGATGAAGGAATCCATCGATGCGGCTTCGTCTTATGTGCGGTCCATCTCGCCCAAGATCGGGGTGAAGCCGCCACAGTTCGACAAGATCGACATTCACGTCCACGTGCCGGATGGGGCGACGCCCAAGGATGGTCCGTCGGCTGGTCTTGCGATGGTGACGTCGATTGTTTCCGTACTGACTGGCATTCCGGTGCGCAAAGATATCGCGATGACTGGTGAGGTTTCTCTGCGCGGGAACGCAATGCCGATTGGTGGTTTGAAAGAAAAACTGCTGGCCGCACTGCGTGGTGGGATCAAGACAGTCCTGATCCCGGAAGAGAACGAAAAGGATCTGGCGGATATCCCGGACAATGTGAAGGAAGGGTTGGAGATCATTCCTGTCAAACATGTCTCGGAAGTTCTCGAACAGGCGCTGGTGCGTACACCCGAGCCGATTGAGTGGGACGAAGCGGCAGAGGAAGCTGCAGCTGCGGCTGCTGCTTCAACCAAATCCGCGGATGCATCTGCTACAGCGCACTAGGCTGCGTATACAAAAAACGGGGAAAGGCAGAGCGTTGCTCTGCCTTTTTTTATAGTCCGATTACAGGCTGTTTTGGATCAAGTATTTCTTCTTCCGCTATGTATTTCATGAATTTTTCATCCGACAGCGCTGAACGTATGGCCAGCGCGAAGATGATGGCGGAAAACACGACGCAAAGCACAATATCCCACCCAAACGGGATCTGTTTCAAAGCCCCGGTTCCGAATTGACCCAAGAATGAGATTAACCCGAGCCCGGCAAAGTAAGGCATCAACCAAACGGCTTCGGTCAGGTCCATTTCATCAAGGCGCCCTCGGAACCGGATAAGCAGCAGAATTTTTCCGACGATCAGCGCGATCCCAAGGCGCCAGACGGTGTCCCAACCGCTCCAATACACTATCAGTGTTGCAATGGCGAAGGCGGTCAACGCGACCAGACGTACCGCTGGAATGCGGATCGAACGGGGTTGGTCTGGAAGAAGATCCCTTAGGCAAACCACGGCGATTGGGCCAACCGCGAATGACAAAACAATAGCGGCACCGTTCAGGGCGATGACGGTGGTAAAGGGAACGGTCAAAAGGAACAGGGTCCCGATCAAAAAATTCAACGCCAAGGCCCATACCGGAACCCCAAACGAAGACAGGTTTTGCAAACGTTTTGGCAGAAAACCGTTTTGGGACAGGGCAAGGGCAATACGGGCATTCGACCCGGTCGCGACCAATCCGTTGCCAAAGGGGCCAACGACTGATCCGACATTCAACAGGCTGATGAACCAGACCAATCCAACCGACATGATTACAGCGTCTAACGGGCCTTCGCCGCCAAAATTCAACTGTGCCCAACCATTGGTTAGCAGTGATGGATCCAACGCGCCGATGAAAGCTACCTGGAGGCCAAGATAGATTGCGGCGCACATGATGATCGACAGGACCAATGCTGCGGGGATGGCGAACTTTGGATTGCGCACTTCACCCGCCATATCAACGACATGACGGAAACCTATGAAAGAGAAAATGACGCCTCCGGTCGAAACCGCGGCCATGATCCCCTGCAGCCCATATGGTGCAAATCCGTCTGGTTGTGTGAAATTGTCGGCATTGAAACGGCTGGCAATCAGCAATGCGGACAGGACCACTGGAATAGCTATCTTTGCCCAGGTCAGCGCCGCATTGACATGTGTGAAGAACTTGACCCCAAGCGCGTTGACCGCAACGAAAAGCAGCATGAAGACAAGGGCTACAAAAACTCCGGCTCCTGTTAGATCGCCCGTATCGGCAGCGTGCAGCCAGGGGGCGTAAGGCGCGAGGTATTTCAGCATCGCCTCCACTTCAATGGGGGCAGTGGTGTTGTAGCCAATCCATGCCGTCCACCCCATGGCCATCGAAACGATATTGCCGTGCGAAAACTGCGGGACCCGGGCAATTCCGCCGGGAATGGGCAGCATGGCCGAAATTTCCGCGAATGTGATCGCCAAGATGAACATCGCAGCCGCACCGATCAGCCAAGAGAGGATAGCCGCAGGCCCGGCGTGCTGAACCGCCAGAAGGGGGCCGAACAACCAGCCCGAACCGATGATTCCTCCAACCGAAATGAACGTCAGTCCGATCAGGCCAATGTCCCGCTTAAGCTCTGCCATGATGACCCCTGACGTTGCTGTCGGCACAAGGCTTGGCCGATAGTGCACGATAGTCATCGAGGCCGCGCGCTGGCAAGCCTTTCAATTTCAAGCGTAATCTTAGATCGGGAATGGTGGGTGATAAGAGATTTGAACTCCTGACATCTTCGATGTGAACGAAGCGCTCTACCACTGAGCTAATCACCCATGGGACGCGTTGATATCTGTCCTGTGGTTCGGCTGCAAGTGGATTTGGCTTTGTTCTACGTGCAAAAAACGGCGGGCAAACAAAAATCTGGATTCTGACAAAAAACTTCAAAACGCCGCTTGACGCTGCCCGAGCGTAGCCATAATACACCCCAACGTTCAGCAATGAACGTGCAGCGGGCGGTTGTAGCTCAGTTGGTTAGAGTACCGGCCTGTCACGCCGGGGGTCGCGGGTTCGAGCCCCGTCAACCGCGCCATCGCTGCACTCCTTGGTCCAGGGTAAAGGCCACGAAAATAGATGCGCGGTTGTAGCTCAGTTGGTTAGAGTACCGGCCTGTCACGCCGGGGGTCGCGGGTTCGAGCCCCGTCAACCGCGCCATTTTCCCTTCAAAAACATCCTGCGTCACTGAAACAGGTCGCTTGGCGCATTGTAGCTGTGCATGATGTCAGGAAGTGTCGGCAATAATCCGTCTGTTCACAGTTTGTTCTAACTTTTCTGTTGGAGACTCAGCTCTGCTCGCCTATTTCTGAGGGACGTATTTGTTGGGGGCCGGAAATGGCTGAGCTGAAGAATATCGAGGTGCGCGGCGCGCGTGAGCATAACCTCAAAGGCATTGATGTTGATATCCCTCGGGATCAGCTGGTGGTGATCACCGGTTTGTCTGGTTCGGGCAAGTCCTCGCTGGCGTTTGATACCATCTATGCCGAAGGGCAGCGGCGCTATGTGGAAAGCCTGTCAGCTTATGCGCGTCAATTCCTCGATATGATGGAAAAGCCCGATGTGGATCACATCAGCGGCCTGAGCCCGGCGATTTCCATCGAACAGAAGACAACGTCGAAGAACCCGCGTTCAACTGTTGGGACGGTTACGGAAATCTATGACTATTTGCGCCTGCTGTTTGCACGCGCCGGAACACCCTATAGCCCTGCAACCGGACAGCCGATCGAGGCGCAGCAGGTACAGGACATGGTCGACCGGATCATGACCATGGAGGAGGGCACGCGAGGTTATTTGCTGGCCCCGATCGTGCGCGATCGCAAAGGTGAGTACAAAAAAGAATTCCTGGAGCTGCGTAAGCAAGGGTTCCAGCGCGTCAAGGTCGATGGTGAGTTCTACGAACTGGATGAACCGCCGACGCTGGACAAGAAATTCCGCCACGACATCGACGTGGTGGTGGACCGACTTGTTGTCCGAGAGGGTATGGAGACCCGTTTGGCCGACAGCCTGCGCACAGCCCTGGATTTGGCGGACGGTATTGCGATTCTGGAAACGGCCCCGCGTGAGGGTGATCCGGAACGCATCACCTTTAGCGAAAACTTTGCCTGCCCGGTCAGCGGGTTTACCATCCCCGAGATCGAACCGCGCCTGTTTTCCTTCAACGCGCCGTTTGGAGCTTGCCCCGATTGTGATGGGTTGGGGGTTGAGTTGTTCTTTGATGAGCGGCTTGTGGTGCCCGATCAGTCGCTGAAACTTTATGATGGGGCCTTGGCACCGTGGCGCAAGGGTAAGTCTCCCTATTTCCTTCAGACCATCGAAGCCATCGCGCGGCACTATGAGTTCGACAAGAACACGCCATGGAAAGACCTGCCCAAGAAGGTGCAGCAGGTGTTCCTGCGCGGCTCTGGCGATGAAGAGATCCAGTTCCGCTATGATGAAGGCGGACGCGTTTATCAGGTGACGCGCAGTTTCGAAGGCGTGATCCCGAATATGGAGCGCCGCTATCGTGAAACGGACAGCGCTTGGATTCGCGAGGAATTTGAACGGTACCAGAACAACCGTCCATGCGGCACGTGTGAGGGGTATCGCCTGCGGCCCGAGGCGCTGGCGGTCAAGATCGCGGGTCTGCATGTCGGGCAGGTGGTGCAGATGTCAATCCGGGAAGCTCTGGCCTGGATTGAGGACGCGCCGAACCATCTGAGCGCCCAGAAAAATGAAATCGCGCGCGCCATTCTGAAAGAGATTCGCGAACGTCTTGGTTTTTTGAATAACGTTGGTTTGGAATACCTTACGCTGTCACGTTCAAGTGGAACGCTGTCTGGTGGTGAAAGCCAGCGTATTCGTTTGGCCAGTCAAATCGGCTCGGGTCTGACTGGGGTTCTTTATGTGTTGGACGAGCCGTCAATTGGTCTTCACCAGCGCGACAATGACCGGTTGTTGGGGACACTCAAGAACCTTCGGGATCAGGGCAACACAGTGATTGTTGTCGAACATGATGAGGAGGCCATCCGCGAGGCCGACTATGTGTTCGACATTGGCCCCGGAGCGGGCGTTCACGGGGGTCAGGTCGTCAGCCATGGTACACCTGCGGATATCACGGGTGATGCGGCCTCGATCACCGGGCAATATCTGGCGGGGACGCGTGAAATCGCGGTTCCGGCCGAACGGCGCGCGGGCAAAAAGCAGAAAGTGACTGTGGTGAAAGCCACTGGTAACAACCTCAAGAATGTCACGGCTGAGTTTCCTTTGGGCAAGTTTGTGTGTGTCACTGGGGTATCTGGTGGCGGCAAGTCTACGCTGACCATTGAGACACTGTTCAAAACCGCATCGATGCGCCTGAATGGTGCGCGACAAACTCCAGCGCCGTGTGAGACGATCAAGGGGCTTGAGCATCTGGACAAGGTCATCGACATTGATCAGCGGCCGATTGGACGGACTCCGCGTTCGAATCCAGCCACTTACACCGGGGCCTTCACCCCGATCCGCGACTGGTTTGCTGGACTACCCGAGGCGAAAGCGCGGGGATACAAGCCGGGCCGGTTCAGTTTCAACGTTAAGGGCGGCCGGTGCGAGGCATGTCAGGGTGACGGTGTCATCAAGATCGAAATGCACTTTCTACCCGATGTCTACGTGACTTGTGAGACTTGCAAAGGCGCGCGCTACAACCGCGAGACGCTTGAAATCAAGTTCAAGGGCAAATCCATCGCGGACGTGCTTGATATGACAGTGGAAGACGCGCAGGAGTTCTTCAAGGCCGTGCCGTCGATCCGCGATAAGATGGATGCTTTGGCCCGCGTTGGGCTGGGCTATATCAAGGTCGGTCAGCAGGCCACCACGCTATCCGGTGGCGAGGCACAACGCGTGAAGCTGTCCAAGGAACTGTCGAAGCGGTCAACAGGACGGACGCTTTATATCTTGGACGAACCGACCACGGGTCTGCATTTCGAAGATGTGCGCAAGCTGTTGGAAGTGCTGCATGAACTGGTCGATCAGGGGAACACAGTTGTTGTGATCGAGCATAACCTGGACGTGGTGAAAACTGCGGATCATATCATCGACATTGGTCCCGAAGGTGGCGATGGCGGTGGTGAGATTGTTGCCGTAGGCACACCCGAAGATGTCGCAATGGTCGAGCGCAGCCATACCGGTCGCTATCTGAAATCGATGTTGGACAATGCGCGCGTCGCGGCAGAATAGCCGTAGCGACGCCAGCTCAGTTCAGAATATCGGCAACCGCACCGATCAGGTTCAGCACTTTACGTGTATCGGGATCGACCCGGTACACATAGTCGCCTGCGCGGATGTAGGAATAGTTCCGGTTCAGCCCATAGCGATAGGGATTGTCGACCCAACGGTAATCGTTTCGGATGAAATCACCGTTTCTATAGATCTTTTTTGCTTGCCCGGGCGGCACGCAAGGAATGGACTTTTTGGCCAAACCCGGTGGGCAATGTCCATTTTTGTTTTTTGCTACGGCTGTAACAGGGGCAAGCGCCATCGCCGCAAGCATTGCAATTGTCACCAGGGATTTTGTCATGCCGCTTTCCTTTGCGAACAGGCTGAAGACGCCTTGGAACATGACGGTTAGATGGCCTCTTGCCGCCTGTCTGTCAAACGACTGGGCAAGAGGCCGCCGAATTGCCTATTCGCGCCCGCGTTTTTCAAAACGTGGTAGCATCGCGCTGAAATCCCGGCCCAATCCGTCTTCATTTTCAACAAATTGTTCGTACAGGGCAGTCGCGATTTGACCCATCGGTGTATCCGCATCAGCGCTGTCTGCTGCTTGCTGGCTGAGACGGAGGTCTTTCAGCATGAGCTCGGCGGCGAATCCAGGCGTGTAGTCATTGTCGGCCGGGCTTTGCGGGCCAACGCCGGGGGCGGGACAATAGGCGTTCATCGTCCAGCTATAGCCTGACGACGTGCTGACCACGTCGAACATCTTTTGCCGGTCCAGCCCCAGTTTGTCCGCCAGTGCAAAAGCCTCGCAGGTGGCAATCATGGTGACGCCAAGGATCATGTTGTTGCAGATCTTGGCGGCTTGTCCGGCCCCGGCTTCGCCGCAGTGAACCGCTTTTTGCCCCATGATCTCGAACAGGGGGGCAGCTTTGGCGAATGCGGCTTCCGATCCGCCGGCCATGAACGTCAGCGTACCTGCCGCCGCACCGCCGATACCGCCGGAAACCGGCGCATCCACGGACAAAAGTCCAGCTCCCATAGCCTGATCCGCAACCGCACGCGCGCTGTCCACGTCAACTGTCGAGCAGTCGATTAACACAGCCCCTTTCGACATGGCAGGAATGACCTGATCCGCAACGGCCCTTAGAATAGCACCGTTTGGCAGCATGGTGATGACCGCATCAGCACCCACGACCGCGTCAGACGCCGTTTCGACGTGGGTGACACCCTCTACATTGACGCCTGCGGTATCAAACCCCAGAACCTGATGCCCGGCCTTTGCCAGGTTGGCCGCCATGGGCGCGCCCATATTTCCCAGCCCAATGAAACCGATTTGCATCTTTTAGTCCTCCTCAAAAGTCAGGGTATCCGCGCCCAGCGGTTGCAGCATTTTCGAGACGGCCGTCAAAGGGACGTTCATATCGGGAAACTGCCAGTTCGGGCTGCGGTCTTTATCGATGATTTGCGCGCGGATACCTTCCAGAAAGTCACCGTGTTCCATCGACCGGTGGGTGAAACGGTATTCCAACTCCAGGGCGCGCCGTATGGACAAAGCGGGGCCGCGCAGACGGTGCAGCATTTCAACCGTACAGGCCGTGGAAAGGGGGGCGTTTTTTTCCAGAGTCGCTAGGGTTTTCTGCGAAAAATCGTGGTCGCTGTTGCGCAGGCTCGTCACGATGTCGCCAAGTGTTTCGCCCGAGAAATGCTGATCAATGTCGGCCTGCAACTCGGCCAGTTCTCCGGCGGGTGGTGTTTCGGCATGTTGTGAAATCAGCCCTGCGTCGCCAGAGGCCTCAAGCATCTCAGTCAAATCGGACCAGTGTGATTGAGGGATGTAATGGTCCGCGAACCTTGCCAGAATTGCATCCGCAGGGCCCATTCGGAACCCAGTCGTTCCCAAAAACTCGCCCAACCGACCGGGGGCGAGGGCCAGCATAAGCGAGCCGCCCACATCCGGTACCAAACCAATCGAGCATTCTGGCATCGCGATTTTCGAGCTTTCCCCGACAACGCGATGGCTGCCATGGCACCCGATGCCGACACCGCCGCCCATGGTAAAGCCCTGAAGAAAGCTGATGACCGGCTTGGGATATTCGAAGATCATCGCATTCAGACGGTACTCGTCACGCCAGAATGTCTGCCCGTAGGCATAGTCGCCCTTGGTCCCGGTTTCGTAGAGCTCGGCGATGTCTCCACCTGCGCAAAAGGCTTTTTCACCTTCGGCGTCCAGAATGATAAGGTCAACGGCATCGTCTTCGCGCCAGTTGCGCATCGCCGCGTCGATGGCCATGCACATCTCGTAGCTCATTGCGTTCAAAGCATGTTGGCGGGTCAGGGTGATGCGTCCGGCACGGCCTGTGGTGCGGATTTCAATGTCTGACATGTGGCCCTCAGCGGTTGGCAAGCATCTGACGCGATACGATCACGCGCATGATCTCATTTGTGCCTTCCAATATCTGATGCACCCGAAGATCGCGCACAAGCTTTTCAATGCCGTAGTCGGCAAGATAGCCATAACCACCATGCAGCTGCAGGCACTGATCCACCACCTTCGATCCGGTTTCGGTCACGAATTTTTTGGCCATGGCGCAGAACTTAGTGGCGTCGGGCGCGCCGTTATCTAGTTTCCAAGCGGCTTGACGCAGAAAGGTCCGTGCGGCTTGTAGTTCAATCTCCATATCCGCCAGGCGGAACTGAAGGGCCTGGAACTGGTCGATGGATTGGCCAAACGCCTTGCGTTCGGACATGTATTGCAACGTCATATCCAAACCGGTCTGCGCGGCACCAAGGGAACAGGCCGCGATGTTCAGTCGCCCGCCGTCGAGGCCCATCATGGCATATTTGAAACCGTCGCCTTCGGTGCCGACAAGATTGCCTGCCGGGATTTTGCAATCATCGAACTGCACCTGCGCGGTGGGCTGACTTTTCCAGCCCATTTTTTCTTCCAGTGCTCCAAAGCTAAGACCCGGAGTTCCGTCCTCGACATAAACGGTTGAAATACCCTTGGGGCCGTCCTGACCGGTGCGCACCATGCATACATAGGCATCGGAATACCCACCGCCCGAGATGAATGCCTTGGTGCCGTTCAACGTATAGCCTTCGTTCGTGCGTACGGCGCGTGTCTTCAAGGCCGCCGCGTCCGAGCCGGAACCGGGCTCGGTCAGGCAATAGCTCAGCACCGTGTTGAGGCTGAGAACATCGGGCATGATGCGTGCCTTGAGGTCTTCATCCGCAAAATTGTCCAACATCTTGGCGCACATGTTGTGGATTGACAGGAATGCCGCGACCGAAGGGCAGGCCATCGACAACGCCTCGAATACCAAGGTGGCATCCAGGCGGGTCAGGTTCGAACCGCCGCTGTCCTCGGATACATACAAAGCCCCAAAGCCAAGCTCGCCGATCTGTGGCCACAAGGTTTTTGGAATGGTGCCATCGGATTCCCACTGCCGCGCAAAGGGTGCGATATTTTCCTGCCCAAACGAATATGCCATGTCGAAAATGGCTGTCTGTTCCGCGCTGAGTGCGAAATCCATGGCGTTCCCTCCCGTCGGCAATGAATTGAACGGTTGTTTATTTCCGAATTCTTACAGAAATTTTGCAGGTTCAACAATGGGGCGCAAAACGCTGGAGCAGTCTAGAGATCCGCGTGGAATTCCTCGATCAGATGGCGCACGACTGCTTGCCCGGGATCGTCCCCGCGCGCGACGGCCTCGGCGTGGACACGGCGTTGACGGGTGGCCGAAGTGCCGTTTTCGGCGATCTGCCGTAACCGCGCAAGTTCGGTCATCGTTCCAAGCGCTTCGGTGTCTTCCGCCAACAACCCCATAAGGTCGCCGATCAGTTCGGACATCGGCTTGACCGAGCGGTCGCCGAAGTCAATCAATCCTTCGCCCACGCCATAACGCTGCGCACGCCAACGGTTTTCTCCGATCAGGAAGCGATCATATTGCCGCCAACGCAGGTTGCGGTCTTTCAGTCGACACAACATTCGGGTCAGTGCCTGGACGAGTGCCGCCAGGGACAACGTGTGCTCCAGCCGGGGTTGCACGTCCATGATCCGGGTTTCAAGCGTAGGGAAACGATGCGACGGGCGCAGGTCCCACCATATCTTGGTCGTGTCCTCGATCACGCCCAGTTCGACGAGTATACCTGTGGTGCGTTCATACTCAGCCCAACTGCCAAAAACTGGGGGCAGGCCGGTTCGGGGAAGGTTGTCGAACACGGTCAAGCGATATGAGGATAGGCCGGTATCTTCGCCGTTCCAAAAGGGTGAGGATGTGGACAAGGCCAAAAGATGGGGCAAAAAGTAAGACAGCTGCGGCATCAGATCGGCGCGCAGGGCGGGGTCTTCGACCCCCACGTGTACATGCATCCCGCAGATCAGCATCCGACGTGCTACGCCGCCTAACGCGTGTTGCAAGGCGTCATATCGTTCCTTGCGGGTGTGATGTTGATCCTTCCAATTGGCGAAGGGATGACAGGATACTGCGATCGGGGACAGATTGTATTCGGCAGCACGTTTTGACACGCAGGATCGCAGGCGTTTCAGGTCTTCCCGCGCCGAGGCGATTGTTGTGTGCGGGCGCGTGCCGACTTCAATCTGACATTGCAGGAACTCGGGGCTCACCTGACCTTCGAAATCGCTTTGACAGGCCTCCATCAGCGCTTCGGGCGCTTCGGACAATTGCAGGCTGTCGCGATCTACAAGAAGGTACTCTTCTTCAATGCCCAGTGTGAATTCCTGCTGCATGGCGACCCCTTTGCCTGTCGTGCGATCCAGTGAATACGGAAATTTGCCTTTTGCCAAGGGTTTGCCCGGCTTGTCCTTGCACTTGTACGGGCGGCAATTGTAAGGAACGGATCAGCACAGACCGTGGAGCCATCGCCGTGAAACCCAGAAAATTCCCAAAGATTAACGCCGCTCTGGACGAGTTGGGGGTGAGGCTGATCGACAAGGTTACCGAACAGGATGAACGCGCGCGGCTTGAGGCTTTTGAAGCTGCCGGTGGGCTGACACGCCCGGCCTACGCGTTATCTCCGGGTATGGAAGGTTTCGACATCGCGCAACTGGTGGCGGAGTATGACCGTCACAAGGCGGATCTGCAGGCGTTGAAAGACCCGGCGCGCAATCAGACTGGCTATCGCACAGGCAACGGCTATTATGACAGCCCGGATGCAGATGCGTTGTATCTGATGATCCGCCGCTTTCAGCCCAAGCGCGTGATCGAGGTGGGGTGCGGGAACTCAACCCGCGTGACCCGGCAAGCGATTATTGACGGCGGGTTGGACACTAGGATCACTGCCATTGACCCATACCCGCGGGCCGATATTGCGCATGTCGTGGACCACTTCGAACAAAAACGTCTTGAAGAAGTTGACCCGTCGCTTTTTGCCGAGCTTGAAGCCGGAGACGTTCTGTTCATCGATTCAAGCCACGTAGTGCGGATGAGCAACGACGTCGCCCATCTGTTCTGCCGCATCATTCCTGCGCTGAAACCCGGTGTGGTCATTCACGTGCACGATGTTTTTTTACCCTACGAATATCCTAAACGTTTCTTCTATGATTGCCCCGGTTGGGGAGAGCAGTACATGCTGCACGCGTTGCTGCAATCTGGCGCGTATTCAATGCTTTGGCCGGGATATTACCTTCAACAGGAACGCCCGGATGCCGTTGCCGCCTTGCCGTTTCTGACTGAGGGACGAGCACAGAGCATCTGGGTGCAACTCAAAGAAAAATGATTTCAGAGTGATCCGCTGCGGCAAAAGGTCCGTACCCCTTTCCATAACACGCTGGAGAGGAGAAGACAGCTATGTTCCGTCGCACATTCATGGGCGCAGCCGCCGCACTTGCATTTGCCATGCCGCTTAAGGCGCAGGCCGCTGACATTGTCGATACGGCCGTTGCCGCCGGATCGTTTAATACTTTGGTTGCTGCCGTTCAGGCTGCTGGACTGGTTGATACGTTGAAGGGCGATGGTCCATTCACCGTTTTTGCCCCAACTGACGAGGCATTCGCAGCATTGCCTGAAGGTACGGTGGAATCTCTGCTGCTGCCCGAGAACAAAGAACAGCTTGTATCGATCCTGACCTATCACGTTGTGCCGGCCAAAGTGATGTCTGGCGACATTGCTGGAAAGCGCGCCAAGGTTCTGACCGTTCAGGGTGACCGGCTGAGTGTTAACGCCAAAAACGGTGTAAAAGTGAATGATGCCAAGGTTGTGCAGGCCGATATTGAGGCAAGCAACGGCGTGATTCACGTGGTCGACGCAGTTATCCTGCCGGAATAAACCACGGTTCAAAAACAACAAAGCCCCGGCGATTGACCGGGGCTTTTGCTTTTTACGACTGGCAAATCAGACCAGACGCACCTGTGTCCCAATCTGAACCAGTGGATACAGTTCTTCTACGTGCTGATTGTAGAGTCCGATACATCCAGACGAGCTCTGCCGGCCAATCTTGCGCGTGTCATGGGTTCCGTGGACCAGATAAGCTGGCCAGCCCAGATACATGGCACGGGTGCCCAATGGATTGCCAGGGTCGCCACCTTCCATCCGTACAGGCAACGAGGGATCGCGCTCACGCATGGACGCCGTTGGTGTCCAGCTTGGGAATTCGGTTTTGCGTACGACTTTTGTGTAACCGCGTTTGGTGAGTTCTTCACTCATCGGGACCGAACTTGGGTAAAGCTTGTAAGTTCCGTCCGGGCTCCAGTAATGCACAGCTCGGCTGGTGATATCGGCCAACAGGCAGCCCACACCAAGCTCATCAAAGTGATCCTGCCAGTTCTGCTGCGAGAAGGAAGACACGTTGCGGCGCACCGGCAATTGCGTGCTGATGGCATCTTCTGTTTCTGGGAAAGCATCTGTGCTTTGCGCCCGAACAAGGGCAGGGGTTGCCACCAATGATGCTGCGCCCAACAGGGCGGAACGACGGGTCATACGGGAATGTGACAAAACTGCCTCCGATAATTTTACTGCTCGGTACACACTTGGCGGACAAAATATTTGTCTTCGAGGCATTTTTCCAGTGGGCCGTGTCTGAATTTCTTGTGATGGCGAGAACGCAGAGCGGTTTATCGGCGGAAAGATGCAAAAACCCGGCCCGCAATCGGGCCGGGTTTGAAAATTCAATGGACGTTCAGATCAGTCCATGGCTTTGAAGTTGAACTCGCCACCTTCCTTGATGCCCGACGGCCAACGGGACGTGACGGTCTTGGTGCGGGTATAGAATTTGAAGCTGTCAGGGCCGTGCTGATTCAAGTCACCAAACATCGATTTCTTCCAGCCACCAAAAGTATGATAGGCCAGCGGAACCGGGATCGGCACGTTGATACCGACCATGCCGATATTGATCCGGCTTGCAAAATCACGCGCGGTGTCACCGTCACGGGTGAAGATCGCGGTACCGTTGCCATATTCATGGTCCATCGCCAGTTTCAGAGCCTCTTCATACGAACCGGCACGCACGGTGGACAGGACCGGGCCAAAGATCTCTTGTTTGTAGATATCCATGTCCGGGGTGACGTGGTCGAACAGATGCGGGCCAACAAAGAAGCCGTCTTCGTAACCCTGAAGGCTGAAATCGCGGTTGTCGACTACCAGCTTTGCGCCTTGCTCTACGCCCGAGTTGATCAGACCCAGGATACGTTCTTTGGCGGCTCCGGTCACAACCGGACCCATGTCAACGTCATCACCGGCGGTGTAAGGACCAACTTTCAGCTTTTCGACACGCGGGATCAGTTTTTCGATCAATTTGTCAGCGGTTTCTTCACCAACGGGAACCGCGACTGAGATTGCCATGCAGCGTTCGCCTGCTGCGCCAAAGCCGGCACCGACCAGCGCATCGGCCGCCTGATCCATGTCAGCGTCCGGCATGACGATCATGTGGTTCTTGGCGCCGCCGAAGCACTGGGCGCGTTTGCCGTTGGCGGTTGCGCGGCTGTAGATATATTGCGCAATCGGCGTCGAACCCACAAAGCTGACGCCCTGAATGATTTCGCTGTCGAGGATCGTGTCAACGGCTTCTTTGTCGCCGTTCACGACCTGGAACACACCCTTGGGCAGACCAGCTTCGATGAAGAGTTCAGCCAGCATCAGCGGAACAGACGGGTCACGCTCGGACGGTTTCAGAACCACCGCGTTGCCACAAGCAAGCGCCGGGCCTACGTGCCACAGCGGCATCATGGCAGGGAAGTTGAACGGCATGATCGAACCAACAACGCCCAGAGGTTGGCGCATGGAATACATGTCGATACCGGGGCCTGCGCTGTCAGTGAATTCACCTTTCAGCATCTGAGGCGCACCGATGCAGTATTCAATCACTTCCAGACCACGCTGCAAGTCGCCTTTGGCATCGGGGATGGTTTTACCATGCTCGCGGCTTAGCGCTTCGGCCAACTTGTCCATGTCGCGGTTCATCAGGCCAACCATGGCCATCATGACACGCGCACGCTTTTGCGGGTTGGTCGCGCCCCATGCGGGCTGGGCCGCTGCCGCCGCTTCAATAGCTGCGGTGGTTTCTGCCGCGCTGGCCATTGGGCATTTGTACTGAACTTCGCCGGTCGCCGGGTTGTAAACGTCGTCGAAACGACCGGATGTTCCGGCGACCATTTCGCCGTTCAAAAAATGGGTCAGGTCTTGCATCAAGAGCTCCTCCGATAGGTTTGCGCGCAGAATAGACTTGCAGAAATCCCGCGAACAGAGGCAATGTCCCAAAAGAGTTTTGCAAAAATGCAAAAGGGTTGTGGATGACACCGAACTGGGACGATATGCGGATCTTTCTGGCCGTGGCACGGGAAGAAAGCCTGTCATCCGCTGGTCGCATACTGAAGATTGATCCCGCCACTGTAGGGCGTCGCGTGGCCCGGCTCGAATCCACCTTAGAGTCCACTTTATTCACCAAATCGCAGCAGGGTTATGTTCTGACGTCGGCGGGACAACGCCTTTTGGAACATGGGCTGCACGCCGAAGAGGCGATGCGCGCAGCCGCCGGGGCGGTGGCCGGGTCAACGAAATCGCTGAGCGGGCAGATTAGGATCGGCGCGCCGGATGGCAGTGCCAATTACCTGTTGCCGCAGGTCTGCGCAAAAATCAGCGACGCGAACCCTGATCTGGACATTCAGATACTTGCGCTGCCTCGGGTGATTAACCTGTCTCGGCGCGAGGCGGATATGGCCGTGACAGTGAGCGCGCCAACAGCCGGACAGTTGCGGGTGAAAAAAATCAGCGACTATAAACTGCACATGGTTGCCACGGACGACTATCTTCAAAAGTATGGTCCGATCCAATCTGTGGCGGATCTGAAAGGGCACAGGTTGATCGGTTACATCCCCGACATGATCTTTGACCGAGAGCTGGATTACCTGAATGACATAGGCATTGACCGTGTCGCGCTTGCATCGAACTCGGTCTCGGTCCAATTGCGACAGGTCACGCTGGGAACCGGGGTTTGTGTGGCTCATGATTTCACGCTGCCGTTTCACTCGGATCTGCGGAAAATCCTGACGGATCAAGTGAGTTTGACGCGCAGTTTCTATCTTGTTCGGCACGAAGGAGATCAGCGCAACGAACGGTTGAACCGCTTTGCTGATGCCCTGACACGCGGTATTCGCGAGGAAGTGCTTCGTTTGGAAGCAGAGGCCGACGCTTGACAGGTCGCCACAATCGCGCAACGCTTTGGAATAAGTGTCATTATTTCCGGAGGTATTCTTCATGCTTGTACAGGCCATCCTGAAGTCCAAGGCGACAGACGGCGTTGTGACTGTTGCGCCAACGGCGACGGTCTCGGAGGCCTCGAAGATTCTTGCGGAGAAGCGGATCGGGACGGTCATCATTTCCGAAGACGGCGGTGAAACGGCATCTGGTATCCTGTCGGAACGTGACATCGTCCGGGAACTGGCGGCCAGTGGCAGTGGTTGCCTGAACCAGCCGGTCCAGTCCTATATGACGCAAGATCTTGTCACGACGACGCGTCAAGCGACGGTCGAAGACATCATGTCCCGCATGACCGAAGGACGGTTCCGCCATATGCCAGTGGTGGAAGATGGCAAGCTGGTCGGTATCGTCACACTTGGCGATGTCGTGAAAGCGCAGCTGGCCGAATTGGCCATGGAAAAAGATGCTTTGGAAGGCATGATAATGGGGCACTGACGGCAAGGGTTGCCACAGCAATCACTTGCACCTGCAGCAAAGTTATGTTTGCTTGCGCAGAAATTTTGTTGCGCAGGAGGGCGCGATGCGGGTTGGATTGTATCCTGGAACCTTTGATCCCATCACAATGGGCCACATCGACATCATTCGTCGGGCGGCAGCTTTGGTCGACAAGCTGGTGATTGGTGTTGCCATCAACCGGGATAAAGGACCTTTGTTTTCGTTAGAAGAGCGTGTGGCCATGATTGAAGCCGAATGTGCCCAGCTCTCTGAACAGACCGGGACCGAGATTGTCGCCCATCCATTTGAAAACCTGCTGATCGATTGTGCGCGGGATGTCGGTGCGCAGATCATTGTGCGTGGATTGCGCGCTGTTGCCGACTTTGAGTATGAATTTCAGATGGTTGGAATGAACCGTGCATTGGACGATTCAATCGAGACTGTCTTTTTGATGGCAGAAGCGCGCCATCAGGCAATTGCCTCGAAGTTGGTCAAGGAAATCGCCCGGTTAAATGGGGACGTGTCGAAATTCGTCACGCCCCGCGTCAATACCGCGCTGAAAGAACGGTTAGGCTAGGGCGCCCATCGCGGCGGCTGTATCCAGCATCCGGTTCGAGAATCCCCATTCATTGTCGTACCAGGCCAGTACGCGAACAAGTGTGCCGTCGGTGACTTTGGTTTCGGCCAGCGACACGGTCGAGCTGTGCGGATCGTGGTTGAAATCAATGGAAACCAATGGACGGCTTTCTGCCGCCAACACGCCGGGGATTTTGGCGGCGGCATCAATAAACAGCTGATTCACTTCCTCTTCGGTGGTTGGTCGGGAAACCTCGGCCACAAGATCAACGACCGAAACGTTCGGGGTCGGGACACGGATCGCCTGACCCGTCAGTTTGCCTTGTAGTTGCGGCAGAACCAGACCAACTGCAGCAGCCGCACCGGTTGTGGTGGGGATCATCGACAACGCAGCGGCGCGTGAGAGGTAAGGGTCCTTTCCAACCAAGTCATGTACCGGCTGGCTGGCAGTATATGCATGAACAGTGGTCATATTACCGTGCTTGATACCAAGCCCAGCATCCAAGGCTGCGGCAACTGGAGACAGGCAGTTGGTGGTGCAGGATGCGTTCGACACGACCAAGTCTTCGGCGGTCAGTTCGTGATCGTTCACACCAAATACGACGGTCCTGACGTTGCCATCACCGCGGGCCGGGGCCGAGATCAGAACCTTTTTCGAGCCGTTCTTGAAGTGACGCTCAGCGGCCTCTCGGGTGCGGAACACACCGGTGCATTCGAGCACGACATCAATATCCGACCACGGCAGGTCTTCGGGGTTGCGTTCGCTGGTCAGACGGATCGGACCACGACCCACATCCAAACCTGCATCGCTGAGTGTAACCGGGTTGGCATAGCGACCATGCACACTGTCGAACTCAAACAAATGCGCGTTCATGTCCGGCTTGCCCAGATCGTTGATCGCCACAATCTCAACGTCTGTGCGGCCACTTTCCATTACCGCGCGCAGAACGCCGCGCCCAATCCGTCCAAATCCGTTGATCGCAAGTTTCAGGGTCATGGTCCGCTCCGTCGAAATTTCTCTGTCAGATTAGTTAGCGCTAACAACTCCAGATCAACGAAAGAGTCAAGAAAAACCTCGGTCAGCGCCAGAAAGCAAGCCAGTCCAGAAATTCGTAGAGCTTCTTGGCAAGGAACAGCAGGTGGTCGCCGCTATACAGCGTCATGTCCAGCATCACGCCCCCAAGCAGAAGTATGCCGAGCCAGATGGCGATTTGATTGGTCATGGCCGTCCCGAACAAAAATGCCCGCTCAGATAACCTGAGCGGGCATTAAGGTACAAGCGAAGTCCGAAGGGTCAGTTAAGACGGCCCATCGCAACGGCCACATCGGCCATACGAACCGAGAAGCCCCATTCGTTGTCATACCAGGCCAGAACACGGACCAGGCGATTGTCAACAACGCGGGTCTGATCCGGCGCGAAGATCGAGCTTTCTTCGGTGTGGTTGAAATCGGTCGAGACCAGCGGTGCGGGTTCAAAACCCAGTACGCGCTGCATCGGGCCTTTGGCGGCTTCTTCGACGATAGCGTTGACTTCCTCGACGGTTACATCGCGCGCGGCACGGAAGGTCAGGTCAACAGCCGAGACATTCGGGGTAGGGACGCGGATCGCGGACCCGTCCAGACGGCCTTTCAGGTTTGGCAGAACTTCGCCCAACGCCTTGGCGGCTCCGGTCGAGGTCGGGATCATCGACATAGCTGCGGCGCGGGCGCGGTACAGGTCGCTGTGGCGACGGTCCAGGGTCGGCTGATCGCCAGTATAGGCGTGGATCGTGGTCATGATGCCGTTTTCGATGCCGATACCTTCGTCCAGAACCTTGGCCAGCGGGGCCAGGCAGTTGGTGGTGCAGGAGCCATTTGAAACCATGTTATCGTTTGCGGTCAGCGTGTTGTGGTTCACGCCGAAGACGATGGTCTTGTCGACATTCTTGCCAGGGGCGGACAACAGAACCTTGCCAGCGCCACGCTCAAGGTGGGTTTTCGCCTTGGTGCCGTCGTTAAACTTGCCGGTGCATTCCAGAACGACGTCGCAGCCTTCCCAGTCCAGCTCGGCCATGTCGTAGGTCGAGAACATCTGCATCGGACCGCGGCCCAGATCCATGGTGTTGCCTTCGATGGAAACCTCGCGGGGGAAACGTCCGTGGATACTGTCATATTTCAGCAGATGCGCCGAGGTTTCCAACGGGCCGGTGGCGTTGACTTTGATCACTTCGATGTCGTTGCGCCCCGAAGCGGCGATGTGCGACAGGGTGCAGCGGCCAATACGGCCAAAACCATTGATACCGACCTTGATGGTCATGTGACGTCTCCAGATGCGCTTGCTTTGTGGGCCATATAGCGGCGAAATGGGAATCTCAAAAGGGCAAAAACGGCATATTTTTAAGGTGTTAGCGCAAACCTGCGCCGATTGCGCTAACGCTTGCGCTAGCTGAGAGATCAGGTAGGGTCCGGGTGCGGCAGGTGACAGGAAAGGAAACGCGATGAGCGGACTGTTGGCCCTTTTGGATGATGTGGCGGGAATTGCCAAAGTGGCGGCCGCTTCGGTCGACGACGTGGTTGCGGCGGCAGGTAAGGCCGGGGCCAAGACTGCCGGGGTGATCATCGACGACGCGGCGGTCACACCGAAATATGTTCAGGGGTTTGCGCCTGCTCGTGAGTTGCCGATCATCTGGCGTATTGCGCGAGGGTCGATTTTCAACAAGATCATCCTGTTGCTGCCGGTGGCACTGTTGCTTGCCAATTTCGCGCCTTGGCTGATCACCCCGTTACTTATGATTGGAGGGTCATATCTTTGTTTTGAGGGGGCCGAGAAGATATTTCACGTCTTGTTCCCCCATGGCAGCCACGCCATCGAACAAGACATGGACGTTCGTGACCCCGGTCATTTGGAGGAACAAAAGGTCAAAGGCGCGATCAAGACGGACTTTATCCTATCAGCTGAGATCATGACCATTGCTTTGGCAGCGATCGAAGCGCCTAACCTGTGGATGCAGGCCGCTACGCTGGCCGTGGTCGGGATCGGGGTAACGGTCGCAGTTTATGGGTCCGTCGCGCTGATCGTGAAAATGGATGATGTCGGGCTTTATCTTGCGAACAACGCGCCAACACCTATCGGTCGCGGTCTGGGCCGAGGGTTGGTCAAGGCAATGCCCGGCGTGATGAAAACCCTGTCTATAGTCGGAACTGCAGCGATGCTGTGGGTGGGGGGATCGATCGTCATCCACGGGATGGAGGTTCTGGGTTTTGGCTGGCTGGGTCATCACATCCACGATTGGGCATATGCCATTGGACATTCGGCGTCTGAACAATGGGTTGGGGCAGTTGAATGGATTTCGAAAGCTACAATGGATGGCATTTTCGGTTTGGCATGGGGCCTGGTGTTAATCCCGATAGCGACCAAGGTTATCGGGCCAGCGCTGGGTATGTTCTCTGGTTCTGAAGCAAAGCATTGAACTCTTGCCGACAAGTGACGTTAGGTTGCAATGGCGACATGCCGCCAAAAGGTTAGTGTCGCCGAAGGAGCAACAGAACTGGTTTCCTCATGTCCGCTTATTCATTGGTCGATGTTCTTGAAGCGCGAGAGACAATTGACAACCGGCTAAAGTTTCCTGTCCCGGCGAACTGGATGCAGGGCCGCACGACTTTTGGTGGGTTTTCGTCTGCGCTGATGCTGGCTACCATCTTCGAACGGCACGACGGGTTACCTCCTTTGCGGTCCGCATTGATCAATTTCACGGCCCCGATCGGCACCCCGCCAACGATTGGCACCGAAATTCTGCGGCAGGGCCGTAACGTGACGATCATCAACGTTCGAGTCGAAATCGAAGGAAAAGTCGCGGCGCTGGGTACGTTTTCGTTTGGTGTCCCTCAGGACAGCCACGTCGCGTTTGATCATCCTGCGCAACCAGCCCCGAAACCCGAAGAAACCGAACCCTATTTCCCGCCGGGTTTACCCCGACCACCCATTCCGTTTCTTGAGAATTTCGATGTCAGACTTGTTGACGGTGCTTTGCCGTTTTCAGGAGCAGAGAGAGGCTACCTGCGCCTTTGGGCGCGTCACAAAGATCCGCGGATGTGGAGCCGGATGGAAGGGTTGATCTCGGTCGCGGATCTGCCGCCGCCTGCGATCTATCCGACCCTCAAGAATCCCGGCCCAAATTCTTCGATGAACTGGATTTTCAATGTGTTGTCAGAAGAAATTGAGACACGTGAAGGGTGGTTCCTGTTGGAACATCAACTGACAGCTGGGCACGATGGCTACAGCTCGCAAGTCATGCGTGTGTGGAATACTGACGGTGATCTGATTGTGGACGGGATGCAGTCAGTTATTATTTTCGTCTAACAAAAAAGCCCCGGCAAAAACCGGGACTTTTTTAACTGACAAGCAGGGATTAACCCAACAGTTCTTTGACCTTGGCTACGGTCGCTTCTGCGGTGATGCCGAAGTGCTTGTAAAGCTCGCCTGCCGGGGCTGATGCGCCGAAGCTCGACATGCCGATGAATCCGGCCTTGGCTTCGCGGCCACGCTCGCCCAACAACCAACGGTCCCAGCCACCTGCGCGAACAGCGGCTTCGATGCCAACGCGGACGGGGCCAGCGGGCAGAACGCGCTTGCGATAGGCTTCTTCCTGTTGCGCGAACAGCTCCATACAGGGCATCGAGACGACACGGGTGCCGATGCCTTCGGCCTCGAGCATCGCTTTGGCTTCCATGGCCAGCGACACTTCGGACCCGGTGGCGATCAGGATGGCCTGACGCTTGCCCTCGGCTTCGGCCAGAACATAAGCACCCTGTGCAACCAGGTTCTTGGTCTTGTGCTGGGTGCGCACTGTCGGCACACCTTGGCGGGTCAGCGACAGAACCGAGGGGCTGTCCTTGAAGGTCAGCGCCAGTTCCCACGCTTCAGCCGTTTCAACCGTGTCAGCGGGGCGGAACACATAGGTGTTCGGCGTTGCGCGTGAGATGGCCAGATGTTCAACCGGTTGGTGGGTCGGGCCGTCTTCGCCCAGACCGATGGAGTCATGGGTCATCACGAAGACCGAGGGGATTTTCATCAGTGCCGCCAAACGCATGGACGGGCGGGCATAGTCGGTGAAGGCCATGAATGTACCGCCATAGGGGCGGATGCCACCATGCAGTGCCATGCCGTTCATCGCAGCGGCCATGCCGTGTTCGCGAATACCGTAATGGATATAGCGCCCTTTGCGGTTTTCCGGCAGGAACACACCCATATCGGCCGATTTGGTGTTGTTCGAGCCGGTCAGGTCGGCCGAGCCGCCAACGGTTTCGGTCATGATCGGGTTCACGACGTTCAGAACTTTTTCCGACGAAGCGCGGGTAGCCAGCTTTGGTTGATCTTCCGAAACTTGCTTTTTGAAAGAACGAATGGCGCCAGCCAGCTTTTTAGGGGCTTCAAACGCGTAGGCACGATTGAATTCGGCCTGCTTGCGTTCGGAAAGTTGTGCGAAACGCTCTTCCCAGGCTGCTCGTTCTGCAGCACCACGTGCGCCAATGGCTTCCCATGCGGATTTCACGTTTGCAGGCACTTCGAACGCGTCGTGAGGCCAGTCATAGGCTTCTTTGGCTGCTTTCAACTGATCCTGATCGGTCAGCGCGCCGTGGCCTTTTGACGTATCCTGTGCTGCATGACCCAGCGCGATGTGGCTTTCACATGCGATCATGGTCGGTTTGCTGGATTTCTTAGCGTCGACAATGGCCGCATCAATGGCTTTTGGATCATGGCCATCGATCTCGATCACATGCCAGCCCGAGGCTGCGAAGCGGCGCACCTGATCGGTGCGGTCGGCAATATCGACGGTGCCGTCGATGGTGATGTTGTTGTTGTCCCAGAAGACGATCAGTTTGCTCAGTTCATGACGACCGGCCAGGGTGATCGCTTCTTGGCTGACGCCTTCCATCAGGCAGCCGTCGCCCGCGATGACGTAGGTGTAGTGATCAACAACCTTCTTGCCGTAATGCGCGCGCTGGATTTCTTCGGCCATGGCAAAGCCCACAGCGTTCGAGATGCCCTGACCCAGCGGGCCGGTGGTGGTCTCGATACCGTCGACCAGGAAGTTTTCAGGGTGGCCTGCCGTTTTTGCGCCCAACTGACGGAAGTTCTTGATCTCTTCCAGTGTCACGTCTGCGTGGCCGGTGAGATACAGCAGCGAGTAAACCAGCATTGAGCCGTGACCAGCCGACAGGATGAACCGGTCGCGGTCGGGCCAGCTTGGGTTTGATGCGTCGAATTTCAGGTGCTTTTCGAACAGTACGGTCGCAACATCCGCCATGCCTATGGGCATACCGGAATGGCCGGAGTTGGCGGCGGCGACGGCATCAAGGGTCAGGGTGCGGATGGCCGCAGCTTTGTCCCAGTGTTCGGGGTTGGCATTGCGCAGCGCAGTCAGGTCCACGGGCGTTGTTCCTTTGGGTTTTGAAGCAGATTGCGCGCTCAATACCATTCAATACCCAAAGTGCAAGCGGAACCGGGGTGAATCGGGGTGGGATGCATGAAGAGCGGGGCTCAAGTCGTTGAAAGCAAACAGTGGGTATTTTCTGTCGCATTCCGCTAGACTGTCAGAAGGCGGGATTCGGTTTTGATTCGGATCGCATCGAAACAGAATGAACCTTGATAAAGAGGTGACAGGGGCATGAGCCAGATAGAAGACTTACAGCACCGCATTATTGCTGCGATGGACCGCATCGGCGCGGGTGTCGATGCATTGGGCGCTGCACCCCGGGATATTGCACCGGACGAGGGGCTTCAAACGGCACTTGAGGACGAACGCGTCGCCAACGCGCAGCTTCAGGAACGGCTGAAATCTCTGAAACAACAGCATGAACAGCAAGTTGATGGCTTGCGCGCCGATCTTGAGGAACTACGCGCTGCCCCGTCTGACAGCGCTGAAACCGACGCACTGCGCGCCGAGCTAGAGGAAGCCCGTGCCAAGATCACTTCGGTGGAAGCGGCACGTGCCGAGCTGGCCGAGGCCAAGGCAGCGCTGGACAACAGCGCGGAGCTGGACTCACTAAAAGCCGAAAACGAAAAGATGCGGGCAGAGTTGGACACATTGGAAGATCCTGAGCCGTTAAAGGCGGAACTGGAACAGCTGCGCGGAATGCTGGATCAGGCCAAGGCGGTTGAGGCGGAAAACAACCGCCTAAAAGCCGAGTTGGAAGATACCGTGCGTGTCGATGATCTGAGCGCTGAACTGGAAATGTTGCGTGCTGAACGGGCCAGTCATGGGGCAGCAATGTCTCGTCTGGATGACGATTTGCAGCGCATGCGCAAAGCGAATGAACAATTGCGCAGCGCCGTTGACGAATTGCGTGCAGCGGCCACTGAGGGTTTGACAGACGCGGAACTCTTGAACCGCGCAACAGTCGCCGAACTAGAGGCCACGCGCGCGGCGCAAGCCTCGGACGCGGCTGAAGCGCAGGCTGTTCTGGCGCGGCTGGAACCTCTGCTGTCGCAGGCGAAACTTGTAGAAGGTGAGGTAGAATAATGCCTGAAGTGACCATAAATATCGGCGGTCGCGGCTTTGACGTCTCGTGCCGGGACGGTGAGGAGCCCTTTCTGCATTCCGCAGCCAAAATGCTGGACGATGAAGCTCAGGTTTTGTCCGATCAGATCGGCAGGATGCCTGAATCCCGGATGCTTCTGATGGCGGGTCTCATGCTGGCTGACAAAACAGCGGCGACAGAAGACAAAGTAAAGTCGCTTGAGGCCAAGCTGGCCGAGGCTGAGGCTGAACTTCAGGGCCTCAGGAACGCTCCGCCACCAGAGCCGGAGCGGGTCGAAGTGGCGGTGGTTCCACCCTCTGTCACGGATACACTTGCGGAGCTGGCCGCGCGGGCAGAAGCCCTTGCGGCAGTTGTCGAGGAGAAGAAAGCATAATGACTTTGTTGCGAAACGCGCTGTTCGCTGCTGCGCTGGCTTTACCTGCGACATCTGCAATGGCAGAGATTGACATATTGTCAGTCACGTTCACCTGCGAGAACGGCGTACCTTTGCCGGTGACTTACTTCAACGCGCCAGATGGTTCAGGCGCGGCGGCGACATTGGTAGACAACACTTTGGTCGCAATGCGCCAGGTGGAAAGCGGATCAGGTATCCGCTACGAATCCACCGGCGACGAGGGAACTTATATCCTGCGCTCAAAAGGCTGGAACGCGTCGATCAGCTCATTGGCGGCAGGTGCCGCCAATGAGCAGACGATCTATCAGGACTGTTCCAGCCGGTAAGTTCGCTTAAGCGTTTGCTTCGCGAATTTTGTCGGCTGCATCTTTATTGTAGCCGACACCGTTTTCGTCAAACAGTGTGTCCAGTTCACCCGACAAGGTCATTTCGGTGATGATGTCGCAACCGCCAACGAATTCGCCTTTGACATAAAGCTGCGGCACGGTCGGCCAATCCGAATAATCCTTGATACCCTGACGGATTTCTTCGTCTGCCAGAACGTTCACGTCGGCATAGTCGACGCCCATATAGTTCAGTACGCCCGCCACACGGGATGAGAAGCCGCACTGGGGCATCTCTTTGGTGCCTTTCATATACAGCACCACGTCATTGGCTTTGACGGTTTCGTCGATCTGGGTCTTCACATCGGTCATTTCGCGTTTCCTTTGCTCTTCGGCATTATTGCTTTGGCGTAGTTTTGTGGGTCTTTGCGGATATGGGTCTGCGCCGAGCCAATTGCACCGTCATGTGATGAGTAAGATGAGTGGAGAAGGTGGTTTCCACGTTCAGGTGACGATCCTCGGTTTGTATTGCGCTCAGTCTTTGAATGGTTCAACGCTATCAGCGCGATGAGCACGACAAAGACGGAAACAGCAATCAAAATAACGATCGCGTGCTCCATATCACTCCGGCACTTTGGTGGTCAGCGCCAGCGCGTGCAGTTCTCCATCCGGGCCGTCCATTTTGCCTTTCAGGGCCGCGTAAACAGCGCGTTGCTGTTGAACGCGGTTCTTGCCGCGAAAGCTTTCGTCCACGACCATGGCGGACATATGCACGCCATCGCTGCCGCCAACCTGAATTTCCGCGTTGGGAAAGCTCTCGCGCAGCAGGGTTTCAATCTCGTGGGCGCTCATCGGCATGTAGGTTCACTCCTGAAAGTCTTTCCCAAGATGTAGAGCGATGGGGCGGGGCGTGCAAGATGGCACGTGTCGACAAACTCGGCAAATCCTACGCGCGGTTAGACGCATAGGATTTCCGTGTTTGAGACGAGCTGAAGCCTGTATTTTAGGCCACAGCCGCGGCAAAGCTGGTGCGGAAGGTGTCCGTCAGCTCGGCAAGCGGAGCCTCGGAGCCACCGACTTTCACGCTATCACCGGTGAAGCGCCCAACCGAGACCAGCGGAACACCGGCCTGACCGGCAGCAATCATCAGTGCCTCGGCCTGGTCGAAGTTGCAGGCGACCAGATAGCGGGCCTGATCTTCGCCAAACAGGAATTCGGTCGGGGCCTCGTCCAGGTGAACACCAACGCCAGCCGCTTCGGCCAATTCAAAGGCGGCCAGTGCAAGACCGCCATCGCCAAGGTCGGTACACGCTTTGACCATCTCGCGGTTGGCGCGAATGAAGTCACCGTTGCGCTTTTCAGCATCCAGATCGACATGCGGCGCATCGCCGTCTTCGCGGTTGAACACTTCTGCAAGCAGGGCGGATTGACCAAGATGGCCTTTGGTTTCACCAATGATCAGCGCGACGTGGCCTTCGCGAACCTCGTTGCCGATGATCTCGTCCGAATGGGACAACAGGCCAACCGCACCGATGGTCGGTGTTGGAAGGATCGCTTGACCGTCGGTCTCGTTGTACAGCGACACGTTGCCCGAAACGATAGGCATATCCAACGCGCCGACGGCAGCACCGATGCCCTGAATGGCGCCAACAAACTGGCCCATGATCTCGGGTTTTTCAGGGTTGCCGAAGTTCAGGTTATCGGTGGTGGCCAGCGGTTTGGCCCCAACAGCAGTCAGGTTGCGATAGGCTTCGGCCACAGCTTGTTTGCCGCCTTCAACCGGGTTGGCGCGCACATAGCGTGGGGTCACGTCACTGGTGAAGGCCAGCACCTTGTCGGTTCCATGGACGCGCACCATGCCTGCGCCCAGACCCGGTGTGCGGGCGCTGTCCGCCATGACCATGGTGTCGTATTGTTCGTACACCCACTGCTTGCCCGCGTAGTTGGGCGAAGAGAGCAGGGCGCGCAGCCCGTCAATAGGGTCGATCTGAGGGACTTCGGCCAGTTCTTCGGCCTCGGGCGTCGGTTCCCATGGACGGTCATATTCCGGCGCGGTCGAAGACAGTTTGGACAGAACCAGATCGGCTTTCACCGCGCCATTGTGCATGATCAGAAAGCGGTCTTCGGCAATGGTCTCACCGACTATGGCAAAGTCCAGATCCCATTTCTCGAACACGGCGCGGGCCTCAGCCTCAAGTTCGGGCTTGAGAACCATCAGCATGCGTTCCTGAGATTCCGACAGCATCATCTCATAGGCTGTCATATTCTCTTCACGCTGAGGCACGTTTTCCAGATCAAGACGTACGCCCAAGCCACCCTTGTCGCCCATTTCAACAGCGGAGCAGGTCAGGCCAGCGGCACCCATATCCTGGATTGAGATCACGGCACCGGTCTGCATCAGTTCCAGCGTCGCTTCCATCAGGCGCTTTTCCGTGAAGGGGTCGCCGACCTGCACGGTGGGGCGTTTTTCTTCGATGGTGTCGTCAAACTCGGCAGACGCCATGGTCGCACCACCGACGCCGTCACGGCCGGTTTTTGCGCCCAAATAAACGACCGGCATGCCCACGCCGGAGGCGGCCGAGTAGAAAATCTTGTCGCTGTCGGCCAGACCTGCCGCGAATGCGTTCACAAGGCAGTTGCCGTTATAGGCCGGGTGGAAACGGACTTCACCGCCCACGCATGGCACGCCGAAGCAGTTGCCATATCCGCCAATGCCTTCGACCACGCCATTCACCAGCTGGCGGGTTTTGTGGTGGCCGGGTTCACCAAAGGACAGAGCGTTCATCGAGGCGATGGGACGTGCGCCCATGGTGAATACGTCGCGCAGGATGCCTCCGACACCGGTCGCGGCACCTTGGTAAGGTTCGATATAAGACGGGTGGTTGTGGCTTTCCATCTTGAAGACCACGGCCTGACCGTCGCCGATGTCAACCACGCCGGCGTTTTCACCCGGACCACAGATCACCTGAGGGCCCGAGGTGGGCAGGGTGCGCAGCCATTTCTTGGACGACTTGTAGGAACAATGTTCGTTCCACATGGCCGAGAAGATACCCAGTTCGGTAAAGGTCGGTTCACGCCCAATGATCTCGAGGATCATGTCGTATTCCTCGGGCTTGAGCCCATGTGCAGCAATCAGATCGGGTGTGATGGCGGGCTCTTGCATCTTCTGTCCTGTGTCCAAGTGGGCCGAGATTGCGCGCCTTTTAGGGCAAGCGGGCGCGTGTGGAAAGGGTCAAGACGGCGCAGGGTGCGTCTTTCAAAGAAAAACGGAACCGACGGTAGGGTCGGTTCCGAAAAGGCACTTCGTAACAAGCGCAAATCTTGGAGGCAAACCGCGAAGGTTACGCTGAACCTTGATCCTTGTTGAGTTCGGCTGCCGCCGCGGCACCAACTGCCGTCTTCTGTTCCGGTGTCAGGTTCTCGGCCTCGTCCAGACCCGGGATCGCAACGCGCACCTCGCGGCGGGCAAAGTCGATGCCGTTTTCCTTGAAGGCGGCCTTGACGCGGTTGAAGATCTCCTTGCGCAGGGTGAACTGCTTGCCGGGCTTGGCCATGAACTTGCCGCGGATGATCATGCCGACATCGTCAAAGTCGAAGACACCCTGAGATTTGAAGGGCTGAAGGAAACCATCCTTGTGGGTTTCGTCCTCCATCATCTCGGCACCGATCTTCTTGAAGATCTTCTTCACCTTGTTGGGGTCAGTGTCGAACGGCACGGTGAACTTCAGCTTCATGATCACCCAGTCGCGGCTGAAATTGGTCAGTTTCTGAATCTCACCGTAAGGAATGGTGTGCACCGGACCGCGGTGGTGACGCAGTTGCATCGACCGGATCGAGATTTTCTCGACTGTGCCCATCGTGCCTCCAACATCCACATACTCACCCACGCGGAAGGCGTCGTCAATCAGGAAGAAAATGCCGCCCACGATGTCGGCAACCAGTTTCTGCGCGCCAAAACCGATGGCCAGACCCAGAACACCGGCACCTGCCAGCAGCGGCGTGATGTTGATGCCCAAAGCGCCCAAAGCCAAAAGGCCGAAGATGACCGCAATGGTGATCTGAGCGGTGATCCGCAGCAGCGGCAGCACCGTTGCCAGACGCGATCCGCCAGCACCGCCGCCTTCGCCGCCGGCTTCTTCATCCAGCGCTTCTGCCGCTGTTTGTTCACGCGCCAGACGCCTGTTGATGTAGAGCGACACGAACTCGTTCAGAATATAACCGACAGCGATGATCAGCAGGAACTCGATCACGGCGCCACCCACTTCGGCGCTGACTCCGGCCGAGGCGACATTGCGTAGATCCAGCTGCCAAGCCCTTGCAATCATGAAGACCACAAACAGACCAGCCACAACGCGCCCGATGCGGATATAGCTGCGCTTGGCAGATCTGTAGGCCCGTTCGGCCAGCGGGCCTTCGCCAGACATCGGAGGTTGCAGGTGACGCACCAACCCGCGGATGAGCGTGTCGAGCGCAGGTGCAATCAGCAACCAGAACATCGTTGCGAAATGCGCGCCGCCGACAAGCAGTCTGAGCGTTGCGGGATTTCGCTGGGCAACCAGAAACTCGACCAGCAGCCAAATGACCACCGAAACCCCGATTGCGAAGTAGGGGTAATACCGGGCCACTTCCTCGTCGAACTTGGTGTAATCGGGGTCTGTTCCCAGCATCATCTGCGACAACCCTTCGCGGGCGGTCCAGGCGATCCAACCGATATAGATATGGATAGCCGCGTTGAGCCAGAACCCGATCCGTGTCTCGTCACCCGAAATGCCGTTCAGCGCGTTGAAGCGCAGGATGAACAACGTAAAGCCAATCAGGACCAAAAGTCCGATCAGGTTGCGGTGAAGGTATTTTGCCCAATGGTCGTTGATATTGACCAACCTATACTGTGGTTTCTGCGGGGCCAGCACGAACCGAGAAACCGCCGCGCCCAAGCGTGGAACCCAGATCAGGTAGAAGACAAATGGAGCAGCATAAGTGATCTGTTCAGGTGTCAGTAGACCGCGACCAACTGCGCGTATGACGACGTAGAAAACGATCAACCCGGCAATTTCTCGGCAAAAGCGGCTGAAAAGGTAGCGCGCGGCGCCCCAAAGATCCGCTTCGTCCGCCACCTCGGTTGTTTTGTGCCAACGGCGGGTGAACAGGCCGAACAGCTTTTCTGCGATATACCCAACCACCAGGACCGAAAGGATAAGCCCCAGTAGGGTAAAGACCCCGGTTGTTCCAAATGTACCAGAAAAATTGCTGAACGCAGTTATCTGGGCTGTGACGATATTTGGCATCGTCGTCATAACATGAGTCCAGGATGAAACCATTTCGGCCCAGATCTCATTGATCTCGGTCAGAGGGTCTTCCTGCTTCTCTTTTTCTTCGGCTTGTTTCTTGGCGACGGCATCCAGACGTTCAAGCAGGATTGCGCGCACCTGATCGTCAGACATGCGTGCGACCAGGTCGTCAACTTGTTCAGGGGTCAGATTTTCAGGGATAGAAACTGAGGATGCCGAACCGGACGAGGCGGTGTCCTGTGCAAAAGCTGGTAAAGAAAGAAAGAAAACGGAAACCAGCGCCAAACAGAGGCGGAGTGGATTAAGCATGGATTTGTTGCCCTCGATCACGAGATTTTTGGTTGTTTTTCCGGATCATATGAAAAATTGAGCCGGTTTCCCAGAAGATTTCACGTTATGAAACGGGGAAATTGCGACGGCGCAAAAAAAAGGCCGAGCTATAAGCTCGGCCGTAGTCCAACAGGGAGGTATGAAGATGATGAGCGTTTCAGCATCACCGCCTTCGAGTGCTCATTTAGGGGTCAGTTTGTGAACGTTCAAGGAATTTAACTCTGAAAAGACCTCATGTCCGATATGCTATGGGCGCATAGCTAGAGTTTTCCCATCTGTTTCAGTTGTTTGCGCTGTGCAATGATCTCGTCCTGGACAAAATCTCGGAACGCACCAACGCGTTTAGAATGTCTGAGTTCTTCGGGATAGGCCAAATAAACAGGAACATCAGCGGTTTCGATGTCAGACAAGACAGGGACAAGATGCGGAAAATCCTGGGTCACATAGTCCGGCAGAACGCCAATGCCCAAATTGTGCAGAACCCCTTGCAGGACACCGAAATAGTTGTTCACGGTCAGCAATGAGCCGGGATTATAAGTCATCAGGTGACGTACCATGGCGGCACTTGCACCGACCTGCGGTGCCGCAGGGGTCTGGCAAATCAGGCGGTGATCTTTGATTTCCTCAAGCGATTTCAGCATTCCGCCATGGGTCTCGATATAGTCCTGAGTCGCGTACAGCATCATTTGCACTGTCATCAGGCGCTTGCGAACCAGATCGGCCTGGCTGGGCTCTTTCATTCGAATGGCAACATCTGCCTCGCGCATGGGTAGGTCCAGAACCCTCTCTTCCAGCATCAGATCGATATTGAGGTCGGGATACTCCTCGTACAATTTTGGCAGGCGCGGGGCCAGCCAGAGTGTGCCGAAACCAAAGGTCGTTGTGACGCGCAAGACGCCAAAAACCTCTTCCTCACTATCCCGAATGCGCGCTGCTGCTGCATCAAGACGTTTTGACATGGCTGACGTGGCATCGAACAGCAATTCACCCTGTTCGGTGAGAATCAGCCCTCGGGCGTGACGGTGGAAAAGGGTGGAATCCAGCGATTCTTCCAGGGCACGGATCTGCCGGCTCACGGCAGATTGAGACAGATTGAGCTTATCACCCGCATGGGTGAGGCTGCCTGCATCGGCTACCGCGTGAAATATTCTAAGCTTGTCCCAATCCATCGCCGCAACTTTCGTTATCCATTTGAACGCCTATATGAAAGAGGTGACAAGTTCTACATTCAAAGGGCGAAATCGTTACTTATCAGTGGATAAATCCTATACAGGTCAGAAATTATGACCTAAAATGCACCGAAATAAAGCACACTGATCTGACGAGGGGAGACGTCTGATGAGTCAGCCACAGATAACATTGAACGACCGGTTCGATCTTGAGAAAAACCCCGTTCTGTTGAACGGAACTCAAGCGCTTGTTCGGTTGATGCTGATGCAAAAAGCCAGAGATCGGCAGGCGGGCCTGAATACGGCGGGTCTTGTAACCGGGTATCGGGGTTCGCCCCTTGGCGCTGTTGATCAGCAAATGATGCGGGCTCAAAAACCGCTGGCCGAAAACGACGTGACGTTTCAGTTCGGCTTAAACGAAGATCTCGCCGCGACCGCCCTGTGGGGCAGTCAGCAAGCAGGGTTGCGGGGCGACGGCAAGTTCGACGGGGTTTTCGGACTTTGGTACGGCAAAGGTCCAGGGGTTGATCGATCCGGTGACGTTATGCGCCACGCGAACATGGCAGGTACGGCCAAACACGGCGGCGTCCTGATGGCCATGGGCGATGATCATACCGGCGAAAGCTCGACTGTTCTGCATCAATCCGAATGGTCTTTGGTCGACATGTATATGCCGATTGTCAGCCCTGCTGGTGTTCAGGAAATTCTGGATTATGGGATTTACGGCTTTGCACTTAGTCGTTTTGCTGGCGTCTGGGTTGGTTTGAAAACGATGAAAGACACGATCGAGGTCACATCGGTTGTGGACGGCAGCCCTGACCGAATGCAGGTTGTTTTGCCCGAGTTCGACATGCCGGACGGCGGGTTGAATATTCGTTTGGGCGATACCCCGCATCTGCAGGAAACGCGTGTCATCGACTACAAGAGGTTCGCGGCCGAAACGTTTTCCCATGCCAATAAGCTCGACAAGCGGATGTGGGGCAAGCCGGGGGCCAAGATCGGATTCGTCGCAGCGGGCAAGAATTGGTTGGACCTATCCCATGCTCTGTCGCTTTTGAATATTGACGAGTCCGAAGCCGAACGGCTGGGGATCACCACTTACAAGGTGGGGCAGACTTTCCCGTTGGATATGGCCGGGTTCCATGACTGGGCCGAAGGGCTGGATCTGATCGTGATCGTCGAGGAAAAGCGCAAGCTGATCGAAGTTCAGGTCAAGGAGGCCATCTTTGACGACCGGCGCGGCCGCAGAGTTTATGGCTGGTACAAAGGTGGGGCGGGGACGCTGCACCGGGAAGAACTATTCCCCACGCGTGGCGCGCTTGATCCGATCATGATCGCCGAAAAACTGGGTGAAATCCTGATCGAAGAGGGGCGCGAAACTGAAGGAATCAACGCCGGGATTGCATCCTTGTCCGAAGCTCGCCGGGCCGACAACGCGCAGGAAATCGCGACGCGGCTTCCGTATTTCTGTTCGGGCTGCCCGCACAACAGTTCCACCAAAGTGCCCGATGGCAGCCGCGCCTATGCCGGTATAGGCTGTCACTATATGGTTCAGTGGATGGACCGCGAGACGACAGGTTTCACCCAAATGGGCGGAGAAGGCGCGAACTGGATAGGTGAAGCTCCGTTTTCGACCACCAATCACGTGTTCCAGAACCTGGGCGACGGCACTTATAACCATTCGGGCGTTCAGGCGATCCGGGCGGCGTTGTCTGCAGGAACGAACATCACCTTCAAAATCCTGTTCAACGACGCGGTCGCCATGACTGGTGGGCAGGACAACGAAGGCGACCTGACCGCAGAACGGATCGTTGCCGAGGTCAAGGCGATGGGCGTCCGCGAGGTCGCTTTGGTCTATGACGAAAAGGAAGACGTAAACTTCAAGGCGCTGCCTGCAAGCGTTCAGACATATGAGCGCGCGGATCTTATGCAGGTGCAGGAGAAATTCCGCGAGATCGAAGGCGTCTCGGTCATTGTCTACGTTCAGACCTGCGCGGCTGAAAAACGTCGCCGTCGCAAGCGAGGCACATTCCCGGACCCGGACAAACGTGTGTTCATCAACACCGATGTTTGCGAAGGCTGTGGCGATTGTGGGGTGCAGTCGAACTGCGTATCGATCGTGCCGAAACAAACTGAACTTGGCCGTAAGCGAGCCATTGATCAGTCAAGCTGCAACAAGGACTTTTCCTGCCTGAACGGGTTCTGCCCCTCGTTCGTGACACTTGAGGGTGCGAAGATTCGTAAAGAGGCAACGACCGAGATCGATCTGCCGGATTTGCCGATGCCGGAGCTTCCCGCGATCAAGGGAACGCACAACGTGGTAATCACGGGTGTTGGTGGTACAGGCGTCGTCACCCTTGGGGCAATTCTCGCTCAGGCCGCGCAGATCGATGGCAAAGGCGCGGGCATGATGGAAATGGCGGGCCTGGCACAGAAAGGTGGCGCGGTTCATATCCACTGCCGTCTGGCCAACCGCCCCGAAGATATCAGCGCGATCCGCGTTGCCACCGGTGAAGCTCACGCGCTGATCGGCGGTGATTTGGTGGTTTCCGCCGGGGCGAAGACCTTGGGCCTGACGCGCACCGGACGCACCGGCGCAGTCGTAAACAGCCATGAAACGGTTACGGGCGATTTCACACGCAATACAGAGTTTCGCATTCCAGCCGATCAGTTGGAACTGGCCTTGCAGGCCCGGCTGAAAGAAGATGTCTCATTGTTTGACGCAACTGATCTGGCACGCGCCGTGATGGGGGATTCGATCTATTCCAACATGATGATCTTTGGCGCGACCTGGCAGCGCGGGTTGTTGCCCGTCAGCCATCAGGCGATCTTTGACGCCATTGAGTTGAACGGAACGGCGGTCGAACGAAACAAGCGTGCGTTTGATATCGGTCGTTGGGCGGTGCTGCATCCGGATGAGGTACAGTCCATACTGTCCCCAACCGTGGCCGAGATGCCCAAAACCCTGGACCAGGTCATCGAGTCCCGTGCACAGCACCTGACCGAATACCAAAGCGCCCGGTTGGCGAAACGGTATCGTAAGTTGGTCGACAGCGTTGAGGATGTCGAGGTGCGCGAAGCGGTGGCAAAAGGCTATCACAAGCTGCTGTCATACAAGGATGAATACGAGGTTGCGCGCCTTCTGCTGACCAGTCGGGAAAAGGCGGCGGCCGAGTTTGATGGCGACTTCAAGATGACGTTTCATCTGGCGCCGCCGATTTTCGGAGGATCGGGCAGTAACGGCAGGCCCAAGAAGCGCGCATTCAGCGAATCTGTCATGGGTCCATTGAAGCTGCTGACCAAGTTGAAGGCCCTGCGCGGCACGCCGTTCGATGTTTTCGGATATTCGTCCGAACGCAAGATGGAGCGTGCTTTGATCCGGCAGTACGAAAAGGACATGCGCGAAGTGCTGCCTTTATTGTCGCAGGACACGCGTGATGCGATCTCTGCCTTGGCTCGACTGCCGCTGGATATCCGTGGTTTCGGACCTGTTTTGCAGGAAAACGAGGCCAAAGCAGCCAAGCGGCGCGAGGAGTTGCTGGCATCGATCCGAAGCGGTGGGCCTGAGTTGAAGGCTGCGGCGGAGTAACTCGTCACAACCCTGTCACGATGGCTAGGCAAAATTGTTACTTGCACTTATTTTGCAGGCAACAAACCGGAGACCCAAATGCCTTCTCGTCGTCATGCTGTTCGTGACATCTCTTATGCCCATTCCGCTGAAACCAAAGGCGGGCGAATGGTCATCAAACTTATGGAGAATACCACGGGTCGAATGCGCCTGATCAAACGCGCGGATGGATACGAGAAAGACGTTGCCAACGGGCGCGACTTTTGGGCCGTTATGGTCGAACGCTATGGGCTGACATTGGATGTTGTGGGGGGATCTCTTGCGAACATTCCGGCAGATGGCCCCCTGATCCTGATCGCCAATCATCCCTATGGCATTCTGGATGGCCTGATGATGGGGCACATTCTGTCTGAGACACGCGGAGATTTCCGAATTCTGGCGAATCGAGTTTTTCGCAAGGCCGAGGATCTGAACCGTATCATTCTGCCCATTTCGTTTGATGAGACGAAAGAAGCGATGAAGCTGAATTTGGAGACGCGCAAAACGGCTCTCAACTATCTGGGCGAGGGCGGGGCGATTGGTATTTTCCCCGGAGGTACGGTCAGCACCGGCGTCAAGCCGTTTGCCCATCCTATGGATCCGGGTTGGCGCGGCTTTACCGCTCGGATGGCGGCAAAGTCCAATGCCACCGTGGTGCCGGTTTTCTTTGATGGGCACACGTCGCGCCTGTTCCAGATCGCAAGCCATTTGCACAACACGCTGCGCATGGGCTTGCTGATCAAAGAATTCAAAAAGCGCGTGGATACGCCTGTCAAAGTGGTGATCGGAGAGCCTATAGGGCGCGACGTTCTGGATCCATTGGGTAAGGATACGCGCAAGATGATGGATTTCCTGCGCAAAGCCACGTATGAGCTGTCTCCAGAGCCGTTGGAGTCATATGACTACGGCTATGAATTTGAGGAACGGCATCGCGCCTGAAGGGGCAAATGGCAGTAGGTATCTTTGATTCCGGTTTGGGCGGTCTGACCGTCCTGAACGCCGCGCAGCAACGGCTGCCCGACGTGGATTTCCTGTATTTTGCGGACAGTGCACATGCACCTTACGGTGTACGTGATGCCGAGGATATCTATCAGCTGACCCGCAAAGCCGTGCACGAGCTGTGGGATCGCGGGTGCAATCTGGTGATTCTGGCCTGCAACACCGCAAGCGCTGCCGCTCTGCGACGGATGCAGGAAGAAGGCGTGCCCGACGGCAAGCGGGTGCTGGGCGTCTTTGTTCCCTTGATCGAAGCGCTGACCGAGCGGCAATGGGGGGACAACTCTCCACCACGCGAAGTGGCTGTCAAGCACGTGGCGTTGTTCGCCACGCCTGCCACTGTGTCCAGCCGGGCCTTTCAACGGGAACTGGCATTCCGCGCAATCGGTGTGGATGTCGAGGCGCAGGCCTGTGGCGGCGTGGTCGATGCTATTGAAGATGGCGACATGATCCTGGCGGAGGCTCTGGTTCGTAGCCATGTGGATGCTTTGAAACGAAAAATGCCCGAGCCGCAGGCCGCGATTTTAGGCTGCACACACTATCCGTTGATGGCCGAGACCTTTCAGGCCGCCTTGGGTTCAGATGTTCAGGTCTTTAGCCAAGGGGATCTGGTGGCCGAAAGCCTGGCCGATTATCTGCAACGCCACCCCAATACGTTGGGTGATGGCGCAGGTGGCTACCTGACCACGGGCAAGCCGGGTTTTGTCAGTGATCGTGCAACGCAATTCCTCCGACGACAAATCTCGTTCGAGGCGGCCTGATTTAGGTCAAGGACGCACTTCCCCGAATTTTCTAATTCAAAGACCGTCACATCGGCGGTCGTGATATGTGACACATGCAAAGAAGAGGTCTGACATGACCCACAAAATCGCAATTCTGGGCGCTTCTGGGTACACCGGCGCTGAACTGGTGCGGCTGATCGCCGAGCACCCGAACATGGACATTGTTGCTTTGGCTGCCGAACGGAAGGCGGGCATGAGCATGGCGCAGGTGTTTCCGCATCTGCGGCACATGGACTTGCCGGATCTGTGCAAGATTTCCGAGATCGATTTTTCCAATGTTGATCTGTGTTTCTGCGCTTTGCCGCACAAAACCAGCCAAGAGGTGATCCGGGACCTGCCGAAAGACTTGAAGATCATTGATTTGTCAGCGGATTTCCGGCTGCAGGACCCGGATGAGTATGAGAAGTGGTATGGCAACCCGCACAGCGCTTTGGAACAGCAGGAAGAAGCCGTTTATGGTCTGACCGAGTTCTATCGGGATGAAATCAGGTCAGCGCGGTTGGTCGCTGGTACAGGCTGCAACGCGGCGACAGGGCAGTATGTGCTGCGTCCGTTGATCTCTGCCGGTGTCATTGATCTGGATGATATTGTGCTGGATCTGAAATGCGCCGTGTCGGGCGCTGGCCGGTCGCTGAAGGAAAACCTGCTGCACGCAGAGCTTAGTGAAGGTGCCAATGCTTACGCAGTCGGTGGCACGCACCGGCATCTGGGTGAGTTTGATCAGGAATTCTCGAAGCTTGCAGGTCGCACTGTGCATGTACAGTTCACGCCGCATTTGATTCCGGCAAACCGGGGCATTCTGGCAACGACCTATGTAAAGGGTGATCCACAAAGCGTTTATGAAACGCTGGCAAAGACTTATGCAGACGAGCCCTTTATCCAGATGCTGCCTATGGGAGAGGCACCTTCGACCCATCACGTCAGAGGGTCGAACTTCTGTCATATCGGAGTGGTCGCGGACAGAATCGAACGTCGCGCAATCGTGATTGCCGCGCTGGATAACCTGACAAAAGGTAGCAGTGGCCAAGCCTTGCAGAACGCCAACCTGATGTTAGGTGAGGATGAAACTTTGGGCCTGATGATGGCCCCTCTATTCCCGTGAGGACGGTATGAAAACGCTCAAGAAACGTCGTCGAGTACAAGTCATTCTGGTAGCGGTCGTTGCCTTGGTGGCATCGACGGCTTTGATTGGGTGGGCCTTGCAGGATGGCATCAACTTTTTCCGTTCACCCAGCGAGGTGATTGCCGAGCCGCCGAAACCGACCGAGGTGTTCCGCATTGGCGGGCTGGTGGAAGAAGGCTCGATCATTCGCGGGCAGGGTGAAACCGTGCATTTTGTGGTTACAGATGGGGGCGAGAGCGTCCCGGTTTCGTTTACCGGTGTCCTGCCGGATCTGTTTACCGAGAACCAGGGTATGGTTGGCACCGGAAGCTATGTGAACGGGGTGTTCGAAGCGACTGAAATCCTTGCCAAACATGATGAAACCTACATGCCGAAAGAGGTTATGGACGCGCTGAAAGAGCAAGGCGTTTATAAAGAAGCAGAGGGAAGCTGAACGCAGCTGCGCTGCGTGCCTCTGGCAGAGGTATTTTTGAACAGAAGAAGCAGGGCGTTGCGCGCAATAGGCGGGCAGCGCCCTTTGCAATTACCGTGTTGTAAGGCGTTTGCAGGACCGTTGCTCTGATCAACGAGTTGGGGAAGATGATGCAAACGGTTCGGCAGATCGCGAAAGAGATCGTGGCGCGGGAAGGCGGGTTTGTGGATGATCCGGACGATCCCGGTGGGGCCACAAAATATGGCGTAACCACTCACACTATGCGGCGTTTGGGATTGGATTTGAATGGCGACGATGTGGTTGATCGACGTGATGTGCAGGGTTTGAGCCAGCGGCAGGCGGTCGAGATATTCGTACGTCATTACTTTGAGAAACCAGGCATCTCGCGGTTGCCTGATCTACTGCAGGCTTCGGTCTTTGACATGTATGTGAACGCCGGGGCGCAGGCGATAAAGATTCTGCAGCGGTTGTTGCGGGACATGGGATTCAATGTGGTTGTGGATGGCGTAATTGGTGCCAAGACCGCAGCAGCTTGCGAAAAAGCAGCGCAGCCGGAGCCAATTGCTTTGCGGGATGCCTACGGGGTGGCGCGGCGGAACTACTATTTTCGCCTTGCTGATCGGCGACCGGCCTCGAGAAAATATGCGCGCAGCCGGTCGGGGGGCAAAGGTGGCTGGATCAAACGCGCAGAAGAGTTTTTGTCAGAGCGATACCATCTTTCTGACGCCGAGTTTCTGGGAAGGGTTGCGGCATGGGGGTGATCTCGGGTGTTTTGGCGCTGTTGTTCGGGAACGGGCGGAACGCGGTTCGGGAAACCGTTGAGATTTACCGTGAGAACACTGAAGCAAGTGCGCAGAGAGGTGCCGAGGCGCAAGCGCAGGCCATGTTGCAGTTTGGTGGTGAGTTTCAAACTGCACAAAAAGGATCATTTGACCGATTCATGGATGGGGTAAACCGGTTGCCACGCCCGGCTTTGGCCTTGGGAACATTGGGTTTGTTTGTGGCCGCCATGGTGGACCCGTTGTGGTTTGCTGCAAGGATGCAGGGCATGGCCTTGGTGCCAGAGCCCATGTGGTGGTTGTTGGGTGTCATCGTGTCCTTCTATTTTGGGGCGCGGCATCAGTTGAAAACGCAAGAGTTTCAGAAGGATATCAGTGCGACCATGTTGCGATTGCCTGCCGTTCTGAACAATCTCGAGCAGCTGCGCGAACTGCGCAGCGATAGTCCGGGCGCTGCGGATCCCGGATCAGGTTCCGCTTTGTCGCAGGACATTACGCACCCCGATGCCAACCCGGCGCTGGACGATTGGCGCAAGCATCGCAGGGCGTGACCCGCGACACTATGTGCCCCCGGATCGGGCGAAAGTTATTGGCCCCCGGATTGGCCCCGGAGTATATTCCGGGGCATGATTACAGAACTCGGCCACTTCGCCCTTATCCTCGCCTTCTTTGTCGCCATCGTGCAAAGTGTCGTGCCCTTGATCGGGGCTTCTAAACGTTGGGCCGGATGGATGGCATTTGCCGAGCCTTCCGCCATCGTTCAGTTCCTGCTGACGGCGTTTTCCTTCGGTGCGTTGATCTGGGCTTTTGTCGTGTCGGACTTTTCCCTGAGGATCGTGGTTGAAAACAGCCATTCGGCCAAGCCGATGATCTACAAGATCAGTGGCACATGGGGGAACCACGAAGGATCCATGTTGCTGTGGGTGTTGATTGTCACCTTGTTTGGCGCATTGGCCGCGTTCTTTGGAGGTGGGTTGCCGCCGACGCTCAAGGCCCGCGTGCTGGCGGTGCAATCGTCTATAGCGGTCGTGTTTTTTGCCTTTATCCTGTTCACGTCGAACCCGTTTGACCGACTTGCAATTGCGCCGTTTGACGGGCGCGACCTGAATCCGCTGTTGCAAGACCCGGGTTTGGCGTTTCATCCGCCCTTTCTGTACCTCGGCTATGTCGGGCTGAGCATGGCGTTCAGCTTTGCCATCGCAGCCCTGATCGAAGGGCGTGTCGATGCAGCATGGGGGCGTTGGGTACGGCCCTGGACATTGGCCGCCTGGGTCTTTTTGACCATTGGTATCGCGCTGGGGTCGTGGTGGGCATATTACGAATTGGGCTGGGGTGGGTTCTGGTTCTGGGATCCGGTCGAGAATGCGTCGTTCATGCCCTGGCTTCTGGCGGCTGCTTTGCTGCACTCTGCCATTGTTGTTGAGAAGCGCGAGGCGCTAAAAAGCTGGACTATTCTGCTGGCGATTATCGCGTTCGGGTTTTCACTGATCGGCACGTTCATTGTGCGTTCGGGTCTTTTGACTTCGGTTCATGCCTTCGCCACCGATCCTGAACGTGGTGTGTTCATCCTGATGATCCTGGTGTTCTTCATTGGTGGGGCGCTGACATTGTTTGCCGCGCGCGCCCAAGCGATGGAGGCCAAGGGCGTCTTTGGCATGGTCAGCCGCGAAAGCGCTTTGGTGGCCAACAATGTTCTGCTGGCCGTCAGTTGCTTCGTTGTTTTTGTGGGCACCATGTGGCCAATGGTGGCCGAGATGATGTTCGACCGGAAGCTTTCGGTCGGGGCTCCGTTTTTCAACGCCGCATTCTCTCCGTTTATGGTGCTACTCGGGCTGATCCTGCCGATCGGTTCGATGCTTCCTTGGAAACGTGGAAGGATTGGAAAGACGGCTTGGTCTCTGCGTTACGCCTTTGGGCTGGCGCTGGCGATTGCGTTGCTTGTTTGGGCGATGCAGACCGGACGCAGCGCGCTGGGGCCGGTGGGTCTGTTCCTTGGGGCGTGGATTACGTTTGGGGCCGCCATCGATTTGTGGAGCCGCACGGGCCGCAACGGCAGCCTGAAACGCCTGTTCCGCCTGCCGGGTGCAGATTGGGGTAAAGCGGTCGCGCATACGGGTCTGGGCGTCACCATCTTTGCCGTGGCTGGTCTGACCGCTTGGGAGGCCGAAGATATTCGCGTCGCGCAACCTAATCAGCCCTTTGAAGTGGGGCAGTTCAAGCTGACTCTACAAGACGTACGGTTGGTTGAAGGGCCGAACTATTTCTCGACCACGGCAGATGTTCTGGTTGAAAAGAATGGACGGCCGATTGGGACACTTCACCCTGAAAAGCGGGACTATCCGGTTGCCCGAATGCCCACGACCGAGGCCGCGATTGATTACCGTTTCCTGGGTGATCTTTACGTTGTGATCGGTGATCAACAGGCAGATGGGGGCTGGGTCATGCGCACCTATATCAAACCGCTCGCGAACTGGATCTGGGCTGGCTGCATCCTGATGTCACTTGGCGGTATCCTCAGCCTGTGTGACAGGCGGTTCCGGGTGGCTGCAGGGGCGCGAAAAACACCGGTTGGCGGAGTACCCGCAGAATGAAACGCCTTGTACTGATCCTGATGATGCTGGCGACACCCGTGTTCTCGGTGCAGCCGGACGAGGTTTTGGATGATCCTGTGCTGGAACAACGGGCTCGCGACCTCAGCACCGGATTGCGTTGCCTTGTTTGTCGGAACGAAAGCATCGACGAAAGCAACGCCGATCTGGCGCGTGATTTGCGTTTGTTGCTGCGGGAACGTCTGGTTGCAGGTGATACCGACGAACAGGCCATTGCGTTTATCGTGGATCGCTACGGTGAATACGTTCTGCTTAAGCCGACCACCAGCGGCTCGAACCTGTTCCTTTGGCTCGCTGGCCCTATCATGCTGTTGATTGCGGCTGGGGTTGGGCTGAACTTTCTACGCAACCGTGCCAAAGCTCATGCGTCAGTTGAAAGCACGGCGCTGAGTGAAGACGAAAAGGAGCGTCTGCGCCGAATTCTTGAAGACTGACGTTTGGTTCTGCCTTTACCTTCTTGTTTGGGCCAGTAAGTGTTCGAAAACGCTTGGCGCGACGGGAGGGTTTTCATGCATTACGAAACAGTTGTTCTGGACATTACGGACGGTCTGGCGGTTCTGACCTTGAACAGACCTGACAAAATGAACGCTCTGACAACTCAGATGCGCGCTGAAATTACCCATGCAATGAAAGACGCGGCAACCCGAGCCCGGTGCATCGTGATCACCGGCGCTGGTCCCGCTTTTTGTTCCGGGCAGGATCTGGGCGATGCCTCTTCAACAGGCAAGATCGATCTGGAGCGGTCTTTGCGCGACGAATACGAACCAATGCTGGAAACGATCCACAGCTGTCCGGTTCCCACAATTGCGGCTGTAAACGGTGCTGCGGCCGGGGCAGGGGCGAACCTCGCCCTTTGCGCGGATGTCGTGATCGCAACTGAAAGCGCCTATTTCCTGCAAGCCTTTGCGCGGATCGGTTTGTTGCCGGATGCCGGAGGAACCTGGTTCATGCCGCGCCAGATGGGGCTGGCCAAGGCGATGGGTGCGGCGTTGTTCGCCGACAAGATCAGCGCGCAACAAGCGGATGACTGGGGCTTGATCTGGGAATCTGTACCTGATGACAATTTCGCAGCGCATTGGCGGAAACGGGCAGAATATCTGGCCAATGGTCCGACAGCAGCCTACGGCGCGATCAAACAGGCCATTCGTGGAACTTATGAAAATACACTACCTCAGCAGCTTGCGACCGAAGCGCATCTGCAGGGCGAATGTGGTCGCTCGCGCGATTTCGCCGAAGGTGTGGTGGCTTTCATGGGAAAACGCCCTCCGAAATTCGAAGGGCGCTAATTCACTTCAGGCGCGGCGGCGGCGGCGCGTGCGGCGTTCAGGGACAGCCTCGTCGCCCGTTCCATCAGAGGCCGACGTGAACGGACCCAGCGCATCAGTGATCTGATCCAAAGTCGGGCGTTCGCCGCGCGAGGTTGTGTCCAAAGCTTCACGCATCTTACGCAGGTGATCTGGCATTGTTCCGCAGCAACCGCCAATGATTGTCGCACCGGCATCACGTGCCATAGCTGCATACTGGCCCATAAGTTCGGGCGTGCCGTCATAATGGATGTGACCATCCACGTATTTCGGAATGCCCGCGTTACCCTTGGAGATCAGGGGACGCTCTGTGCCTTGAGCGGCAAAGCCCAGAATTGTGCGCAAAATGTCTGATGCGCCGGTTCCACAGTTTGCACCAAAGGCGATGGGTGGGTTGGGCAGCGTTTCGACCATTTGCGCCAGATCGGCCGAGGTCACACCCATCATTGTGCGCCCAGCGGTATCAAAGCTCATCGTGCCACACCACGGCATGTCAGCCAGTGCAAATGCTTCGGCCGCGGCGCGGAACTCTTCAGGGGCGCTGATGGTTTCCACCCAGAGCACATCAACTCCGCCTTCTTTCAGCGCTGCTGCTTGTTCGTGGAACATTTCCACCGCGTCGGAATGCGTCAGGCTGCCGACCGGTTCCATGATTTCACCGGTTGGTCCAACAGATCCTGCAACCACGACGGGACGCCCGGCCTTGTCTGCCACCTCGCGTCCGAGTTCAGCGCCGATGCGGTTTAACTCGCCCACGCGATTCTGAGCATCGTGCAGCTTGAGCCGTGCGGACGTACCGCCAAAGGTGTTGGTCAGAAACAGGTCACTGCCCGCATCCACCGAACCCTGATACAGCGCCCGGATCTTGGCGGGGGCGTCCACGTTCCAAAGTTCAGGTGCGTCACCAGACTGCAAGCCCATGTTGAACAGATTTGTCCCGGTCGCACCATCAGCCAAAATGGCATCTTTGGTTCCCAGAAGCTTGCTCAGCGCGTTTGTCATTGGGTTATTCCAGAAAAAGGCGCAAAGCGCCGTTAAAAATAGAGACGCCCCATGTCACATGACAGGGGCGTCAAATCAAATTCATAAAACTCATGAAGATCATGAGCTGTGTAAGAAAACCTTAGTCGGCCTCGCTCATGACCTGAGCTTTGGCTTCGGGCAGAATCTCGGCCATCTTGGCGCGGATTTCTTCGGCCGAAGACAAATCACCCAGATCACCGGCGACTTTGCGGACAACGTCTTCGTGTCCGGCTTCTTCGAAGTCGGCGACTACTACGGTCTTGGCATATTCTTCGGCTTCTGCGCCGGATTTGCCCAGCTTTTCTGCCGCCCACAGGCCCAGCAGTTTGTTGCAGCGGGCCTGCGCCTTGAACTGCATTTCTTCATCATGGGCAAACTTGGCTTCAAAGGCGTTTTCGCGTTCGTCGAACGTGGTCATTGGGTGAGGACCTCTTGGGTTACATCTTCTTTCCTGATGATATGACCATACGACGTCCCGGGCGCAAGGTATTTGCGCTGCGTCAAAGCCTCTCGGGTACATGAACTTGCGGGAAAAGAGTGCTTGCACTATGAGGACGCCAACGAGAGGGGACTCATTCCCTTTGCTCAGACTGGAAAGGTCGCTTATGGCGCGTCGCAAGAAAATCTACGAAGGCAAAGCCAAGATTTTGTATGAAGGCCCCGAACCGGGCACGATCGTGCAGTATTTCAAGGATGACGCCACAGCATTCAACGCTGAAAAGAAGGATGTGATTGACGGCAAAGGTGTGCTGAACAATCGCCTGTCCGAATTTTTCATGAACGGCCTGACTCAGATCGGTATTCCGAACCACTTTATTCGCCGCCTGAACATGCGCGAACAACTGGTGCGCAATTGCGAGATCGTTCCGTTGGAAGTGATCGTTCGAAACTATGCCGCCGGATCGATGTCTAAACGTCTGGGCATAGCCGAAGGGACACAGCTGCCGCGCCCGATCGTTGAATACTGCTATAAAGACGATGCGTTGGGTGATCCTCTGGTCACCGAAGAACATATCGCTGCCTTTGGCTGGGCCAGCCAACAGGACATGGACGATATCCTCAGCCTAGCGCTGCGCGTGAACGACTTCATGAGCGGTGTGATGCTGGCGGTTGGTATCCGCCTTGTGGACTTCAAGATCGAAATCGGACGCATTTTCGAAGGGGATTATCAGCGTTTGATCGTGGCTGACGAAATCAGCCCCGACAGCTGCCGCCTTTGGGACATCGAAACCGGTCAGAAGCTGGACAAAGACGTGTTCCGTCGTGACCTGGGCAATCTGACCGATGCGTATTCAGAAGTTGCGCGCCGTTTGGGTGTGCTGCCGAATACCAATGTCACCAAGCCGACACTGATCAACTGACCCGTTCAGGGAACTTTTGTTTCAACTAAAATGCGCCGCGGCAAAAAACACGGCGCATTTTGGTTTTTGCGGTCTGGGCAGGTTCATCTGTTGATTATCAACCAAAAGAGTCGCTTTGCGTGATGACAACTGCGGCAAACTGCTTGGGAAACAGGGTTGTCGAAAACGGTCAGGCACGCTATCCCCCGCGCAACGAAATGGGCCATGGATAGCGGCCCGAAGGTGGAGTTGCCAAAATGAAAGCACGGGTTCATGTGATGCTCAAGAACGGGGTGCTGGACCCGCAGGGCGAAGCAGTTCGGCACGCATTGGGCGCAATGGGCTTTGATCAGGTCGAAGGTGTCCGTCAGGGCAAAGTGATTGACCTTGAACTGGCTGATGGCGCGACCGAGGCAGATGTGACCGAAATGTGCGAAAAGCTGTTGGCCAACACCGTCATCGAACGCTACGAGATCGAACTGGTCTGATCGAATGCGGGCCGCGCGTCTGATCACCTACCGTCAACCGCTTGAGGTTGCGACCGTGCCCGATCCTGAACCCGCCGAAGATGGTGTTGTGGTTCGGGTTTTGGCGTGTGGCGTGTGCCGATCCGATTGGCATGCATGGTCTGGCGCGGACCCGGACGTAATCCTTCCGATGACACCCGGTCATGAATATTGTGGTGAGGTTGTCGCGGTCGGTTCTCGGGTCACCCGCTGGCGGGTGGGCGACAAGATCATCGCGCCGTTCATTCTGGCTTGCGGGCATTGCGCAGACTGCGCGCAGGGGCACCAGACAATCTGCAATGACCAGATTGTTCCTGGGTTCACCTGTGATGGTGCTTTTGCTGAATATATCGCAGTGGCCCATGCGGATGCCAACCTCACAGCACTGCCTGACAGCATTGCGCCCGAAGTTGCTGCAGCCTTGGGGTGTCGTGTGACAACGGCCTGGCAGGCTTTGGTCGGACGGGCGCAGGTTCAGGGTGGGGAATGGATTGCTGTCTTCGGCGGCGGCGGTGTTGGGATTTCCACGCTGCTTTTGGGCAAGGCCCTTGGCGCAAGGGTCGTCGTGGTCGACATTGTGGATGACAAGCTGAGCTATGCACAGTCTTTGGGGGCTGATGCGGTTGTCAATGCCACAACATGTGACGCGCCGCAGGCAGTAAAAGACATCACTGGCGGCGGCGCGCATGTTGCGATTGAGGCTTTGGGCATCGAAGTCACAACCGTATCTGCGATGCGGTCACTGCGCAAAATGGGCCGCATGGTGCAGATCGGCATGCCGGCCGGTGATCACACACAGATGGCTTTGCCGATGGACGTGCTTTATTCCGGCCAGCTTTCTGTTTTCGGAACGCGGGGCATGCCAAGCTGGCGCTACCCGTCTTTGTTGTCGCTGATCGCCGGGGGCAGGATTGACCTGAGCCCGCTGGTCACGCGCAAAATAACTCTTAACCAGGTGAGTGCTGAGCTTGCCGACTTTGACCACCCAACCCCTCCGGGCGTTGCAGTGGTTACAGATTTTGTCTCGTAGGAGGGCCCGCCATGCGCGCAGCCGTAATCGTATTCCCCGGATCCAACTGTGACCGAGACCTCGCCGTCGCATTCGAACAGGCCGGTTTCAAGGTTGATATGGTCTGGCACAAAGACGCGGCCTTGCCCAACGGTGTTGATATCGTGGGCGTACCGGGTGGCTTTTCCTATGGAGACTATCTGCGCTGCGGTGCCATCGCCGCCAAATCTCCGATCTGTAAGGCGGTGGTCGAGCATACCGAACGCGGCGGTTATGCCGTGGGTATTTGCAACGGATTTCAGGTTTTGACGGAAACCGGCATCCTGCCTGGCGCGTTGTTGCGCAATGCCGGTCTGAAATACATCTGCAAAACAGTGGGCTTGAAGGTCGAAACAAGCGACAGCGTGTTTACCGGGGGCTATAATGCAGGCGACGTGATCGGTATCCCAATCGCGCACCATGACGGCAACTACTTCGCGGATGACGAAACACTTGCGGCCCTGAAGGATCAGGACCGCATCGCGTTCACCTATACCGAGAATCCCAATGGCTCAGTCGGTGACATCGCTGGCATCCTGTCCGAAAACCGCCGTGTACTTGGGATGATGCCTCATCCCGAGCGTGCAGCAGATGAAGGGCATGGTGGCACGGACGGAGTGGCGCTGTTCCGCGCATTGTCAGGCGTGTTTGAAGCAGCGTGACTTGAGGTCGCGCGCGCCCGCGCGTAACGTCTGGCCATGAACTCGGACGTGCGATCAGCTTGGTCAAATATGTTGAAACCGCTTCGCGGTGCTCCGCTGGGCTGGCGGTTGCGCATTGCTGTTCTTGTTCTTCTTCTTGCGACTATTACCACGGTCTGGATTACCAATAGCCTGTTGACCGACAGGTTCACGGAATCAACGCGAAACCGGGCAGAGCTGCGACTGGCCCTGTATTCCGGTAACCTGCTGAGTGAGTTGCGTCGAAACTCGATCGTGCCACAGTTGCTGGCACGAGACCCGACCCTGATTTCAGCGCTGCAATCCAGTGATTATACGTTGTCGACCCAGCGCCTGATTTCCTTCGTTGAAGAAATTGGCGCGGCCTCGCTGATGCTTTTGGACAGCGATGGTCGAACCGTTGCCGCAACGGATCGGAACAAGCTGGGTGAAGGGCACAGAAATACAGCTTATTATGTGGATGCCATCCGGTCTAATGCCACGATCTTTTCGGTCATTCCCAGGGAATCCGGCGGATACAGCTTCGTCTATTCCCGGCGACTGGAAAACGGATCGGAAATTTTGGGGGTCATCGTTGTCGAGGTCGACCTTCAGAAATTCGAACGCGCCTGGGCCGGTATTTCGGACGCGGTGATGGTCACCGACAGTACCGGAACCATCATCCTGTCCACCGAGCCCCGCTGGCGTGGGTTGGAAGAGAGCACGGCGATGCTGCGGCAACCGCCGCAAGGCGCAATTCAACGCGCCATTCGGGCCACAACCGATTGGACGGCTTTGCCGCCGGACGCCTACCTGCAAGGCGAGGCCGTGATGCGCATGGAAACACGCATCCCGTTCCGGGGTTGGCAAATGACGTCGTTCACCACCTTTGAGTCGATCCGCGAAAAGGTGAACAGTGTGCTTGCGCTGGAAATCATGGGATTTGCGATTCTTCTGGCGCTGACGTTTTATGCGCTCAGCCGTCGGGCGACCCTTCGCATGGCGCTGTTTCAGCGCGAGTCGGCAGAGCTTCGCGCATTGAACGCACGGCTACAGCGGGAAATTGCTGAGAGGGAACGGGTTGAAAAGACGCTGGATTTGGCGGAACAGACCCTTGCGCAAAGTTCGAAACTGGCCGCCTTGGGCGAGATGTCGGCTGCGGTCAGTCACGAGCTTAATCAACCTCTGGCTGCAATGAAAACATATCTCGCCGGGGCGCGTCTGTTGTTGCGGCGCAACCGACCGGAAGAGGCGCTTGCCAGCTTTGGACGCATCGACGGTCTGATCGAGCGGATGGGGGCGATCACGCGCCAGCTCAAGTCTTATGCCCGCAAAGGGGCGGATGCGTTTTCGCCTGTAAACCTTGGTGAAGCGCTGGCCTCGGCCTTGTCCATGATGGAGCCGCAACTGCGTCAGCGTCATGTGAAGATCACTCAGATCCTGCCGGAAGAACCTGTCATGGTGATGGGGGACCGGATGCGGATCGAGCAGGTGATGGTCAACCTCTTGCGAAACGCGCTGGATGCCACCAAATCAGTGGCAGAGCCAGATGTGGAAATCATCCTGGCGGCGGGCGACATGGCGGTTCTGACCGTGCGGGACAACGGGCACGGTATCGAAGATATCGAGAACCTGTTCGAGCCGTTCTATACTACCAAACAGCCTGGCGACGGGGTTGGACTGGGGCTTGCCATCTCGTCGGGGATCGTGAACGACCATGGGGGACGGCTGACTGCGCGCAACGGCCAATATGGTGGCGCGGTGTTCGAAATGCAGTTGCCGGCACTGGGAAGCGACGGCCTTGAGGCCGCGGAATAACGAGGAATGACTATGGCACAGGCCATGAAAATTGCCATTGTGGATGACGAACAGGACATGCGCCAGTCGATCAGCCAGTGGCTTGCTTTGTCCGGATACGACACTGAAACCTTTGCCAGCGCGGAAGATGCGCTCAAGGTTCTGGGACCGGATTATCCGGGGATTGTGATTTCGGACATTAAGATGCCGGGGATGGATGGCATTCAGCTTTTGAAAAAGCTGATGGGGGCCGACAGCACCCTGCCAGTTATCATGATCACGGGGCATGGCGACGTTCCGATGGCGGTTGAGGCGATGCGCGTCGGTGCGTTCGATTTCCTTGAAAAGCCGTTTAACCCTGATCGCATGTCCGAACTGGCCAAACGCGCCAGCAATGCACGCCGTCTGACACTGGACAACCGGGCGCTGCGGCGTGAGCTGTCGGGTGGCACGCAGATCATGAACAAGCTGATCGGTGCCAGCCCCGTAATGGAGCGGCTGCGTGAGGATATTCTGGATCTTGGGCAAGCCGACGGTCATGTGTTGATCGACGGTGAGACGGGAACCGGCAAGACGCTGGTGGCGCATGCGCTGCATGCGGTGGGTAGCCGCGCAGGCAAGAAGTTTGTTCTGGTGTCCTGCGCCGCGTTGGAGGAAGACGCGCTGGCCAAACGCCTGTTTGGCCCGATGATGCCCGAGGATGCGCAACTGCCGGCCATCGAAGAAGCACGCGGCGGGACACTGGTACTGGAAGATGTCGAGGCGCTGAGCGATACCTTGCAAGCCAAACTGCTGAGCGTGATGAACGAGCAGGGCACCCCTGCTGAAACGCGGATTGTTGCGATTTCGAACCTGCAGGAAGCGGGGAAGACATCCGAAGACGTTCTGCGCCCCGACCTGTTCTATCGGTTGGCGGCATTGCGGATCACCATGCCGCCACTTCGTCAGCGGGGTGAGGACATTCTTACCCTGTTTACGCGCCTCAGCGAGCAATTTGCAGAGGAATATGGCTGCGATGCCCCTCAGGTCAGTGCGCAGGAAGCGGCGCAGCTGCTGCAAGCGCCTTGGCCGGGCAATGTGCGGCAACTGATCAACATTGCCGAGCGTGCCGTGCTGCAATCACGTCGAGGATCAGGAACGATTGCGTCGTTGCTGATGTCCGACCATGAAGAGATGCAGCCAGTGATGACCACCGAAGGCAAGCCGTTGAAGGAATATGTCGAAGCGTTCGAGCGGATGCTGATCGACAATACAATGCGCCGCCACAAGGGGTCGATCGCGTCGGTCATGGACGAATTGTGCCTGCCGCGCCGGACGTTGAACGAGAAGATGGCCAAATACGGACTTCAGCGGTCGGACTATCTTTAACCGTTGCGAATGGGGGCTCTGCCCCCGTCGCCTTTGGCGACTCCCCCGAGGTATTTTGGGCCAGATGAAGAGATCCCGCGCTGCGTCGGCGGTCTTGATGCAGTTTGCCCATTGTCTTTTCCACAGGACTGCTTTTATTGTGTTCGGACGGGCCGGGCCTTTTTAGCGCTCTTAAGTCCCGAATCTTTGAGTTTCGCTGCTTTGCTGCACGTTAATTTCGCTGCGAAGCAGACCGATTGTGCCCCGATTGCGGGCAGTGGAGTACCTGAGCCCGATACGTCGGGTGAAAGGAATAAATGGGCGGGCTGCAGAAACTGCGCCTGTCGGAGAAGAACCGCGATGACGCGCGCGCAACGATTGAGAGACCGGGCAGGGGGCCACAGCGCCAGACCCTGCCGCGCGCCGTCTGAAATCGCCCAGACAAGACACCTCCCCAAAAGCGCCTGTCCGCCTGGACAGGTCAGGACAACGCGTTTGGCGCGGTGCACCAAGGAAACATGGCTAAGAAAATGCTTATCGATGCCACCCACGCGGAGGAAACCCGCGTCGTGGTGGTCGACGGAAACAAGGTCGAGGAGTTCGATTTTGAATCCGAAAACAAGCGCCAGCTTGCTGGCAACATCTACCTTGCAAAAGTAACACGGGTTGAGCCGTCGCTGCAGGCGGCGTTCGTCGACTATGGTGGGAACCGTCACGGATTCCTGGCCTTTTCGGAAATTCATCCGGATTACTATCAGATCCCCGTCGCCGACCGTGAGGCGTTGATGGAGGAAGAGCGCGCCTATGCCGAGGCGATGAAGGCGCGTGACGAAGCCGAAGAAGCCAAGCCCAAAAAGCGGCGGTCTCGGTCGCGTTCCAAGGCGGCAGATGTGAAGTCGGACGATCCGGTTGAGACAATGGAGGTTTCTACCGAGCCAACCGGTATGGAAACCATCGATTTGGCCGATGGCGAAGATGCAGAGGTGCCCGAGGGAACCTCTCCGATGGAGATCGTGGCTGAAACACCGGTAGAAGAGCCGGAAGACAGCGATGCGACTTCGGCAGAAACTGCGTCAGATAACGCGGCAGAAGAATCTGTTTCTGAGGTGGAAGACACGTCTGCATCGCCCGAAGAAGCCGGTGACGAAACAGGTGAAGTCAGTAAAGACGCTGGTGAGGCCTCAAGCGATGAGACAGAAGTAAGCGCAGAAGCTGATAGCGCATCGGCGGATGAGGCGGTTGCTTCTGACGATGTTGAGACCTCGGGTGAAGCTGCTGCAGATGCAGACGGCGATCAGGGTGCGGATGACGAGGATGCTGAAGGCAAGAGCGCCGATGCCTCGTCGAAAGACGACTCGATTGAATCTGTAGCTGACGAAGATGACAGCGAAGACATCCGTCCGCCACGCAAACCGCGCCCGCGTCGTTACAAGATTCAGGAAGTCATCAAGGTTCGTCAGGTCCTGCTGGTGCAGGTGGTCAAGGAAGAACGCGGCAACAAGGGCGCTGCGCTGACAACCTATCTGTCTTTGGCCGGTCGCTATTGTGTATTGATGCCGAACACCGCGCGCGGTGGCGGTATCAGCCGCAAAATCACCAACGCCGCCGACCGCAAGAAATTGAAAGAAATCGCGGCGGACATTGATGTGCCGACTGGGGCGGGTCTGATCATCCGCACTGCGGGTGCTAAACGCACCAAGTCCGAGATCAAGCGTGATTATGAATACCTGCAGCGTTTGTGGGAACAGATCCGCGCGCTCACGCTGGAGTCGATTGCGCCAGCGAAGATCTATGAGGAAGGCGATCTGATCAAACGGTCGATCCGCGATCTTTACAATCGAGACATTGATGAGGTTCTTGTTGAAGGCGAAGGCGGTTATCGCATCGCCAAGGACTTCATGAAAATGATCATGCCGTCCCACGCCAAGAACGTGAAACGGTACGAAGATGCCCTGCCTTTGTTCGCGCGATATCAGGTGGAAAGCTATTTGGCGGGCATGTTCAACCCGACGGTTCAGCTGAAATCCGGTGGTTATATCGTGATTGGTGTGACCGAAGCTCTGGTCGCCATCGACGTAAACTCGGGGCGCGCGACCAAAGAAGGCTCGATCGAAGAGACCGCGCTGAAGACAAACCTGGAGGCCGCCGAAGAGGTAGCGCGCCAGCTGCGTCTTCGGGATTTGGCCGGTCTGATCGTCATCGATTTCATCGATATGGACGAGCGCAAGAATAACGCGGCGGTGGAAAAACGTCTGAAGGACAAGCTGAAAACTGACCGCGCGCGTATTCAGGTCGGCCGGATTTCGGGCTTTGGTTTGTTGGAAATGAGTCGCCAGCGACTGCGCCCCGGAATGATCGAGGCCACGACGCAGCCATGTCCGGCATGTCACGGCACAGGTCTGATCCGTTCGGACGACAACATGGCTCTGTCGATTCTGCGTCAGATCGAAGAGGAAGGCACACGCCGTCGTTCGCGTGAAGTTTTGGTGCGCTGCCCGGTCAGCATTGCCAACTTCTTGATGAACCAGAAGCGTGAGCACATTGCTCAGATCGAAGCCCGGTATGGCCTGTCTGTGCGGATCGAAGGCGACATCCACTTGGTGAGCCCCGATTTCTCGATGGAGAAATTTAAAACCGCCAGCCGGATTGTGCCTGAAGCCACTGCGCCTGTCGTTTCTGTGGATGCGTCTCTGATGGACATGGTGGACTCGTCTGACGAGGAAGAGGTCGAGGACGATACCACCCCAACCGAAGATGATGCCAAGCCCAAGCGCAAACGTCGCCGTCGTCGGCGCAAGAAGGGTGGGGGCAATGGTGATGCCGCAGAGCAATCCAACGAAAGCTCCGAAGGAGAGGCGCAGGAGAACGCTTCTGGTGATGCCGCCGATGAAGAAGGTGCGGCTGACGTCGTAGAAGCGGAAGCGGCAGAGGAAGAAAAGCCTGCCAAGCCCAAGCGTAAACGTGCTCCGCGTCGCCGGAAAAAGGACGTTGCGGCCGAGGAAACGGTTGAACAGGCTGAAGCAACTGAAGGTGTTGAAGCTGAGACCGTAGCTGAGGCGCCTGTGGCCGAGGACGCTGCAGAAAACCCTGAGGCCGAGGTGCCCGAGGTGGCTCAGGAACAAGGCGAAACTCTTGAGGCGGAAGCTGAGACTGTTGATGTTGCACCAGAGGAACCGGTGAACGCAGAAGAGGCCAGTGTCGAGGATGCGCCAGCCGAAGAGACGTCTGGTGTTGTGGAAGAACTCGCGGCGCAAGCGGTTGAAGAGGTCACTGCTGATGAGGTTGAGCCCGCAGTAGAAGCTCCTGTGGAAGAGACGCCTGAGCCTGTGCTGGAAACAGTAGCAGAAGAACCGGAACCAGGCCCCGCCAAGCCGAAGCGACGCGGGTGGTGGTCGCTGGGCAAGTAATGAAAAGGCGGGCTGAGGAGCCCGCCTTTTTAGTAATCCGAAGGATTTTTAGACGGCTTTTTGGATCAGATAAACCTGATGCGCCCCGTCAAGTTCCTGAGACAGCAGCGTATGTCCGGCTTCGGAGCAAAAATGTGGAACATCGACGATGGCCGCCGGATCATCGGCCAGCACCCGCAGTACGGCCCCTGCAGGCAAGGATTTAAGCCGTTTGCGGGCTTTGAGGACGGGCAGAGGACACAAAAGCCCAAGGGCGTCCAATGTATCTGTTATATCGGTCATGCATTTCGGGATAGGACCAAGTTGAAATATTGTCCAGATTCCAACCACGAGGATGTGACTGAATGGCCCCGTGACGGATCGACATTCATCACTTATGTGCAGAGACATGTTCGGAATTGAAATCATAGACGCGGGACTGTTGCCCGCCATGTTTGTCGCGCTGTTGGGTGGCTTGATCAGCTTTCTGTCACCATGCGTGCTGCCCATCGTGCCGCCTTATCTGGCGTATATGAGCGGCGTCACAATCAACGAGATGCAGGACGAGGCCCGTGCGCGGCGCAAGGCAACGATGTCGGCATTGTTCTTTGTGATGGGTCTGTCGACCGTCTTTCTGCTTTTGGGCTTTACCGCGTCTGCCTTCGGGGCGTTTGTTCTTCAGAATCAGGTGCTTTTTGCCAAGCTTTCGGGTGCGGTGGTGATCGTGTTTGGCCTTCACTTCCTGAACGTATTCCGCATCCCGTTTCTGGACCGCGAAGCGCGGATCGATACCGGTGATTCCGGTGGCTCGGTTTTTGGGGCGTATATTCTGGGTTTGGCGTTTGCCTTTGGCTGGACGCCCTGCATTGGGCCTCAGTTGGGTGCGATCCTATCGCTGGCGGCGAATGAGGCATCAGTGGCCCGTGGTACGGTATTGCTGGGCGTCTACGCGGCGGGGCTGGGTATTCCATTCCTTCTGGCGGCTATGTTCCTGAACCGATCGATGACCGTCATGAACCGCATCAAGCCTTACATGGGTACGATCGAAAAGGTCATGGGTGGATTGCTGTTGTTCGTGGGCATCATGCTGATCACCGGTCTGTTCACACGGTTCAGCTGGTGGTTGCTGGAAACCTTCCCGGCATTGGCAAATTTTGGATGAACCGCTGACCCCCTTACCTTGACCTCAAGCCTGCGTTAACCTGCACGGCAGAAGGTAAGGGCATGAGCAGTCAGACAAATCAGCCTCAGGTGCGCAAACGTCGGGTGTTTTACATTCCCGGTTATGATCCGTTTCCGCCCAGACGATACCGGGAGCTGTATCGGTCTGAGTCACAGGCCCAGGCTGAGATTTCCGGCTATGAGATTTCCGTGTCAGCCAAGCCGCGAGCTGACGTCTTTGGCTGGCATGTCACATCGCTTCAGGATGGCGAACGGGTGCACACGGATGTCGATGTGCTGGTCTGGTCGGATATCGTGCGGGACAGCATGACGGGATCGATCCTGTCCACCTATCTGCAACTGGCGCGAACCGCTTGGACCTACATCTCAACGGGTACTCTGCGTCGGTTGATGGGGCTGAGAAAAGGGCCGGTGATTGCTGCACTCTATCCGGTTGGCATGTTGCTTTTACAATTGCTGGTCGCGCTGCTGTTTGCGTGGGCGACGGCGAAACTGCTAGTCCCAATGGTTGGGCTGTGGGCTTTGGTTCCGGCGGGTATTCTGGCTTATGCGGTGTTACGTTGGTTTCGCACAATCGACAACCGGCTGTTTGCCTATTACCTGATGCATGACTACGCATATTCCGCGCAGTTAAAGGGGGAAACTCCGCGGCAGTTGCAGTCGCGATTGGACACATTCCAAGACCTGATCAAAGACGCTTTGACTGAAGAGGTGGACGAGGTTTTGGTGATCGGTCACAGCTCGGGCGCGCATCTGGGTGTGTCGGTGCTGGCCGATCTGATCCGTGATAGTGATGTGTCTGACCAAGGACCGGTTTTGTCGTTTCTGACTTTGGGGCAGGTGGTTCCCATGGTTTCCTTCCTGCCAAACGCACACCGTCTACGCGCGGATTTGCAGTTTCTATCCAAGCAACCCACTGTGGCATGGGTCGATTTTACCGCCCCCGGCGATGGCTGCGCCTTTGCGCTATGCGACCCGGTTGCAGTCAGCGGTGTGGGCAGCCCTGATAAGAAGTGGCCTCTGGTTTTGTCGGCAGCGTTTACTCAAACACTGTCACCTGAGCGCTGGAAGGCCGATCGTTGGCGGTTCTTCAAACTGCATTTTCAGTATCTCTGCGCCTTTGACCGTCCGGGTGCATACGATTATTTTCGGATCACCGCGGGCCCCCAAACCTTGGCTGCACGATTTGCCGGGCGGGCGCCTTCACCGTCACGTATTGATCAGCCCGTTTCAAAATACACTACGGTTCACGCATGATCCCGCCAAAACCGACCCCACGCCCAGACAAAGTTTCGCTGTGGCAGTATCTGAGACTGTTTCGGAAAGACCTGCTTTCGGCACAGCCCCAACGGCTCTATCGCGCGTGGATGGCGGAATTTCGAACGCCGTTCTTTAGATCTTACATGATCAATCAGCCGGAACTGGTTGATCTGGTTTTGAAAAAGAGGCCCGAAGATTTCCCGAAATCCAACCGGATCAGCGAAGGTTTGCGGCCGCTTTTGGGTGAGTCTGTATTTCTGACAAACGGTGAGGCATGGAAGCGACAACGTCGTATCATTGATCCAGCGTTCGAAGGCGGGCGGTTGAAAGATACGTTTCCGGCGATGCGAGACGCGTCACAAGCCTGCGCGGATCGGCTGTGCTCCAGTGTTGGAATGGAGATTGAAGTTGAAGAAATCACCAGCCATGTCGCCGCAGATGTCATTTTCAGAACACTTTTTTCGGTGCCTATCGAAAATGAAATCGCAGCCGAAGTGTTCCAAAAATTCCGCGCCTATCAAAGGCGGCAACCGCTTTTGAACCTTGCAGCCTTTTTGCCCCTGCCTCGTTGGGTTCCTCGTCTACATGCCGGCGACACGCGGCGGAATGCGCGTGATATCAGGCGTTTGATCCAGAAACTTACAGCGGTTCGCGCTGCGGCCATTGCTGATGGGACGGCACCAAAGGATCTGGCCACAAAAATCATGACAACACCCGATCCCGCCACTGGGAAGTGTTTTGAAACCGACGAGATGATTGATCAGGTCGCGATCTTCTTTCTGGCGGGCCATGAAACCAGCGCTTCGGCTCTGGCCTGGACGCTTTATCTGCTGGCGCTGTACCCCGACTGGCAAGAGAAAGTCGCCGAAGAGGCACAGGCATATCCGGACCCGTCCTTTACGACCATGTCCAGGCTGAACGTCGCCAGGGATGTATTTCGCGAGGCGTTGCGACTTTATCCACCGGTGCCAATGATGGTTCGGGAAACGCAATGTCCTGAACAGTTTCGCGATCGAGAGGTTCCGAAGGGTGCACAAATTGTCGTCAGCCCGTGGCACCTGCATCGGCAAGAAAGGCTTTGGGACAATCCCGACGGGTTCGATCCCTCGCGCTGGAAGACAGAGAACGGCAAAACATGTCAGCGCAATGCCTACATTCCGTTCTCCGCCGGACCAAGAGTGTGCACGGGGGCGGGGTTTGCGATGGTTGAGGGCCCCCTGATCCTGTCGGTGCTGTTGCGTCAATTCAAATTCGAAACAATCCCCGGAAAAACGCCGGTTCCGGTGGCGCATCTGACCGTTCGGTCCAAGGACGGGATATGGTTGAGGTTGGTTGAGCGCTAACAAACTACCATCGTCCATCACCGTGCTGTATGCGAGGAATGAAATCGGAATCATTCTTGAACGGGAAATCATTATGTCGAAAGCAGAACAGCGCGCACAGATGTCCAACGGAGCAGGCTTTATCGCCGCACTGGATCAAAGCGGTGGATCGACCCCCAAGGCGCTGGCGCTGTATGGGGTGGACGCGTCGGATTACGCCTCGGAAGAAGAGATGTTTGGCGAAATCCAGAACATGCGCGCGCGGATCATTCTGGCGGACGACTTCACCAAGGATAAAGTGATCGGTGCGATCTTGTTCGAACGCACGCTGGGTGAAGATATCGACGGCCGCAAGGTTGCGGATTACCTATGGTCGGTCAAAGGCATCGTTCCGTTCCTGAAAATCGACAAAGGTCTGGAAGAGACCGCGAATGGCGTCCAGATGATGAAACCGATCCCGGGTCTGGCCGAAACGCTGGCCAAGGCAGCGGGTGTGTTTGGCACCAAGGAACGTTCGGTGATTCATGAAGCCAACGCCGAAGGCATCGCTGCCGTTGTGGTGCAGCAGTTCGATGTGGCCCGCGAGGTCGTTGCCGCAGGCATGGTTCCGATTGTCGAGCCCGAAGTTAACATCAACTCGGAAACCAAGGCCGAGGCGGAAGACATCCTGAAGGCTGAAATCCTGAAAAACCTGGACCAGTTGGCCGAGGGGCAGGACATCATGCTGAAACTGACGATCCCCAGCACGGCAAATCTTTATGATGAATTGGCCGATCACCCGCGCGTGGTGCGCGTGGTTGCCTTGTCAGGTGGGTATTCGACTGAGCAGGCGTGTGATTTGCTGGGCCAGAACGGCAAGATGATCGCGTCGTTTTCGCGTGCGCTGACCGAAGGTCTGTCGAAACAGCAATCTGATGCCGAGTTCAATGCCGCCCTGGGCAGCAACATTGAAAAGATCTTTAAGGCTTCTGCTTAAGTCGCTGATAAAACAAAAGAAGCGGCGTGCATGCGCCGCTTCTTTTTTCTGATCGCTCGGCTTAAATCCGGTATTCGATTTCAAAATTCCGCAAAGCTGAGCGTTCAGTTTTAACGCCGAAATAGCGCCATTTGGCGGAAGCTATCTCGTGTTGGGCTCCTCAGGATACCGGACACGTGCCCCGGTCAAATTTTTGAACCGCGCCTTTGACCATCATGTCGTATTTCAAGCTGTCATAGTTCACGACAAACGTGACGACCTGCCCGTCCTGCATCAGCAAAAACGTCATTGATTCTCCGACAGGATAAATTGCGGCTTCGCCTTCAAGGTCGCCTGTGGAAAGATGGCCTTTGTCCGAACCGCCTGACCGTTTCAAAGTTACGTTGCTGCCGTCCACATCTGATACACATTCAACTGAAAAATCATCTTGTTTCAGAGCGTTATTTGCCAAAACAGGGGTTGCTGCCGCAGCCGCAACCGCGAGCACGCAGAGGTATTTCTTTGCCATTTTGAAGTCCAAAGTTGGGGGTTTTCTGTTCGCTGGGTCCGGCAATATGGGCAATCATTACATCCGAACCTGACGAGCAGGTGCCTTCCATTTGCGCCAGGAATGAGGCGTATGTTTGAACTTTAAGTGTCGTTGGAGATACCGGGTCAGCGCGCATTGCGCTGATGGGGAAACTTCGCAATTCAAGCTCATATATGCGGTTTGAGGCGGTCAGACCGGGCGGCGGCCTTGACAATCAGCGTCTCTGAATGAAACCTCACAAGGGTTGGGAGAAATTGGAAAATTCAAAGAGTTGTACCTGTTGCGGGACGGGCCGGATTGTATTATCGGCACGCTTCCCAGAGCAGGCCGACCCATTTGGGTTCCAACTGCCAGATAAAAAATTGGGAGTTAAAACATGAAAAACAGCAGCAAACTGAGCCTTGGCGCGTTTGTGACGGCGGCCATGATGGCACCAGCCGCGTATGCGGAAGAGTTCATCACAATCGGCACCGGTGGCGTAACCGGCGTGTATTACCCGACAGGAGGCGCGATCTGCCGTCTGGTGAACAAAGGCCGTAAGGAACATGGCGTGCGCTGCTCGGTCGAATCGACCGGTGGTTCGGTCTACAACATCAACACCATTCGCGAAGGCGAACTGGAGTTTGGTGTGGCACAGTCCGACTGGCAGTACCATGCCTATAACGGCACCTCGAAGTTCGAAGAGGCTGGCCCGTTCGAAAACCTGCGTGCAGTCTTCTCGGTTCACCCCGAGCCGTTCACCGTTGTGGCCCGCGCAGATTCCGGCATCACCAATTTTGAGGACCTGAAAGGCAAGCGCGTCAACATCGGCAACCCCGGTTCCGGTCAGCGCGGCACCATGGAGGTTCTGCTGGGTGAAATGGGCTGGACCACGGGCGATTTCGAACTGGCGACCGAACTGAAGGCGGCTGAACAGTCGGCTGCACTGTGCGACAACCAGATCGATGCGATGGTTTACACCGTCGGTCACCCTTCGGGTTCGATTCAAGAAGCCACCACCGCATGTGACTCGGTTCTGGTGAATGTCAGCGGCGAAGCCGTAGACAAACTGGTCAACGATAACTCGTTCTACCGCACCGCAACCATTCCCGGTGGCATGTACCGTGGATCGGACGGCGACACGTCGACCTTTGGTGTGGGCGCAACCTTTGTGACGTCAGCGGACGTATCGGAAGATGCGGTCTATGCGGTTGTCAGCTCGGTCTTCGAGAACTTCGATGACTTCAAAAAGCTGCACCCTGCATTTGCCAACCTGAAGCCCGAAGAGATGATCGCGGACGGCCTGTCGGCACCGCTGCATCCGGGTGCTGAAAAGTACTACAAAGAAAAAGGCTGGATTCAGTAAGCCAGACCTGACGCAGGGTGCCTTCGGGCGCCCTGCACACAACCCGTGTCAAACGGGGTTCCAAAAGGCCGAAAAAGGCCGTGACGGGGAGACATTTTATGAGTTCCGACACACAATCCAATCGCCCGCTATCCGAAGAAGAGCTTCAGGATCTGGTTGCGTCTTCCGACGCCGGCGGGCGCAACCCGGTCGGCAACGTCGGGATTTTTCTGGCCATCGTGGCTGCAATCTGGTCGATTTTTCAGGTTGTTCTGGCCTCGCCAATCTCGAACTATGTCCTTCCCGGAAGCGTTGTGAACAACTCGCGCCAATTCCATCTGGCTTTTGCGATGTTTCTGGCCTTTGCGGCTTATCCGGCGCTGAAGTCCAGCCCTCGGAACTATATCCCGATTCAGGACTGGATCATGGGTATTCTGGGCGCGTTTGTCGCGCTTTACGGTTATTTCTTCTATGACAAGATCGTCAATGCAGGCGGTTTGGCCGATGACACGGACAAGTGGATCGCATTGGGCGGCCTGCTACTGTTGTTCGAGGCCGCGCGCCGCGCGCTTGGCCCGGCCATGGCGATTATCGCGACGATTTTTTTGGCTTATGTCTTCTTCGGTTCATCCGAGTGGGTGCCCGAAGTGATCCGTTGGAAAGGCGCGAGCCTGAAAAAGGCGATGAGCCATATGTGGATCACGTCAGAAGGTGTGTTTGGCATCGCTCTTGGCGTTTCCACGAAATTCGTCTTCCTGTTCGTTCTGTTTGGCGCCTTGTTGGATAAGGCCGGGGCAGGGAACTATTTCATCAAAATGGCCTTCGGTGCGCTTGGCCATCTGCGTGGCGGTCCTGCGAAGGCTGCCGTTGTGGGTTCGGCCGCGACCGGCCTGATCTCGGGTTCGTCGATTGCCAATGTTGTAACCACCGGCACCTTCACCATTCCGTTGATGAAACGCGTGGGCTTTTCCAGCGAACAGGCGGGTTCGGTCGAGGTTGCGTCTTCGGTGAATGGCCAGATCATGCCACCGGTTATGGGCGCTGCGGCCTTCCTGATGGTGGAATATGTGGGCATCTCATATGTCGAGGTCATCACCCACGCCTTCCTGCCTGCTGCGATTTCCTACATCGCGCTGGTCTATATCGTCCATCTTGAAGCGGTTAAGCGGAACATGCCGACCCTGGGCGACCGGGATGTACATTTGGCGCGGACCGTTGTTGGGATGTTGTCTTTCTTCGTGGTATTTGCCGGTCTGTGCTATAGCTCGCAATTCCCGGTGGATGCGGTGACAAGTTGGGCACCTTCGGCGGCTGGATTGATCCTTAGCCTGATCGTTTGCGCGATCTATGTCGTGTTGCTTTATCTGGCCGCTCAGGTGCCGGATCTTGAGCCCGACGATCCAAACGCCAAAGAGGTCACGCTGCCGGTCATTGCGGACATCTACAAGGCAGGTCTGCACTATCTGTTGCCGATTATCGTGCTTGTCTACTTCCTGATGATCGAACAGAAATCTCCTGGTTTGTCAGCCTTTTGGGCAACCGCGTTGCTGTTCGTGATCCTGCTGACGCAAAAACCGCTCAAGGCATTCTTCCGCGGCGAAAGCGATGTGTACAATCGCTTTATCGACGGTGTCGCTGACCTGTGGCAGGGCCTGATCGACGGGGCGCGGAACATGATCGGGATCGCTTTGGCCACAGCCACGGCGGGCGTGATCGTGGGTACGGTGACGCTGACCGGTGTAGGACAGGTGATGGCCGATCTGGTCGAGTTCCTCTCGGGTGGCAACCTAATCCTGATGCTGATCATGGTCGGTATCCTCAGCCTGATCCTAGGTATGGGCCTGCCGACCACGGCGAACTATATCGTTGTCAGCTCGCTGATGGCAGGCGTTGTGGTCGAACTGGGCGCGCAAAGCGGCTTGATCGTGCCGCTGATTGCCGTCCACCTGTTTGTCTTCTACTTCGGCATCATGGCGGATGTGACACCGCCTGTGGGTCTGGCTAGCTTCGCTGCCGCTGCTGTCTCGGGTGGGGACGCGATCAAAACCGGCTTCACGGCGTTCTTCTACAGCCTGCGCACTGTGGCGTTGCCGTTTGTGTTCATCTTCAACACCGACCTGTTGTTGATTGATGTGACATGGGTCGAAGGCATAATCGTCGCCATATTCGCCACCATAGCCATTCTGGTCTTTACTGCCGGTACAATGGGGTATTTCCTGACCCACAGTCGGATTTATGAAAGCATCGCGCTGATCTTTGTGGCCTTTGCCTTGTTCAGGCCGGACTTCTTCATGGACCGCATTTCGCCTCCGTTCCAGACGGTTGAACCTGCTGCGTTTGAAGAGACAATCGGTCAGGTTCCACCCGGAACAGAGATGCGGCTTGTTGTGTCCGGGCCAGACTTCGACACGCTTGAAATGACCGATACAACTGTTGTGGCCACGGTGGGTTCGGAAGACGGCGGCGCAGCGCGGGTCGAGGCGTTGGGGCTGATCCTGATCCCTGAAGACGGCGTTGTTAAACTGGACGAACCGTTCCCAGGAACACCGCTTTCGGGCGATCTGGATATCTTCGATTATTACGGGGATGAGGCCGTAAGCCTGACCTCGGTCAGCCTGCCGTCCAGTCAGCCGCCCAAGCAGTTGGTCTATATCCCTGCGATGGTTCTTCTTGGCCTCATCGCACTTTTGCAACGCGGCCGGGCCGCCAGACGAGAGGTGCTTGCATGACACGTTCAGTTCTATGCGCCATTGATATCAGCAATGGTGAGATTGATGTGCCGGTTCTGCAAAAGGCGGCCGCTCTTGCGGATTTGGAAGGAGCGCAGCTGGATGTTGTGACCGTGCTGCCGGATTTTGGTGAAAGTTGGGTGTCGGGGTTCTTTGAGCCCGACTTCCACGACAAGGCATTTGAAGAGGCGCAGGCCACTCTGACATCGCTGTGTGTCAAAGCACTGGGGTCAGAGAGAAATGAGAGTATCCGCCATGTTGTGGCGACAGGAACGGCCTATCAGGAAATCCTGAAAACCGCTGAAAGCGCCGGGTCCGATTTGATCGTAATCGGTGCGCATAAGCCGGATTTCAAGGATTACCTGCTGGGTCCCAACGCATCACGCGTTGTGCGGCATTCTTCGGTTTCTGTTTACGTCGTGCGGTGATCAGACATTAGGGATCAATACCCTGTCATCTCAAGGTATCCGATGCCTTCATGGCTTCCGGTTACGGTGACAGGGCCTTCCCAATACTCAAAGCGGGTTCCCATCCATGCTTCGGGTGTGATGGCCGAAACGTCAACTTCAACACCCCGATCCGGTAAGGCAACGCGCCAATGTGTTGGAACCTCGCGCCCCGCGATCTGATGCGTGGCCAGCGGCGTCATTTGGACGGTTCCGTTAGGGATAGCCTCGGTACTGCCGTCGGCATTGATCCAAGTGGCCGAGGTGAAGTCGCCGCGCCCCCCACGCAACCGAAAAGCCATCATCTTGTCGCCGCCCTCGAAGCTGAGGGAAAACCAATCCCATCCACTTTGATCCGCAGCAAGCGGCTGCGACGACCATTCACGGTCCAACCAACCCTGGCCTGTGACGTGCACATCGCCGTCTGGCAGTCGAAGAACACCTTCAACCGCGTAAAAAGGCTGCGAGTAATAAAAGCTAGCCTGACCATCCGCAGATTTGACCGAATACCCTGCATCGCCGTGAAACACCAATGGTCCCTGAGCGGTCAGCGACAGATCATAGCTGAAATCCTCTCCGTTGGCCGTCAGGGTCAGAGTGTCGAAATCAGGACCGGCCATGCGCCATTCGTCGATCCAAGCCTCAAAGGGTTCAGCGGTTACGCCTGCCTGACCAATCCCGCCACGCGAAAGACGCTCAGCGAAGTAATGCGTGTCAGGCGTTGTTGTCGCCGCGTGACCCATCCAGATTTGCGGGCTTTGCCAACCGGCGGTTTCAAAGGGCTTCAGAGCAGATCGGAACAGGGTCCACTGAACACCATAGTCGCGCCCATCTTCACCCTTGAGGTTGGCCGTCAGATACCACCATTCGATCCGGTAAGCCGGATGGGGCCCATGATCCTTGGGGAAATCGAACGCATATCCTTCTTCGGGAACATCAAAGCCCTCGGCTGATCCGCCCAAACCTGCATAGCCCTGTGCCCACAATGGAAGTGGGAAAATGATGATCAGGCAGAGGAAAAGGGTTCTAACGTTCATTGGCGAACACTCTCAGCAAGTCGGCAGGGGGCAGGCGCAGCATCCGCAACGCGGGCAGGGCTGCTGCGATTATGGCCGCCAGAAGCGTCAACAGAAACAGCAACAGCCAGTCCCATGGGAAGACGAACATGGGAAGCCGCCAACCGAAGGCCTGTACGTTGATCACTGCCAGCAGAACCCATGCCAGGATCAGTCCTAGCGGCAACGCAAGGACTGCCGTCAGTGCAGCCAGCAACACGCTGCGCAAAAGCTCCAGCCGTGCCAGTTGCGCCCGGTTCAGCCCCAGCGCCCAAACAGGGGCGATTTGCGGCAGGCGTTGTGTCCACAGCGTCAACAGGCTGGTCAGGATGGCGAATCCCGCCACGCCAAGGGTCAGAACGTTCAGCGCCGATGTCACAACAAAGGTCTTCTCAAAGATCGCCAGTGATTGCGCCTTCATGGCCGCTTGCTGAACCACTGCGCGCGGCGGCAGGTCAAATTGGGCGCGCAGGGTTTGTGCCATCGTAGTCGCGTCTTCCGGTGGCATGCGGATACCAAACCTCCGCATCTCGGCCCCCGGTACGATACGATCCAGTTGCGCCATTGAAACGATGGCTTGACCCGTTGGATTGCCATAGTCGGAATAGACCCCCGCGATCGGCAAAACGTGGTTCTGGGCAAGTTGTAGCTGGGCACCGGGCCACAAGGACGCGCGGCGCGCCAATTGTTCGTTGATAAGCACCGCGTCTCCGGCCATCACGTCATCCCAAACGGTGGCGGTTGAGGCAATCAAGGGCCAGTGTTGCCGGTACACGGTATCATCCACCACGCCGTATATGAATAAAGGGCCGGTTTCATGGGGCAGTTCTACGCTGCGGATCGGCAAAATGGCATCGACCTGAGGGCGCAGCCAAATGATCATCTCGCGTGCCTGATCTTCATCACGCGCAGTCACGTACAACTCGGCCGTCAGCCGTTGATCCAGCCAGCCGATAAAGGTTAACCTGAAGCTGGAAACCATTGTTCCCACGCCGATATTTGCCGCCAAGGCCAGTAACAGGGCCATCAGGGCCAAAGACAGGCCAGGCAATTGCGCCCGTAGGTCCGCCCAGACCCATTGCGCAACAGGACCGCGCGCCGTACGCGCCAGTACAGACAGAGCCATGGCCAGAAGCGATGGCAACAGCAAGGCCGCACCTGTCAGCAATCCGGCCAATAAAGTGAAACCTGCAACAAGCCCTCCAATGCTGACATAGGCCAGCGATCCTCCGACAATCAGGATCAGACCGATTGCTCCGGCGATGTGGCGCGCGCGGGAATTGCTTTGCCACGCCTGCACGCCCGGTCCTTCGAGCAAAGGCATGTTGGACAAGCGCCACAATGCGTGACCGCTGGCCAGCAGGGTTCCGAATACTGCCATGGCGATTCCAGCGACAACCCACTGAGGTTGCAGCGTCAGTTGTCCGGTCACAGGCGCGCCATAGAGCCCACGCAAAGTTGCGGCGACATCAGGCAGCAACGCTCCGGCCAGAAAGAAGCCCAACAGCAATCCAAGACTGCCTCCGATCAGGGCCAACAGTGTTAATTCGGTCAGTACCAGCCAAACCAGCCGGCTCATAGACACACCCAAAGCACGCAAGGTGCGGATCATGCCGCGTCGCTGTGCAAAGGCCAGACCAACAGTGCCATTGACGATGAACAGCCCAACGGCAAAGGACAGAAGTCCAAACGCCGACAAGTTCAAATGAAAGCTGTCGGTCAACTGAGCGGTATCGACTTGCGCTGAGGGGCTGATGCGGTCCAGTTCAGGTGCGACCTGATTGAGAGGGGGCAGGTCGCGCGGTTGGTTCGGCAGTATGACAAGCCGCGAGATGACGCCTGTTTGGTTCAACAGGCGCTCGGCCACGCCGATGTCGGTCAGAATGACGTCCGAGGGAAGGGCTGTGGTGGTCAGAATGGGAGGCAGGTTGTCTTGATCACGCAGCAGCACCTCTAGCTCGGGTGATACAAGAACACGGCCCGGAGAAGTCAACATGTCCACAGGCTCGGGCGGTGCTGCGCTCTGTTCTGCTTCAGTCACTGCAGGCAGGGCCGGGTAGGCAACCATATCCACGCCCATCAGGCGCAAGGTTCGCCCGCCGATACGGTATGGGCCTTCCAGAACGGCTGCAACCTGCCAGCCAGCACGGCGCAGGTCGACATAACGAGAGACTGAAATCGGTCCCGACGGGTCTCGAAGCTCGTCAAATTGGCCGATGGCCAATTGAGCGTTGGCCCGCGCATAGCTTGCACGCGCTTCGGCGTTGATGGCTTGTACAGCCGACCACAAACCGGTGGCCAAAGCGATGCCGATCAGCAAGGTCGCTAACTGCAATCGATGCACCCGCCAATGGGACATCAGGGCCTGAATGACGGACCATGTCATTGAATCCGCCCGCCGCTGAGCGTGACTTGACGGTCCAGTCGCGCGGCGATTTGTTGGGAATGGGTCACCAGAAGCAGTGCCGCTTTGGTATCAGCGACAAGAGACAACATCAGGTCCAGTACGGTTGCGCTGGCGGTTTCGTCCAGATTGCCGGTCGGTTCATCAGCCAGCAGCAGCTTGGGACGCGCGGCCATGGCGCGCCCAATGGCAACCCTTTGTTGCTGACCGCCCGACAGGTTCTCGGGGTAACGGTCCTGCAAGTCTGACAGGCCCAGTCGTTCCGCCAAATGGCTGTTCCAAGCAGTATCTTCGACACCGGCAAGACGCGCGTGAAAGGACAAGTTTTGAGCAACCGTCAGGGACGGGATCAAATTGAATTGTTGAAACACCAACGACACATGATTCCGGCGCAGTGCTGCCCGTCCTGCATCATCCAGCGTGGACAGACGTGTATCCCCCAATATGATCTCGCCCCCGTCAAAGCTGTCCAGGGCTGCGGCAAGGTTCAGCAGGGTGCTTTTGCCGCTGCCGCTTTCACCGGTCAGGGCCAAAGTTTGCCCTTGATCCAGAACCAGAGATACATCGCGCAGCACCGGACGCCCGCCGGGATAGGATTTCTGCACCTTGTCTACGGTCAACACCATGGCTCGCCCCGCTTTTGTTCCGCAAGATGTGCAACAGTTTTTATCCATGTCCAGTCCAGACCGACCAACGGAGCGTTTCGCCGCAGGTGCAAATGACGTCTGGTGGTCTTGTGCGCAACCGCAGCACAGTCCATTCTGTGCGGACGCGTTTCCTTTGCAAATCAGGATGACATTACATGACCTTGTTGCACCAGATCATGTGGGGCAGTACTTTTTTGGGCCTTTGCTTTTTGGTCGAGATAATTCTGTTGACCTGGTGCACTTTGGTCCTTCTAAAGCTCGAGCCGAAGTTGACGGTGAAAAGCAACTTCATGGCTGTTGCCATTCCGATTGCGGTGGCCTTGGTTTTCATTGTTGCAACACACACAATACAGGTCTGGCTTTGGGCCATTGTCTGGGTGTTACTGGATGTACTTCCGACCTGGAACTCGGCCGTCTATTTCTCACTCGTGACGTTTACGACACTGGGTTATGGCGACATCGTTCTGGGTGAGGCGCTGCGCATCTTTGGGTCTTTTGCTTCGGTTGCCGGTCTTTTGACCTTTGGCTTGTCCACCGCCTATATGGTGGCGCTGATGACACGCGTGTTAAACGACAGGTTCTTTTCTTAAAGGATCGGAGCGAACAACCGCGCCAGAGGAGCACCAAAACGAATATGCGCCGGCTGCTGGGCGAGGGTGCGTGTCAACTCGTAACTGTTTTCGAAATCTGCTTGCAGCATCTCGGCGACCCGGTTCGCAGCTTGGGTATCGAAAAACAGCGCCATAGCTTCGAAATTCAGCCGGAATGAGCGATTGTCCAGATTGGTTGTGCCAACCGCCGCCAGCGCATCGTCGACGACAAACGCCTTTTGATGCATGAAACCGTCGGTATAGCGAAAGATACGCGCGCCGCAGTCGCGGGCCTCGTCAAAATAGGCGAATGCGGCCAGCCAGGGCAGGCGGTGGTCGATCATATCGGGCACCAGAATGCGCACATCCACCCCGCGCATTGCCGCGTGTTGCAGAGCGGTCATCACGTCGATATCCGGTACAAAATAAGGTGAAGCAATCCAGAGCCTTTCCTTAGCTGCAGCAATGGCGGCAAAGAACATCATCGCACCGGTTTCCGTTTCGTCACCGGGGCCGGTGGCAACTAACAAGGCGTTCATGTCTTGCTCGGCTTCGGAGCCCGCCCAATCCAACTCGTCAATCAGATCTTCGTCCCGGGCCCAGTGCCAGTCTTCGGTGAAAATCAATTGCAATTGGCGCACGATATGGCCGGTCATCTTCAGATGCGTGTCGCGCCAATGACCGAAATGCTTGTCCTGCCCCAGATATTCCACGCCAACGTTGTGACCGCCAATGAACCCGGTTTCCCCATCGATGACAACGGTTTTGCGATGGTTTCGATAGTTGAGTTGAAATCGGAAATTGGGGCCGCGCTGATCCTTCGGATTAGCCACGTCAATCCCGGCCTCCTGAAGTGCCTCAAGATAATCCGAGGGGAGGCCGTAACTGCCCACCGCGTCGGCCATGAAACGGACGCGCACCCCTCGCTTGGCCGCAGCAATCAGCTTTTCCTGCAGCTGCAGGCCCAACGCGTCAGCGCGCACGATGTAGAATTGTATCAGGATATAGCTTTTGGCCACATCGATGGCGTCGAAGATTGCGTCAAATGTGGCCTGCCCATCGATTAGTAGCTCGGCCCCGTTCCCGCGTGAGACCGGCAAATGCGCCAAAACTTCGAACGGACGCGGGTTAATCGACATGCGCGCGGGATCGGGTTTTGAAAAGTCGGCGAAGGTTTTGATGCCTTCGACAACGCGTTCGCTTTCCTGACGTGCGATGCGGTATCCGCGAAAGCGATGGTGGCCCAGAAACAGGTAGGCGGGCACTGCGATAAAAGGGGCCGAGACCAAAAACACAACCCAGCCTACGGCGCCTTGAGGGGTCCGCGCTGTTTGCGCCGCGCGCACCACGAACACTGCTGCCGTCGCATAGAGGGCAAAGACGACGGCAGAAACAAGCAATGTCCACATAGGGTTAAGGCTCCGGGTTTGTCAGTTTGCCCCAGTGTAGACCCGAGTCCAATCCTGCGCCATATCCACAATGACCCAACCCATCTCGGGGCCTTTGTCCAGCCCGTCTGCCAGCTTTCCAATGGCGCTTTCGCGGTCATAGGCCCATTCGCGGTCAGCATCCGTGTGATGAATCAGTACGCCCAATCTGGGACCGTCACCGGCGGTGACCCACTGCATCATCGCAAAATCACCGTCCGAGTTTCCGCCGGCCAGAATCGGGCGCTTGCCGATTGTTCGTTCGATGTTGATGGGTTTGCCTTCTTTGTCATCGATGAACGCGATACCCGGCGCCTTGACGATCGTTGGCGTGCCATCAATCACCTCATAGCTTGTGTTGCCATATGTTCCCAAAACCTGATTGGGCGGAATGCCATAGGCTTCTTCGGCGAACACACGCATGAAATGCAGGCCGCCGCCCGAGACAATGTACGTGGTGAACCCTTCATCCCGCAAATAACGCAAAAGTTCGACCATCGGCTGATAAGTCATCTGGTCGTAAGGAAGATCGGTATCGGGATGACGCTCTGTCGCCAACCAATCGGCCACAGCAGCCTGGAACTCTTCAACGCTGTCACCGGAATGCGTGGTGTTCACGACTTCAATCAACGCGTCATGGCCGCCTTGTAATACCGTTGCCAAATCTCCTTTGGCGGCGGCTTCCAGTACGGGTGTTGTCAGGATCGACGGATCTTGTTCTGCCATTTCTGCAAGGCGGTCCATGGCAAATATGAACTGGAAATAAACGGGCTGTTCCGCCCAAAGCGTTCCATCGTTGTCGAAGACAGCTATTCGGTCCGATGGGGTAACATAGTTGGGACTGTCTTGGCTGGTCACGCCGTCGACAAAGGCCACAATCTGGTCTTTGGCATGACTGTTGGTCCAACTGGGCAGCGGGTCGGCAAGCAGTGATAGCGGGGCGCAGGCAAGAACTGCGCTGAGAACTAAGTGTCGCATGAATTGCTCGTTTAATTTCAAGAAAAAAAGGGCCGCCATTGAAGTGGCGGCCCGGTTTGGATTTACACGCAACTTAGTTGTTTGTCGGTGTCGTCAGCTTTTCCATAACCTGATCCAGGTTGAAGCTTGCGGCTTTCTGGCGCGGTGGGAATTCCTCGAAGGTTGCGAGGAAATTGCCCACATATTGCTGTGCCGGTACCAGGAAATACGCGCGATCCAGCAGCCAGTCATAATAGGTGTTGGACGTGCGATAAGCGCGCTCATACGGGTCACGTCGCAGGTTCACGATCAGCGGGATGCGCAACTCGGTCCAGGGTTCGATCCATGCGCGCAGCGTTGCCCAAGCTTTCTGCTCAAGGAAGATCAGCTTCCAGTCGTCGTAGCGCAGCGCTGTCAGGTCGCCGTCATCCGAGAAATAGAAGATCTCGGCGCGCGGGCTTTCAGTCGTCTCACCGGTCAACAGGGGCAGGATGTTGTAGCCATCCAGATGCACTTTGTAGTCACGCCCCATGCCGGACGAGCTATAACCCGCTTTCAGCTTTTCCTTGATGTCGGGATCGCCAGCAACCGCCAGATAGGTCGGCAGCCAGTCCATATGGTGCACGATCTCGTTCGTAACCGATCCGGCTTCGATCTGACCGGGCCAACGGACCATTGAAGGAACGCGCCAGCCGCCTTCCCAGTTTGTGTTTTTCTCACCCCAGAACGGTGTGGCCGCGGCATCCGGCCATGTGTTCATGTGCGGGCCGTTATCGGTCGAGTAGTGAACGATGGTATTGTCGGCAATGCCAAGTTCGTCCAACAGATCAAGCAGTTGTCCAACATGCATGTCGTGTTCGATCATGCCGGCTGTGTACTCGTCGGCAACGCCACCAAAGATTTCGTTGGCCTGTTGGCGCATTTCATCTTTGACATGGGTGCGGAAGTGCATGCGCGTTCCGTTCCACCAGACATAGAAGGGTTGACCCTGCTCATGCGCACGCTTGATGAAGTCGATTGCGGCAGCAACAGTTTCATCATCCACCGTTTCCATGCGCTTGCGGGTCAGCGGACCAGTGTCCTCGATCGTGCCGTCCGCCTTGGACTTGATCACGCCACGCGGACCATACGCTTCGCGGAACGTGCGGCCATCGGCCAGAACCTGATCGCCGGGATAGTCTTCGTTTTCCGGCTCTTCTTCCGCATTCAGGTGATACAAGTTCCCGAAAAACTCATCAAAACCATGGTTTGTCGGCAGATGCTCATCTTTGTCGCCAAGGTGGTTCTTGCCGAACTGACCGGTAACGTAACCGTGGTCCTTCAACAGGCCCGCAATTGTTGGATCTTCGACTTGCATACCCAGATCAGCACCGGGCAAACCCACTTTCGACAGACCTGTGCGGAACACCGACTGACCCATGATGTACGACGACCGACCGGCGGTGCAGGACTGCTCGCCGTAATAATCTGTGAAGATCATGCCTTCTTTCGCAACGCGGTCGATGTTCGGCGTCTGGTAGCCCATCAGGCCCATCGTGTAGGCCGAGATGTTGGACTGACCGATATCGTCACCCCAGATAACCAGGATGTTGGGCTTTTGATCCTGCGCCCACGCGGGCAGGGCCAGTGCAACAGCGACCGAAGCTACCGCGACTTTGCGTATCGTGCTGCGCCAACTTTCTGTAATCGAACGAGGTGGTGACATAGTTTGCTCCTGAACTGACCGGGTCTTAATGACCCGTTGAAGTAAAAGTAATTGAAGGCGATCATTATTTTATCAGATCGGCCAACAAGGTATTGATTCCCGAAAGGAAAAATTCGCATTACGTCGAGAATCGAATAGCCTTACCTTAGGCTATGACAATGTCTTGGAACCTATCATATGATGAGATTGAAGAATACTAATGTTTGATAATCCGCGTGATAGAAAGCGATTGTTGGGCCGTGGCTGGTTTGGTGCGCGTGGGGCGCGGTTTCAGGCGGACCTGCTGGCCTGCGGGACAGAAAAAAACTTCAAAGCGGACGAAGCGCTTTATCTGTACGGGGATTTGGCCAATGGGGTTTATGCGGTCCTGGATGGCGCGGTTCAGATCACGGCTCCTGCTGACGACGGTCAGGAATTCGTAGTGCACAGGCAAGGCGGTGGGTTCTGGATCGGTGATCTGGCACTGTTTGCCGACGCCAACAGGCTGGTGAGCGTCGTTGCCACTCAAACCACGCGAACGCTGTTTTTCCCGTCGTCGCGGTTGGACAGGCTGGTCGACGACAATCCCGATTACATCCGTGATTTTTACGCCTTGTCGCATGAAAACATGCAAACTGCTTTGCGTATTATGGCCAATCTTGCCGTGACAGGAACGGAAAAGCGTCTTGTTCTGCGTCTGTTGCACTTGGACGAGGGGACCGCGAAATCCGATGGGTGGATCGTGATATCCCAGGATGAACTGGCAGCAATGGTGGCTGTGTCCCAACCGACGTTACATCGCAACTTGCATCGTCTCGCGGATTTGGGGCTGATCGAGCTTGGGTATGGGCGTGTGCGCCTGAAGGACCGACGGCAGTTGATTGCCTCATGTCAGTGCTGAGCTCAGGGGTTGAGCGGCGGTAACGGGTTCGCTGGCGATTGCGCGGATTGCTTCAGTGACGCGAGCGCCGACAACGCCGCGGCCCAATCCTCGGTCTTGGTGTCGGGGTGCGCCGAGTATCTGGCGGCTCCAATCTGGGCGAGGTGCTGGTCCAAACTGGTGGTTTGACTGACCATACCGCTGCGGGACTTCCACATTTCCAAAGCTGTGTAAGCCGCTACAATATCATGATTTTGTAATGATTTCTTTAGTTCACTCAACGCATAGTCTGGCGAAGCCAGGAACGCATCCCGACGAAGCTGGCGCCAGCGGTCGATGCGCGGGCGCAGGAAACGGATGGTAAGCCATAAGAACAGCGAAAAAGCCACCAACCAAACTGCGAACCTTAGTATGGTTTCCGCGTCCGGCGGTTGCCATTGCGGTCGGGCCAGTGTCAAGTCGACCGGGGCAATGTCGATGGTTTCGACCTGGTTGCTGTCCAGATTGTACCAGCGAATCGAGATCGGAGGCAGCTGCGTCTGGCCGCCGTCCTGCGCAAGGTAGACGACCTCGTCCACACGCTGCCCGGACAGAACGCCCCGGTCCTCATTTTCAGTAAAGCGTGGCTCTTTAGGATAGGCTCGCAGCAGCGGGTCCGGGTTGCCGGGGATCAATTCGGGCACCAGAAACGGCGTTGTTCCAGAGATCTTGGCGGTCAGGCGGCGCGTGATTGATCCACCATTCTCCATATTTGTGTCCCCATCGATCTGCTGATCTACCGTAAGACCGGTTGCGATGATAAGCGGATCCAGGTCGCGTGCGCCCTCTGGGACCACGGCGTTTAGGGTCAAGTCCGGCAAGGGCACGCTGACCTGAACCGGCGCATTTGTTTCGGGGTCGGCAAAGGTGACTACGACGTCCTGCGCACCAAACGCAATTTCTCCGGCGCTCAGAGGATAGAGGCGATTACTGCGTTGAACGCCGGACCAGGTTTCACCTTCGACGGTTTCACTCACTGGTCCCGAAGCACGTTCCGGCAGGCGCACCAACAGGTTCTCTTGCTCAAGCGACGGGAACACCGGAGGCGAGGGCATGAAAGTTGGCACTAGCACCTTGATGCGCACAATTGCGGGTTGCCCAACGATAACGGGTTCCGTAGGTGTTTCGGCGGACACCTGCGGCTGGACGCCGGTCTGGGCGAACAGTTCAGTCGGGATTAGAAGCATAAGAAGGGCGAGGTATCTCATTGCTTATGCTCCTGATTTTCTAACAGGAACCGGTTGCGAAGAAAGTCCTGCATGTCGGTATCAATCGTGCTGATCCATTGATCAGCGGACATGGCCTGCGATCCGTCTTTCGGAGCCTGAATTGTCGTCTGTTCACCACGCCCTGCGTCGTTGTCAAAGACCGTGTCATCAGCCCCGATCCCGGCTTCTTCACCTGTATCAGACTGTTCGCGCGTAGTTTCAACATAGTCGAGGATCGCTTTCGAGACCTCGAGGTTATGCTGAGCTTCTGGCCAATCCGGCCGGCGTTCCAATGCGACTTCAAAGGACGCGATGGCCGGACGATACTCGCGGTTTCGTATGCGCGCCATACCTTCGGAAAACGCGGCTTCGGGCGTATCCAGCTCGGCAAAGATCGCAGCAGCTTCAGGGTATTGCCCGGCCTTTAGTCGTGCATAGCCTTCCTGATACGGGTCCTGAAACAACTCGGCCGCTTCTGCATAGCGCTTTTGGTTCATCGCGATTTGGCCCTGTTGGTCCGGGGTCAAGAACCAATCCCGCCAGCCATCGGCATAAGCCGGGCCAGACGGGGACCAAATGCAAAAGGTGAGCAGTATCAACCGGATCACCCAACCTCTGCGAAACCAAAGCAATGACAGAAAGGCGGCTGGCCAGGCCAGCAACCATCCTTTGTCTTGCCAGTCTAGGCGGTCTTCATCATCCAGTGCGGCTGTGTAAGCCGATTGAATTTGACGTTGTAAGCGGTTGATATCCCGATCATCGCTCGAGAACGGAACCACAGTTGTCCCTTTCAAGCCGTCGAGTTGCGCGATGCTTTGACCATTTGGCAGCATTGTCAGAAAGAACACTGGCACGGTGGCGGTCTCGAAATCCGACAGTTGCGAGGGGTCGAGGTCGTCCAACACGAACAGGACGGCTCCGGGCGTTTCGCTATCGTTCAGGATCGTCTCGGCCAGCGTCAGCGCATTCGCGGCTGCATCCCCCTGTTTTGGCATAACGGCGGGGTTGAGGCCCTCTAGCAGCGGGCGCAGGATATTGGCGTCTTCGGTCAAAGGTGCGACGCGATGCGGGGTGCCGGCATACGCTATCAAGGCAGTTCGGGCACCCACGCGCGCATTGATCAGATCGGTGACTTTGAACTTGGCGCGATCCAGACGAGACGGGGCCAAGTCTGGTTCTTCCATACTGTCGGTCACCTTCAGGGCGATCACCAATGGAGCGGTGTCCGCAACCAGCGGGTTGGGTGCCCGTGACCATGTTGGCCCCGCAGCAGCCAGTGTGACCAGAATCGCCGCAATCATCGCAACGTCAATTGGATAGAGGCGTCTCGCATTGTCAGCCCCCAACTCAAGTGCAGCAGCAAGGTGCGGTGCAATCCCGGACACCTCTTGAACACGAGGTTTGGGCTTGGGGCGCATCAGCCACCATAGAACTGCAATCGGTATGAGGAGCAGGAGCCAAACCGCTCGAATAAAATGGAAATCCGCTAAAGCGCCAGTCATGCAGCACCTTTGCGCTGTCGGGCGACGTGCTGGACAGACAATGTCATCAGCATCAACACAACGACCAATCCAAGTGGATAATGCGCAAGGCTTTCTCGTGGTCGATAGCTTTGCGTTTCCACAATTCTTGGGTTGAGCTCATCAATGCGGGCGTATGTTTCGGCCAGCGCATCCTGATCATTGGCAAAGAAATACGCTCCACCTGTTCTGTCTGCGATATCCTTTAGCGCATCCAGGTCGACGCGATCCTCGCCCGACGCGTCTGGGTCGCCAACGCCGACCGTATAGATGACAACGCCTTCTTCCGCTGCAATAGCCGCCGCATTGACCGGTGTCATGCGGCTAGAGGTGTCAGCGCCGTCGCTCAGGACGATCATCAGACGTTGGTCAACCTCGCTGGATTCAAAGGTGCGGATACCCAGTCCTATGGCATCCCCAAGAGCCGTGTTTGGTCCGGCCATGCCGACCTGAGTTTGGTCCAGAAAGCCGTTCAAACTGTTGAGGTCTTCGGTAAACGGGGCTTGCACAAAGGCGCGGGTGCCAAAGATGATCAAGGCCATCCGGTCGCCTTGTCGCTCCGCAATAAACTGGCGCAATACGTCCTTGACCGCAGCAAGGCGTTGAGTTGGCGCGCCGTCTGACGAGGTGAAATCCCTCTGGTCCATTGAACCCGAGATGTCCAAAGCCAGAACCACGTCTCGAGCTGACTTTTCAACAACGACCGGTTCTCCCAACTTTTCAGGCCGGGCCATAGCAAAAATCAGAAGGCACCAGATCACAACGACGGTTCCCGTCTGAAAGGCCGCACGGCGCGGGATGACGGACCCTGATCGGGGCTCGACACCAGCGGCCTTTGCAACATGGCGGAAGAAAGGAATGCGGATCGAGCTGCTTTTCTCGCGGTGAGGCGGGGCAAGCCAGTACACCAAAGCGGGAAGCGGCAGCAGGACGAAAACCCAAGGCGCGGCAAAAGAAAACATTACGCTTTCCTTTCGCGTTTGTGGGACCTGATCCATTGCTGTGCTAGCTTCGTCAGTTCGGGACTGGCTGGCATGGTGGTGTAGGGCGCCGCCGTAAGAACGCGAGCCTCTACATCAGAAAAATGCGTATGGTCAGAAGTTTGCGTCAGAAATCTGACCCACTCGTCTCCATGAAGGGAAGCAACCTGACTACGTGGAAAGGCAACAAGTGCTGTGCGGCGCATGATCTCGGCGATCTTCGCGGGATTGTCTTTTGCCACCGCCAGTTCAGTCAGCGCCTCGCGCCGATAGGCATTCATCCGTCGATGGCGAAGATATGCAAGAACACTAAAAACGATCAACCCCGCAACAAGAACGCCAAGAACGACCCATCCCCAAGTCTGCGGCACCATGGAAACCGGGTCCGGTGCAGGAGCGGGCTCAAGCATGTCCAGCAGATCGACCAGTGATTTGCCTTCGACGTCTACACTCATCTGCGGCCTCCGGCATGGCCAAATAGCCTCAGCAGTTGGTCGAGGGTTGGTTCCCCCGTCGTCAATGGCACGATGGGGAAGCCATAGCGGCGTGACCAAGTTTGCAACTGAGACAGCCGATCTTCCATCGCATGACGGATACGGTCCGACAAACCTGTGTCCGCGCTGTTCAATTCGATCTGGTTGTCTCCATCCGAAACAGTCAGCCTGAGGTTGGGAACCAACTCGTGAGAGCTTGGGTCTGAAATATTGAATAAAATTAAATCATTAGAAGCGGCAAGTTCACGCACCAAAATCTCGGAACTGTCGTCCAACCCGTCGAAATCCGAAAAGACGCAAATCAGTGTGTTGGTATGCGCAATGCGGGCGGCCTGTTTCAGCACGGCGTTCAAAGTCACGGTCGCATCGTCGCGCTGCGAGGCGCGCAAACTACTGTTCAGCGCGCCCAGTGATGACAAAAAACGCGTTAGCGCGGCAGGTCGCCGTTGCGGGCGATGTTCCGCCAGATCAGTGTCGCCAAAGACGAGCCCTCCGACCCGGTCGCCTTGGCCCAACACTCTGTGGGCGGAAATCGCCGCAGCCTCGGCCGCGATCACGGACTTCATATACACTTGTGTGCCAAAAAACATCGAAACGCGCTGGTCGACCAGCAAAAGGGCCGGGCGGTCGCGTTCTTCGGTATAAACCCTAACGTGCGGCTTTCCTGTGCGAGCCGTGACTTTCCAATCGATGGTTCGAATGTCATCGCCGGGCAGATAGTTGCGCAGCTCTTCAAAGTTCAAACCGCGCCCGCGCAAGCGCGAAGCGTGCCGTCCGTTGAGGATGGAACGGGCGGGTTGACGTGGCAAAAGGCTGATCGCGCGCGACTTTGGCCCCAACCGTAGCAGGTGGTCCGAATCCACATGGATGCGCGGGTCGTCGGGATATGCGGCGGTCTGGGACACGCGGCGTTCCTTAGCTATCAGGGCAGCGCAACAAGCTGCAGGATTTCCGATATCACATCATCGGCGGATTTCGCGCTGCCTTGCGCCTCGAAGCTTAGGGTGATGCGATGTCGGAATACGTCATGGGCGATGGCGCGTACGTCGGCTGGGTCTACATAATCACGCTGGTTCATCCAGGCATGGGCGCGTCCACATTTGTCCAGTGCCAGCGAAGCGCGCGGGCTAGCGCCGATGTCTATCCAACTGGCCAATTCCTCGCTCAGCGCACCGGGGGTCCGTGTGGCTTGCACCAGATCGGCCATATAACGGTCCATCGCATCAGAAACGTGGATCTGCCCGATCTCGGCGCGTGCGGCAAATACGGCGTCCTGCGGGATCGTCGGCGGCGCATCCTTGGCCCCGCCTTGGCCTGCGGCAATCTCTTCTCCGCGTACTAGTCGGATTACTTCAACTTCGTCTTCGACCGGGGGGTAAGTGATTTGGACATGCATCAGGAACCGGTCCATCTGCGCTTCCGGCAAGGGGTAGGTACCCTCTTGTTCGATCGGGTTCTGCGTTGCCATCACGATGAACAACGGTTCCATTTTATGTGTGGAACCTGAGATGGTTACCTGCCGCTCTTCCATTGCCTCAAGCAGCGCTGCCTGAACCTTGGCGGGTGCGCGGTTGATCTCGTCCGCAAGAACGATATTGGCAAAGATCGGGCCAGGCTCGAACCGGAAGGTTCCGCCATCGTCGGTTTGCTGAAAGACCTCGGTGCCAGTGACGTCCGAGGGCAAAAGGTCGGGCGTGAACTGGATGCGGCTGAAACTGGCGTCCAGATTACGGGCCATCGCCTTTACCGCGCGGGTTTTGGCCAAACCGGGCAGTCCTTCGATCAGCAAATTGCCGTTGGCCAACATCCCGATCAACAAGCGGTCGATTACGTCTGTTTGTCCGATGATGGATTGCCCCATGCGGGCCTTGAGATCATTTATCTGATTAAGTGCATTCATTTAGCGGGTCCAATCGGCGTCCACATTCGGCGTTAGCAACGTGGTTGTTCAAAAAAGGCTGAGAGCAGAAAATCTGTCGTGACGCCCGTATGTTAGCAATGTTCATTCAGACGATCTACCACGAAATCCGCGCGGCTAATCGGCGCAAGTCCTGTTTCAGTTCATCTTGGATCGGCCCGAAATTAGGAATGTCCCGCAGCGTGTCCAACCAGTGCGAGGGTGGGTTCCGGCCTGCCGACCGGTTCCAGGTCAACGCACGTAGAATTGCTTGGGTGTCTATGTCTAGCCTATCGGGAATATCGAACTCGTTCAGAGTGGCCCACACTCCGGTCCACAAACGCCCGACGGACCACGGATTGTAGCCGCCGCCGCCCAGAACCAGAAATCGCGGCGCGAGTTCTTTCAGCGCGGAGACCGCTTTCCAGTGCGAAGAGTTGGACAAGGTCAAACGAGACAGGGGATCTTCGGCCACTGCATCTGCACCGCATTGCAGGACAACAGCCTGTGGCGAAAAGGCCTGAGTCGCGGGCAGGATCAACTGGTCGAGGATTGCTGCAAACTCATCATCATTCAGATTTCTGGCCACTGGCAAATTGAACGCAGCATCACCAGCATCGTCCTCAAGGCGTCCGGTAAATGGCCAGCGTCGGGTTTCATGGACCGAGATTATGCGAACCTTGTCCGAGCCTTGGAACGCGCCCTCGACCCCGTCGCAGTGATGCGCGTCGATATCCACATAGACGATCCGGTTCAAACCCATTTGCAGCAGCGTCTGGATAGCCAGAACAGGGTCATTTAAATAGCAATACCCATTGGCGCGATCGGGCAGACCGTGATGTGTGCCACCGGCAGGGTTGTAGACGATGCCTCCGTCGCGGATCAGTTCAGCACCCAACATGGAACCTCCGGCTGCAGTGGCGGGGCGGCGGTACATCTCGGGGAAGACGGGATTGGACAAGGTACCAAGCGCATAGGTTGAGCGGACATCGTCAGAAACAGACTGCTCAGTCTCGGCCGTTTGCAGTGCGTCTATATAGTCGGGTGTATGAAACCGGTGCAGAGCACTGGGTTTCGCGCATGGGCTGACACGATAGTTGCTCGCATCCAACCAATTCAGCGCGGAGCACAAGTCAATTACGGTGGAAACACGCGGAATGGCCAAAGGGTGTTTTGAGCCATAGGTGGAATGGCGGTAGATTTCTGATCCTATGAAGATGGGGCTGTTCACAGGCTAGTTGGCCTTTGCCGGTGGCGTGTCATCGCCGAGACGACCGTCAAGCGACATCAGGATCGCCACAGGGCGCAGTGCGGGTATGTGGCTGAAGATGATCAGAATGCAGACGGTCAAGGGCACGCTAAGGAACGCTCCGATCAGCCCCCAGACGGTGGTCCAGAAGGTCAGCGCCAGGATCACCAGAAACGTGGACATATTCAGCGATCTGCCCAACATGGCAGGGTCTAGAAAGTTGCCGATCATGAACTGGATCGTGCCGCAACCCAGTACGATGATCAGAAACGGTCCGATCGTTTCGAACTGCACCAAAGCAATCATCGCCGGGAAAATCACGGCGATGATCGAGCCGATCGATGGGATGAAGTTCAGTGCAAAAGTCAGCACGGCCCATGTCTCTGCATATTCCAGTCCAAGCACCTTGAAGACGCTATAGCTGATACCCGCCGTGACAAGGCTGATAAATGTTTTGACGCCGACATAGCGCTGCAGGCTATAGGTGATGGCGTCCAGAATGGCCGTGAATTCGGCCCCGGTCTCAGGGCTGCCAGCGGCCAGCCGGATTTTTTTGCGAAAGGCCAGGCGTTCGGCCATCAGGAAGGCGACATACAGGCTGATCAGAAAGAACTGGTTCAACAGCGATGTCGCACTGCTGAGCAGCACGCGGGCGACATAGGACATATCTATGCTGACCAGGTTGTCACGGATGAAAGTTGTGACATCATTCCCAACCAGCCCCGTGACGCGGTGCACGGCACCGTCGAACTGGTTCTCATAGGTGCTGATGGAGCGGGCGAACTGTGTAGCCTGACTGCCCAGAATGTACATGATCATGAACAAACCGGCCAATACCACCGTGACAGCGGCGATGTTGGCCAGCCAGATGGGAACGCGTGTCAGGGCAATCACACGATCACTGAGGGCGATGATCAGAACGTTGATCAATAGCGCCATCGTCAGTGGGATCAAAAAGGCTGACCCGGCGTAGAGGCCCAGCACGATCAGCGTAGCAACGATGGTCGTGTCACGCACGACCGACAGTTTCAACCGTGGGCCGCTTGTGTTCTGATCAGGTTCCAAAGTCATCGCTCAGCCCGCCTGTGATACCGCGTGGTACGTTAAACCGATAGGTGGTCGGTCTGAAAGACGATCCTGCATGGCCGGGCGGGATTTTGCAATGTGAGCAAATGTTTGGCTGGGATAATTTACGTTCCAGCCCGGATTTGCCGTTTCAGAGGAATAGCCCCGCGGGTTAGGCTTTGCCAATGAGCGCTCAAGTGATTCTCTCCTTAAGCCGGCCTATCAAGGCGCTGCGGCTTGCCATAGTTCGGTTCAGCAACAAAAACGGCTTTGTCATGAGCAGCCATGTCGCCATGTCGCTGATGCTGGCGCTGTTTCCCTTTGTGCTGTTTACCGTGGCTTTGGCCGGGTCATTGTCGCAAGGCTATGTCACCGACGAATTGATCGAGCTTGTATTCGGAGCCTGGCCCAAAGACGTGGCGGGCCCGATCGTTTCCGAGTTGCGAGCGGTTTTACAGGAATCCGGCTCTGGTGTGATTACCCTTGGTGGTCTTTTGGCGATCTTTTTTGCCTCGAATGGTGTGATGGCGGTACGTGCCGCGATGAACCAAGCCTATCACGACCGGGACGTCTGGCCGTTCTGGAAAACCCGACTGCTGTGCTTAGGGCTAGTGATTGTCGGTGGTGTAGCCATTCTGGGCATCGCCGCGGTCGAGGTTGTCTTGCCTGTCTATACTCAATTGGTCAGCGAAAAGACGGATGTGGACCTGTCGGACTGGTTGTCAATCGAACGCCTTCGCTGGACCTTCACAGTTGCGGTTCCGGCAGGCACCGTTCTTTTGGCACATCTGATCCTGCCAACGCGGCGGCACAAGATCATGCAAATTCTTCCCGGAGTTATTCTGACACTGGCTCTTTGGGCGGCAGGTGGGTGGGGGTTTTCGATCTACATTGCCCAATTTGCGACTTACAGCGCCACATATGCGGGTCTGGCCGGTGTCATGGCGGCGTTGATCTTTCTTTACCTGTGCGCGGCCATTTTGATTTTTGGCGCCGAATACAATGGTGCTCTGATGGATATGCAAAACGATCACGGACAGGGGGCAGCATGAAGTCTTTGGTTCTGGCATTCGGGCTGCTAATGCCCGTGGTTGCTTTGGGTCAGCCCGCGGCCTATGTCGGGTCTGATCAGTGTGTCGAGTGCCACAAGGATGAGGCGGCAGAATGGTCCTCATCCCACCATGCGCTGGCCTGGACCGAGGTAGGGAAAGGGGCCGTTGTCGCTGATTTTAACCGTACACAGTTCGAACATGACGGTATGTCGGTGGAGTTCTCGGACAAGGACGGAACGCTGAGCGCGGCAGTCTCTGAAAAAGACGGGGTCACCACCGAGTATGATGTACATTCTGTCGTCGGGATCGAGCCGTTGCAGCAGTACCTGTTTGAAACCGAACCGGGGCGTTTACAAAGCTTTGACGTGGTCTGGGATACGGAACGCAAGGAGTGGTTTCACCTCTATCCCGATCAGGACTTACCGCCGGATGACGGTTTGCATTGGACGGGCCCTTACAAGAATTGGAACAGCCGCTGCGCCGAGTGCCACGCCACAGGGTTTGAAAAGAACTATTCCGCTGAAACCCGATCCTATGCGTCGCAACAGGTTGAAATCGGCGTGGGGTGTGAGGCCTGTCATGGTCCGGGATCCGCGCATATCGATTGGGTGAATGGTCGGGACATTTCCGAAGACCTGGGACCAGCAGGATTTCTGATGAATTGGGGCAAGGGACACACCGAGGCGGAAATCCAGCAATGTGCCGGGTGCCATTCCCGGCGCGAGGCGCATGGCGATGGCAACCCTATGCCCGGCACGCCCTATCACGACGCCTATAACTTGGCCCTGCTGCGCCCCGGATCGTACCACCCGGACGGGCAGATATTGGATGAGGTGTATGTCTACGGTTCGTTCCTGCAATCCAAGATGTACGCGCAAGGCGTTGGGTGCATGAACTGCCATGAACCCCACAGCGCTGAACTGAAAGCGGAAGGAAACGGTGTTTGCACTCAGTGTCATTCTCCGGCAGGGAACCCGGACTTTCCGACGCTTACAGCAAAAGAATACGATACGCCCGCGCATCATCATCATCCTGAAAACAGTGACGGCGCGCAGTGCAAAAGCTGCCATATGATCGAAAGGGTTTATATGGGCATCGATGGGCGCCGCGATCACAGCTTCCGCATCCCACGGCCTGATCTGGGGCTGGGCGTCGATGCCTGTACCGACTGTCATGAAGATCGGGATCAGGGCTGGGCGGCCAATCAGATCGAAGGGTGGTTCCCGGATGCCGCTCATCGTGGCCCGCATTTTGGGACGGTCTTCAAAGCTGCTGCTGAAGGCAGGTTAGACACGCCCGAAGGTTTGCTGGCCGTTGCGATGGACCCATCCAATGCCGGAATCGTGCGGGCAACAGCGGCCTACTTGCTGCAACCCTTCGCTTCCCCGGACTTGGCCGCGGCGACTGCGTCATTGCTGCAAGACGACGACCCCCTTATCCGCGCCAATGCAGCTGCTCTGCAGCGTCAGGCCAACCCAGTTGAGCAGGTGCAGCGTTTGGAGCCTTTGTTGTCAGACCCGTTGCGCAATGTACGTATTGCTGCCGCGAAAGAGTTCCTGACGATACCACCGCAAGCTCTGTCACCTCAGCAACAATCGCTGGCCGGGCAGGGCATGTCAGAGTGGCAGCAGGCGATCGCGAACCGATTGGATTTCCCGGAAACCCATCTTGTTCTGGGAGGTATGGCTTTGACACTGCGCAACGCGCCAGCAGCCGAGCAGGCGTTTCGCGAAGTCGTAACTTTGGACCCGCAAAGGGGCGAAGCGTGGCCCATGTTGGTGCAACTGGCGCATATCAATCGCGGTCCCGACGCCGCGCGCGCAGTGCTGCGTGAGGCGCTGCGCCTGCTACCAAACGACCCGAACCTGCAACAATTGTCGCAACAGCTTGGTCCCTGATCCGGCACATCCCCGCCCGAATTGCTCCATTTTCACGGCAAAATTTCACGTTACGGACGGGATGAGTGTGCTGTTCAGAGGTGAATCATGTCTAAAAATGCGAAAAAGCGACCAACAGTGGGTGTCAGTTCGGTTTCACTTGCGCAACGCATAGAAGAGCTGCGCGGACGCGCACCGGTATACGTGTCACATGGGGAAGCTTTGATGTTGCAGGGCATGGCAAACGCCTCTTTCCGTGCGCAGTGCCTGACCGAAGATCGTATTCGTCTCGAGGATTAATCTCCGCCGCGAAACCCTGTTGCCACAACAAATTTTTCGGAACTGTCCGAGCGTGAAGCAGGAGGTTTCACGTTGGCGACTTTCTGGAATTTCTGCTTCAACAGCTTTTGCAAATCGCCCTCGGCGCCTCCTGCCAGAACCTTGGCTACGAAAGTGCCACCTTCTTCCAACACATCAAACGCAAAGTAAGCCGCCGTTTCGCACAGGGCCATGATGCGCAAATGGTCTGTCTGTTTGTGGCCCGAAGACGCAGCGGCCATGTCTGACATCACAACGTCGGCCTTGCCGCCAAGCCATTCTTTGACTTTTACGTCGGCGTCGTCTTCCATGAAATCCAGAACATGGGCGGTTGCTCCAGCAACGGGTTCGACCTCTTGCAGGTCGACGCCCAAAACGGTCCCGATCCGTTTACCGCTTTTCTCGCCCAGCGCGTTTACGCGTTTGACCGCGACTTGCAGCCAGCCTCCGGGTGCACAGCCCAAATCCACGACGCGCGCACCCGGTACGAGAAACCTGAATTTATCGTCCAGTTCCAGTATCTTAAAAGCCGCGCGCCCGCGATACCCTTCGGCCTGAGCGCGTTTGACATACGGGTCGTTCAACTGTCGTTCAAGCCACCGGGTCGAGCTGAGCTTGCGCCCGCGCGCGGTTTTAACCTTGACCTTCAGGTCGCGCTGCCCGCGGCCCGAGTTGTTTTTACCAGTCGGTGTCTTCGCCATCAGAACGGTCCGTCTTCTAATACTCCGTCCGCGCTCATCTGTGCATAAAGCAGACCCTCGCGCAGCCCACGATCCGCCACGGAAAGGCGATCAGTGGGCCAACAGCGTAGCAATGCCTGCAAAATGGCCGAGCCGGACATGATCAGGGCCTGCCTGTCGTCCCCAATCCGAGGATCCCGGCGTCGCCCGTGAGGGCCGAGTTCTAAATACCCGCGTATGACTTTGTCAATCTGATCGCTGGTCATGCGCAGACCGTCCACTTTGGTCCGGTCATAGCGCTTGAGCCCCAGATGCGAGGCCGCGACGGTTGTCACCGTGCCGCTCGTTCCAACGATCTGAAACCCTTCGCGGGTTTGTTCGTCTTTGTAGGGTGCAAAATCGGCCAGATTTTCTTCAAAAAACCAGCTCATAAGGGCGAAGCGGGCGGCGTCATCTTCCACGTCGTGGAATTGGTCGCGCAACGTGGCCACGCCAAGGGGAACACTGATCCAATCCACGACTTTTGCCGCAGGAAAAGGGCTGTCGGCAGTGTGAAACCCGTTGTGCAAGCGCATGATTGCAGCCGGGCGATCACGGCGCGGAACGGACGAGATGTCGATCCATACCAGTTCGGTCGAACCGCCACCGATGTCGACGACCAACAGTTGTTCGGTCTTCGTCGAAACCAGCGGCGCGCAGGAGATCACCGCCAGACGCGCTTCTTCCTCGGGCTGGATAATTTCCAAGGTAAGCCCGGTCTCGCGCTTTACCTGCCGGATGAACTCACGCGAATTCTTGGCGCGACGGCACGCTTCTGTTGCAATCAAACGCATGCGTTTGACCTTGTTGCGCTTCAGCTTTTGCTGACAGATCCGAAGTGCTTGCACGGTACGCGACATAGACGCCCGCGACAGCCGTCCGGTGCGTTCCAAACCCGAGCCTAGTTGCACGGATTTGGAGAAGCTGTCGACCACATGGAACCCGCTCCCCTTGGGTTGGGCAATCAACATGCGGCAACTATTTGTTCCCAGATCCAGCGCCGCATAGAGCGCATCTGGATCGGGTCTTGCCGGCGCGGGGCTTTCAACCGCCTTTGGGAACGCGCCCGCACCTTTGGGACGCTTGGGCGTCATTCGTCACGCCCTCCGATTTTCGAGTTAATTTGACCCTAGGCGGGGGATCGCCGACGCGCAAGCAAATTCAATTTTGAAATTAACGTGAGTGTCACACAGCGTTCATACTGGAATGCGATCCCCACGCGGGATCCCCGATACGGGATTCTCTACCAGCTTTCAGCCAGATACGGAGATTGCCATGAAAGACGAACGCACCCTTTCCTTCGATGAATATGATGAGGTCGTAAACCCACGTCCTGAAGAATGTGAATTTGACCGAGTGGTCGAGCGCGCCTTGTCACGTCGCGGATTCCTGGGCGGTGTTCTTGCGATGGGCAGTTTCACAGCCGTTGGTGGTGCGCTGATTCCTTCGGGCGCACGTGCGGCAGCTGACCGGTTCTCGTTCGAGGCGATCCCTGTATCGACTGCAGACGACGTGATTGTACCTCCGGGCTACAAAGCCGAGGTTATGGTGCGTTGGGGCGACCCGTTGTGGTCTGACGCGCCCGAGTTCGATCACGCGACCCGTGGCACCGCTGCCAGCCAAGAGCGTGCATTTGGCGACAACACCGACGGTCAGGACGTGTTCTTCCATGATGGCCACGTGCTGCTGGTCGTAAACAACGAATATACCAACCGTGACATCCTTTGGGGCAACAACCCGGATGCTAAGGCGGCCTCGGACGACGATGTTGCCAAAGGTATGATGGCGCATGGCGTGACTGTGGTCGAGATTGCCAACACAGACGGTACATGGGGCATCGTCAAAGACAGCCCGTACAACCGTCGTATTACACCGCAGACCGATATGACGATTACCGGCCCTGCGGCTGCTCATGATTTGATGAAAACCGCCGCGGACTCGACAGGCACAACCTCGAAAGGGACCTGGAACAACTGCGGCAACGGTATGACGCCTTGGGGCACCTACCTGGCCTGTGAAGAAAACTTTAATGGCTACTTCTCGGCAGAAGACGAAAACCACGAGGTCAGTGCGGAGCTCAAACGCTATGGCGTATCGTCGAAAGATTGGGGCTATGGCTGGGCCAAGATCGATGATCGGTTCGACGTGTCGAAAAACCCCAACGAACCAAACCGTGCCGGCTATGTGGTCGAGATCGACCCGACCGATCCAACCTCGACCCCGCGCAAGCTGACCGCCCTGGGCCGTTTCAAGCACGAAAACGCCGAGTCGGTAGTGAACAATGACGGTCGTGTTGTTGTGTACATGGGCGACGATGAACGTGGCGAATTCCTGTATCGCTTTGTTTCGGATGGCGTTTACGCCGCAGGCGTTGACACCAATGCCTTGCTGGAAAACGGCACCTTGTCTGTTGCCAAGTTCAATGACGACGGCACTGGCGAATGGCTGAATCTGACGCCTGAGACAACTGGTTTGGCTTCGCAAGCTGAAATCAGCATCCACACCCGTCAGGCCGGTTCTGCCGTAGGCGCGACCACCATGGACCGCCCGGAGTGGGTTGCTGCTAACCCGAACGTGGCCGAGGTTTACTGCTGTCTGACCAACAACAAGAACCGAGGCGTCAAACCGAATGCCGGTGGTGATGACACCTCGGTCAACGGTCCGAACCCGCGTGAGGCCAACAACTACGGCCAGATCGTGCGCTGGCGTCCGGAAGGTGGTGATCATACCGCTTCGGGCTTTGCTTGGGATCTGTATGTGCTGGCGGGCAACCCCAGCGTGCATCAGGATGCCTACGGTGGGTCTGACAACGTTAATGCCGACAACATGTTCAACTCGCCCGACGGTCTGAAATTCGACAGCAATGGCTTGCTGTGGATCCAGACCGACGGCAACTATGGCAATGAAGGCGACTTCGAAGGGCAGGGCAACAACCAGATGCTGGCAGGTGACCCGGTCACCGGTGAAATCCGCCGTTTCCTTGTCGGCCCGAATGAGTGTGAGATCACCGGCCTCAGCTGGTCACCGGATCGCCGCACCATGTTCGTGGGCATCCAGCACCCAGGTGAGGATGGCAATAGTCACTGGCCCGAAGGCGGTGATGCAGTTCCACGTTCGGCGATCATCGCGGTTACTCGTGAAGATGGTGGTCTGGTCGGCTAAACCGCACTGACCTTTGAAATACCGCCCTGGACGGACAACTCCGTCCAGGGTTTTTGCGTTTTATGCAGCGCTTTCATAGTGACGTTGAGAATTATGATATGCGCGTCTGTGGTTTGTTTGTGTAAAAGCGCCCCTGGCTAGCTTTGGCAAAAAGGTCGCTGGAAAAGCGTCGTGTGTCGAAAACCGACCGACCAAAGCTAAGTTTGAAGTTTAGAACCGGCCCATCGGGTTAGGAGGAATCACAGCAATGCCTGACGTCACAATCGTGTATTGGCGCGACATTCCCGCTCAGGTCATCGTCGGCAAAGGCCGTCGTGGCGCAAAGCGGCAGTTGGAAGAACGGTTCGAGCAAGCCATCGACCGGGCTGCCATGAAGGTGAACGCCAAGGACAGTGATGCCTACCTGGCCGAATGGCGCAAAGCCGCACCCTTTGCAGTAGATGGCGATCCCGCCGAGATTGCCGAGACCGAGGCGGTGCGTCTGGAAACAGAATACGATCAGGACCGCATCAAAGCGCTGATCGCCAATGACGGTTGGGCATAAGCCCAGATTTTAAGGGAGGCCGAAATGGCTTTGCTGAACTTCAAAAAACGTGATGCGGTCGAAACCGGCCCTGTGAACCCAACCGTCGAAGCCTTTCTGCAAGGCTATTCGATCGAGGTGATGCCGCGTACCGCTGAAAAGGTCGACGATTTCCGCGCGCTGCTGCCCGAAGGCACGCGCGTCTATATCGCTCATATCGAGGGCACCCCGATTGAGGACATGGTCAAGACCGCCAAGCGCATCGCGGCCGAAGGCTATCCGGTGATGCCGCATTTCCCGGCGCGGATCATCAAAGACGCGGCGACTCTGGAAAACTGGATTTCGATGTATCAGGGCGAAGCGGGCGTTGATCAGGCGTTGCTGCTGGCCGGTGGCGTTGCCAACCCGCATGGTGATTTCGACAGCTCGATGCAATTGTTGGAGACTGGTCTGTTCGACAAGGCGGGCTTTAAGCGATTGCACGTTGCCGGTCACCCGGAAGGAAACAAGGATATCGACCCCGACGGTTCGACCAAGAATGTGGACGACGCGCTGCGTTGGAAGCAAAAGTTCTCGGAAACCACCGATGCGGAAATGGCTTTGGCGACACAGTTTGCCTTTGACGCCAAACCGATCATCGCATGGGCTGACAGCCTGAAAGAGGCGGGTATCGATCTGCCGATCCATATCGGTATCGCGGGTCCAGCCAAGCTGCAAACGCTGATCAAGTTTGCCATTGCGTGTGGCGTTGGCCCGTCGCTGAAAGTTCTGCAGAAACGCGCCATGGACGTGTCCAAGCTGCTGCTGCCGTATGAGCCGACCGACGTGATCACCGAATTGGCCGACCACAAAGCTGCCAACCCGGATTTCAACATCACCAACGTGCACTTCTTCCCGCTGGGTGGAATCAAGACCAACGCCAACTGGGCGATCAATAACGGCGGCGCTTCGGCAAAGCCTGTAAACTCCTAAGGAACGGACATGACCCGTACAGTCGTAGAATCAAAAACAAAAACCGCCGTTCTGGGCTTTGACGAACCGTTCTGTGTGATCGGTGAGCGGATCAACCCAACCGGCCGCAAGAAACTGGCGGCCGAGCTGGAAGCGGGCGATTTCTCGACCGTTGAGAAAGACGCGCTGGCGCAGGTGATGGCTGGTGCAACCGTTCTCGATATCAACGCAGGCGTTGTCTACAACTCGAACCCCAACCCAAACGAGACCGAGCCGCCGCTGATGCGCAAGATCGTCGAGCTGGTGCAGGGTCTGGTTGAAGTTCCGTTGTGCATCGACTCGTCGGTTCCGGGCGCTCTGGAAGCCGGCCTTGAGGCCGCAGAAGGCCGCCCGCTGCTGAACTCGGTCACTGGCGAAGAAGAGCGGCTGGAACTGGTTCTGCCGCTGGTCAAAAAGTACAACGTACCGGTTGTGGCGATCTCGAACGATGACACCGGTATCTCAGAAGATCCCGATGTCCGCTTTGACGTTGCCAAGAAAATCGTTGAGCGTGCTGCTGACTTCGGCATCCCGGCACATGACATCGTCGTAGACCCGCTGGTCATGCCGATTGGTGCGATGGCGACGGCCGGTCAACAAGTGTTTGCTCTGGTCCGTCGTTTGCGCGAAGAGCTGGGCGTGAACACCACCTGCGGTGCCTCGAACATCTCGTTTGGTCTGCCGAACCGTCACGGCATCAACAACGCTTTCCTGCCGATGGCAATGGGCGCTGGTATGACCTCGGCCATCATGAACCCGGTCGCGTTGCCGGTGACACAGAAAAAGATCGCCGAGAAGAAAGAAGCCGTAGCCGCAGCTGGCATCATTCTGCCTGAAGGCATGGATGACGAAGCTTTTGTACAGATGTTCGGTTTGGGTTCGACCAAGCCGCGCGCTGGTAAAGAGATGGAGGCCATTCGCGCCGCCAACCTGCTGACCAATAACGACCCGCATGGCGGCGAGTGGATCCGGTTCAACAAAGCGCCTGACGAAGCCGGTGCTGCAGGTGCGGCCGGTGGCCGTCGCGGTGGTGGCCGCCGCCGTCGCGCCTGAACGGATCTAATTTGACACCAAAGGCCGGGCCCAGTGCCCGGCCTTTTTGACTCTGATCAATGTCGATTGCGCAGAAGGTTTCACAATAGCTGGATCATTCGCACAAAGATCAGGTGGCACCATGAGCAAACATCATCCCCCGAAACTTTCGGATGCAGACCTGACTAAGCGTCTCAATAAGAAGGATTATTTTGATCAGCTGATCGATTTACAAGCCAAGCTTGCCAGAATTCAACAAGCGTATCTGTTTCATGGCCTCAAGGGTGTTTTGGTCTTTGAAGGATGGGATGCTGCAGGAAAAGGGGGAACTATTCGCCGGATCAGCCAAGCGCTGGACCCGCGCAGTTTCAAGGTTTGGCCCATCGGAGCCCCGCGAAACTACTACCTCAACCGGCACTATCTTTTGCGGTTTTGGGAACGATTACCGCCCGCGGGCGCGATCTCGGCTTTTGACCGCAGCTGGTACGGTCGCGTTCTGGTCGAACGGATTGAAAAACTGACGCCGGAAGAACGCTGGCGCGCTGCCTATCAGGAAATCAACGATTTCGAGAGGATGCTTGTTGATGACGGCACGCGGATCGTCAAACTGTTCTTTCATATCTCGCAGGATGAACAGATGCGCCGGTTTACCGAAAGGCTGACAAACCCTTTGAAGCGCTGGAAGCTGACCTATGAAGACTTCCGAAATCGTGAGAAATGGGATGTTGCCGAGGTCGCTGTGGACGAAATGCTGGCGCGTACCTCAACCGAGTTGGCCCCCTGGCACGTCATTCCTGCGAACAACAAGAAACATGCGCGTATCAAGGCGATGCAAGCCATTGTTGATGTGTTTTCTGATGGCGTTGACCTGAACCCGCAGCACTTGGACAAACGAACTTTGGAAGCCGCCGGAGAAGCGCTGGACGTTGACCAATCGTTGATCGACAGCCTGCGCGCCCGGACAGAGTGATAATTTACGCCTGATCTGTCCCGTGCCGGGTTGAACCTCTGTCCGCACTGGTGATATTCCACAGGACGCGGCGGGTATGATGTAATGGTAGCCTGTCAGCTTCCCAAGCTGAACGCGCGGGTTCGATTCCCGCTACCCGCTCCAAACCTCCGGAAAAATGTTCGCCTCGCTTATCCTGTCGCTGCCTGTAAGGACGCGCGGCATATCAGTCTTGTAGACAGTTCCACAGAACGACCGGGCGCGTTTGATTCGATCATGTGAATCAACTCCAGCGCTGCTTTTTGACCCATCTCGCGATGGGGGACGTGAACTGTCGTAAGGGCGGGGGAAACGATACGGGCCAGTTCGATGTCGTCAAACCCAGTGATCGAGACATCGTCAGGTACACGCAGCCCCATCTCTTGGGCTTGTCGCATGGCCCCTACGGCCAGAACGTCGTTGCCACAAAGAACCGCTGTAGGTGCGCGCGCGTGAGACATGAGGTCCCTGAAAGCCTCGGCCCCGTTTTCGATTTCATAAGTGGTTTCCGCAACGATCAGATCATCGGACGCCAGACCGTTTTCAGTCATCGCATCCTGGATACCTTCAATTCTCAGCCGAGCGCGATCGTTTCCCTTGCTAAAGCCCGAAATCGTTGCAAGACGTGTATGACCCAGTCCAATGACCTGCTGAGCCAGGGTTTTCATGGCTTGCCGGTTGTCGAATCCAACTGACGGCATGCGGTTGTTCGGACTGAACGACCAGGCAACCAAAGCTGGCACCTTTTGACGTTCCAGATAGTCATAAATTCGTTCATCGCGATCATGGCCAATCAGCAAAAGCGCATCCGCGCCACGGGCCACAAGGGTTCGGATCTGTTCTTGTTCGACTTCGGGTTTGTAGGCAGAGCTGGATACCAACAGCGTGTATCCGCGTTTGTGAATTTCCTCCTGAAAAGCTTGCAAACCCCTTGCAAAAATGGCGTTTTCCATCGTTGGAATGATTGCTCCGATCGTAAAAGAACGTTTCGCCGCCATTACACGCGCCGCAAAATTCGGGGTATATCCCAAAGCGTCGACCGCAGATAAAACACGCCTCCGCGTCGCTTCGACGACCTGCTGCGGATTGTTCAGGCACCGCGATACCGTGGCAGTTGAAACACCCGCAGCCTTGGCGACGTCATCCAACGTCGGAGCGGATCGATGTTTTGACATTTTCAAACTCATAGTTCCGTTTGCCCTAAGTTATGCGTTTTTTGCGGACTATGAAAGTGAGGATGTAAGCGCTTGCATTTATCATGTAAGCGCTTACAAATGAATTGGAGAGCCGATTCTGTAGGGAGCCCTGAAATGTTTGTTGCTGCATCAGCCGTCGTTTTTGCGATCTATTTCGCCAACGTCGCCTTGGGTGCCTATGCGAACAGTGCGTTTCTTGGGGACGTAGGAGAGATGTTGGTTCTGTTCGCGGCGTCGATCTTGTTCGTTGTCGCAATTCTGAAAAAGGAGGCTGACCGCGACGCAACAGACGGCAGCTGAACTTTTGCTTGGGAGGGCAATTCATGAACAACGACAAGACCGAACTGGCGTCAGCCGAACGTCGCAATTTCCTAAAGCTGAGCGCAAGTGGTGCGTTCACGGCTGCTTTGGTCGCCGGAGCAGGCGGGGTGTTGTGGTCGTCTGAAGCCGCAGCGCAGACCGCCAAGGAAGAAAGCGAGCGGGAAAAGGCGGCCGATCATGTGATGACCATCGCGACGGCGTATGTTTTGGGGGCATCGCGTAGCTATCCGATCATGCAGCTGGATCTTAAAGAAAACATCCAGAACGCCACCAATGGTAAAGTCTATGTCAAACTGGCTCCGGGTGGGCAGCTGGGTGCCGGTGGATCCCTTGTGCAGAAAGTGCAGGGCGGCACCATTCAGGCGGCGCAGCATTCGCTGTCGAACTTCGCGCCATTTGCGTCGACCGTTGATCTGATCAACATGCCGTATCTGTGCGGTTCGAACCAGCGTTTCACCAACCTTGTCCATTCTGACACGTGGAAGAATGAGGTTCATCCCAAGGTCGAAGCTGCGGGCTTCAAGGCGCTATTCTATGTGAACATCGATCCCCGTGTTGTTGCGGTTCGTCAGGGTGGCAATGCAGTCATCACGCCGGGCGACATGAGTGGTATCAAATTCCGTGTTCCCGGCTCGAAGATGCTCCAGCAATATTACCGTATGGTCGGCGCCAACCCGACGCCTGTTGCCTGGGGTGAGACACCATCGGCCATCAAGCAGGGTGTTGCCGATGCGCTTGATCCTTCGGTTGGCGCGCTGTTTGTCTTCGGCTTCAAGGACATACTGAGCCACGTGACCTTCACACAAGCGGTTCCGGACAGTCAGGTTTATTCCTGTAACCTCGAGTGGTTCAACTCGATGCCCGTTGACGTTCAGGAAGGCATCATGTGGGGGTCTGAAATGACCGCGCACCAGAACCTGTCCAAGGTTCCGTCGGCACGCGCGTATGCCATGGCCGAGCTGAACAAGGCAGGCGTCCAATTCCATTCGCTCAGTGAAGACCAACTGGCCGAATGGCAGGATGCGGGCGGCTATCAGAACGCCGACTGGGATCCGTTCAAGACCGAACTGGCCGGGTCGATGGAAAACTTCGAAAAGCTGGTCGAAGCTGCTGGAACGCAGGGCAAATACTACGTTCACGACGCTTAAGGCGCTATGCGTGGACGCCATCCAGGCGTCCACGATTATTTTCTACAGTCAGGCTGTAATCGGCCCGCCACGGCAGGCGCGGGTCTGGCTGTCCTATCGCCGGAGGATCAGATGACCGTTCTTCAAAACATTGACCGAAACGCAGAGCGTTGGCTGTTGCTGGTGTTCTACGTGATGCTGGTGATCACCATGGCGATCGAAGTGCTGCGGCGTGAGATCTTCGCTTACTCTTCGATCTGGGGCGAAGAGATTGTGCGCTATTCCTTCATCTACCTCGCCTGGATCGGGGCCGCCGCTGCGGTCAAGGAACGTGCGCATATCCGAATTGACGTCATCATGCATTACCTTGGACCGCGCCCCAAGGCGTTGCTTTATATCTTCGGCGATCTGGTGATGTTCGTCGTGGCCGTTATCGCGCTCTATTGGTCTTACGAGGCGGTTCATGTCTCAGCCAAGTTCGGCTCAGTTACAGATGGGTTGCGGGTTTCCAAAGTCTGGTTCCTGATGGCTGTACCCACTGGATTTGCGCTGATGATCTGGCGGCTGATCCAATCCCTGATGCGTGATCTGAAATGTCTGCGAGACGGCACCCCCGTGTTCGAAGGCGACAAGCTGTTTGACTGAGGAGAAATTGAATGCTTTGGAATTCCCTCAATCAAACCGTTGAACTTGGGTGGGATTTTTATGTCCCCGTGATCCTGTTCGTTGCTTTGATCGCCATGGCTGTGCCCGTTTGGGCCGCCATTGGGTCGGCAGCTATCGTCATGCTGATCATGTCCGGCGACTTGCCGCTAAGCTTGGTGGGCGAAAGCCTTTTCACCGGTATCGATGCCTTTGCGTTGACCGCTGTGCCCCTGTTCATTCTGACCGGGGACGTTCTGGTTCGCACAGGGTTATCGCGCAAGTTTCTGGACGTGGCCGAAGCGCTGACCTGCTTTGCCAAAGGCGGCTTTGGGTCGGCCACCGTGCTTGTCTGTGGCATGTTTGCGGCGATCTCGGGCTCGGACGCGGCGGGCGCTGCTGCTGTGGGTCGGATGACCATCAACCGTCTGGTTGAAAGCGGGTATCCGCGCCCCTATGCCTGTGCGCTGGTAGCCGCCGGGGCCTGTACCGGCATTCTGATCCCGCCGTCGATTGCCTATATCATCATCGGGCTTGTGCTGGGTATTTCAGCTTCGACGCTGTTTCTAGCCGCTCTGATCCCCGGACTGGCCATTCTGGTATCGATCCTGATCACCAACATCATAATGAATCGCCTTTATGCCTACGAAGGCGGTGGCATGATGACCATGGGTGAGTGGCTGTCCAACTTGGGCAAGGCGCTCAAATCCGGCTGGTACGCCTTCATCGTGCCGGGCATCATCTTCTACGGCATCTTCTCGGGCCGCCTGACTCCGACCGAGGCCGGTGCGACCGCTGTTGTCGTCACCATCATCATGGGCTTCATCCTGCGCACACTTACGCTGGCCGACTTCCCGTCGATGCTGGTGAGTTCGGCGAAAGTGAACGGGGTGATCCTGCCCATCATCGCTTTCTCTGCGCCGCTGGCCGAAGCGCTGGCGATTATGGGTGTGCCTCAGGGCTTTGTGACTTCGGTCACGTCGTTGACGGATGATCCTTATCTGCTGATCCTGTTGATGATCGGCATCTTGATCGCGGCAGGCTGCGTGATGGAGACGACGCCCAACATCGTGATCCTTGCACCGATCCTGAAACCGCTGGCCGACAACATTGGCATGAACGAGATCCAGTTCTGCATCATGATGATCACCGCGCTGGGTGTTGGTTTCATCACACCACCGCTGGGTCTGAACCTGTTCGTTGTATCTGGCATTACCGGCGAGTCGATTCTGAAGATTGCCGCCCGGGCTGTGCCCTTCGTATTGACCATGCTGATCGTGGTGCTGCTGATCGCCTACGTACCAGCTGTCTCGACCACCTTGCTTCCTGAAATCTACCAATAGGACCTTTTGAACATGCCCCGTGACTATCTGAAAAAGGCGACCCTTACGGCGCAGTCTCATGCGACCGAGGTGCATGATACGGTCAAGACAATCCTGTCTGATATCGAGGCAGGAGGTGACGCCAAGGCCCTGGAATACGCCGCTAAGTTCGACAAGTTTGAGGGAAATGTCCTGATGACTCAGGACGAGATCGACGCGGCCATTGCGCTGGTGCCCGAAAAGTTGAAGGCCGATATCCGCTTTGCCCATGACAACGTGCGTCGCTTTGCCGAAACGCAAAAGGCCACCGTGTCGGACGTTCAGACCGAGATTGTGCCCGGTGTTGTCGCAGGGCAAAAGGCCATCCCCGTCGATGCGGCAGGATGCTATGTGCCCGGTGGACGCTACAGCCATATCGCCAGTGCGATCATGACTGTGACCACAGCCAAGGTTGCCGGATGCCGTCACATCACAGCGTGCTCTCCGCCTCGTCCGGGCGAAGGGGTTGCGCCTGCGATTGTCTATGCGGCCCATATCTGCGGGGCTGACAGTATTTTGGCGATGGGCGGTGTGCAGGGTGTGGCGGCGATGACCTACGGTCTGTTTGGTTTGCCGCGTGCAAACATCCTTGTTGGGCCGGGCAACCAGTTCGTGGCCGAGGCCAAGCGTATTCTCTACGGCAAGGTCGGTATCGATATGATTGCGGGACCAACTGACTCCCTGATCCTGGCCGATAGCAGTGCAGATGCACATGTGGTTGCCACCGACTTGGTCAGTCAGGCTGAACACGGGTATAACTCTCCGGTTTGGCTGGTGACGGATGATCGTGCTCTGGCCCAGAAAGTCATGGACCTTGTACCACAGTTGATCGACGATTTGCCCGAATTGAACAAGGAAAACGCCACAGCCGCGTGGAGGGACTATGCCGAAGTCATCGTCTGCGATAATCGCGAAGACATGGCTGCGTGTTCCGATGAATACGCCCCCGAACACCTGACCGTGCAGGCCGAGGATCTGGATTGGTGGCTGGACCGGTTGACCTGCTATGGTTCGTTGTTTCTGGGTGAGGAAACCACCGTATCCTATGGCGACAAAGCCACCGGAACCAATCACGTTCTGCCGACCTCTGGCGCGGCCAGTTATACCGGCGGTCTGAGCGTCCACAAATACATGAAGATCGTGACCTGGCAGCGGGCAACGCGGGAGGGGTCCAAGCCCATTGCCGTTGCAACTGCGCGGATTTCGCGGCTGGAAGGGATGGAAGGGCACGCGCGTGCCGCAGACGTGCGTCTGGCCAAGTATTTCCCGGATGAGCAGTTTGATCTGACCGCAGATGGATGATCCGCGTGCTTTGTTTGACCTGACGGGGAGGGTGGCTTGTGTCACCGGTGCAAGCTCGGGTCTGGGGCGGCAAGTGGCGCGCGCGCTTGCAGCAGCAGGTGCGCAGGTTGTTGGCGTGGCGCGGCGCCAAGATGCGTTGGCGCAGATGCAAGCCGAGATTGGATCTCGGTCCGCTTCAGTGGAAGCCGATGTTGCTGATCGTGACGGAATTGATCGCGTGGCGGAAGCCGTCAGCGCCAAGTTCGGCGCGCCCGACATTCTGGTTCATGCGGCTGGGTTAAACACGCGTGAGGCCGCCGATGATGTGACACCAGAAGGGTGGGACGCCACGCTGGCGGTGAACCTCAGCGCACCGTTTTTTCTAAGTCAGGCCATGGTGCCTGCGATGAAAGACAAGGGGTGGGGGCGCATTGTCAATTTTGCTTCGCTGCAAACAACGCGTGCGTTTCCCGGTGGTATCGCCTATGGCGCAACGAAGGCGGGGATCGGGCAATTGACCCGCGCGATGGCCGAGGCATGGTCGCCCTTTGGCATTACAGCAAATGCCATCGGACCAGGGTTCTTTCCCACGGAGCTGACGCAGGCCGTGTTTGATGACCCAGTTCGTGCGGAGCGAAATGCGGTGCAAACCTGCATTGGGCGCAATGGTCGGATGCAGGATATCGACGGCCCGATTCTTTTCCTGTGTTCACGGGCCTCGGACTATGTGACCGGACAGGTTTTGATGGTGGATGGGGGGTTCACGGCCAAATGAAAGCTCTGGTTTACAAAGGTGTGGAGCAGATGGAGTTTGGCGATGTGCCGAATGCAGTGCCCGCTGCATCTGAACATCTGATCAGAATTGAAGCCGTAGGCATCTGTGGATCAGACATGCACGCGTATCTCGGCCATGATGCGCGGCGACCGGCCCCTTTGATCCTTGGGCATGAGGCCGCCGGGGTGATTGTCGAAGGTCTTCGCGCAGGAGATCGCGTGACGATCAATCCGCTGGTGAGCTGCGGTCAATGTCCAGCCTGCGTAGCAGGTCGTGAAAATCTGTGCCCGGATCGTCAGATCATTTCAATGCCACCACGCGAAGGGGCCTTTGCCCAGTTTGTCTCGATGCCGGACAGAAATCTGGTTGTCGTACCGGATCATATCTCGTTTGCGAAGGCCGCGTTGGCCGAACCACTGGCTGTCAGTTGGCATGCGGCGCGGTTGGCGCTGGAAGCGTTGCACCCGGCGATGCCCCGTCGCGCTCTGGTCATCGGCGGCGGCGCGATCGGGCTTGCCGCCGCATTGGCCTTGCGTGCGATGGAGGTCGAAGATGTCACAATTGCAGAACCCAACGCCTTACGCCGGACTTTTCTGCAGCAGGTTGAGGACTTTAAAATCGCGGACGCTGCGATTGGAAACTTCCCGCTCGTTATCGACGCTGTGGGATATGCGGCAACACGATCTGTCGCATCAGCCGTCGCGGACCCCGGCGGCGTGATCGCGCATGTTGGTCTTGGCGAAGACACCGGCGGTCTGGACGTGCGCCGCATGACGTTGCAGGAAATAACCTTTATCGGCACATACACGTATACCGCTCGGGATTTCCGCGAAACGGCAGAAGCGATCTTTGACGGACGGCTGGGCGCGTTGGACTGGGCTGAGGAACGCGCCTTGGCTGAAGGGGCGCAGGCATTTCGCGATATCCGCTCTGGTGCTGTGGCAGCCCCTAAGATTATCCTGAGACCCTGGGCATAGTCCCGCCAGATTTGGAGGCCTCGATGTATAAAAAAGTTCTTGTCCCTATGGCATTGGATCACGGCATATCGCAGCACACGCTGGAAGTTGCACGCGCATTGTCGGAAAACGGGGCCGACATAATCGCATTGCACGTTTACGAAATGCCACAGGGATCTGTCAGTGCCTACCTGGATAAATCCGTTGTCGCAGAAGGGTTTGACCGTGCGCGACTGAAACTGTTGGAAAAGGTTGAGGGCCTTGAAGGTGTGACACCCGAAATCGTCAAAGGCCACACTGCCCGGACGATCATTGATTATGCCACAAGCAAGAGCATCGATTGTATCGTCATTGGTTCTCACCAACCGGGGTTGAGCGACTATTTCCTGGGATCGACAGCTTCGCGCGTTGTTCGTCACGCGCCGTGCGCCGTGCATGTGCACCGCGGTCTGACTTGATTCCTGGCATTGACGGCCATTGAACTTGGAATTTCTGCAAGGAACGACCGGCAACCAAGTGCCGGTCGTTCCAATGTATGATTATCCGCGACGCCGACGGCGACGGCCGCCACCGGCTTCGGCGTCGGCACCGCCTGTGTTGAAGCTTGGGTGGGGCAACGTGACAACCTGCGCCAGTTCCGGGAATGGATCAGTTTTGTGTGGAATCGCGTTGGCCGCGACGAAGTGATCCTGGAACTTTGGTTCGATAGCGGTTTCAATTTTCGTGATCTCGCGTACGACGCGTTCAATCTCAGTCCGTGCTGCGATATTGCACAGTGCAATACGTGCACCGGTTCCTGCGGCGTTGCCCGCGCTAGTGACCTTGTCCAGCGGCGCATCCGGGATCATCCCCAGAACCATCGCATGCTTGGTCGAGATATGCGCCCCGAACGCACCGGCCAGAACCACACGATCGACACGGTCGACATCCATCTCATCCATCAACAGGCGCGCACCGGCATAAAGCGCCGATTTTGCCAGCTGGATGGCGCGAATGTCGCCTTGGGTGACGGTGATGCGCGGGCCACCTTCGGCGCTGGCGTCGTGGATCAGATAGGCATGGGTTCGTCCTTCGGGGACACAGCGTGCTGTACCGGTCTGCTCGGCCGAACCAATCAATCCGCTTTCATCCAGCAAGCCGGCGATACGCATTTCAGCAACGGCCTCGATGATGCCGGAACCACAGATGCCTGTGATGCCAGTGGTTGCTATATCTTGGTCAAACCCGTCCTCATCCGACCACTTTTCGGACCCGATCACGCGGAAACGTGGTTCTTTGGTAACAGGGTCGATCTCAATCCGCTCGATTGCGCCGGGGGCCGCGCGCTGCCCCGAGCTGATCTGAGCACCCTCAAACGCAGGTCCGGTTGGCGAAGAACAGGCTAGAACGCGGCTGGTGTTGCCCAACAGGATTTCCGCGTTGGTGCCGACGTCCACGATCAAGACCAGATCTTCGGATTTGCCCGGTTCCTCCGACAGCGCCACGGCTGCGCAGTCCGCGCCCACATGGCCCGCAATGCAAGGAAGGATGTAGATCTGTGCGCGCGGGTTCATGGTCGTCAGATCCATCTCGCGCGCGGGCAGGGACATGCTTTCCGATGTGGCCAGCGCAAAAGGCGCTTGCCCCAGCTCAACCGGATCCAGCCCCAACAGCAAGTGGTGCATGACCGGGTTACAAACAAATACGGTTTCCACGATCAGTGCGGCGTCGATCTCGGCTTCTTCGGCAATTGAGGTGGTCAGATCGTTGATCGCCTCGCGCACGGCCTTGGTCATTTCCTGATCGCCACCGGGGTTCATCATCGAATATGAAACGCGGCTCATGAGGTCTTCGCCAAACCGGATCTGCGGGTTCATCAGACCCGAGGACGCCTTGACCTCACCCGTTTCCAGATCGGTCAGGTGGGCTGCGATGGTGGTCGAGCCGAGGTCGATTGCCAAGCCATAAAGCCCGCCTTCATGCAGGCCCGGCCAGATTTCGACAATGCGGGCAACGCTGTCGTTGTGGCCTTTGTGAACGGCCACCGTGGCCTCCCATTTTCCCTTGCGCAGAACCGGCTGCAGCTTGGACAAAAGCGACAGATCGGCTGTTACAGCTTCGATCTTCCACTGCTCGCGCAGGGCACGTTCCAGACGCTCAAGATCGCCGGTGGGCGAATGCATGTCGGGTTCTTCGACGACCACGAAGTACAGGCGGGTGGCCGGGTCCATGGTGATGGCACGGGCCGCGGCCGCCTTGCGCACGACCTGACGGTGCACCTGACTTTCGGGTGGGACATCAATCACGACATCACCTTGCACGGATGCCTGACATCCCAGACGACGGCCCGGTTTCAAGCCTCGCTTGTCGTCATAGCGCTGTTCAACCGCGTTCCATTCGCTCAGCGCGTTTTCGGATACGGTGACACCATGCTTGGGAAATTCGCCATAGCTGGGTGTGATCTGGCATTTGGAGCAGATCCCACGCCCGCCACAAACTGAATCCAGATCCACGCCCAACTGACGGGCCGCAGTTAGAATCGGAGTTCCAACAGGGAAATGTCCGCGTTTGCCAGAGGGCGTAAAGACGACAAGTGGGTCGGTGGTCATCAGAGACATACCTTTTCATATTCGCGCGTATTGGGCGCAAGATATGATGTTGAGCGCAAAGGGAAAGGGCTATCAGCGGCACGATTTGCTCAGCTTGCGGCGTTTTCTGCACCGCCATTGCCCTGAGTTGCTTTGGGGGGCTTTCCCTTTGGTTCAATCCATGCGATAGGGTCGCCGTCAAACGGGCTTTTGCATGGGGTTTTCAGATGCAGATTCGTGAGGCACTCACCTTTGACGACGTTCTTCTGGTTCCGGGCGCATCTTCTGTGCTTCCGGCGACAGCAGATACTACCACACGTGTGACGCGTGAAATCACCATGAACATACCGCTGCTGAGCTCGGCCATGGACACCGTGACTGAGGCGCGCATGGCGATTGCAATGGCTCAAGCCGGTGGCATCGGGGTCATTCACAAGAACCTTTCGGTCGAAGAGCAAGCCCGCGAAGTGCGCCGGGTCAAGCGGTTTGAATCGGGTATCGTATACAACCCTGTCACGTTGCGCGCGGATCAGACGCTGTCAGATGCACAGGCCCTGGTAGAACGCTACAACTTCACCGGTTTTCCTGTCGTGGATGCGGAAGGTCGCGTTGTGGGTATCGTGACCAACCGAGATATGCGGTTTGCGACTTCGGACGATACTCCGATCAAGGCGATGATGACGGCTGACAATCTGGCCATGCTGCAAGAACCCGCAGATCTGGAAGAAGCCAAAAGCCTGATGCGGGCCCGACGCATCGAAAAGCTGCTTGTGGTAGACGCTCAGGGGAAACTGACCGGGCTTTTAACTTTGAAAGACACTGAACAAGCCGTCTTGAACCCTACAGCTTGCAAGGATCGGCTGGGCCGTCTGCGCGTAGCTGCCGCCACATCGGTCGGTGACGCGGGCTTTGAACGCTCGGAACAACTGGTGGATTCCGGTGTGGACATTATTGTGGTCGACACTGCTCATGGCCATTCGCAAGGCGTGTTGGACGCAGTAAAGCGCGTTAAGACGCTATCCAATGAAGTTCAGATCATCGCAGGAAACGTGGCCACGGGTGAAGCGACCAAAGCATTGATTGATGCGGGGGCTGACGCCATCAAGGTTGGTATCGGTCCGGGGTCGATCTGCACCACGCGCATGGTGGCGGGCGTTGGCGTACCGCAGCTGACCGCGATCAGTGATTGTTCGGCAGCCGCAGGTGACGTGCCTGTCATCGCTGACGGAGGCATCAAATTCTCGGGCGATTTCGCTAAGGCGATTGCGGCGGGGGCATCCTGCGCCATGGTCGGTTCGATGATCGCGGGCACCGATGAAAGCCCAGGCGAAGTCATTCTGTATCAGGGGCGTTCGTTCAAATCCTATCGTGGGATGGGCAGTCTGGGCGCCATGGCGCGCGGCTCGGCGGATCGGTATTTTCAGAAGGACGCGGCCAACGACAAACTGGTGCCTGAAGGTATCGAAGGGCAGGTGCCTTACAAAGGCTCCGCCAGTGCTGTGATCCACCAGCTTGTGGGCGGCCTGCGTGCCGCAATGGGCTATACCGGCTGCGCAACCGTTGAAGAAATGCGCAAGAATTGCAGCTTTGTTAAAATCACCGGTGCCGGTCTGAAGGAAAGCCACGTGCATGACGTTCAGATCACCCGCGAAAGCCCCAATTACCGGGTGATGTGATCTGCTGACCTGTTGCATGCGGCGCCCAGACACGGGCGCCGTTTTGCGTTCACCCACACCTTTAGGGAGGTCGACATGACCCCGGCAGCTCGTGTTCAGGCCGCGATTGAAATCTTGGACGAGATTTTGACCGGAGCGCCCGTTGAAAAGGCGTTGACCGGATGGGCACGTCGCAGCCGCTTTGCAGGATCAAAAGATCGCGCAGCGGTACGGGATCATGTGTTTGATGCACTGCGCTGCCAGCGATCCTTTGCAGCGCTTGGCGGTGGCCACACCGGGCGCGGTTTGATGATTGGCGCAACGCGGGCTCAGGGTGGGGACACAGCAGCCGTATTCACAGGCGACAGACATGCGCCTGATCCCGTGCAGCCGTCAGAGATCGCACGGGCCTTTCGGTCAGACGCCGAACGACTTGATATTCCCGAATGGCTTTGGCCCCGGTTTTCGGCTTCGTTGGGATCTGAGACTCCGGTCGTGGCCGAGGCGCTGCGATTACGGGCTCCGGTGCATTTAAGGGTGAACTTGCTCAAGGCTGATGCAGCGTCTGCGATAGCCGCGCTGCAGGCCGATGGCGTTACAGCGCAGCCGCACGCGTTTTGCACGACAGCTTTGGAAGTGACCGAAGGCGCGCGCAAGATTGCGCAGGGCCGCGCCTATCAGGACGGGTTGGTCGAACTACAAGACGCTGCCAGTCAGGCGGTTGTTGCGGCGCTAGAGCTTCAGCCGGGCATGCGTGTCCTTGACTACTGCGCAGGGGGCGGTGGCAAATCGCTGGCCTTGGCTGCGTTTAATGGTGTCCAAGTCTTTGCCCATGACGTGAATGCAGCCCGGATGCGGGATCTTCCTGCGCGCGCAAAACGCGCCGGGGCCCACGTGAAAATTCTGACGTCAAAGGAACTAGATGAACAAGAGCCTTTTGACATCGTACTTGCGGATGCTCCGTGTTCTGGTAGCGGGTCGTGGCGGCGCGCACCTGCGGGAAAATGGGCTTTGACCGAAGAGCGCTTGCAAGATCTCACGCAAATCCAATCCGGAATTTTGCAAAATACGACCGCTTTAGTTCGAAAGGGCGGTGTGTTCGCCTATGCGACCTGCTCGGTTCTGACTGACGAAAACGGCGCAATCGTTGATTCCTTTTTGGCGCGAAACCCGGAATGGGCCGAGACATTCCGCAAATCATGGCAAGTCGCACACGGGTCAGACGGGTTTTTCACGGCACACTTGACGAGATAAGGCTCGGGCAAATAACAACCTAAGGTAGATAATTTCCCGCATTCTTTAGTTAAGCGGGCATTAACCATTTTGGATGTTACTTCCGACACCTTTTTGCGTTTGAGCCGTTTATGTCTGACACTGCATTTTCTGTACGCGACCTCTCTTACACCCAACGGCCTTCAGCGACGCGCGTAGGATCGCTTCTGAGCTTGGCTCTTTTGATCGCCTTAGCGCCAATCACAGGTCTGTTGCCGCCGGAGTGGAGTTCTGGCCTTACAGTGGCCGGTGTTTCCCTTTTATTTGCGGTGCTTTGCGTCACGATAAAGGGGCGATTGGCCATCCGATCCGCACAGCGCAGTGCAGCCCTGATGAGGGCATTTGCGGAACTGGAGGTTGCCCCCTTTCTGGTGGCCGACAGGTTTGGCGATATTCTGGTCGCGAACATACACGCACAAAAACGGTTTGGGGCCGAAACTGGTAAGTCCCTGAGTTTATGCTTGCGATCGACCTTTTCGAACCCTCAGGCCGTTTTGCTTCGGTTGCAATCTCAGGCACAATCGCATGGCCGTGCCTATGATGAGTTTCCCAACAGCGCGAACATGGTGTCCCTCACCGTGTCTCGGCTGGACACCGAGTTGTTTTGTTGGCGCTTTGAAGAGGGCGAGGGGGCAAACAGCCGTGACTTGGCCATCCCGGTTCTTTCCGTTGGGCATAAAGGCGAAATCCAGCATGCCAATTCCGCTGCCGAAAAGATGCTTGGTTCTGACGTGAAACGTGTTCAGGACGTCTTTTATGACGGTGCACCGGTAATTGGGGCCACAAATTTGGTGAACACCCGTGACGGTCTGGTCTCGGCCGCCGTCGCTAATTTGTCGACCACGGGGTCGAAGCATCATTTGGGCCTGATCCCTGTCGGCACGTCCACAACACAAGGTGCCGGTGCGTCTTTCGAGGATCTTCCGATTCCAATCTTGACCCTTTCGTCAGACGGCACAATCCTCGACACGAACAGGCTGGCGATAAAGTTGTTGGGGAAAGACAGCCTAAAGGGAACCTGTATAGACGACATCATGCGAGGGCTGCGGCTTCCACTTCGGGATTGGCTTGCAGGGGTCGCTTCGGAAGAGGATGTACCTAAGTCAGAGTTTCTGCAGCTGAGCCGGGACGACAAAGAAATCTTTGTTCAAGTTACGTTGAGCAAAGTTGTCATCGACGGCAAGGTGGGTCTGATAGCAGTCCTGAACGACGCGACCGAGTTGAAAACGCTGGAGGCGCAATTCGTTCAGGGTCAGAAAATGCAAGCCGTGGGGCAATTGGCCGGAGGCGTTGCGCATGATTTCAACAATCTGCTAACAGCGATTTCCGGTCACTGCGATTTGTTGTTGTTGCGGCACGACCAGAACGATCCGGATTTTGGGGATCTTGTTCAGATCAACCAAAACGCCAACCGTGCCGCGGCCCTGGTCAGTCAGCTTCTGGCGTTCTCGCGAAAACAAACGCTCAGACCCGAAGTGTTGGATCTGCGCGACACGATTTCGGACCTTATTCACCTGCTCAACCGATTGGTGGGTGAAAAGGTGCAATTGACGCTCAGCCATGACCCGGTTCTCAAACCGGTGCGGGCCGACAAGCGCCAATTGGAACAGGTTCTGATGAACCTTGTCGTCAACGCCCGAGACGCCATGCCTGACGGCGGAGAGATTCGTATCGAAACCGAAATAATGCGGCTGTCCCGACCGCTCAGCCGAGATCGGGCGACAGTTCAACCTGGCGAATACGTCACGGTCAAGGTGGTGGGCAGCGGGACAGGTATTCCAGCCGACAAGCTGCAAAAAGTGTTTGAGCCGTTTTATACAACAAAACGAACAGGTGAGGGTACTGGACTTGGTCTTTCGACCGTCTATGGCATTGTGAAACAAACAGGCGGGTTCATCTTCGTCGACAGTGTTGTCGGGCGCGGTACAGAGTTCACAGTCATTCTGCCAGTGTGCGCGACTGATGAAAAAACCGAGATCACAACCCCGGCAAAACCTGACGCGCAAAGTGCACGGCAAGGCGAAGGGGTGGTGCTGCTGGTCGAAGACGAGGCGCCGGTTCGCGCCTTTGCCACCCGCGCGCTGCGATTGAAGGGTTATACCGTTCTCGAAGCGGATTCGGCCGAAGAGGCGCTGAAACTTCTCGAAGACGCGTCATTGAACGTGGATGTCTTTGTGACAGATGTGGTCATGCCGGGTATGGACGGGCCTACCTGGGTCCGCAAAGCTCGGGAAACGCGCCCGGACGCGCGCGTTGTCTTTGTATCAGGGTATACCGAGGGCGCATTCGGCGAGTCCGGGCCGGGCATATCAAACTCAACCTTCTTGCCCAAACCTTTCTCGCTCAATCAGTTGACCGAGGCTGTTTTTCAGCAAATGAACTGATCAAAGCGCCGCGTTATGAATGGCAAACTCCGCTGCATGTGAATTGCGGAATTGTCGTTCAGTACTCGGCGAAAGGCTCAGATCTCCTGCAGGTGACACGTTTTCACGTGGCAAGACGATGTCAATGTTCAGCCGCGTTTGCAAAAAGTCCAAAATCCCAGTCTGGTTTTCATATTTGAAGACATGTGTCGCTCCACGCCCATTGCTTCGGGTGCGGAAAAACTGACTTTGGCTTCCAACATCGGCAAACTCAGGGCGTTGGTTTTGCATATAGGCTTGCACAAACTTGTCAAAACTTATGTCGCGGGTGGAATGAGGGTGACCAATCAGGTCTTCGCGACTCCGAAACCGATACCAACTGCCCAGCCAGTCGATGGGTTCACGTACAACAGCCATGATTTCCATTTCCGTGTCGTACATTTTCAAAAACATGTTTTGAAAAAAGCGGTCAAACCGACGCACCGGCGCGTGTTTCAGTTCTGGTGGATGAGTGACCACAAGATCAGCTCGATCACGCAAGGCCGTATGATAAGCCGTGCTGCCAGTCTTGGGAACGGCAAGAAAAGCCAGACGTTCTTCAAAGAAAACAAGCATGTACCGCGTTCCGCCTTGTCCTGATTGCTTGCACAGATTGTCGTAAACGACTCTTTAACACAATTGCAGAAGAGTGAGTTCTGTAAGTTTTAGTTGAAATGTTCTCTTTTTGGTCCCATAAGGAACAAGAGGCGAACAAAGCAGCGATTGCCGCCCGATCAAGGGTGTGACAAAAGGGAAGGCGACAGGACAATGGCGGATCTTCTGACAATGAGCGACAAGAAAAACGCAGACAAGCAAAAGGCGCTCGACAGCGCACTGGCCCAGATCGAACGGCAATTCGGTAAAGGCTCGATCATGAAGCTGGGCGAAGGTGCCACGCAGGATATCGAAGCAAGCTCAACCGGCTCGCTGGGTTTGGACATCGCGCTGGGAATCGGCGGCCTGCCGATGGGGCGGATTGTAGAAATCTACGGCCCGGAAAGTTCGGGTAAAACGACGCTGACACTGCATTGCATCGCAGAGCAGCAAAAACGTGGCGGTGTTTGCGCCTTTGTGGATGCGGAACACGCATTGGACCCGCAATATGCCCGCAAACTGGGTGTTGACCTTGATGAGCTGCTGATTTCACAGCCGGACACCGGTGAACAGGCCCTGGAAATCACCGATACGCTGGTGCGGTCGGGTGCGGTCAACATGGTTGTTGTCGACTCGGTGGCAGCGCTGACACCGAAATCCGAGCTTGAAGGCGATATGGGCGACAGCAATGTTGGCGTTCAGGCCCGTCTGATGAGCCAGGCAATGCGGAAACTGACCGGTTCGATCAGCCGTTCGAACTGTATGGTGATCTTCATCAACCAGATTCGGATGAAAATCGGCGTGATGTTCGGCAGCCCGGAAACCACCACCGGTGGTAACGCGTTGAAGTTCTACAGCTCTGTGCGTCTGGACATCCGCCGCATCGGTGCGATCAAGGACCGGGACGAGGTTGTCGGCAACCAAACACGCGTCAAGGTCGTGAAGAACAAAGTTGCTCCTCCGTTCAAGCAGGTCGAATTCGACATCATGTACGGCGAAGGTATTTCGAAAATGGGTGAGCTACTGGATCTGGGTGTCAAAGCTGGCGTGGTCGAGAAATCGGGGTCTTGGTTCAGCTATGGCGACGAACGGATCGGGCAGGGGCGTGAGAACGCCAAGCAATATTTGCGTGACAACAGCCGGATCGCCTTGGACATTGAAGACAAGATCCGCGCTGCACATGGGCTGGATTTCGATATGCCACCGGGTGCTGCTGAGGATGATGACATCCTCGAAGCGTGACCGTCGCTGATTGGAAAACCGGAAGTTCGGTTATTTCCAAACGAAAGTAGGTAAGAACGAAACAAGGCGGCCCATCGGGCCGCCTTGCTACATTCTGGCACACCTCTGCTGTGGACACTTTTCTGACAGAGGGATAAACCTGCGGGGACCAAGATTTATGTGCGCCGAGAGAGCCCTATGCCAACCCTGAACGACATCCGATCGACCTTTCTGAACTACTTTGAAAAACAGGGGCATGAGGTTGTGGCATCCAGCCCGCTGGTGCCGCGTAACGACCCAACGCTGATGTTCGTGAACTCGGGCATGGTCCAGTTCAAGAACCTGTTCACCGGTCTTGAAAACCGCGACTATACACGCGCCACGACGGCGCAGAAATGTGTACGGGCCGGTGGCAAACATAACGACCTCGACAATGTGGGCTATACCGCGCGTCACCACACGTTTTTCGAGATGTTGGGCAACTTTTCATTCGGGGATTACTTTAAGCATGACGCTATCCCGTTCGCCTGGAACCTGATCACCAAGGAATTCGGCATCGACAAGAACCGCCTGTTGACCACGGTCTATCACACCGATGACGAGGCGTTTGAGATCTGGAAAAAGGTTGGCGTGCCCGAAGATCGCATCATCCGGATCGCGACCAATGATAATTTCTGGCAGATGGGCCCGACCGGACCCTGCGGACCATGCACCGAGATCTTCTATGACCATGGCGATCACATCTGGGGTGGTCCTCCGGGATCGGCCGAAGAAGATGGCGACCGTTTCATCGAAATCTGGAACGTCGTTTTCATGCAAAACGAGCAATTCGAAGATGGTTCGATGATCGAACTGGACATGCAGTCCATCGACACTGGTATGGGACTGGAACGGATCGGCGCGTTGCTGCAGGGCAGCCATGACAACTATGACACTGATCTGTTTAAAACCCTGATCGAGGCGTCTGCCGATGCAACCGGTGTGGATCCCTATGGTGACCAGAATGTGCATCACCGCGTGATTGCTGACCACCTGCGTTCCACCTCGTTCCTGATTGCCGATGGGGTCATGCCCAGCAATGATGGGCGTGGTTACGTTCTGCGCCGGATCATGCGCCGCGCCATGCGCCATGCGCACCTGTTGGGGGCGAAAGACCCGGTTATGCACCGCCTCGTGCCATCGTTGGTGCAGCTCATGGGAGGGCATTACTCGGAACTGACCCAGGCCCAGCCCTTGATCGAAGAGACGCTGTTGCTTGAGGAAACCAAGTTCAAGCAAACACTGGATCGCGGTTTGAAGCTGTTGGATGACGAGGTTGCAGGGCTGGCCGAAGGCGCGCCGTTACCAGGGGCAGCGGCCTTCAAACTCTATGACACCTATGGTTTCCCATTGGACCTGACGCAGGATGCGCTGCGCGAGAAGGGTCGTGCCGTCGATACCGACGGGTTTGATTCCGCAATGGCAGAGCAGAAAGCCAAGGCGCGGGCCGCCTGGGCCGGGTCTGGCGAAGCTGCGGATCAGGCGGTGTGGTTTGACGTGCTGGACTCAGCCGGTGCGACGGATTTCCTTGGGTATGAGACAGAGAAGGCCGAAGCGCAAGTTGCCGCGCTGGTCGTAGATGGCGCTTTGGTCGACACTATTGAAGCAGGCGGCAGCGGTTGGGTTGTCGTGAACCAGACCCCGTTTTATGGCGAGGCCGGTGGTCAGATTGGCGATACGGGTGAACTGCGCCGAGTCGAAGACCGCGATGACCTCAGCCGGGTGGAGGACACCCGGAAATTCGCCGACGGCAAAGTCTATGCGCATAAGGTAACGGTCGAAAACGGCAAGCTGTCCAAAGGCGACGCGGTCGAGCTTGAGGTGGATCACGCCCGCCGTACTGCCATTCGCGCCAACCATTCGGCCACGCACCTGCTGCACGAAGCACTGCGGGAAGCGTTGGGGGATCATGTGGCGCAGCGTGGCTCGCTGAATGCGGCGGATCGTCTGCGGTTTGATTTCAGCCATTCCAAAGCGCTGAGCCTTGAGGAAATCCAAAAGGTAGAGCGCGAGGTGAACAGCTTCATTCGCCAGAACTCAACCGTTGAAACCCGGATCATGACGCCTGACGACGCGCGTGAGCTTGGAGCCCAAGCGTTGTTTGGCGAGAAATACGGCGACGAAGTGCGTGTTGTCTCGATGGGTAAGGCGCCAACTGGCAAGGGACAGGATGGTGAAACATGGTCGATCGAACTGTGCGGCGGTACGCATGTGCGCCAGACGGGCGATATCGGCACGTTTGTGGTACTGGGCGACAACGCCAGCAGCGCCGGTGTGCGCCGGATCGAGGCGCTGACCGGAGATGAGGCAAACCGTTACCTTTCGGCTCAGGATCACCGACTTGCGCAGGTTGCACTGGAACTGAAAGCGCAACCGAACGATGTTGTCGCGCGGGTGAAGAGCCTGCTGGATGAACGCAAATCGTTGCAAAACGAAGTCGCTCAGCTGCGTCGCGATTTGGCAATGGCGGGCGGCGCCGGGCAGGGTGGTGGAACCGAAGCGCGGGACGTCAACGGCGTCAAGTTCCTGGCACAAGCCCTGAGCGGTGTGTCGGGTAAAGACCTTCCGGCGCTGATCGACGAACATAAAGCCCGTCTTGGAACAGGTGCCGTACTGCTTATCGCAGATACCGGTGGAAAGGCTGCTGTTGCAGCCGGTGTGACCGACGACCTGACCGGAACCGTTTCGGCGGTAGATCTGGTCAAGGCAGCGGTTATTGAGCTGGGTGGCAAGGGCGGCGGTGGTCGACCCGATATGGCCCAGGGCGGCGGCAAAGACGCTTCGAACGCAGATGCCGCGATCAAAGCCGCAGAGCAGGTATTGGGAGGATAAGATGGCTGCACTCTGGATTGCACATGTCACGGTCACGGATGCCGAGGCTTATGGGAAATACGCCGAGCTGGCCGGGCCAGCCATTGCCAAACATGGTGGTGAGTTCATCGCTCGGGCCGCGCGATACGTTCAGTTGGAAGGCAAAGAGCGTCCGCGCAATGTGGTTGCCCGGTTCCCATCGTTAGAATCAGCAGTCGAATGCTACAATTCCGATGAGTATCAGCAGGCGCTGAATCACGCCCGCAATGCCAGCGAAAGAGAGTTGGTTGTGGTCGAAATCACCGAATAGGTGTGTGCCCGTAGACCGTTTGGCTGATTTCAGCGATTTTCAGCTTACACATGACGCGCGTATCTGGAAAACAGCCCGCTTTTGCGGGCTGTTTTTATTTTGTTATGATTACAAATGCTTACGGACAACTCTTCACAATTTTCCGTTGATGGATCCGCAAGATTGTGGCGGTCCTTTGGCAATTCCTGCTCGAAATTGTCAAATTAAGGAACGAAATTTCGCCCTTTTTCATTTGCACGTTCTCAATGATTGCGACTGAGGATCGTTAAAGGATAGTTTCCAAAAGTGGAATATGGTCCTTGAGTATCGGCAGTCGTTGGAACGATACTGTCTCGGGGAATGGGCATGACATCAGTGATCAAATCGACCAACCGCCGGTTTGCAAAGGCTTTGACCTCTGCTGTATGTGCTGTTGGTCTAAGCGCCATGTTCCTTGCATCGCCTTTTGGGACAACAGATGCCCAAGCATCTGAAGGTCGCTTTATTCCCGCTGTCGCTTCATCGCCGCCACCGAGCGGGGCAAGAAATCTTTGCAGCCAATATCGGTGGGCGTGCACAGCAAAACGATCTGCGGCACTTTCCAGTCAGTCGGAAATGCAGATTGTGAAGCAGGTGAACCGACGTGTGAACGCCTCGACCCGAGAAGTCACTGATCAGTCGCAGTACAAAACAAGAGAGTTGTGGGCATTGCCAACGACCAGAGGTGGCGATTGCGAAGACTTTGCACTGCTCAAGAAGCGGGATTTGATAAATGCGGGGGTGGATCCGAACAAATTGCTGATTGCCACCGTTCTGGATACACGCCGAACCCCTCATGCGGTCCTTATATACCGTTCAGCCAACGGTGATTTAGTTTTGGACAATTTGACCAATCGCATCAAGCCTTGGAAAGCAACGCGGTATCTCTTTCTCCGCATGCAGGATCCGAACCAACCCGGTCGTTGGGTAGGTGTCTACGGGCGGAGCTAATTGGTTAGCTTACGAAAACATCTGTTTCACTCTGAATGTGTGGGCATTGATCGCCTCAGCGCCCACACGTCCGGTGCATTTGTTTTCGACCGCAGCACCCCCAAACATCAAGTGACAGGTCCCTAGCGTAGAACTTCAGGCTCTTCCTGTTCGGGTTCCTCCTGCTCGGGCTCTTCCTGTTCAGGCTCTTCTTGTTCCGGTTCACCTTGTGGGTCGGGATCGTTTTGCGGACCGGGATCACTTTGTGGGCCTGGATCACCTTGTGGACCAGGATCACCCTGCGGACCGGGATCACCTTGTGGGCCATCACTGTCGGGTGTGTCACCAAATCCGCCAAAGCCGTCGGTTCCGGTGCCTTCATTTGCCGGCCCATCGCCCGCGCGTGTGTCCGACGCTCCAACTGATGCCGTTGGAAGGTCTGTCAGCAGATCCGCAAGCGGAGAGCATTCGGCACCCAGACGGGCCACGATTTCATCGAAGTCCGCTCGGCGCTGAATATACCGCAACATTCCAGTCGTCACAGCATCACATTCGCACAAGAGCGACGGCGACCCCGCGGATTGACGGGCTGTTTTCACGGTACACGTTCCGCTTGCAAACGCATCGCTGCCAGGCAGAACAAAAACCGCAGTTACGGCAAAAAAGACTGGTAACTTAAGGGAACGAAAAACCATCATTAACTCCTCGGAACTCGGCACCTTACACGTGCATTCCTATGCACCATTTAAACTATTATGTGAGTGAACGACGTCACACTTCGGGCACATTTACACCTTTAGATCGACTTATTCGCAAGATGTGGTCGGGGCGAAAAGTTCAAAATTAATACAACCCGTGGAAGAAAACCCTATCTTTTCAAGAAAAAGCCGGGCGATTTACCCGGCCTTTCAAAAATCGTTTTTTGATCAAGTGGAAGCAAAAATGCCACAGTTATGCCATTGTTTCCCATTGAGCCGGTCACAAGTGCAGGTTGTTCAGGCCGATTTGGCCATCCGCTTGCGTTCATGTGGGTCCAGGTAACGCTTTCGCAGACGGATTGCGTTGGGTGTTACTTCGACAAGTTCGTCGTCGTCGATATAGGCAATGGCCTCTTCCAACGAGAACTGAACGTGGGGTGTAAGACGGACCGCATCGTCTGAACCACTTGCACGCACGTTGGTCAGTTTCTTGCCTTTCAGCGGATTGACCTCCAGATCGTTGTCGCGTGAATGCTCTCCGATCACCATGCCCTGATAGACATCGGTTTGCGGACCGACAAACATGCGGCCGCGCTCTTCCAGGTTCCACAGCGCATAAGCAACGGCTTGTCCGTTCTCCATCGAGATCAAAACGCCCGCGCGACGGCCGGGGATCTGGCCTTTGTGGGGCGCCCAGTCGTGGAACACGCGGTTCAGAACGCCAGTGCCGCGTGTATCGGTCAAGAACTCACCATGATAGCCGATCAGGCCGCGCGAAGGGACGTGGGCGATGATGCGGGTCTTGCCAGCGCCAGCCGGGCGCATCTCGACCAACTCGCCTTTGCGGGCTCCGGTAATCTTCTCGATGACAGCGCCGGAATATTCGTCATCCACGTCAATGGTGACTTCTTCCACGGGCTCCAACCGTTGACCGTTTTCCTCGCGGAACAGAACCTGCGGTCGGGAGATGCTGAGCTCGAAACCTTCGCGGCGCATGTTCTCGATCAGAACACCCATCTGCAATTCGCCACGGCCAGCGACTTCGAAAGCTTCGCCGCCAGGGGTGTCGGTGATGCGGATCGCAACGTTCGATTCGGCTTCTTTCATCAACCGATCACGAATGACGCGGGACTGAACCTTTTTACCGTCGCGACCTGCCAGAGGTGAATCATTAATGCCGAAGGTCACGGTGATGGTTGGCGGGTCGATGGGCTGCGCGGGCAAGGCCTCTTCAACCTGTGGGGAAACCAACGAATCCGCCACAGTGGCCTTGCTCATACCTGCAATGGTCACAATGTCCCCGGCTTCGGCGACATCGATGGGCTGTTGGGCCAGGCCACGGAACGCCAGGATCTTCGAGGCGCGGAAGTTCTCGATCAGCGTGCCATCACGGCTGAGCGCTTTCAGGCTATCGCCAGCTTTCAAAGTGCCGCTTTCCACACGACCCGTCAGAATTCGACCGATAAACGGATCACTGCCGAGCGTGGTGGCCAACATGCGGAAGGGCTCTTCCTTGTGCTCGGTCTGCTTGGGAGCAGGGACGTGATCGACGATCAGATCGAACAGGGCGCTTAGGTCCTTGCGAGGCCCGTCCAGCTCCATGTCCGCCCAACCAGAACGGCCTGAGGCGTACATAGCTGGGAAATCCAGCTGATCATCATCCGCCCCAAGGTTGGCAAAAAGATCGAAACATTCGTCCAGCGCACGATCAGGTTCGGCATCGGGTTTGTCGACCTTGTTCAGAACCACGATTGGACGCAAGCCAAGAGCCAGCGCTTTGGAGGTCACAAACTTGGTCTGCGGCATAGGACCTTCTGCGGCGTCGACCAGCAAAACAACACCGTCAACCATGCTGAGGATCCGCTCAACCTCGCCACCGAAATCGGCGTGGCCGGGGGTGTCGACGATGTTAATGCGGGTGTCTTTCCATTCGACCGAGGTGGCTTTGGCCAGAATGGTAATGCCGCGTTCACGTTCCAGATCATTGCTGTCCATGGCACGTTCCGCCACAGCCTGATTTTCCCGGAACGCACCGGATTGTTTGAGCAGCTCATCCACCAGGGTCGTTTTGCCGTGGTCCACGTGAGCGATGATTGCGATATTGCGCAGGTCCATGAGAGGTCAGCCTTTGAACGGGAAGTTGCCGCGCGCATAACGCGGCGCGGCAAAATATACCAGCCCTAACCGTGGATCAGTGGCCTGCAGTCTTCGAAAACAGGTGAATGATCAGAATTCCAGCCAGAATCATGCTCAGCCCAAGCACCGCAGGCCAGTCCAGCTTTTGACCAAATACCATGAATCCGATGATCGCGATCAGAAAGATTCCCAGCCCGGACCAAATTGCATAAACGATGCCGACAGGCATGGTCTTGAGGGTCAGCGCCAGGAAATAAAAGGCGACCCCGTACCCCAAAATAACAAGAACGGACGGCCAAAACCGGGTGAATTGCTGGCTGGCCTGCAATGCGGTTGTGCCGATGGTTTCCGCCATCACGGCGAGTAACAGAAACAGATAGGCTTGAGGCATTTTGGTCTCTCGCAGAGCTATATGGTTTGAGCGCCTTGAACACGGAACACGCGCGACAAGCAAGACAAGTCTCAAACTAAAATTTCCGTCAGGTCAGGTATACCTGACTATTCTCGGGTTAGAATAAGTGTAAGGTTTGGCTCATATTTTATGATTTGTTAAAGAGTATTGTTCGATGACGACATTCGCAAAGTCGGTCATTCTTGTTTCTGGTCTGATAGTGGCAGTTGGGTGGCTTGCCGACGGGGGGTCCGTCGATAATGAGGCAGCCATTGTGGTTCAACAGTTCGATGGTAGTCGTGTGTTTTAATGCCACTCGGAACTTGGAAGGAAAAAAGGAGCCTTTGGGCTCCTTTTTTCTGTTACGCGTCCAGTAGCGTAGTTTCGCGGCTATCGAAAAATCCGACGAGCATGGGGTACAGCCAATTCCAAAGATCCGGTGCCCCATTTCTGATCGCCGGTCCCACACGTGCTTCGAGTTGGGTAAAAGTTACGTTGTATTCGATCCATGAACCGCCGCCGTTTTCCAGGTTGGCAATCGGTGTCTGAAACCGGTCGACTGATTTTGCAAATCGAGCGTCTGCACTCTCGCAAGCTTCGAATTCCCGCCACAAGTCCGTGAAAAATATCTGCTGCGCGTCCGGCAATAGGCCAAACAACCTTTCAGCTGCCGCTTGTTCCTTTGCCTCCTGCTCGGCGTGGTTGACCTGACCGTGAATAGGGTGATCTCCGGCATCGATTTCAACGATATCGTGCAGAAGAAGCATCTGAAGCACCCGATCCACACGAATTTCGGAGTGCGCGTGTTCTGACAAAACCCAGGCGTAAAGCATGATATGCCAGGAATGCTCTGCCGAGTTCTCTAACCGATCCGAAGCAATTAGGCGCGAGGCGCGTATCACCGATTTCAACTGATCTGCCTCGGTCAGAAAGTCGAGCCGCCTTGTAAAGGCATTGTCCTGAGACGCTGACCTGTTCAGCAGGTCGCTTGCGTGGCGGTAGGCCAGTGGAAAGACCTGTGAAAGATAGGCCGCGCGTCCACTGTCCAGATTGGCGCGGGCAATATCCACATGGTCTGGTTTGGGATCAGACGCGCACAGCACCTGAAACAGCGGCTGGCAGCGATCCAGAACTTTTGCAAACCGCGCATCTGGTGTCTGGTCTGCTTCGAACTCTTGCCACAAGGATAAAAGGAAATGCGCCTGATCTTCCGGTAGCAGACCAAACAGCTGTGACGCTGCATTTTGTTCTGCGTCCGCCAGCTCATCCCAGTCGGTTTCCAAATGGATTGGATGGTCGCCTACGACGATCTCAACCAAATCATGCAACAGCAACATCCGGATAACCCGATCAATCGACACATCTGGCCCGGCCAGAGGGGCCATCACCATGGCCCACAATGCCAGATGCCAGCTGTGTTCCGCAGAGTTTTCGGGTCGGGACTGGTCGAGCAGGACGTTTGCGCGCTCGACCGTTTTCAGCATGTCAGCCCGTTTCAGAAACGCAATCTGGGCCGACAAACGTTCACTCATTGTTTTTCTATCGCTTTTTGTTTGGAGCGGTGGGCAGCCAAGCGTCTGATGACAAACTGTCTGGCCTTACGCTCGGCCAGGCGCACGCGGATTTCGGTTAGAAATGCCTCTTCCAAAGACTGCGAGGCCGCCCCCAGTACTTCGCCGACTTCGACAAAGAAACGGTCTTCCCCGGTTTCGTCCATAACCTTCATCGTATCTTCGGCCAGTTTAGCCGCAAGAGTTGTGATGGTGTCGGACATCAGCGGGTGTTCTCAGTCAGGCGGCGTTTCACATAGTCGCTGACATCGGTAATCAACGTGTCCATGTGACGATCCTGGAAGAAGTGATCTGCGCCTTCAACCTCGTTATGAGTGATCGTGATGCCCTTTTGCTCATGCAGCTTATTCACCAGTGACGTGGTGTCTGCCGGAGGGGCCACACGGTCGGCGGATCCGTTGATGATCAGGCCGGATGAGGGGCAGGGCGCCAGGAATGAAAAGTCGTACATATTGGCCGGTGGCGACACGCTGATGAACCCGGTGATTTCAGGCCGGCGCATCAGCAACTGCATTCCGATCCATGCCCCAAACGAAAACCCTGCGACCCAGCAGTGTTTCGAGTTGTTGTTCATCGATTGCAAGTAATCCAGTGCCGAAGCCGCATCGCTCAGCTCACCTACACCCTGATCATACTCGCCCTGACTGCGGCCCACACCGCGGAAGTTAAAGCGCAACACGGTGAAGCCCATGTTGTAGAAGGCATAGTGCAGGTTATAGACCACCTTGTTGTTCATGGTCCCGCCAAATTGAGGATGCGGGTGAAGCACGATTGCGATCGGTGCGTCTTTTTCCTTTTGCGGGTGGTAGCGGCCTTCCAGGCGGCCTTCGGGTCCGGGAAAAATCACCTCGGGCATGTGTGCTTTGGTCCTGTCTTTTTCGTGCGGGTGCCCGGATATACTTGACGATAATCGTCGGACACCTTAGAACGGTTCTAATTACATTTCACTGCGCGTCAGCGCTGTCAGTCGGAGATACGCACTGGCAGCGTCGCCGTCAATGATTTCGCGCAATTCCTGCAAAGAGGGGGCAAAAGATGAAGCTGTCGACCAAAGGGCGATACGCGATGGTTGCCTTGGCGGATATTGCTCTGCAACCAAGCGACCGGCTTGTGACCCTTGGAGAAATCTCGGAACGCCAGGATGTGTCGCTGCCGTATCTGGAACAGCTTTTTGTAAAGCTGCGCCGGGCTGAGCTGGTTTCATCGGTGCGCGGACCGGGTGGCGGATATCGTCTTGCGCGCCCTGCGTCTGAAATTCGCGTGGTCGAAATTCTGGCCGCCGTGGATGAGACAGTTGATGCCCTTCAAAAAGGGGCCGGAGCTTCGGGTGCGTCTTCCGGCAGCCGCGCGCAATCGCTGACCAACCGTCTTTGGGAAAGCCTGAGTGCACATGTTTATGTGTTTTTGCATCAGACGCGCCTGTCTGACGTGATTAAAAACGACCTGGCCCCATGCCCCGCAGTGCCGAGCTTGTTCTCGGTGGTGGACGAGTAATCCAAAGAGGCGACACAGGCATATGAATTTTGTTGGCAAAAAGATGCATCCATGAATCGTGTTTATCTGGATCATAACGCAACGACACCTCTGCGCCCTGAGGCACGAGAGGCGATGATTGCCGCGATGGAAGTCTGCGGAAATCCGTCTTCTGTCCATGCCGAGGGCCGTGCCGCAAAGGCACTTGTCGAACGAGCACGGGCACAGGTTGCAGCCGCCTTTGGTGCGGATGGTGCGGACATCGTTTTCACCTCTGGCTCCACCGAAGGCGCATCTCTTACTTTGGCTGGGCGTCACCTGCATGGTGCCGCAGTCGAACATGATGCCGTAAGGGCTTGGATCAAAGAAGACCTCTGCGTTTCTGAAGCTGGCGAGGTGTTGGTAACAGAACCCGAAGCCTCGACCCTTCAACTGGCAAATTCCGAGACCGGAATCGTTCAGTCCTTGCCGCCCGGATTGGCCGTGACAGATGCCACGCAGGCCTTTGGCAAGCTTCCGATTGCGTTCAACTGGATGTATGCCCAGATGGCCCTGGTGTCGGCGCATAAACTGGGCGGCCCCAAGGGTGTTGGCGCGGTTGTTATGAAACGCGGAACTGATCTGCCAGCTCAGATCAAAGGCGGTGGTCAGGAAATGGGTCGTCGATCTGGAACGGAAAATGTCATTGGAATCGCGGGTTTCGGTGCCGCAGCTGAAGCGGCGGCACGGGACCTGGCCAGTGGTGTTTGGGAGCAGGTTGAAGAATTTAGAAATATTCTAGAAAACGCTCTTGAGGCTGCTGTAAAATCACCTATTTTTGTCGGGAAAGGGCGGCAACGCCTGCCCAACACCCTGTGTTTTGCCGCCCCCGGCTGGAAAGGTGAGACCCAGGTCATGCAGATGGATCTGTCGGGTTTTGCGGTCAGTGCGGGCTCTGCCTGTTCAAGCGGCAAGGTTCGCGCCAGCGCGGTGCTCACCGCAATGGGATACGACGAGGTGACAGCCAGCAGCGCAATCCGCGTTTCGCTGGGCCCTCGGACAACGAAAGAAGATGTGCTGCGTTTCGCCGAAACGTGGCTTGAGAAAGAGAAAAAGCATCGCGCGCGGGCCGCGTGATCTGACGGAGGGTAAGTTATGGCCGCTTTGGACCAGACCCAGGTGAAAGAGGGTGTCGATCAGGAAACCGTGGATGCGGTACGCGAGGTCGGCACCTATAAGTACGGCTGGGACACGGACATTGAGATGGAGTACGCGCCAAAAGGCGTGAACCCGGATATCGTCCGCCTGATCTCGGATAAGAATGATGAGCCGGAATGGATGACCGAATGGCGTCTGGCAGCATTTGAACGCTGGACCAAGATGGAAGAGCCCAAATGGGCGATGGTCAACTACCCTGAAATCGATTTCCAGGACCAGTATTACTATGCGCGTCCGAAATCGATGGAAGAAAAGCCAAAGTCGCTGGATGAGGTCGATCCCAAGCTGCTTGCTACCTACGAGAAGCTGGGTATCCCACTGAAAGAACAGATGATTCTGGCTGGAGTAGAGGGCGCTGAAGATGCACCAGCCGAAGGCCGTAAAGTTGCTGTGGACGCTGTGTTCGACTCGGTTTCCGTGGGTACAACCTTTCAAGCCGAGTTGAAAAAGGCTGGCGTGATCTTCTGTTCGATTTCAGAAGCGATCAAAGAACACCCTGAACTGGTCAAGAAATACCTTGGCACTGTTGTTCCTGTTTCGGACAACTTCTATGCGACGCTGAACTCAGCCGTCTTCTCGGACGGGTCGTTTGTGTACATCCCGCCGGGTGTTCGTTGCCCAATGGAGTTGAGCACCTATTTCCGCATCAACGCCGAAAACACCGGCCAGTTCGAACGCACGCTGATCATCGCCGACAAGGGCTCGTACGTCTCTTATCTGGAAGGCTGCACCGCGCCTCAGCGTGATACGGCCCAACTGCACGCGGCTGTTGTCGAGATCATCGTCGAAGAAGACGCCGAGGTAAAATATTCGACCGTTCAGAACTGGTTCCCCGGGGATGAGAACGGCAAAGGCGGCATCTATAACTTTGTGACCAAACGCGCCGATTGCCGGGGTGATCGATCCAAAGTGATGTGGACGCAGGTTGAAACCGGCTCGGCCGTAACCTGGAAGTACCCGTCCTGCATCCTGCGCGGCAACGAAAGTCAGGGCGAGTTCTACTCGATCGCGATTGCTAACAACTATCAGCAGGCCGACACCGGCACCAAGATGGTACATCTGGGCAAAAACACCAAATCGCGCATCGTGTCCAAAGGCATCAGCGCAGGTAAGGCGCAGAACACTTATCGTGGTCTGGTTTCGATGCATCCGAAAGCCAAAGACAGCCGGAACTATACGCAGTGCGACTCTCTGCTGATCGGAGACAAATGCGGCGCGCACACGGTTCCGTATATCGAGGTCAAGAACAACTCATCCCGCGTGGAACACGAGGCGACGACGTCGAAAGTGGATGACGATCAACTGTTCTACTGCCGTCAGCGTGGCATGGACGAAGAAGAGGCCGTGGCGCTGGTGGTCAACGGGTTCTGCAAGGACGTGCTTCAGGCGCTGCCGATGGAATTCGCCATGGAAGCACAGCAGTTGGTGGCAATCTCGTTGGAAGGTTCCGTTGGTTGATGACGCGCGCGCGCCGCACTCGCACCCGGAAAGGTGATGTGGTGGCCTGGATCGGGTACATCCTTCCGGTTCTGGGTGGGTTGCTGGGCGTGGCCTACGTCAACATCAATCATATGGAGTTCATTAACCCGGTATAGGCGGTGGGCGGAGGATCAATCCTGGGTTGGATTACCGCGCGTCTGATCCGCAGAATTCTGGGCTAGAAAATTAATGGGGCGAATGCGCCCTTTGCGATACGCAAAAGGACAAAAAATGCTGGAAATCAAGAACCTGCACGTGCAGCTTGAAGAAGAAGACAAGCAAATTCTCAAAGGTGTGGACCTGACGGTAGAAGCCGGAAAGGTACATGCGATTATGGGTCCTAACGGGTCGGGGAAATCGACGCTCAGCTATGTTTTGTCTGGTCGTGATGGATATGAAGTCACCGAAGGTTCGGCCACCCTGGATGGCGAAGACCTGTTGGAAATGGAACCGGAAGAGCGTGCCGCAGCAGGTGTATTCCTGGCGTTCCAGTATCCCGTTGAGATCCCCGGCGTTGGCAACATGACTTTCCTGCGGACCGCTGTGAATGCGCAACGCAAGGCACGCGGAGAAGAAGAACTGTCGGCAGCCGACTTCCTGAAAGAAGTACGCGCAAAGGCGAAAACCCTGAAGATCGACGCTGATATGCTGAAGCGCCCGGTCAATGTGGGCTTCTCAGGCGGTGAAAAAAAGCGCAACGAAATCCTGCAGATGGCTATGCTGGAACCCAAGATGTGCATCATGGACGAAACCGACTCGGGCCTGGACGTGGACGCGATGAAGCTGGTTGCCGAAGGTGTGAACGCCCTGCGCGATGAAGGCCGTGGCTTCCTGGTGATCACGCACTACCAGCGCTTGCTGGATCACATCAAACCGGATGTCGTGCACATCATGGCCGATGGCCGCATCGTAAAAACCGGTGGCCCGGATCTGGCGCTTGAGGTTGAAAACAACGGTTATGCCGACATTCTTGCCGAGGTGAACTGATGGCCTTGCCCGAAGTCAAACAATCCGCAACCGAGGCGCGGCTGTCTGCGCTGACGATGCCCGACGCTGGCTGCACACGAGCCGCTCGTGAAGACGCTTTGGCACGTGTTCTGGAAATCGGTCTTCCGGGGCGGCGCGATGAATACTGGAAATACACTCAGCCCGACACACTTGTCGCGCCCGACGCGATCCCCGCTGCAGTGTTTGCCGATGATGAGCCTCTGGTGTTCAGTGAATTTGATCGGCTCAACATCGTCTTCGTGGATGGGGTATTCAGCGCCGAAGAGTCGGACGATCTGTCGATGGAAGGCGTAAGCATCGACCGTCTTGAAGACATTTGCTGCAAAGACATCCATTGGGCCAAAGACCTGTATGGCGTTTTGGAAGCCCGCGGCCAGTCTCCGGTTCAGCGCCCATTGGCTGCGCTGAACACAGCTTTTGCGTCGGATGGTGTTGCCATCCATGTAACAGGTAAACCGTCTAAACCGATCAACCTGATCTATCGCCATGCGACGCCGACGTCAGACGCGATCCTGCATCATGTGGTTCGTGTGGAAAGCGGGGCCGAGGCCACCATTCTGGAAACCGGTCCAGCAGCTTCGCGCTTTAACAAATGCATGGAGATCGACATTGCGGACAACGGTACGTTGCACCACGTCCGTGCGCAGGGTAGGGACCATGAACGTCGCGCCGCGACCCATATGTTCACCCGTCTCGGAACAGAGTCGGTCTATAAGTCCTTCACGCTGACCGTAAACGGCGTCCTGACCCGCAACGAACAAGTCGTTGAACTGACAGGTGATGACGCGGTGGCCCATGTGGCCGGTGCCTGCGTTGGAGATGGCGATTTTCACCACGACGACACGGTCTTCATCACCCATGATGCTGTGAATTGCGAAAGCCGTCAGGTGTTCAAGAAGGTTCTGCGCAACGGAGCAACCGGTGTGTTTCAAGGCAAAATCCTTGTAAAGGAAGGGGCCCAGAAAACTGACGGATACCAGATCAGCCAATCGCTGCTTCTGGATGACGACAGCCAGTTCCTTGCCAAGCCCGAGCTTGAGATTTACGCCGACGATGTGGCGTGTTCGCATGGCTCGACTTCGGGCGCGATTGACGAAACCGCACTGTTCTACCTGCGCTCGCGCGGAGTTCCGACCAAGGACGCGACCAATATGCTGACACTTGCATTCCTGGCCGAAGCGGTGGACGAAGTCGAAGACAGCGCATTGGCAGAAGCGATTGTCAGCCGTCTGGAGGGGTGGCTCGCCCGCCGCAGCTGATGGCTCTTTCGTCAGACATTTTGGCAACTTACCGGGGGCCGGGGCGTGTTGTTCGCCGGCTTCTGGATTTGGGGCCACGCGAAGACCGGGCATTGGTATTTGTGATGGGCTTTTGCATCGTCGCGTTTATTGCGCAGATGCCCGGCCTCGCGCGCCAGGCGCATCTGGAAGGTGTTGAGCTGAACATGCTGCTGGGCGGTGCGCTGCTGGGCACCGTGTTCATTTTGCCGTTGTTCTTCTACACTCTGGCTTTGGTCTCGCACTGGGCCGCGCGATTGGTTGGCGGCAAGGGCTCGGCCTATGGGGCAAGGCTGGCCTTGTTCTGGGCGCTGCTTTCGTCTGCGCCGCTGGTTTTGCTGAATGGTCTGGTGGCTGGGTTCATCGGACCCGGACCTGCTTTGTCAATTGTGGGCATCCTCTGGGTTGCTGTTTTTGTGTGGTTCTGGTTATCCGGTCTCAGACAAGTGCAAAGGTCGGCTGAATGACTATTCCACAATTGGGCCCACTGGTGGTTCTGACGCTCAAAAAACCTGCCGAAGCAGCCCGTCAGATATTGGCATTGAATCTGGGGCGGGAAGCGGTCTGGCTGAGCTTTTTTCTGGTGGTGGTTTTTAACTGCCTGATCCAACTCAGCACGGACCTGATCTTTATGGCGCCCGAAGCCCCAGTGAACCCTGAGGCCGAAAGCATCCCGTTCATTCTAATCCGATCCGCTGGTGCGATGCTTCTGAGCGTTGTCGCCTTTCTTTTGGTCGGACGGGTTCTTGGCGGCAGTGCAACGCTTTCCGGCTTGTTGATCCTGATGATCTGGCTGAGTTTTTTGCAAAGCGGCGCGTTGCTGGCCATGGTTATTGCCAGCGTGGCTTTGCCTGCTCTGACGCTTCTCTTGCTACTGGCGACCTTGGGATGGAGCCTTTACATAACGCTGCATTTTCTGAATGAGGCACATCAATTCGGCTCGCTCGGCAAGGCATTTGCCGTAATTCTTTTGGCCGCTATTGTCGCCCTTCCCATTGTTCTGATGTTCAATCCAACCGGACCCGTCTAGGAAACACGCCTATGTACGATGTACAGAAAATCCGCTCTGACTTTCCGATCCTGTCGCGTCAGGTCAATGGCAAGCCTTTAACCTATCTGGACAATGGCGCCTCGGCTCAAAAACCGCAGGTCGTTATTGACGCTGTGACGCGCGCTTATGCCGAGGAATATTCGAACGTCCATCGCGGCTTGCATTACCTGTCCAATCTTGCAACCGAGAAGTACGAATCCGTGCGCGGCACCATTGCCCGCTTTCTTGGTGCTTCGAATGAGGACGAGATCGTCCTGAACTCGGGTACGACCGAAGGGATCAACCTTGTTGCTTATGGCTGGGCAATGCCGCGACTTGAAGCCGGGGACGAGATCGTTCTGAGCGTCATGGAGCATCACGCCAATATCGTACCCTGGCATTTTCTGCGCGAACGGCAGGGCGTTGTTCTTAAATGGGTGGATGTGGACTCTGACGGTGGGCTGGACCCTCAGGCCGTGATTGATGCAATTGGCCCCAAGACCAAGCTGGTTGCCGTAACCCAGTGTTCAAATGTGCTGGGCACGGTCGTAGATGTCAAAGCCATCACCGAAGGTGCCCATGCCAAAGGTGTTCCGGTTCTGGTGGACGGCAGCCAAGGCGCGGTCCATATGCCGGTGAATGTGGAAGAGATCGGCTGTGATTTTTACGCGATCACCGGTCACAAGCTGTATGGCCCGTCCGGGTCAGGCGCGATTTACATCAAATCCGAACGTATGGCCGAAATGCGCCCCTTTATCGGCGGCGGTGACATGATAAAAGAGGTCAGCAAGGAACAGGTCATCTACAACGACCCTCCAATGAAGTTCGAGGCCGGTACACCCGGTATCGTTCAGACGATCGGTCTGGGTGTAGCACTGGATTATATGATGGATCTGGGTATGGCGAACATCGCGGCCCATGAATCAAGCCTGCGCGACTATGCCATGCAGCGCTTGAACGGTCTCAACTGGTTGCAGGTTCAGGGCACACGTCCCGACAAGGCGGCCATTTTCAGTTTTACACTGGACGGAGCAGGCCATGCGCATGATGTGTCTACCATCCTGGACAAAAAAGGCGTGGCTGTTCGCGCAGGCCATCACTGTGCCGGGCCGCTGATGGACCATCTTGGCGTGACAGCAACATGCCGCGCCAGCTTTGGTCTTTATAACACCACGGAAGAGGTCGACATTCTGATCGATGCCCTTGAATTGGCACATGATCTTTTCGCCTGACTTTGATCTGAAACTGGGTGCGACAAGCACGATTTCCAGTTGCACCCAAACCGGATCAAGGTTAGCTAACGACCAAGGCACCTGTAGCTCAGCTGGATAGAGCGCTGCCCTCCGAAGGCAGAGGCCAGAGGTTCGAATCCTCTCAGGTGCGCCATTTTCTTACATGTTCTGAACCATTTTCATGGAACCAAATTTCGGTTTCGCTAGGTTTTAAGAACGACCACAGGCGCTCTCATTTAAGCGTAAATTTTTCTAGCGGCACGTTTTGCGATACACTTTCCCGATGGGGTTGGTTCGCGTCACCGTTGATGGAGGAAAGAACGTGCAAGTCATCTCTTCAAAAAAAATGTTTATCGTTGTGGTCGTAATAGTTGCGGTTTTGGGCTGTACTGTTATTTCGGGTTATTCACTCCCCAGCGTTGTAAGCTGGGTTATAGTCGGTGTCGTGCTTGCATTCATCCTTGGCAAGCTGACCGACGACGATTCCGACAGCGACGATGAAGCAGAGAGCAACAATGTGTCTGCGTCTAATGTTGAATCGGATGTCGACAAGGAAAAGACGCGTGAGACTGGCAGCTCGACTGCCGAAGCTCCATCAACTAGCGACTCTGGAGGTGGTGACGCAGGCGGTGGAGGAGGAGGAGATGCAGGGATATAGCAGGTAAAACCAGTATTCCTGCTAAAAGCGTTTCAGATATGCGAGACCCGTTTTGGTTTGCGTTTTAACCGCGCCAAGAACGGACAACTCCGCAATCCATGTGAACGAAGTTCGATCCATAATACTGGCCGACACCACCTGCACGGCACGACATCGCGGCTTTGGCCATCTGCGAGACTGAGCGAGACGCCAGACGCAGGTCAGCAGCCTGACCTTCCATATGAAGCGACTTGCGCGCAACGCGACGCGACCGGGAACGCAACATCGCGTTGGTCTGCGGAGAGCGATAGCCGGACAGCAACATATACGGTTCATTCACATCCAGAAGATTGTGTGATGCCGCCATGATATCAATCGTGCGCAAATCAATGGATTTAACCTGATCCGTGCGCCAATCGCGCATGAAATGGTTCACTTCTTTGACAGCGTCCTTGATATACTTACCATCGACCCAATAAATCATATCCAACCGTTCGCCCGTGCGACCGGAATACATACGAATGCGACGAATATCGCCGCCACCGCGCAAAAAGCCTGCTGCATTGGAATATGTGGGGGCTGCCGCGACTGCGGTAGCTGCAAATGCACCCAATAGGGCACGCCGGGTCAAGCCCGAGGAACTGCTCTTGGTCATTTTTGGTTCGTCCCGTACTGTTCCTGCCTGCGCACGATGTTACGCGCGCGGTATTAATTTTTTCCCATCCCAGATGCGATTTTTATGACACAATCGGAATCAGCGGCCAAGAAGTGTTTCAGATTCACCATTTCCAGGGGGAATTTTCGGCAGTTTTTTGCGCAAATGACACAGTGCCACTTAGAATTTGTGCAGCAGTGAGGTTTTTGCCAACCGGCCGATGCAAACACGCATCAGACACTATCAGAAGCGATTTGGTAAGGGATTTGTGAATAGACAAGTAATCGATGGCAAATCCATAGTTGCCTGACGCACATATCCCAAGTTCAATCTTTTGAATATTCAAGGCCCCGTAATGCTTTCTGTTTTCCGCACCAGTACCAGTATCCTTGTCACCGCTTGTTTTGCAGCAACCGCTGGTTTTGCGAACACAGCGTCTGCGCCCGAACCTAATACAGCGTTTCAAATGGCGATTGCGGAACACACGCCGCAGGCATCGACAATTGCCGAGTTTTACCGGGCGAACGGCTTTGCTCCAATTTGGGTGGGTGAAACCCCTGAGCATATGCAACGCAGGACCGCGTTGATTGAAACACTGTCCAACGCACATCTTCACGGTTTACCCCATGCAGATGCTACCGTCTCGGCATTGATTGATCAGATGGAACAGGCCCGGTCTGTTCGTGACCTTGGCGCGGTCGAGGCCGAACTCAGCCGGGTGTATGTGGAGTACGCTGATGCGCTGTATTCCGGGACCCTTGAACCTGGGCGTGTAGACGACGGACTGGTTCGGGGAGTGGAGCGCCGAAGCGCAGCCGAGCATTTGGCAGGGCTGGCGGAGCAAGGCGCGCAATATCTGGAACAACTGCCACCGCAAACCCGGCAGTACCGCGCGCTGATGAAACAAAAGCTGCTTTTGCAAGCTTTGGTGGATCAAGGCGGTTGGGGGGCGACGGTACCGGTCACGAAACTAGAGTATGGTGACACCGGGCCGAATGTCGTCAAACTGCGCAATCGTCTTGTGGCGATGGGGTACATGAAACCGTCGGCCAGCCCGTCTTTTGACGATGCGCTGCTGGCTGGCGTTCAGGCTTTTCAAACGGCGCATGGGCTGGAACCTGACGGTGTCGCTGGCCAAGGCACAATTACCGAGTTGAACCGTCCGGCCTCGGACCGCCTAAAGGCAGTCTATGTCGCGCTGGAAAGAGAACGCTGGCTGCCGCGAGAGCGTGGCGGGCGTCATATTCTGGTGAATCAGGCTGATTTCTCGGCCAAGATCGTCGATGACGGGCAGGTTACGTTTGAAACCCGCGCGGTGATTGGCAAGAACACACATGATCGCCGCAGCCCCGAGTTTTCGGATGTGATGGAGCATATGGTGATCAACCCCAGCTGGTATGTGCCACGCTCGATCATCACCAAGGAATACCTGCCTAAACTGCAGTCCAATCCTAACGCGGTGGGTCATATTCAAATCACTGACCGCAGCGGGCGGCAGGTTAATCGTGGGGCTGTGGATTTCACTCAGTTCACGGCACGGAACTTCCCGTTTGCGATGCGCCAGCCCCCCAGCAAAAGCAATGCGCTGGGTTTGGTGAAGTTCATGTTCCCCAACAAGTACAACATCTATCTGCATGATACTCCACAGAAAAGCCTGTTCGCACGTGAGGTGCGGGCATTCTCGCACGGGTGTATACGCTTGGCGCAACCTTTCGAATTCGCCTATGCGCTGCTGGCAAAACAAGAGGAAGACCCCAAGGCGTTCTTTCACCGTGTTCTCAAGACCGGCAAGGAAACCAAAGTTGAACTGGACCAACATGTGCCGGTGCATCTGATCTATCGGACGGCCTATATCGGGCCGAAGGGCGAGGTGCAGTATCGCCGCGACGTCTATAACCGCGATGCCAAGATTTGGGACGCACTTCAAAAGGCAGGGGTAGCCCTGCCGGACGTTCAGGGGTAAGCACGGGTCAAATCCTGCCAAAAGGAAGCCCGTCATGCAGTTTACCGTTCAACAAATCGCCGACGCTCTGAGCGCAGAATGCCAGGGCGATACAGGCCTGACGATTGTGCGGGCTGCCGAACCCAGTGATGCTGGTCCGACAGATCTGGCGATGGCGATGTCTCCGAAATATGCTGATGCGCTTTCAGGTGGAGAGGCGCGCGCAGCGGTTCTTTGGGAGGGCGCGGATTGGCAGGCTATGGGGCTACGTGCGGCGATCTTTGTCAAACGTCCCCGTATGGCCATGGCGGGCATCACTGCCATGCTGGATCGTGGACAAGGGGTAGAGCCGGGAATTCACCCGTCGGCTGTGATTGATCCGACGGCAGAGATTGCTGCAGACGTTTCTATCGGGCCTCTTACAGTTGTCGGTGCCCGCGCCCGGATCGGGGCGGGATCTGTGATTAGCGCGCATTGCACGATCGGCATCGATGCCACGCTGGGAGAGCGTGCGTTGCTGCGCGAGATGGTCAGTATTGGTGCCCGCGCGCAAGTCGGAGACCGCTTTGTCGCGCAACCGGGCGCCCGGATCGGGGGCGATGGCTTTAGCTTTGTCACCCCCGAAGTCTCTGGCGCTGAGAACGCTCGCAAGACCATGGGTGATCAAGGCGAGGCCAAAGCACAAAGCTGGCTTCGCATCCACTCTTTGGGAGCGGTCGAGATAGGCGATGACGTCGAGGTTGGATCAAACTGCACCGTCGACAACGGCACGATCCGCAATACCCGGATCGGAGACGGCTCGAAACTGGATAATCTGGTACATGTGGGGCACAATACGCGTGTGGGGCGCGATTGCCTTTTGTGTGGTCAAACCGGTGTTTCGGGATCTGTCGAGATTGGCAATAACGTTGTTCTGGGTGGTCAGACTGGCGTTGTTGATAACATCTTTATTGGTGACGGTGTGATTGCCGGTGGAGGCACAAAAATTCTGTCCAACGTTCCGGCAGGCCGCGTCATAATGGGTTATCCGGGCATCAAAATGGATACTCATACGGACATCTACAAAGCCCAACGCCGTTTACCGCGCATGGCCCGCGACGTTGAGGCACTTAAAAAGGCTGTTTTCAAACAGTCGCCGAGCGATTAAATCATCCTCAGAACGAAAGTCAGGGGACCGACATGAGCATCAGCGACCGCGTCATCGCAATCATTGCAGAGCAGGCCGTGCTGGAGCCATCGGATGTGACGCCCGAAAGCACGCTTGAGGACTTGGGTATCGACAGCCTGGGTCTGGTAGAAAGCATCTTTGCAATCGAAGAAGAGTTCGACATTTCGGTTCCGTTCAATGCCAACGAACCCGAAGCCAATGATTTCGATATCTCCAATGTGGCCGCCATCATTGCCGGGATCGAACAGCTTGTGTCGGAAAAGGTCTGACCTGCTCTCATGAAACGTGTTGTTATTACCGGCGCAGGTACGATCAACTCACTGGGCCATTCGGTTCCTGATACTCTGGAGGCCATGCGCGAAGGTCGTTGTGGCATCTCGGAACTGGAATTTCGCGATGTTGATCGTCTGGCCATCAAGATCGGCGGTCAGGTCCGGGGGTTCGAGGCGGAAGGGCGGTTTAATCGTCAACAGATGTCCTTGTACGACCGGTTCACTCAGTTCACCCTGACGGCTGCCAAAGAGGCTATTGAACAGTCAGGCATCGAGTTTCACGGTGAATTGGCGGCCAGATCAGGCGTCGTGCTTGGAACCGCAGGTGGAGGCGTTTCGACCTGGGATGACAATTACCGTTCGGTCTACGAGGATGGTAAGAACCGTGTGCACCCGTTCGTTGTTCCCAAACTGATGAACAATGCCGCGGCGAGCCACGTGTCGATGGAGCATAACCTCAAAGGGCCCAGCTTTACCGTCTCGACGGCCTGCGCGTCGTCGAACCACGCCATGGCACAAGCCTTTCAGATGGTGCGCAGCGGGGCGGCTCCGGCGATGATCACAGGCGGGTCAGAATCCATGTTGTGTTTCGGCGGGATCAAAGCATGGGAAGGTTTGCGCGTGATGTCGAAGGACGCCTGCCGCCCTTTCAGCGCCAACCGCAACGGAATGGTTCAGGGCGAAGGGGCTGGCATATTTGTGTTCGAAGAATACGAACATGCGCGCGCACGCGGGGCTGAAGTTCTGTGTGAAGTTGTCGGCTTTGCGATGTCTTCGGATGCGGCCGACATTGTGATGCCCAGTAAACAGGGGGCCGCGCGGGCCATGGCGGGCGCTCTGTCGGATGCCAGGCTGAACGCCAGCGATGTCTGTTATATCAACGCCCACGGCACAGGCACGGCAGCCAATGACAAAACCGAGTGCGCAGCCGTTGCAGATGTATTTGGACCGCATGCAGATGATCTGATGATATCGTCCACAAAATCCATGCACGGCCACCTGATCGGTGGGACCGGAGCTGTGGAATTGCTGGCTTGTATCATGGCCCTGCGGGACGGGGTGATTGCACCAACCATCGGCTATGAGGAGCCGGACCCGGAATGTGCGCTGGATGTGGTGCCGAATGTCGCCCGTGAAGCGAAAGTTGACGTGGCCCTGAGCAATGCGTTTGCCTTTGGCGGGCTGAATGCTGTCTTGGCGCTGAAGCGGGTTTAGAAAAACCGACGCTCAAATAGAAAAGGCCGCCACGGAACGGGCGGCCTTTTTGTGGCGTGCACTTAGTTTTGCAAGACGTCCAGCTTGTCGTAACCACTGGTGAAACCGGCCAGCGACATTTCGATTTGCAAGAGCTGATTGGGGGCTAGGATGGACACCATAGAAATAGTGGCCGTGCTGCCCCCCTTCATTGCGTCGATGTCGCCTTGGGTAAAGCCCAACTGCGCCACGCAGCCCACGGGGTTGCAGTGATGATAGTTGTACCTTTTGCTGGGTGCACCATCGATGGATATGGCGATTTGGGCCTGCAGCAATGTCTCAAGCGGTACAATCAGGCTGGCGGCAGCAACGGCTGTAGCACCTTCGGGCAGTTTGTTGACTGAGATTTCCGCAACCGGTTGTCCCTCGGCACCAGACAGAATTTGACGCAGCAGGCAAGGATCATTGTCTCCTTCGGTCTTTAAGCACGTGATGTTCCAGTCACCGCTTTCTTCTTTGACGTATTGGTCGCCAACGCGGGGGCCGCTTTCACCCAGATCCAATTCCTGTGTAGCTTGGGTCTGGGGTACCTCTGTCTGCGCTTGTGTGTCGTCAGTGGTTTCCTGGGCAAATGCCGCGCTGCTTACAAAGGCGGCTGCCAGTACATTCGCGGAGAGAAGTTTCTTGATCATGAATGCCTCGATTTGATGATTGAGCTTTTGGCCTCGTTTAGCATTCTTCCGAACCGGTGTCAGGCACTAACAGAGCAGCCCGGAGGAACGTGAACAGATTCTTGCCCGACGCTTTAGAAAAGGCCCTTCCACACATAGAAAAAGGGAGCCGTTTTATCAGCTCCCTTCCTCAAAAGGTTCTCCCCGTCGGACTGGCCGACTTATTTATGCGCAAACCCTACGAGAGCGGTGCCGGTGGGTCAACAGCTATCCTGAAATTTTAATCCAACCCTCAGGACTTGAACATGTGTTGGCGCAGGCAAAAAAAGCCGTGCCCGAAGGCACGGCCAGTCGACAGGGAGGAAGTCTGCCCTGCGAGATCAAAAAACCACCGCAAGGCAAAAGGACTATCGCAGTCAAAGGTTAACTTTGTATGCTGGTCACGGATCGGTGAGCTATAAGGCAGTGTTAATGGGCAAGACTATTTTTTTGGGCGGCGGTGGCGAAGGGTATGGCACACCGCAGGAATTGGCGTTGAACTATGCAAATCGCCATGGATTGATCGCGGGTGCGACTGGAACGGGTAAAACCGTGACACTGCAAATACTTGCCGAAGGATTTTCACAAGCAGGCGTCCCGGTGTTTCTGTCCGACGTAAAAGGCGACCTGTCCGGTCTGGCCGTAGCTGGAAGCGCGTCGCACAAACTGCATCAGGCCTTTATGGACCGCGCCGAACGCATCGGGTTTTCGGCGTTCAACTATGCTGCTTGCCCCGTGACGTTCTGGGATCTTTTTGGTGAACAGGGCCACCCGGTGCGCACAACCGTTACAGAGATGGGACCGCTTCTGTTGTCGCGCCTGCTGGAACTGAGCGAAGCGCAGGAAGGCATTCTGAACATCGCCTTCCGGGTGGCTGATGAAGAAGGGATGCCGCTGCTGGATCTGAAAGACCTTCAGGCATTGCTGGTCTGGATCGGAGAAAATCGCGCGCAGCTGTCCCTGCGCTATGGCAACGTGTCGACGTCTTCGATCGGCGCAATTCAAAGACGATTGCTGGTGCTTGAAAATCAGGGTGGCACCAAATTGTTTGGCGAACCGGCGCTGGATCTGGCTGATCTGATGCGTGTTGACGAAAACGGGCAGGGGATGGTGAACATCCTCGCGTCGGACAAACTGATGGCCTCACCCCGGCTCTATGCCACCTTCCTGCTCTGGCTATTGAGTGAATTGTTTGAAGAACTGCCCGAAGTTGGCGACCCCGAGAAACCAAAGCTGGTCTTTTTCTTCGACGAAGCACACCTGCTGTTCGACGACGCCCCAAAGGTTTTGGTGGACAAGGTTGAACAGGTGGCACGACTGATCCGATCAAAAGGCGTTGGGGTCTATTTCATCACGCAAAACCCGGCTGATATTCCCGAAGACATTCTGGGCCAACTGGGCAATCGCGTCCAACACGCCTTACGGGCCTTCACAGCGCGCGACCGTAAGAACCTGCGCATGGCCGCTGAAACGTACCGAGAGAACCCGGCTTTCGACACCGAAGCTGCGATCCGAGAGGTTGGCGTTGGTGAGGCCGTGACCTCGATGCTGCAAAAGAAAGGGGTTCCCGGCATTGTCGAACGCACCTTGATTCGTCCTCCGGGATCTCAGCTAGGGCCGATTTCTGGCGCTGATCGCAAAGCGATTTTGGCGGCGTCCCCGATGGCAGGAAAATATGACAAGGGTATAGATCGCAAATCTGCCTTTGAGATTCTGCAGGCGCGGGCCGAGGCGGCCGCAAAAGCTGCGGAGCAAGCGGAATTGGATGATGTGCTAGAAGCTCAATCGCCAATGGAACGCGAGTTTTCCGCGGCTCGCAGATACTCTGGCAGTCGGGTCGGGCGGTCGTCTTCACGTGTGCAGCGCAGAAAAGACACGTTTGCAACGGCAATGACAGACGCTGTGATCAAAGAGCTTAAGGGAACAACCGGGCGTCGTATTGTGCGCGGTATTCTGGGCGGTCTGTTCAAAAACAGATAGCGGCGCGGCGCCCGTGAAGGGCGCCGACGTAATTATTTCAATCGGCGCTGACCTTCCTGGCGGCAATAGGCGTCGGCCTGCGGGACCGACATTTTGGTTGCAGGAAAATCGATAGCGCGATCCCATGTGACCCGATCCTGGCGGTACAGCTGACAGGTTACGACCCCCTGGGGCGTCTGCACCTTAACAGGCGTCGTTTCAAGATCCTCGGGTCTGGGTATACAGGCGGCTGTTGTGGCGACAACAACCGCAAGTAAAAGAACTGTTCCGAAGCGTGGTGCTTTCATTTTTTACTCGTATCAATAAGTTAGAATGATCGTTTCAGATCGGCTTTAGCAGGTGTGAGTGCCAGCAACAGACCGCAGAAGAAGAACACTGCGGTGGGTCCGTTTAGTCAAAATTCCATCATGAATCAAGAAACCGCGCCCGTTTACAGGCACGGTTTCACGAACTGGTTATAGATCAGTTTTATTTTTCAGGGATCAGGCCCCTTGGGCTGAATCTGAGAACAATCAACAGGATAAGACCCATAGTGAACAGGCGCATATGGGCAGCGCTTTCGATCAGGTGCGCTTTTAGCCAACTGCCATCCGGCATGCCGGAGGTGATCAGGTTCATCAGCCACAGGCCGATTGGCTCCACCTGAACCCACAGGAACCAGATTAAGAACGCGCCAAGAACAGACCCGAAATTGTTCCCCGAGCCGCCAACGATTACCATCACCCAGACCAGAAAGGTAAAACGTAGGGGCTGGTAGGCGCTTGGTGTCAGCTGACCGTCCAGCGTGGTCATCATGGCCCCTGCGATCCCGCAAATGGCCGACCCCAGGACAAAGATCTGCAAGTGGCGGCGGGTCACGTCCTTGCCCATCGCCTCGGCCGCGACCTCATTGTCACGGATCGCGCGCATCATGCGGCCCCACGGGCTTTTCAATGCCATCTGGGCCATCCACAGCAACGCCAGCAGGACGATCAGGAACAGCAGCGAATAACCAAGCTTGACCGAAAGAGTAGAGGCCGTGACCGGATCAAGCCCGAACCATTCCGCGCGCGCCAGAAACGCCGGATCTTGTTGCAGCTCAACTTCGTACCCGACAACAGGGGACGGGCGCGGAATGCCGTAGACATTTTTAACGCCCCGGGCCAGCCAGTCTTCGTTCTTCATGACGGCAATGATGATCTCGGCAATACCCAGCGTGGCAATCGCCAGATAATCCGACCGCAGACCCAAAGCCGTTTTACCGATCAGCCAGGCAGCGCCCGCCGCCAGCAAACCACCGGCAGGCCAGGCCAGCAGAACCGGGAGGTTCAGACCGCCGATATTACCTGCAATCGCTGGGTCGATAGCTTCGACTGCAGCAACATTAGGGTCAAACACAGCACGGTAAATGAAGAACCCAACAACCAGAACTGCGATGATGGTCAGGGTCTGTGCCCGGCCTTTCGGCATCTTGGTCGCCACCAGAACAGCGGCAACAACGGTCGCGGCCCCCAACAGCAAGGACAACACAATCCCGTAGCCGCCAGCACTCCAGGCCCCTGGTGTAGGCGGTGTTGACACCAGCACCACGGCCAAACCGCCAAGCGCGACAAAGCCCATCACACCTACGTTGAACAGGCCCGCAAAGCCCCATTGCAGGTTGACCCCAATCGCCATGATGGCCGAGATCAACCCCATGTTCAGGATCAGAATGGCGGTATTCCAGCTTTGGGTGAAACCTGTCAGCAGGATCAAACTGGCGACAACAGCAAAAAGCAGCGTGTTCTTGACAGACTCGGTCATACCGCTTTCCCCTTGAACAGGCCCGTGGGCTTAAACAGAAGCACGATCAGCAGGATCACGAAGCTGACGGCGAATTTGTAATCGGTGGACAGGAACTGGACCAAGCCTGAGGGTTCCAGACTTTCCGGAGCCAGATAGGTCAGCACCTTTTTCCAAGCGTAGGTGATGGTCACCTCGGAAAACGCGATAATAAACCCACCTGCGATGGCACCCAGCGGATTGCCAAGCCCGCCCACAATGGCCGACGCAAAGATTGGCAGCAGAAGTTGGAAATAGACGAAGGGCTTAAAGCTCTTGTCGAGACCGTAAAGAACCCCAGCCGTGGTTGCCAGTGCGGCGACGATGATCCATGTGATCATCACCACACGCTCGGGGTTGATGCCGGACAGCAGCGCCAGATCTTCATTATCCGAATAAGCACGCATGGACTTGCCGGTGCGGGTTTTGTTGAGGAACCAGAACAGCAACGCCACGGCGACAACGGCCACGATCACGGTGATGCCCTGAGAGGTTTTGATCGCCAATCCCTCGCGCAGTCCGGTCAGTGCCTTGAAATCGCGCGCCGAGATAATGAACCGTGCACCGTCCGAGAACCTCTGGTCATCAGGCCCGATGATAAAGCGCACGATGCCGTTCATGATGAACATCACGCCCATCGAGACGATCACGAGGATCACCGGTTTGGCCTTTTGTTCCCGGTAGAACCTGTAAACCAGCCGGTCAGTGATCAGCACCAGAACGATACAGCCCAGAATGGCAAAGGGCAGGGCGAGCAGAGCAGTTGGCAGCGGCCCAAAACTGACCCCGGCGGCTTGTAAACCCCACGTGACCAGAACAGCGATCATCGCGCCAAAAGCCATCGTGTCGCCGTGTGCAAAGTTCGAAAACCGCAGGATGCCATAGATCAGCGTTACCCCCAAAGCCCCCAGCGCCAACTGGCTGCCATAGGCGATTGCGGGAACAAGAACGAAGTTGGAGAGCGCCACAAAGGCGTTGAGGAAGTCCATTAGCCATTTACCTCGCAGCGGCCAAGGCCGGTCAGGCTTATACCTTTGCCTACAAAGACGTGGGTCGTGTACGCGACAATCCCATCAGCGAACAAGCTGAAGGTGTAAGATGCTGATCGATCAGAATCCCAGCCATGTGCGGTCATCAAGTCATCTGTCACTTGCTGGACCTTCAGCAACGGCAACCCGCGATCTCCAAGGTCAAGACGAAGCTGGTTGTCAGGCAAAGCTACAAACTCGAAATCAACACCGAGACCCGTTTTTGTTGTCTGACATGCATCGATATTAACGCACGTGTATTCCAACTTACATCTCGTGACGTCTTTTGCGGTGGCCGCACCGGTAGTGGCAGACAGAACTGCTAAGAGGGCCAAAACTTTCATCCTCACCCCCCCAAGAAACTCTTACGAACCTCAGGATCGGCCAGCAGTTCTTTGCCTGTGCCGGTATAGGCATTCCGCCCCTGAACCAGCACATATCCCTTGTCCGCGATCTCCAGTGCCTGACGGGCGTTCTGTTCGACCATCAGGATCGGCAACCCGGTGCGGGATACCTCGATGATCCGATCAAACAGCTCATCCATCACAATGGGAGAGACACCGGCAGTGGGTTCGTCCAGCATCAGAACCTTGGGCTGAGTCATCAGCGCGCGACCCACGGCGACCTGTTGGCGTTGACCGCCTGACAGCTCTCCGGCGGCCTGATTGCGCTTGTCGCGCAGGATGGGGAAGAGGTCATAGACCTGCTCCATCGTCTCGGTGATATCGTCGCGGCGGATGAAGGCCCCCATTTCAAGGTTCTCTTCCACCGTCATGGACGTGAAGATGTTCGAGGTCTGCGGCACAAAGCCCATGCCTTTGATCACGCGGTCCTGCGGTGACAGCTTGGTGATGTCTTCGCCGTCCAGCCGAACCGAACCGGCACGTACGTCCAGCATTCCGAAAACGGCTTTCATCGCCGTGGACTTGCCCGCGCCGTTGGGGCCAACGATCACCGCGATCTCACCCTTGTCGACCGCAATGGTGCAGTCATGCAGGATGTCCGGCCCCTTGCCATAGCCGCCGGTCATCGTGTCGCCAATCAGGAAGGGGCCGCCGCCACCAACGTATTGCGCTTCACCACTTTTGGGATGCGCAGGCGTCATCGTGCCAACGCCGTGCGTGTTGGTGATTGAGGCGTCCTTGTTCCCTTTGTCGTCGTGGTAAGGATTGTCGCTCACGCGCCTGCCTCCAGCTTGTCTTTGTTCTTCAGGCCGGTGCCCAGATAAGCCTCGATCACATGCTCATTCGCTTTGATCTCGTCCAGAGTGCCCTCGGCCAGAACCTTGCCCTCGGCCATACAGATGACCGGGTCACAGATCTTGCCGATGAAATCCATGTCGTGCTCGATGACTACGAAGGTGTAGCCGCGTTCCTTGTTCAGGCGCAGAATGGTGTCGGCAATGGTCATCAGCAGAGTACGGTTCACACCGGCACCGACCTCGTCCAAGAACACGATCTTGGCGTCGACCATCATGGTGCGGCCAAGTTCCAGCAGCTTTTTCTGCCCGCCCGAGACCTGACCCGCCTTGTGGTCGGCCAGGTGTTCGATGGTCAGAAACTCAAGCACCTCATCGGCCTTGGCCCGCAGCGCGCGTTCTTCATCCGCGATGCGCTTGCGGCCAAACCAGGTGTTCCACAGCGATTCACCCGTTTGCGCACCGGGCACCATCATCAGGTTTTCACGGCAGCTCATCGAGGAAAACTCGTGCGCAATCTGGAAGGTGCGCAGCAACCCCTTGTGAAACAGCTCATGCGGGGGCAGGCCGGTTATATCCTCACCATCCATGAACACCTTGCCGCTGGTAGGTGGCAGAACGCCCGCGATCACATTGAACAGTGTGGTTTTTCCTGCACCGTTCGGCCCGATCAGGCCGGTGATCGACCCTTTTTGGATTTCCAGCGATGCCCCGTCCACCGCGTGAAATCCGCCGAAATGCTTGTGCACGTCTTCGACGACGATCATGTTATCCCCTTGCCTTTGCCTCGCGTCGCGAGGTGCAGCCTTTTGTCATTGAAACAGCCCGGACACAAGGCCCGGGCTGCTTGTTTTTATGGTATTTTACGTTTGATCAACGGAAGTTTACGGTCTTGTTTTCGCCGTCGGTCACTTCAATCTCGCGATAGGAACCGGCGCTTTCACCGGGGCCGATCAGTTCAACGCCAGACGCGCCGACATAGTCGATGTCCTGACCGTTGGCCAAAAGCTCCAATCCCTTGGCCAGCTCACCCGGATAAATCTTTTCACCCGGTGCGTTGGCTACTTCCATGACCTTGCCTGCGTAATCGGCCGGATTGGTCGATCCCGCAGCCTGCATGGCGAACATGAACAGCGCCGCAGCGTCGTAGGATTCCGGCGAGTACGGCGAAGAGCCGTCAAAACCAGCAGCTTCGGCCAGAGCGAAGTACTTTTCAGGACCTTCGCCACCCGCACCCGCGATCTGACCGAAAGAACCGTTCAGATCGGGTCCGACATTGGCCGGCAGCGAGTCACCGATCATGCCGCCCGGCAGACCGAATGTGTCATATGCACCGCTGTCCAGCGCCGATTGGATGATGCCAAGACCACCTTGGTCCAGATAGCCTGCGACAACCAGAATGTCGCCACCTGCCGACGCAAGTGCGCCAACTTCAGCGGAATAGTCCGCCTTGCCGTCTTCATGCGCGGCCACGATGGTCACTTCGCCACCTGCGGCCTCGAACGACGACTGGATCGCATCCGCCAGGCCCTTGCCATAGTCATTGTTGGTATAGGTCAGGGCGATGGATTCGATGCCGCGATCCTTGAGGATGTCGGCCATAACCTGGCCTTCACGTGCATCCGACGGGGCGGTGCGGAAGAACAGACCATTGTCTTCCATTGTCGACAGGCCCGGAGATGTCGCCGAAGGCGAAATCATGACCATGCCGTTTGGAATCGCAACATTCTGCAAAATCGCACCGGTCACGCCCGAGCAATCGCCGCCAATGATACCGGCAACACCGTCCGCGATCATGCGTTCACCGTTCGAGGTGGAAAGGCCGTTATCGATACAACCCGTGTCGGCACGCATACCGGAGACGGTGGCGCCATCCATGAACTTGCCGGACTCGTTGACTTCGGCAATTGCCAACTCGGCACCGGACCCCATTGCTGGTGCGAGAGATTCAATCGGGCCGGTAAAGCCGATCAGAATACCCAGTTTCACATCGTCTGCCATGGCCGCGCCGGCCAGAAGTGCAGTTGCTGCAGTTGCTGTAAGCAGCTTTTTCATACGGTTACTCCCTGTTATGAACAACTTTGTTCTGGCCCTGACCCTAGGCAAGCTGCCGGAAAAAGAAAAGTCCTAACGCAAACGTGTTTTTGCTGATCGGGAAACTAACTGTTTTGCTAGAAATTCTTCTGTGACCGTCACCGAAAGGGACCAGCATGTTTCGTGTCTTTATGATTCTGTTTCTCTCGCTCAGCGCTGTTTCAGCTACGGCACAGACCCTGCCGACATCCGCCGGGAACATTGAAGTGACCAAAATGGTTGGTGGCCTGGATACACCTTGGGCAGTGGGCATCCTACCGGACGGGACGTTCCTGGTAACCGAGCGGGACGGTGATTTGCTGTTCGTTCGGAACGGCAAGACCAACACGGTGCGCGGTGTTCCCAAAGTCGCTGCCACAGGGCAGGGCGGACTGCTCGACGTGACGATCCCCCGCGATTTCGCGCAAAGTCGCGAGGTCTTTCTGACCTTCTCAAAACCTCAAAACCAAGGGGCTGGAACAGCGGTCGCTGTGGCGCGCTTATCCGAGAACGGAAAACGCCTGACCAATGTGCGCGTGATCTACGAGGCCACGCCCGGCGGATCAGGTGGCAGGCATTTTGGCAGCCGCGTTGTTGAGGCACGGGACGGAACGTTGTTTGTAACGATCGGCGATCGTGGAAAGCCTGACAGCGCGCAAGACAGGTCATCTCCGATGGGTTCGGTCATTCGGATCAATCGGAACGGGTCTATCCCAGCTGACAACCCATTCGTCGGGCAATCGAACGTCAAACCCGAAATCTGGTCTTTTGGGCATCGCAACCCTCAGGGGGCCGCGCTGGATGCGCGGGGGCGGCTATGGATTTCAGAACATGGGGCACGTGGCGGGGATGAAGTTAACCAACCGCGCGCGGGTCGAAACTACGGCTGGCCCGTCATTTCTTATGGCACGCATTATTCTGGTCAGAAGATTGGCGAGGGCACCGCAAAGGCCGGATTGGAACAGCCGAAACTGTTTTGGGACCCTTCCATCGCACCCTCTGGTCTGCTGGTCTATTCCGGTAAACTTTGGCCGCAGTGGAAAGGCGACATTTTCGTTGGGTCGTTGAAGTTTGATTATATCGCCCGACTTGCAGGCAACCCGCTGCGCGAAGTCGAGCAAATCAAGGGCCCCGAGACTGAGCGCGTGCGCGACATTGTCGAGGCCCCGGATGGATCGATCTGGTTCATTTCGGTTGGGAAGGGTGCCGTGTACCGAATGGCACCCCAGGGTTAAACTGACAACCGACCGCTTTGCGCCCCACGCTCACGGTAGGGGGTGGTGTTGTAGTGCGCGCGGTAGCACTTTGAGAAATGACTGGGCGAGGCAAACCCGCAGGCAAGCGCTACGTTGATCACACTCATGTCCGTCTGCATCAAAAGGTTCCGTGCTTTGTGCAGTCGAAGCTCCATATAATAGCGCTTTGGCGAACGGCTAAGGTAACGGCGGAAAAGACGCTCCAGCTGTCTGGTCGACATTCCTACATCCTTGGCCAGAATCGAAGGTGAAATCGGTTCTTCGATATTCTTTTCCATCATCAGGATAACCTGGCTGAGTTTGGGATGGCGCACACCAATCCGGGTCGGTGTCGAAAGGCGCTGCGTGTCCTGATCCGTCCGGATCGACGAATAGATCATCTGGTCCGCCACCGCATTTGCCAGATCTTCCCCAAAATCATCCGCAATCAGTTTCAGCATCAAATCGATCGAGGATGTTCCGCCCGCAGTTGTCATGCGGCTACCGTCGATCTGGAACACCGATTTCGTCAGCTCTACCTCGTCAAACTCTTCGACAAAGCTGTCCGAGTTTTCCCAATGAATCGTTGCCTTCTTGTCGTCGAGCAAACCGGCTTTGGCCAACGTGTAGGCTGCGGTGCACAGCCCACCGATTCGCAGCCCTCGGCGCGCTTCGCGCCGAAGCCAGTTCAGAACGCGCTTGGTGGTCGCTGTTTGAACGTCCACGCCGCCGCAGATCAGAACCACATCATCGCGTTGCAGCTCCTCAAGATCCGTATCCAGCTTGAATTCGGTTCCCGCTGAGCATGTCACGGTTTCACCGCCTTCGCCCGACAGCGTCCAAGTATACAATTCCTGGTTCGCCATACGGTTTGCGATCCGCAAACTATCAAGGGCCGAGGCAAAAGACAGCAACGAGAACTTGTCCAGAAGAACAAAAACATAATGGCGCGGGATGGCCTCAGCGTCTTCCACTGTGACTGCCTGGCGTTGCACTTGCATGGCGGGTTGTCCTTACTTCGGCGCTGAATACGGCCGTATCCAGCGACAGATTTAGAACTCACCATGATCAAAGCTTGTTTGCGCCGTCAAGAGGCGCAAATGGGATATGGTCACTCTTCAAAGCTTTTTGTATAGAGGCCACCTGAACACTTCAGCGGAGATCAAAGCTATGACCGAATGGCAAAAAACGAACTGGCGCAACAAGCCCCGGGTTCAGATGCCAGACTATACCGACGCGGCCGCTCTGGCCAAAGTCGAGGCTCAGCTTTCACAGTATCCCCCGCTGGTCTTTGCCGGTGAGGCGCGGCGTCTCAAACAACACCTGGGTGCCGCCGGTCGCGGCGAGGCCTTCCTGCTGCAAGGCGGGGATTGTGCTGAAAGCTTTGAACAATTCAGCGCGGATGCGATCCGTGACACCTTTAAGGTGATGCTGCAGATGGCAATGGTTCTGACCTATGGCGCAAAAGTGCCGGTGGTCAAAGTCGGCCGTATGGCGGGACAGTTTGCCAAGCCTCGCAGTGCACCAACCGAGGTGTTGGATGGTGTGGAACTGCCCAGCTATCGTGGTGACATCATCAACGAACTGGCCTTCACGCCCGAAGCGCGCATCCCGAATCCTCAGAAAATGCTGCAAGCCTATACACAGGCTGCTGCCACTCTGAACCTGCTGCGGGCATTTTCGACCGGTGGTTTCGCAGATATGAGCATGGTTCATTCTTGGACCCTTGGGTTCACCGATGAACAGGACGTGCAGAAGTATTCCGAGATTGCCGATCGCATTCAGGACACCATCGACTTCATGGAAGCGGCCGGGATCACGGCGGACACCACACACGAGTTCTCGACCGTCGAATTCTACACCAGCCACGAAGGGCTGCTGCTGGAGTATGAAGAGGCGCTGACGCGTCTGGATTCGACCTCGGGCAACTGGCTGGCAGGGTCTGGCCACATGATCTGGATCGGCGACCGCACGCGTCAGCCGGACGGTGCTCATGTGGAATTCTGCCGTGGCGTTCTGAACCCAATCGGCCTGAAATGCGGCCCAACGACAACGGCTGAAGACCTCAAGGTTCTGATGTCCAAACTGAACCCCGAAAACGAAGAGGGTCGCCTGACCCTGATCGCGCGCTTTGGTGCGGGTAAAGCAGGTGAGCACCTGCCGCGTCTGGTCAAAGCCGTGAAGGAAGAAGGCGCCAATGTTACCTGGGTCTGCGACCCGATGCACGGCAACACGATCAAATCGGCCACGGGTTACAAGACCCGTCCGTTCGATTCTGTCCTGCGCGAGGTGCGTGACTTCTTTGGCGTACATCAGGCCGAAGGCACCATCCCCGGTGGCGTGCATTTCGAGATGACTGGTCTGGATGTAACCGAATGCACCGGCGGCGTGCGCGCGGTGACCGAAGAAGATCTGTCGGATCGCTACCACACCGCCTGCGATCCGCGTCTGAACGCGTCCCAGTCGCTGGAACTGGCTTTCCTTGTGGCTGAAGAGCTGACAAACCTACGCCGCAACGGCAGCAAACGCGCCGCCAGCTAAACGGTCGTAAATCAATTGAAGCAGCGGGCCATTGGTCCGCTGTTTTTCGTTTTGTAAAACGTTAGTCGTCGCGTGACACCACCAATCGCAAGTGATTGGCAGGGCGTTTGAATTCGCCTTCGTCTTCCGCGAACCCTTGAACAGGTTGTGGTGCTACTGCGCTTGGGGTCTGAATATCAGCAACCGGCTTGACCCGCGTATCCGAGATTGAGAACCGTCGAGGTGTTTTACCAATAGTTCCGTCAGCGACCATGACACCCAAAACGCGGCTGACATCGCCGAGATCACTTTTCAACGGCAGCAGGATCATTCGGGCCTGCATCCGTGCGCGACCCATTATTCCGCCCGAGATCAGACCCAACTCTGCAGCAGCGGGCGCAGCAAACACCTGCTCAAGCACATCTTTGACCCCCACGCGATCGTCGGGCTGGAAGAACGCGGTCAAGGGCATGCCCCGCACTTCCATCCCCGCAAGCGCGTTTAAATGGCTTCCGGCCAGACGAAACCGGGCAAGACCGGGCGCGATACGCTCTAGTATAAACGTGTATTCCAGGATGTTTTCCAAACCGCGCGGATCGATCTGAGAGCGCATGGGAACGCTGTCACCGCCCAGCAACGCGGTCCAATACGCCTCGGCCTGGCGGATCGGCGAAAGGCTGCGCCCATTGTCAAAGCGATCCATTGCGACGATCTTTCCAAATTCTGACCCGGAACCAATCCCGAAAAAGGTTTTCATCTTCTTACCCTTACGCCAAAAGGCCGCCATTTTCCTAAAATGCAACACATCGGGAGCATCCGCGGCCTGCAACCCATTGCTTTGGGCAGTTTGACTCGGGTTAATTCAATTTTGGAGCAATTCTTTAACGAATGGTTAACCCGCACCAAACAATTGCCACGTCAGCAAATACTTGCTCTGCACCGGCCTATAGCATTAGGTGCAGCAGATGTTTGAGGTTGCAGAACCGCTAGAAAGGGCAGGAATGATCAGATCCATGACCGGGTTTGCCTCGGGAAAGGGGCAGCACGGGCCACATAGCTGGACGTGGGAACTGCGCAGCGTAAACGGCAAGGGCCTTGATATGCGCCTGCGCGTGCCGGATTGGTTGACGGGTTTAGAAGCCGCGCTGCGGTCAAAACTGTCCAAATCCCTCAGCCGCGGGAATGTTACTCTGTCGATGCGTCTGAGCCGCGAAGACTCGGCCCCGGACCTAGTCCTGAATGAAACCGCCATGAACGCGGCGCTGACCGCGCTTGAGCAGACAGAGCAGATGGCGTCGTCGCGCGGAATTTCTTTGGCACCAACGCGGGCATCAGACCTGTTGGCCTTAAAGGGGATGCTGGATGCAGGTTCGGACGCAGATGATCCAGGCCCATTGGTTGCGCATCTTACTGCTGAATTTGACACCCTCGTAAGCGCCTTCCTCGACATGCGCAGGGCTGAAGGCGACGCCTTGACCACTGTCCTGAACACGCAACTGGATCAGGTCGCCACTTTGACCGCGAAGGCAGCTGAACTGGCGGAAAAGCGCAAGGACAAGATGGCAGAAGCCCTACGGGAAAACCTGGCACGGGTTCTGGACAATTCTCAGGGTGCGGATCCCGAGCGCGTAGCACAAGAACTCGCTATGATCGCCGTCAAAGCCGATATCACGGAAGAGATCGACAGGTTGGCGGCACATGTTACAGCCGCGCGCGATCTGTTGGGGCAGAACGGTGCCGTGGGCCGCAAACTGGATTTTCTGATGCAGGAGTTCAACCGTGAGGCCAACACGCTGTGTTCAAAGGCCCAAAGCTCGGACCTGACGGCGGTTGGGCTTGAGCTTAAGGCGGTAATAGATCAAATGCGCGAGCAAGTGCAGAACGTAGAATGAGTATGGGAACAACTGACATGGCGGATCGCCGCGGCCTTTTAATCATCCTGTCATCTCCGTCCGGGGCGGGCAAATCCACATTGGCCAAACGGTTGATGGCCTGGGATACGGATCTGGAATTTTCGATCTCGGCCACGACCCGCGCACCGCGCCCCGGTGAAGAACATGGGCGCGAGTATTTCTTTCTGTCAGAGGACGAGTTCAAGCAGCAGGTTGCCGAAGGGCAGATGCTGGAGCACGCCCATGTTTTCGGAAACTTCTACGGCTCACCCGCTGAACCCGTGCGCAATTCGATCAACACTGGCAAGGACGTTCTGTTCGACGTTGATTGGCAAGGTGAGGTGCAGATCAGAAATTCCGATCTCGGTAAACACGCCCTGTCGATCTTTATTCTGCCACCGTCGATCCCCGAACTGCGCCGCCGTCTTGAGACACGTGGTCAGGACAGCGATGACGTCATTGGCAAGCGGATGCTCAAAAGCTGGGATGAGATCAGCCACTGGGGCTACTACGACTATGTCCTGATCAATGACGATCTTGAGGCGACCGAAGAAAAGTTGAAGACCATTGTCAGCGCCGAGCGAATGCGCCGCATCCAGCAACCAAAGCTGCAACAACATGTGCGTAAACTGCAAAACGAATTCGAGGGCCTTTCATGACCATTTACGCGCTGGGGGATCGTACGCCCGAGATTCACGAAGACACATGGGTCGCACCTGATGCCAACCTGATCGGCAAAGTGGTGTTAGAGCAGGGTGCCTCGGTTTGGTTTGGCTGCACGATCCGCGCCGATCACGAGGAAATCCGTGTCGGCACAGGCAGCAATGTTCAGGAAAACTGCGTCATGCATATCGATGCGGGCTTTCCTTTGACCATCGGTGCAAATTGCACGATCGGGCACAAGGTAATGCTGCATGGGTGCACCATTGGCGACAACTCTTTGATCGGCATGGGCGCAATTGTTCTGAACGGTGCCAAGATCGGGCGGAATTGCCTGATTGGGGCAGGGGCCCTGATCACCGAGGGCAAGGAAATTCCAGATAATTCGCTGGTCATGGGTGCGCCGGGCAAAGTCGTGCGTCAATTGGACGAGGCGGCGGCGCAACGCATCACGCTCAGCGCGCTGCATTATCAGGAAAACATGCGCAAGTTTCGCAAAACTTTAAAACCCGTCTCGTAAGGCGTCCGGGCCAATTGAGATGTAAGTCATGTCCACCAACCTGTTAGACGAATTTGTCCGAGCTATTCCGATGCCTGCGCTGATGGTGGATCAGACAGAACGGATAATAGCTGCAAACACCGATGCAACGACTCTGCTTGGCCTGAATATAGTCGGTCGGCATTTCGCCACGATCTTGCGGCAACCTCAGGTATTGGAAGCCATCGAACAAAGCCTTCAGTCCAAGAGCACGAAAAAGACGCGTCACCTGTCCAATGACGGCGCGCAGGACACGACATTCGAAGTTGAGTGCCGCTATATGAAGGGGATTGGTGCTGTGTCCGGCGGTGCCATACTGGCCACGTTTCAGGACATCACCCATCTGGAACATGCCAGTCAAATGCGTCGGGATTTCGTGGCCAATGTCAGTCACGAGCTGCGTACTCCACTGACTGCGTTGATGGGCTTTATCGAAACCCTGCGCGGACCGGCGCGTGATGATCCCGGCGCACGTGACAGGTTTCTCCAGATCATGACAGATGAAGCCAACCGGATGAACCGTTTGGTCGGTGATTTGTTGTCGCTCAACCGCGTCGAAAGCGAAGAACGCGTGCGACCCAGTGAGCAACTGGAACTTACCGGGTTGCTACAATCCATTCTGAATTCTGTTCGTCCGCTTGCCGAGGATGCAGGCATAGACCTGACGCTTGAGGCTCAGGACGGTCCGGTCTCAGTGACCGGCGACAGTGACCAGCTGCGTCAGGTTTTCACCAACCTGATCGAGAACGGCATAAAATATGGCGGCAGCGGCGGAAACGTTTTGGTTCGCGTTTTGTCTATGGACCGGGACACAGCGATGCGCGGCCCGTCGGTGCGCGTACAAGTCATCGACCGGGGCCCCGGTATTGATCCGATTCACCTTCCACGATTGACCGAGCGATTCTATCGCGCGGACAGCCACAGATCCCGACAATTGGGCGGAACCGGACTTGGGCTTGCCATCGTCAAACATATTGTCAATCGCCACCGGGGCCGGCTGCGTGTTGAAAGCGAGCTGGGTAAAGGCTCTGTTTTCACGGTGATTTTGCCACGTTAGCCCCTTGTCGGGTCGAACCTCGCGCAGCTTACGTTTGCAAAGCCGGGTCACTTTACGACAAGTAAAGCGTTACAAAACGCAGGTTGTCATAAAACCGTTACACACTTGTCACAAAAGGCTTACGCACGCGGCCTAGGGGTTCGCGCAGGATCATCATGGGGGTGATCAAACATACCTTTTCAGGGAGACTGAAATGTCCTTTGTCAAACTGTCGGCTTCTGCGCTGGCGATTGCTGCCGTCTCGGCAACCACTGCTGCTGCCCGTGACAACGTACAGGTTGCCGGTTCGTCGACCGTTCTGCCTTATGCTTCGATTGTTGCTGAACTGTTCGGTGAAAACACCGACTTCCCGACCCCGGTTGTAGAATCCGGCGGCTCTTCGGCCGGTCTGAAGCGTTTCTGTGAGGGTGTTGGCGAAAACACCATCGACGTTGCAAACGCATCGCGTAAAATCCGCGAAAAAGAAATCAAAGCCTGTGCCGAAAACGGCGTGACCGACATCATGGAAGTCCGCATCGGTTATGACGGCATCGTATTTGCCAGCCAGCAATCCGGCCCTGCCTTTACCGCGTTCGAGCCTGCCGACATTTACAACGCCATCGGTTCGAAAGTCATGAAAGACGGCGCGCTGGTCGACAACAGCTTCAACAGCTGGGCCGAATTCAACGCCGATCTGCCGGACGTTGAAATCGCAATGTTCATCCCGGGCACCAAGCACGGCACTCGTGAAGTGTTCGAAGACAAAGTTCTGCTGGAAGGCTGCGAAGCCACTGGCGCCATGGAAGCCATGGTTGCAGGCGGCATGAGCGAAGATGACGCCGAAGACGCATGCCTGGACGTCCGCACCGACGGTAAGTCGGTCGACATCGACGGTGACTACACAGAAACTCTGGCGCGCATCGACACCAACCCCAACGGCATCGGCGTGTTTGGTCTGGCGTTCTATGAGAACAACACCGACAAGCTGAAAGTGGCCACCATGGGCGGTATCGCACCGTCGACCGAGACCATCGCTTCGGGTGAATACCCTGTGTCGCGTCCGCTGTTCTTCTACGTCAAGAAAGCGCATATCGGCGTGATCCCTGGCCTGAAAGAATACGCACAGTTCTTTACTGCTGACGAAATCGCAGGCGGTTCCGGCCCTCTGGCCAACTATGGCCTGGTTGCAGATCCTGAGCTGGCCAAGACCCAGGACGCCATCGCAAACGAAGTTACCATGGGTTCGGGCAGCTAATCCCGCCTTTGGCTTGAATGACCGGGGGCGGCAGCTTATGCCGCCCCCAACTGTGTTTTCCGAAATTCCCAGCCAAGACCTTACGGGGGTGTCATGCCGATACTATGGCTCTTTCTGATCGTGCTTGCGATCGCCGCAGTCGGTTATGTGTCAGGACGCGCACGCGCCTTGCAAAGCGCAGGCGGAGACAGCAGGAACCTGCACTCGCTGCCAACTTACTACGGCGCAAATGTAGCCCTTAAAGCGATTGTACCCGCCTTTGGTCTGCTGATCATTTGGCTGCTGGCCCAGCCGCTGTACGTGTCGTCTCAGGTTTCCGAAATGATCCCAGAGACTTCCGTCAAAGAAGGCTCGTCCCTGAGCCTGGTTATGGCTGAAGTGCGCCGCACGGCGGACGGGCTGAACAACGCTGTGGCAGCCGGCGTGCTCTCGGAAGATCAGGCCAGCAACGCGCGCGCGGACGTAACCGACGTGACGCAACGCCTGAAAGATGCCGGGCAGGTGGTGACGTCCGAGATCACTCAACCGGTTCTGCGGGCTGCACAAAGCTACCGCGCCATGAATTCCACCGGTTACGCGATCATGACGGGTGCGGTCATCCTGGTGGCTCTGATTGGAGCCGCAATCAGCTGGTTTCAGACACATTCCGACTACCGTGCCCGCAACGTGGTCGAGCAGGGGGTCCGCTTTCTGCTTCTGGCTGCGGCCTCTATCGCGATTCTGACGACCATCGGAATCGTTCTGTCGCTGGTTTTCAACACGTGGGAGTTCTTCAAACTCTATCCCGCGTCTGACTTCTTCTTTGGTACAACCTGGGCGCCCAGCTTCTCGGGCCGCGGCGGCGCATCGGATCTGGGGATCATCCCTCTGCTGTGGGGCACGTTCTATATCTCGTTGGTGGCTCTGCTGGTGGCTGTGCCCATCGGACTGTTTGCCGCGATTTACCTCAGCGAATACGCCTCATCCCGCGTACGCTCTGTCGCCAAGCCGCTGCTTGAGGTTCTGGCCGGAATCCCGACCATCGTTTACGGTCTGTTTGCCCTGCTGACTGTCGGCCCGCTTTTGCTGGATGTGTTCGGCGATAACGGTTTGGGCTGGATGAAGGCAGGTACAGCCGTAATGACCGCCGGTATTGTCATGGGCATCATGCTGATCCCATTTGTTTCGTCTCTGTCTGACGACATCATCAACGCGGTACCTCAAGCGATGCGCGACGGATCTTACGGTTTGGGTGCGACCCAATCTGAGACCATTCGCCAAGTAGTTCTGCCAGCCGCATTGCCTGGGATCGTCGGCGCGATCCTTTTGGCAGCGTCGCGGGCGATCGGTGAAACCATGATCGTAGTTTTGGGGGCAGGGGCCGCTGCAAGGCTCAGCCTCAATCCTTTTGAAGCTATGACAACCGTCACCGCCAAAATCGTCAGCCAGTTGACCGGTGACGCAGACTTTGCCTCGCCCGAGGCGCTTGTCGCCTTTGCCCTTGGCATGACCCTTTTCATCCTCACGCTGGGGCTCAACGTTTTTGCCCTCTACATCGTGCGTAAGTATCGGGAGCAGTACGAATGACCGACGCAAGCATGGACACCCCGAACGCAGGCCGTCACGCGACTTCGTTGATGGCCACGGACGCACGGACAAAGAAGCGAGCGAATGCAGAAAAACGCTTCCGGGCCTACGGCATCGTTGGAATTGCGACCGGGCTTTTCTTTTTGATCGTGCTGTTCGCTTCGATCCTGTCGCAGGGCATCCCGGCCTTTCAGCGTACCGTCGTGAGCGTCGAGTTCACTCTGTCGCCGGCACAACGCGACGAAGCGGAAGGCACTCTGTTCAAGACCAAAGCCTATTCCGACCTGTTTATCGGTGCGCTGAACGATCAGTTGACCGAAAGCGGTGTAACCGTCGATTTCGATCAGGACGCGATTGAGCGTCTTTTGGGTAAAGTGGGTGGCACGATCCGCACCTTTTACACGGACAACCCAGACAAATTGGGGGAACCGGTGCAGTTCGATCTGGCCGCCTCAAGCCGGGTTGACGGGTACTTCAAGGGTCGCGTTTCGCGTGACACCCTGCAAGACAGCCGCTTCCTGCAGCTCAGCGACCTGGATCTGGTCGATGCCCTGAAAGAGGCAGGTATCATCAAACAGGCATTTAACTGGCCCTTCATTACAGGTGCAGACTCGGGCGTGGACAACCCCGGAGGGGCGGGCATCGGCGCTTCGGTTGTTGGTTCGTTCTTCATGATGCTGGTGGTTTTGGCGCTGTCATTGCCCATCGGTGTCGCGGCTTCAATTTACCTTGAGGAATTCGCACCGCAGAACCGGTTTACGGACCTGATTGAGGTGAATATCTCTAACCTCGCAGCCGTTCCGTCGATTGTGTTCGGTATTCTGGGTCTGGCCGTGTTCATCCAGTTTATGCATCTGCCGCAATCGGCGCCCTTGGTCGGTGGACTGGTGCTGACCCTGATGACGTTGCCGACAATCATTATCTCGACCCGCGCTTCGCTGAAGGCGGTTCCCCCGTCGATCCGTGACGCGGCATTGGGGGTAGGGGCCTCGAAAATGCAGGCCGTGTTTCACCACGTTCTGCCCCTGGCCGCACCGGGCATTCTGACCGGCACCATCATTGGTCTGGCGCAAGCCCTGGGCGAGACCGCACCGTTGCTTCTGATCGGCATGGTGGGCTTTGTGGCGCGTGGTTATCCCGATGGCTTCGTTGCTGGCTTTACCGAGCCGAACTCGGCCATGCCAGCGCAGATCTACACGTGGGCCGCGCGCGCCGACGTTGGGTTTTACGAGAAAGCCTGGGGCGGCATTATCATCCTTTTGATGTTCCTGCTGACCATGAATATCATCGCAATCATCCTGCGCCGCCGCTTTGAACGCCGCTGGTAAGAGGGGGGCAACAATGAACGACATGACACGAGTGGAGAGAGCCGTGGACTCCAAAGACATCAAGATCAACGCCAAAAAGGTTCAGGTCTATTACGGCGACACTCACGCCATCAAAGACGTGGATGTTGCGATTGAAGACAAGACCGTGACCGCCTTTATCGGCCCGTCGGGCTGCGGCAAATCCACGTTTCTGCGCTGTCTGAACCGGATGAACGACACCATCGACATCTGCAGGGTCGAAGGCGATATCCTGCTGGATGGCGAAGACATCTACGACAAACGCGTTGACCCGGTTCAGCTGCGCGCCAAGGTGGGAATGGTGTTCCAAAAGCCGAACCCGTTCCCCAAGTCGATCTATGACAACGTGGCCTATGGCCCACGCATTCACGGCCTTGCAAAGAACAAGGCAGAACTGGATGAAATCGTTGAAAAATCCCTGCGTCGTGGCGCGATCTGGGATGAGGTAAAAGACCGTCTTGATGCCCCTGGCACCGGCCTTTCGGGCGGTCAGCAACAGCGTCTGTGCATCGCCCGCGCCGTGGCCACTGAACCGGAGGTTCTGCTGATGGACGAGCCATGCTCGGCGTTGGACCCAATTGCAACCGCGCAAGTTGAAGAACTGATTGACGAACTGCGCTCGCGCTATTCGGTGGTGATCGTGACCCACTCGATGCAGCAGGCCGCACGTGTCAGCCAGAAAACCGCCTTCTTCCATCTGGGAAATCTGGTCGAGTTCGGGGAAACCGGACAGATCTTTACCAACCCTGTAGATCCGCGCACGGAAAGCTACATCACCGGCCGTATCGGCTGAGTTCAGGTATTTGACAATGAGCGAACAACATATTGCATCCGTATTCGATCGCGACCTCGAGGCGATCCAAGCGCATATCATGAAGATGGGCGGGCTTGTCGAAGCCGCCATCATGAGCGCCGCGCGCTCGTTAGAGACCCGCGATGTGGAACTGGCGCAGCAAGTGCGGCAAGGCGACAAAGCCATCGATGCGCTGGAAGATATCATCGACGAAGAAACCGCGCGCCTGATCGCACTGCGTGCGCCCACAGCCAGCGACTTGCGGTTGGTGCTGTCTGTCCTGAAAGTCTCGGGCAATCTTGAGCGGATCGGTGACTATGCCAAGAACATCGCCAAACGCACCACGGTCCTGGTCGATGCGGGCGAGATCAACGGAAGCGCTGCAGCTCTGCGTCGTATGGCGCGCGAGGTCGAACGGATGCTGCGCGATGCGCTGGACGCCTATATTCAGCGTGACGCAGAACTGGCGACTGATGTCATAAATCGCGATGAAGACGTGGATCAGATGTATAACGGTCTATTCCGCGAATTCCTGACCTTCATGGCTGAGGATCCGCGCAATATCTCTTCCTGTATGCACCTGCATTTCATCGCCAAAAACATCGAGCGCATGGGAGATCACGTCACCTCGATTGCCGAGCAGGTGGTCTATCTGGTCACCGGGGAACGCCCAACCGAGGCACGGCCCAAGGCCGACACCACGTCGCAAACCGTGTAGGAGACGACCGAAATGTCCGCAGATCAACCGACAGTTCTGGTGGTTGAGGATGAACTGGCCCAACGCGAAGTGCTGGCCTACAACCTCGAAGCAGAAGGGTTTCGCGTCTCGAAAGCCGCCAGCGGCGACGAGGCCATGTTGCTGGTGGATGAAGATTGCCCCGACATCATCGTTCTGGATTGGATGATGCCGAACCTCAGCGGCATCGAAGTCTGCCGCCGCCTTAAAAGCCGGCCCGAGACGCGTTCAATTCCGATCATCATGCTGTCGGCGCGTACTGAAGAAGTCGACAAGGTGCGTGGTTTGGAAACCGGTGCGGATGACTATGTGGTCAAACCTTATTCTGTTGTCGAACTGATGGCGCGCGTTCGCACACAACTTCGCCGGGTTCGTCCGGCCACTGTTGGCATTCGCCTGGAGTTCGACGATATCGTTCTGGATTCTGAGACGCACAAAGTGAGCCGCGACAGCAAGCCTCTGAAACTTGGTCCAACCGAGTTCCGGCTGCTCAGCACCTTCATGGAAAAGCCGGGCAGGGTCTGGAGCCGTGAGCAACTTCTGGACCGTGTCTGGGGCCGCGACATCTATGTCGACACAAGAACGGTTGATGTTCACATTGGACGTTTGCGCAAAGCCTTGACGCAACACGGTGGAGAAGATCCCGTTCGCACGGTACGCGGCGCTGGATACGCGCTCGGCTGAAGTTGGGGCAGAACTGAAGTTTTCCGGATTATAGTTGTCCAAAGCACGTCGTATGAGATTTCGACGTGCACTGTGTTTTACCGTATAAACCAGTTAGTTGAAACACTCAGTTGTAGTTCCTCAGGTAAGAACAGAATATCGTGTAATTTGTATTATGGTAATAATACAGAAGTAGCTTGTCTAACGTTACGCACACGTACACTGTTTCTGTACTGGCTTTAAGCGTTCAGGAACGTAAATGAACTTCAAAGATAAAACAGTTGTTGTAACAGGTGCCGCGCATGGCATTGGTCGTGGATTGGCCGAACGGTTTGCGCATGAAGGCGCGCGTGTTGTGTGTTCGGACATCAACCAAGACGGTGCACAATCTCTGGCAGCTCAGTTAAATGGACATGCGTTTCCCTGTGATGTTTCCAGCGAGGACCAAATCAAGGCGTTGATCGACTTTACCGAAGATACGGTCGGCTCAATCGATTTGTTCTGCGCAAATGCCGGAATTTTGACGCTAGGTGGAATCGAAACTGCGGATGAAGACTGGGACCGCATCTGGAAAATCAATGTGATGTCACATGTTTGGACAGCGCGACATCTGGTTCCCCGTATGATTGCGCGCGGCGGCGGATATATACTGACGACCGCCTCGGCTGCCGGTTTGCTAAATCAACCAGGCGCAGCTCCGTACGCTGTCAGTAAACACGCAGCTGTTGGATTTGCCGAATGGCTTGCGCTGACATACGGATCACAAGGTTTAAAAGTCTCGGTTTTGTGCCCGCAAGCTGTCCGTTCGAAGATGACCGAAGGACATGAAGTCTCGGTGGCGTCCATCGACGGAATGCTGGAACCCAGTGATGTCGCCGAAGCCTGTGTCAAAGCCATACAAGCCGAACAGTTTCTTGTACTGCCGCATCCACAAGTTCTGGATTACATGCAGCTCAAAACTGCGGACTATGACAGGTGGCTATCCGGAATGTCTAAGTTACATCAGAAGTTTAATAGCTAATTTTAGCGTTTGGGATGAGCCTTGCGCATCAACCCTTCCTGAGCGACAGATGCCACCAAAGTGCCATCTTCGGAGTAGATTGAGCCTCGATTAAAGCTGCGCCCCTGCCCGGTCCAAGGTGAGTCCATCACATAGAGATGCCAATTCTGAAACTGAACAGGTGCATGGAACCAAAGCGTGTGATCAAGACTCGCGCCATTGAATTCGCCGCTAAACCAACTCAGGCCATGGGGACGCAAGCCTGAAGACATGAGGTTCATGTCCGAGGCATAGGCCAGCAAAAGATGCTGCGTTTTCGCGTCGGCCGAAGCCGCTGCAGCCATACGAAACCAGGTCTGGTTCCGGTCGTCAGATACTTTTGGAGTAAACGGATCCAAAGGATCCACATCGCGCACCTCGATCGGGCGTTCACGCAATAATTCACCGCGCAAGCGCTCGGGCACACGGTCAACATAAGATTGCCGCAGCTCGGAGCGGGACGGGTAGGTTTCGGGTGCATTCACAGATGGCATTGGATGCTGATGGTCCCAACCTTCGTCCTGAACATGGAAGGACGCAGACATGTTCAGAATTTGTTTGCCGTGCTGAATGGCAACCACGCGACGCGTTGTGAAAGAACCTCCATCTCGCGCCCTATCAACCTGATAAATAACAGGTATTTCAGGATCGCCCGGTCGGATAAAATAGGCATGAAGAGAATGGCACAAGCGGTCTTCAACTGTCCGATACGCGGCTGCCAAAGCCTGTGCAATGACTTGTCCGCCAAAGATACGTGTCGGCGTTTCACCACCCGAACCCGTGCCTCGGAACAAATCAACTTCCAGTCGTTCAATATCCAGAAGATCCAGTAAGACACGTTCCGCTTCGGTCATCTTAAGCTCGTACAATTAGGTAATCGCGCTTTGGGTACCAGCCCGGTTGAGATCATTCAATCATGGCCGCATGAACCAGTGCCTTAAGTTCAGCACGGGATGGGTATGAGCTGGATGGCGACAACTGGGTGAAGAAAACTGCCGTCAGGTCGTTCTGCCAATCGATCCAGAAATAGGTCGAAGCCATGCCGCCCCAACTGAAATCCCCAATCGAACCGGGCACCCGGACACGTCCGGGATTCAATACAACCGACCCTGCAAGTCCAAAACCCATCCCTTCCATTGGTTGTTCAGCAAAACTTTTTGGCCCCATCGAGGCGATGTCCCCTGGCAAATGATTGCGCATCATGAACTCGATGGTCTTTGGCCCAAGCAGGCGCTGGCCGTTACCAATACCGCGATTACGCAGCATATCTGCGAACTTAGCGTAGTCATCAAGCGTCGAGATCAGCCCGCCACCACCTGAAAAGGTCGTGGTTTCGAAGAACGGTGATCCGGCACAACTATCGACCAGTCGCAGGCTGTCATCGCCTTGATTGGCTGAGTTCAGCGCCATGGCGTCCCCAGCAAGGGGTGTGTAGAGCGAGGCAAATCGGTCCCCTGCCCCAGATAACACCGAAAAACCGGTCTCGCGCATGCCCAACGGTTCAAAGATATGCTGTTCAAAGAACTGCGCTAGTGTCTGGCCAGAGACAACCTCGATCACCCGGCCCAGAACATCGGTGCCGACCGAGTATTCCCAGCGGGTGCCTGGTTGAAATGCCAGTGGAAGACTAGCCAAATCTTGCACGCGATCTGCCAGAAGTCCTTGATTTGGTTTGAACATGAGATTTTGCTCATCCATGGCTTCGGGCAGAATTCCAGGGTTGAACGGATAGCTGAAACCGCTGGTGTGCGTCAGCAACTGATGCAGAGTTGGTGCTGGGGTATCTTCGGTCTGATCTATGGATTTAGCTTCTGGAACAAGCGCTCGCATCTCTTTGAATTCAGGTAGGAAGTCGGACACTGGCGCGTCTAAATGAAACAGACCGCGTTCCACCAACATCATCAAGGCAACGGATGTAATCGGCTTTGTCATCGAATAGATGCGCACCAGCGTATCGCGCTCAAATGGCAGATCGTTTTCCACTGACCTGAGACCAGTTGCATGAAAGAACGCTTCGGACCCGTTTTGGCGCAATAAAAAGGACGATCCTGCGTACTTCCTTTGCTCGACATAGCTGTCCATCCAGACCCGAATTCGATCCAGGCGCGACTGATCAAACATCACTGGCTGCAGAGGCATGAGACCTTCTTTCATCCGATTAACTTCTTTGAGTGTGTCGGTTTGAAGCCTGAGTTAACAGCGAAAATTTAACTTACCCATGGTTTCGCCTCAGACGACGCAAGCTTGCCCTGCATTGAAGTGTTAGACTGCGGTTATCTCGGATTCGCAGTGTGATGATCCGAACAGAGCCCCGAAACGGATGGAAGGGATCACCATGACGCAAAGCATCGATTTCGTTTACGACTTTTGCAGCCCAAATGCCTTTCTGGCCCACAAAGTGCTGCCGGATCTGGCCGCGCAGCACGATGTTGAGATAAATTACGTTCCTGTACTTCTGCCGATCGTCTTTAAGGCGACCCACAATCAAAACCCATTTCAAGCGTTTTCGGAAAACCGACAGAAAACCGCCTATTTGACCCATGACCTTCATCGCTTTGCGCGGCGACGCGGGTTGAGTTTTCACATGAGCCCGCATTTCCCCATGAACACCAAATTCGCAATGCGCGGAGCTAATTTTGCGAAAGGTAAATCTTGGGAAACCAAATATATAAACGCGATTTTTGATGCGATTTGGGTGCATGGGCAAAAGGTCGACGAAATGGCGGTGCTTGTCGACATCTTGCATGAAAACGAATTGCCCGTGCGCAAAATCCGTGAAGCCATGACCGGCCCTGACGTCAAGCAAGACCTGAAAGATCAAACCAAGGCCAGTGTTCGCCGCGGCGTTTTTGGCGTGCCTACCGTGTTCGTCGGGACCGAGATGTTTTTTGGCAAGAACAGCCTGCCGAACGTAAAGGTAGAGTTAGAGAGAGCACAAAGCGATTGATTTCCAAGGCTTACACAGTCAATTGAATGTGCTTCGCAGCGCCTCCAGCCCGTGCCGCGCAAACAATGGAACATAGGCACCATATGCTTTGGCCCGCTCCGGGTCCGAGGCATTTCCGTCCAAAGCGCGCTTGTAGACGCCCTGCAAAATGCCGGCCATTCGAAAGAAGTTGAAAGCCAGGTAGAACCCGAAGTTGTCAATGCCCGGCAAACCCCGTCGCTTGCAATATTGGTCGACAAAATCCTGATCATTGGGCAGTCCCAGGCTGGCGCGATCTATCCCCGCCAGACCCCGCCCCTGTTTCCCCGGTGGCAGCTGCCATTGCATGATCACAGCGGCCAGATCCGCATATGGATGGCCAATTGTTGACAATTCCCAATCCAACACTCCAATGCAATCCGTGCCGTCCGGCGCGAACATCAGGTTGTCGATGCGATAATCCCCGTGCACCAAGGTGCGCTGCCCATCATCCGCGGGAACCGAGCGATCAAGCTCGGTTGCCAAAGCATCCATGTCTTCGATCACCGACGTCTCGGACGCGCGATATTGCTTGGTCCAACGCGATATCTGCCTCTCGTAGTAGTTACCAGCAGGTCCAAAATCGGACAGGCCGACAGCATCGATATCGACCATATGCAAACTGGCAAGCACCCGGTTCATTTCATTCAACACCGCAGTGCGGGTTTCGTTGCTTTCGCCTTGCAGGGTTGGTTCGGGAAAGATCCTGCCGTGCAAACGTTCCATCACGTAAAACGCTGAACCGATTACAGTGTCATCCTCGCACAACAGGAACATTTCAGGCACCGGAACCTGACTGCCTGACAGCGCGCGTAGCACTCTGAACTCGCGATCGACGGCATGGGCAGATTTCAGCAGCACACCCGGAGGTTTTCGCCGCAGCACATAGGCGGCTTCGGGCGTTCGAAGCTCAAATGTCGGGTTGGATTGCCCAACCGTGAATTTAGTTGCCTCCAACGGTCCTTTGTATCCTGAAAGATGCGCGCTGAGATACGTATCCACGGCAGCCAGATCGAGATTGGTGTCATTGCTCATGGCTTATCTTCCGATCACAAGGCTTCCGCAAAAATATTACCAGCCGTCACCACATTGATCCCGCCGGAAACCGGAATTACGGCTCCGGTCACATAGCTGCCGCCCCGGCCGCACAGAAACAGCATGCACCCTGCAATGTCTTCGTCACGTCCGACCCGGCCCAGCGGGACGGATTTGCCAACTTTGTCCCGTGTGGTCTCATCCGCTGTGGCAAACGCTGTCATCCGGGATACAAACGGCCCCGGTGCCAGTGCGTTGACGGTGATGTGGTATGGAGAAAGCTCTTTTGCCATGATCTTTGTCAGATGCAGAACCGCAGCTTTAGACGCCGAATAGCTATAGGCCCCGTCCCCCATGGGCACTTCACCCATCACAGACCCCACATTGACCACACGGGCGGGATCGTCGGCGGTACCTGACTTCATGAGTATTGGCAAAAGCCTTTGGGTCAGTTCGAATATCCCCGTCACATTGACAGACATCACCTTGTCCCAGGCGTCATAAGGAAACTGCCCCAGCGGCGCGCCCCACGACACACCCGAGTTATTCATAAGAATATCAAGTGTTTCTGTTCGCTTCTGAATGTCTGATACAAGGTTGGCTATACCTGCCTCGCTACCTATGTCGCCTGCAAAGCCCTCGGCGCGTCCCGACGCATCCAACGCGTTCAGCTCAGCCGCAACCTCGGCGCAGGCGTCCCCTTTGCGCGAGGCGATCAAAACGCGCGCGCCTGCTCGCACGAGCGCCTCGGCCGCCATACGCCCGATGCCTGTTGCGCCACCTGTGACAAGTGCGGTTTTGCCCTCAAGCGAAAATAGGGTGTCTGGCGTCATTCTGGTGCTCCTCACTCTCGTTGATGCCTGTCAGAGCTTGTCGTGATCCACCTGTTACCGTTACGGCAGGCGGCCGTCGTTCACGTTGACAAACTTTAAAGCGGCACCAAAACTTCACAATGACACGTTACAGGCAGAACAGAGGTCGTATGCAAGCATTACTCAGCGTCGCACCGGGCGGACCCGAAACACTAGAGCTGACCACCCTGCCCGACCCTCAACCAGGAAAAGGCCAACTTTTGGTTGCTGTTAAAGCTGCAGGTGTGAACTTTCCCGATACATTGATCATCCGGGACCTGTATCAGATTAAACCGCCACGCCCCTTTGCTCCCGGCGGTGAGATCGCAGGCGAAGTGCTGGCATTGGGCGAAAACGTAACTGGATTTGAAGTCGGCGATCGCATTCTTGCCCTGACGGGGCATGATGGTTTTGCGACCCACGCGACGATCCGGGCGGACACCGCCATCAAAATTCCTGAGAGCATGCCGTATGAAGACGCTGCTTGTTTCATTTTCACCTATGGCACCTCCTATCACGCACTTAAAGACCGGGCTGACCTAAAGACCGGCGAAACACTACTGGTGTTAGGCGCAGCCGGTGGTGTTGGATCTGCTGCCATTGAACTTGGCAAAGCTATGGGTGCCAAAGTGATCGCGGGCGTTTCATCGTCTGAAAAGGCCGCGTTTTGCCGCCAGATTGGAGCAGATGAGGTCATCATCTATCCGCATGATTTGGACAAAGACGCACAAAAGGCTTTTTCTGCCGAGGTTAAGAAAATCGCCGGACCCAATGGGGTGGATGTCGTTTATGACGCGGTTGGTGGTGCTCTGGCCGAACCATCCTTGCGCTGCATGGCGTGGAACGGGCGCTATCTTGTGGTTGGATTTCCGGCAGGCATTCCCAAAATCCCCCTAAATCTGCCTTTGCTGAAAGGATGCCAGATCGTGGGCGTCTTTTGGGGTGCGTACGTTTTCCGCGACCCCAAGGGCCATGCCCGGAATATTTCTGATCTGTTTGCCCTTCATGGATCCGGGGCAATAAAACCCCGTATCAGTGCCCGGTTTCCCCTGGCACGCGCCTCTGAGGCGCTTGAGCAGATGTCACAGCGATCTGTGCTTGGAAAACTGGTCATAACGATGGAATGAGCTAAACCGAAAATACAGCTTTTGTACAAGTCTTGCACCAAAGCCGCAGGCGAAGCTTTGTTGTGTGAAGCCAGGTAGACAACCCGGCCGTTAGATGTCTATGAACCACTAATGGGGATTGTGAAGACATGCATAAAGTACTGGTATTAAACGGCCCAAACCTCAACTTGCTTGGCACGCGTCAACCTGAGGTCTACGGCAGCACAACTCTGCATATGATCGAAGAACAATGCGTGCAGCATGGCGCGTCTGTTGGGCTGGATGTCACGCATCTGCAATCCAACCACGAAGGTGTGTTGCTTGACGCAATCCATGCCGCGCGTGGCGTGCAATCAGGCCTTGTTCTGAACGCCGGTGCCTTTACACACACATCGATTGCGTTGATGGACGCGATAGCCTCGGTCGAACTGCCATTGGTTGAGGTACATCTTTCCAATATTCATGCCCGCGAACCGTTCCGGCACAAATCCTATATCGCGCCGGTTGCTCTGGGTCAGATCTGCGGGTTCGGTGCGAAAGGTTACATTCTGGCTCTGGATGCATTGGCTGCGCATTTGAAAGCAGGTGGCGCGGCATGACACTCAACGAATACCTGCGGTACGTCAGCTATACCAAGACCATGGAAGACCTGTGGGATGCGCATTGTCGTCAAATGGGCAAATTCGGGTTCGATCGCCTGATCTATGGATATACGGTCTATAGAACGGCGACGTCCTTAGGCGACCCTGAAGACTTTGTTATTCTTACCAATCACAAGCGCGCTTATGTGGACGGATTCCTGAAGGGCGGCCTTTATTTTCATGCTCCCATGTTGAAATGGGCATTGGACAATGAGGGCGCTGCCAGTTGGAAAATGATTCAGGACATGAACGCCAGCGGAACTTTGACGAACGAAGAACGCAGAGTGTTCGAGTTCAACAAGTCTATGGGTGTTGTGGCTGGCTACACAGTCAGTTTCAACTCTGTCTCCATGCGGTCCAAAGGCGCGATCTCACTTTCGGCCCAAAACGGGATGAGCCAGGAAGAAATCGACGCCGTCTGGCAAGAGCATGGCGAGGACATTCTATTGATGAACAACGTCGCGCATCTGAAAATTCTCACTTTGCCCTTCAACCCGCCAAACCGTGCTTTGACGAAACGGCAGCGAGAAGCTTTGCAATGGGTTGGCGACGGCAAAACCACACAAGACATCGCGTTGCTGATGGGGCTGACTTCTGCCACGGTTGAAAAGCACCTCCGACTCGCGCGCGAGGCATTGTCGGTCGAAACAACGGCACAAGCCGTTCTCAAGGCATCGCTACACAATCAGATGTTTATAATGGAAGCCTGACCGCTAGATTTTGACGCTATCCCGCGTCAGTTTACCCTAGGTAAGGAAATCACTACTTTTCAAATCCGGCGAAAAAGTTGCAAAGTGAGTGTGTTCCGTGAGTGGTGGCTTTAGCCAGGGAACATTCGATTGGATCTTTGCAATTTCAGAGCTCTCCGATCACTCTGACAAGGGGGCGCCTATTTGTCCGCGTACCTGTGTCGGAATTTTGGGGGGCCCCGACCATCCCCATCAAGCGGGGCCCTCCATTTCATCCTCAGACGACAAAAAAGCACACGTTCAGCGCGTCTTAATTTGCGCGAGCAAAAAAGGGCTACGCACAGCGTAACCCTTTCGTTTTGCAGAGATAAGGCCCCAAGTGGAGCCTTTCCCGATAACGTGCTTAGCCCTGAGCGGCCTTGGCAACTTCGGCTGCGAAGTCTTCTTTTTCGACCACGATGCCTTCGCCAACTTCCAGACGGATAAAGCCAGTGATGGTTGCGCCCGCTTCTTTGGCCGCTGCTTCAACGGTCAGGTCAGGGTTCACAACGAACGACTGGTTCAGCAGGGTCGATTCGGCGACGAATTTCTTCATACGGCCTTCGATCATCTTCTCGATCACCTGCTCCGGCTTGCCGGATTCGCGGGCGATGTCCATCTGAACCTGCTTTTCTTTTTCGACAACGGCCGGATCCATGTCGGCCTCAGACAGAGCAGCGGGGTTCACAGCTGCGATGTGCATCGCAACCTGCTTGCCGATGGCTTCGTCGCCGCCCGACAGCGCAACCAGAACGCCGATTTTGCCCATGCCGTTGGTGGCCGCATTGTGGACGTAAGACACAACAGTGTCGCCCGACAGTTTGGACATACGGCGTACCGACATGTTTTCGCCGATGGTGGCGATTTTGTCGGTGATGGTGTCTGCAACGGATTTTCCACCCAGATCAGCAGCCAGCAGAGCTTCGACGTTGTCGACGCCTTCAGCAGCGTAGGTGATCTTGCCAACCATTTCCTGGAACTCAGCGTTCTTCGCGACGAAGTCGGTTTCCGAGTTCACTTCGACAGCAACACCGTTGCCACCGTTCACGTGAACTGCAACCAGACCTTCTGCTGCGGTACGGCCCGATTTCTTGGCCGCTTTGGCCAGGCCCTTGGTGCGCAGCCAGTCAACGGCTTCGTCCATGTTGCCGCCGGTTTCGGTCAGCGCTTTTTTTGCGTCCATCATGCCTGCGCCGGTCGAGTCGCGCAGTTCTTTAACCATTGCTGCTGTGATTGCCATCTTTTGGCTCTCCTCAATTCAAACGGAATTGGGGCAGGTCTACCCTGCCCCATATGTCAATTACGTGACGGGCAGCTTACGCTTCAGCAGGTGTTTCTGCTTCGGCAGGCGCTTCTTCAGCAACGGCTTCTTCAACCGGTGCTTCTTCGAAGGCACCCAGATCAACGCCAGCAGCACCCATCTGAGCGGTCATACCGTCCAGAGCGGCACGTGCGGCCAGGTCGCAATACAGCGAGATTGCGCGCGCTGCGTCGTCGTTGCCGGGGATGATGTAGTCAACACCATCGGGCGAGCAGTTGGTGTCGACAACAGCCACAACCGGGATACCCAGCTTGTTGGCTTCGGCGATGGCCAGTGCTTCTTTTTTGACGTCGATGACGAACAGCAGGTCAGGAACGCCGCCCATCTCACGGATACCGCCCAGCGAAGCTTGCAGCTTGGCCTGGTCACGTTCCATGCCCAGACGCTCTTTCTTGGTCAGGCCTTCGGCGCCCGATTCCATGGCTTCGTCGATCTGGTTCAGACGGTTGATCGACTGGGAAACGGTTTTCCAGTTGGTCAGCGTGCCGCCCAGCCAGCGGTGGTTCATGTAGTACTGAGCCGACTTTTCAGCCGCTTCAGCAATCGGGCCAGCGGCCTGACGCTTGGTGCCAACAAACAGAACGCGGCCACCTTTGGCAACGGTGTCACGAACAGCCTGCAGCGCCTGGTCCAGCATCGGAACGGTCTGGGTCAGGTCCATGATGTGGATGCCATTGCGCGAGCCGTAGATGAACGGGCCCATGCGGGGATTCCAACGCTGTGTTTGGTGACCAAAGTGAACGCCAGCTTCCAGCAGCTGACGCATGGAGAACTCGGGAAGAGCCATGCTATTTTCCTTTTCCGGTTTACGCCTGGGCGGGGGTGAAAGAAGCGGATGCTCCAACCGGCGGTCTTGATGAGGATGTCTCCCTCAAAAAGCCCAAACCCCGCCTGTGGGTTTGAATGGCGCGCGTATACGGCAGGTTTTGATGCAGTGCAAGGGCCAATCGCCCTTATTTTTCAAGCAAAGCCAAAGCATGCGCGTGCCTGACCGCCTCCTCACAATGTGCCGCCAGTGCCTTTCGGTTTTCAAAATCACTGACCTTTGCCGGAGCGTGATAAATCAGTTCAACAGAACCTTGCCTGCGCGCCCCAAGTGTCTTGAGCAAATGCGGGCCGAACTCCATATCGCCCCACCAGCCGTAGAACCGTTTGGGTTGCCCTTTGGGCGCATGAAAAACAACCGAAACCGGTTGGATATACATGAAGTCGCGCAACTCATCTGCGAAGAACGCAGCGAAAAGCGTTGTTTTGAATGGCAAAACTCGCAATCCATCCGTCGAAGTGCCTTCGGGAAAGAACAACAGCTTGTGGCCCGCTTTCAGGCGGGTTTCGAACAGTTTGGTCTGTTCTTTGGCTTTTGCACGGTCCCGTTGGATGAACACGGTGCCGGTGGCGCGAGCCAACCATCCGATTCCGGGCCATTTCGCGACTTCGGCCTTAGACACAAAATAGACCCTCTTACGCGCGTTCAGGGCAAAGATGTCCAACCAAGAGGTATGATTGGCCACCACCGCCCCCTGCTCTTTCATCAACACGCCCGAGGTTCGGAACCCCATCCCAAGAATGCGAAATGCGTTACGGCACACAAATTGCGTGATGAAGGGCGTGACGGGTCTGCGCACCCCGCACAACGGATACTCAACCATTCGCACGGCCAAAAGCACGATCAAGCCACCAAAGACCAGAACGGCCAGAGGCAGTCCTCGAAGGATTACCAGCAGCCAACCAATCACTCCAAGGACGATCGGATCGGGTTCATCCTCACTGTTCCAAAGCGGATCGTTCACAGATGTCAGGCCCCGCTGTAGATACGGCGCTGTCGGTCGTTCATACGCGCAGTGTCGAGGATCAGGCACACATCGGTGGTGTTGAACTTATGATCGATAAAGGCGCCTTCACCCACAAAACCGCCAAGTCTCAGGTAAGCTTTGATCAAAGCAGGCACCTGAACCATGGCCGCCCGCCTGTCCAACGCGTCCTTAGCGACCAGATCCATGGATTGAAAAACGTCAGGCTGCGCGCGCACCCGCAATTCGGGCGGGGCCAGATGGTTGTGATGCAACATGGACAAAGGTTGTGCCAGCGTTGTGACGTCCGTGCCGTGAAAGCTTGCGACCCCGAACAGCACTTCGATCTCACGTTCCGTGACATAGGCCGCCAGCCCGTTCCAAAGATGATACATGGCGGTGCCACCACGATAGTCGGGATGCACACAGGATCGGCCCAGTTCCAGCAACTTGCGGCCACTGTTTTTCAAAACCGTCAGATCATATTCATCTTCTGAATAGAATTGGCCCACCTCTGCTGCACGTTCACCCGGTAACATCCTGTAAACGCCAATGATTTCGCCAGCGCCGTCGTCATAGGCCAACATGTGATCAAAATAGGGGTCAAACCGGTCTCTCTCTAACCCCGCCTCATGATCCACCAAATCGCCACCACCACCGAGTTCGCGCACAAAGACGTCATAACGCAGACGTTGCGCAGCCTGCAGCTCTGACTCGGTTTCGGCCAGCTTGACGGTAAAGGATGGGCCTGTATCCGGCATAATAGATGCGTCCGTTTTTCTTTTCGCCGCTGATACCGCAGTTGGCCAATCAAAGGCAACAACTGGCGGTTTGGTCAGAGTTGTTAACCTTTCCTAAACCAGTTTCACGGATCAAAGACCGGCATCAGGGCGATGCGCGTTCCGTCGATTACCACTTTCCCCTGCTCGCGAAAGTTCACGGTGATCTTGCCTGCGATGTTGGATTGAACCTGTCCAACGCCCCATTCGGGAAAATCCGGGTGGCGGACAAACATGCCCGGTGCAAGAATGGCATTCATGTCTGTCATGCGGGGCTCCTGAATCCGGCGGCAGATACAGCAGGAGGTACGCATGGGCGCTTCGGACGTCAACCTGGCCGACTTGATCGGCTCTAGGATCTGCCATGATCTGATCAGCCCGATTGGGGCCATCACCAACGGGCTTGAGCTGTTGGATATGCTTGGCGCTGTTCAAGGCCCCGAGATGGAGCTGATCTCGGGCAGTGTTGGCAGTGCGGGCGCGCGTATTCGCTTTTTCCGCGTGGCCTTTGGTTCGGCCAGCGACCAACCGCTCGGGCGGGCCGAAATCACCGAACTGCTGAATGACGTCGAACGTGCTGGGCGTGTGCGGGTAAACTGGAACCTGACCGAGCCCGTGCCGCGCAATCAGGTCAAACTGGCCTTTTTGGCATTGATGTGCTGCGAAAGCGCTATGCCTCTGGGGGGCACCGTCGACGTCACAAGTCAAGGCGCGAACTGGATTGTGACCGGTTCCGCCGACAAGCTGAATGTGGATAGCGACTTGTGGAAACACGTGGTCACAGGACGTTTCCCGAACAAACTGACGCCCGCGCAGGTACAGTTTGCCTTGTTGCCGGAAACAGCCAAGGCGATTGGACGGCGAGTCGCGGCAGAAACCACCGCAACACGCGTTTCGCTTAGGTTTTAAGCCCGGGTCGTTCCGTCCCCACGAACCAGATACTTGAAACTGGTCAGTTGCGCCGCACCCACCGGGCCGCGCGCGTGCATCTTGCCTGTGGCGATCCCAATTTCCGCGCCCATACCGAACTCACCGCCATCTGCAAACTGGGTGGAGGCATTGTGCATCAGGATAGCACTGTCGAGACGTTCAAAGAATCGGTCTGCCGCCGCATCGTCTTCGGTCATGATGCAATCGGTGTGGTTGGACCCGAATTTCCGGATATGGGCAATCGCCGCGTCAGTATCCTCAACGGGTTTCGCAGCAATCACACTATCAAGGAATTCCTTTCCCCAATCCTCTGACGTTGCGGCCTGTGCACCTTCGACTGCCAAAGCACCTTCGGCGTGAACCTCGACACCTGCGGCCAGCAGGGCCTCGATCACACTACGCCCCAGTGTTTCAACGACATCCTGATGGATCAGCAAACATTCGACGGCCCCGCAGATGCCGGTGCGACGGGTCTTTGCGTTAAGCACGACATCGAGCGTCTTTTGCGGATCAGCAGCTTTGTCGATGTAAATATGAACAATGCCTTCCAGATGAGCAAACACAGGGACACGGGCCTCGCGCTGCACCAGACCCACCAGCCCCTTGCCACCGCGCGGAACGATGACGTCGACATAATCGGTCAGCGTCAGCAATTCCTGCACTGCTGCGCGATCTCGTGTGGGTACCAATTGAATTGCATCCTCGGGCAGGTTGGCCGCTTTCAAACCTTCGACCAGGCATTCATGAATTGCAGCTGAAGAATGAAAACTCTCGGACCCACCGCGCAAGATGACGGCGTTGCCGGACTTCAGACACAGCGCACCGGCATCAGCGGTCACGTTGGGCCGGCTTTCATAGATCACGCCAATGACGCCCAAAGGCGTACGGACCCGCTGAATCTTCAATCCAGTGGGGCGCTCCCATTCGGCCAGAACCTCACCCACCGGGTCTGCCTGATCGGCCACGGTGCGCAGCCCGTCGACCATGCCCTGAATGCGGGTCTCATCCAGCATCAGCCGATCCATCATCGCCGGGCTCAGGCCCTTTTCACGGCCAAACTCCAGGTCTTTTTGGTTCGCTTCGATGATCTGTTCACGATTGGCCCAAACCGCATCCGCAGCGGCAATCAATGCAGCGTGTTTGCGCTCAGCGCTTGCAAACGCCAGATCACGCGAGGCCTCTTTGGCGCGTTTCCCAAGATCGGCCATCAGAGCGGGAATGCTGTCGAAATCTTTCATATCGCGTGCCTTTCAGGTCGTCTTTTACAGTGCTTACAGGGCCAGATCATCCCGGTGGATCAAGGCTGCGCGGCCAGGGTAGCCCAACGTTGCCTCAATTTCAGAAGACTTGCGCCCTTTGATCGCGTCCGCCTCTTGCGCGGTGTATCGGCTGATGCCCTGAGCCAGTCGCCGTGCTTTGGCGTCAAGAACAGCGACAGGATCGCCGCGCCCGAAATCGCCAGTCACCTCGACTATACCCGCAGGTAGCAGGCTTTTGCCATTGGCCAGAGCATTGGCGGCCCCGTCATCCACGGTGATCTCTCCGCGTGGTTTCATCGCAGAGATCCAACGTTTGCGGGCGGCGTGCGGGTCCAGCGTGGCCGTAAACCACGTTGAATTCGCGTCGTTTTCCAACGATTTCAGAGGGTTCAGCACCGAACCTTCAGTAATCGCCATCGCGCAGCCGCCAGCCGTGGCCATCTTGGCGGCCAGCAGTTTTGTCTTCATCCCGCCTTTGGACAGGCCCGAGCCTGCATCACCCGCCATGGCCTCGATCTCGGGTGTGATCCGATCAATGGTTTCGAACCGAGTGGCTGTGGCGTCCTCGTTCGGATTACCGGAATAGAACCCATCCACATCGGACAGCAGGATCAGTTGATCGGCCCCGACCGTTACAGCAATCTGCGCGGCCAGACGATCATTGTCACCATATCGGATCTCGTCCGTGGCAACCGTATCGTTTTCGTTCACGATCGGAACAACCCCAAGACCCAACAAAGTTTCCAGCGTGGCCCGTGAGTTCAAATAACGGCGGCGATCCTCGCTGTCCTCAAGCGTCACCAGCACCTGCGCCGTCGTTATCTGGTGCGGGGTCAAAGCTTCTTCATAGGCCCGCGCCAGACGAATCTGACCCACTGCGGCGGCGGCTTGTGATTTCTCCAAAGGCAATGCAGCCATCGGCAACCGCAATACACCGCGGCCCAACGCGATTGACCCGGAAGAGACCAAAATGACATCTGTCCCCTGCCCCTTAAGCCAGGCCACATCCTGCGCCAACGAGGTCAACCAGTCCGACCGAAGCAAACCGGTGTCGCGATCCACCAGCAAAGCGGATCCGATTTTCACCACCAGACGGCGGGCAGAGGTCAGGGCTGCCAAGGCTGCGCCTCCTCAGCGGGTTTATGGCGCACGCGATTGTCGTCGATCTGCGCCCGCAACGCGCGCAGAACCTCGGTCACGCCCAGATGGGCCACACCCGACATGGTCATGACGGGGCCACCCACGGCTTCCTCCAGTTCAGCTTTGGTCAATTCCCGCTCTTCGTCATCCAGTGCGTCGACCTTGTTCAGAACGGTGATCCGAGGTTTTTCAGCCAGCTCACCGCCATAGGCTTCAAGCTCGTGAATAATTGTCCGGTAATCTTCGGCAACTGACTCAGAGGTGCCATCAACCAGATGCAACAGCACGGCGCAGCGTTCAACATGGCCAAGGAACCGGTCCCCGATGCCGCGTCCTTCATGCGCGCCTTCGATCAGGCCGGGAATATCCGCAACTACGAATTCAACGTTGTCGACCCCCACGACGCCCAGATTTGGGTGCAACGTTGTGAAGGGATAATCCGCAATCTTAGGGCGTGCGTTTGATGTGGCTGCCAGAAAAGTAGACTTGCCCGCATTAGGCATACCCAGCAATCCCACATCCGCAATCAGCTTAAGCCGCAGCCAGATGGTACGGTCGATCCCCGCCTGCCCCGGATTGGCCCGGCGCGGTGCCTGATTGGTAGCGGACTTGAAGTGCAAGTTTCCAAACCCGCCATTGCCGCCCTTGGCCAACAGCACGCGCTGTCCAACCTCAGTCAGATCACAGATAACGGTTTCTTCGTCTTCATCCAGAATTTCAGTACCCACAGGTACGCGCAGAACGATATCGTCGCCGTCCTTACCGGTACGCTGCTGGCCCCGGCCCGGCTGGCCGTTCTTGGCAAAGAAATGCTGCTGATAGCGAAAGTCGATCAGGGTGTTCAACCCGTCCACAACTTCGGCCCACACAGACCCGCCTTTGCCGCCGTCCCCGCCATCGGGACCGCCGTATTCGATGTATTTTTCGCGTCGGAAGCTGACGCAGCCGCTACCGCCGGCCCCGGACCGGATGTAGACCTTTGCAAGATCGAGAAATTTCATGGTCTGTCCCCTACTGCAAAGGCCCCATCGGCCACAAGTCAGAGTTTTTTACTGTATGTCCAGGTGGGCACATTCGCATCACGCGCCACCGAATAGCTTTCCGCGTCACCCAGATACTGGAACCCGCAATGGGTAAGCACCCGCGCCGAGGCGGGGTTATCCTGAAACACACTGGCAAACATGGTCGCGTTCTGCAGAGGGTTGGCATTGACCAATGCTTCAACGGCCAAAGACGCAATGCCTGTGTTCCAATAAATAGGCGCAACCCAATATCCGACCTCGGACTGATTCCGATCCAGTCGTTTCAGTGTGATCAGGCCGATCAGTTCCGGGCCACCGTCCTTGATTGCATCCATCACCCAGACATCTTCGTCCCGGTCTTCTGCCATCGAACGGGTGACAAAAGCCTCGGTCGAGCCGGGCGCCAGCGGATGCGCGATGCTTGTGGTCATGCGTGCCACGCGCTCATCCCCCGCGTAGTGCTCGATCAGTCCCATGTCCGAACGGCGCAGCGGGCGCAGATCGAACCGCTCGGTTTCTATGACCGGCTGATTTATTATTGCTTCAAGCTTCATTGGTGTGTTCCTCCTCCGAACAACACAAAAAGGACGGACGCAACCGTAAGCCCGGCCAACGTCCACATTAGATATTTTTCCGCAGGGCGACCTTCAACCGCATGGGCAATTCTATCGCCTGCGAAGGTCCAGATCGGGTGCAAAACAACCTGGCAGATGAACAAACAAAGAGCGATCGTGAACGTTGCGTCCAAACTGGACGTGCCAGCCGCGACGAAACCGGTAAACCCGGCAATGATCATGGCCCAGGCTTTGGGATTCAGCGGATGCACGATCAGTCCGGCCCAGAACCCCGGTACCGAACCACCTGCCCCATCCCGCGACAATCGAAGATTGGCAATCTTCCAAGCCAGCCAGCACACATAACCAGCAGAGGCGTATTTCAGTGCAGAAAACACAAATGGCGCTTGTTCCGCAATTTGCATGAGGCCAAAACCCACCGGCCAGATAATCAACTGCTTGCCCAGAACAACACCGGCAACAAACGGCAGGGCCGCCCGGAAACCATAGCGCGCACCTGTTCCCAGCAGGACCATATTGGCCGGTCCCGGCGTGCCAACCTGCGAGGCGGCAAAGATCAGGAAGCTGGTGGTTGCAACGGTCATCGGCTCTTTGGATCACGACTGTGTTAAAACGAAAAAGGGACCGGCATTTTCTGCCGGTCCCCCATGAATTTTTTATTAACCTTCTGGGTCTCGGCTTACTCTGCGGCCTCCGCCACTGGCAGGACCGAAATGAAGGTGCGGTTTTTGAGTCCCTTGTGGAACTTCACGGCGCCATCGGTGGTTGCAAAGATGGTGTGATCTTTGCCCATGCCTACGCCTTCGCCCGGCCAGAACTTGGTGCCGCGCTGACGTACGATGATGTTGCCTGCGATGGCTGCCTGGCCACCATACAGTTTCACGCCAAGGCGGCGACCAGCTGAGTCGCGACCGTTACGGGAGGAACCGCCAGCTTTTTTATGTGCCATTCTCTCTCTCCTTAGCCCTGAGCCAGCTCTTTGGCTTGCTCAACCCATTCGGGTTTCACTTTGATGGTGTCGATAGCAGCAATCTGCTCGTCCGACAAGGCGGCCAGAGCGGCAAAGCTCTCGATACCGGCTTCAACCAGCTTTTTGGCTGCGGCAGGGCCGACACCGTTCAGCTTGGTCAGATCGTCCGCGGCAGCAGCAGCGGCAGGTGCCTCTGCTTTGGCTTCAACTTTCTTGGCAGGCTTTGCAGCAGGTGCCGCGTCGCCAGCCGGAGCTGATCCGGTTGCAGCTTTGATGCCCGACTTGTCAGCGCCCGACGACAGGATGTCGGTGATCTTGACCAGTGTCAGCTTCTGACGGTGGCCAACGGTACGCTTCGAGCTGTGCTTACGACGGCGCTTGACGAACTTGATGACCTTGTCACCTTTGATCTGTTCGATCACTTCGGCCTGTACGCCTGCGCCTTCAACGAAAGGTGCACCAACAACCGGAGCGTCACCGCCCAGCATCAGAACATCGTTGAATTGAACTTTTTCACCTGCGTCGGCAGCCAGTTTTTCAACGCGGAGGATATCGCCCGCCTGAACCTTGTACTGCTTGCCGCCAGTCTTGAGGACCGCAAACATGCGTCTTTCCTTTTCATACCCGCGTTCTGTGGTCCCCTTTCGGGCGTTTCTGGCTTAAGCCACCTCGAACAGCGCGCCCTTTTCGGGCTGTGTGACAGACCCTTTCGATGTATATCTAAGGGTCAAATAATAACGAGACCCGGCGCGGATGACCGGCCGGGATGCGCGCTTATCCATAGATTGCAGAAGAAAGTCAACACCAAACAAGCCTCAAAGGTCAGACGCCCTGAGAGCACGGGCAACCGCTTGTCCCAACTGATAGGAAATATCGTTAAACATACGATCAAACCCATCAAACAACGCGTCGTTCAGCGCTTGTCCGGTCTCCGTTCTGGAAAAAGCTATATTCTCTCGCATTTGCGCCTCGTCCAACGGGCGATATGCCAGCAGTAGAAAGGCATAAAGCCACGCTTCGGTGTCTGCTGTCCTGCTGTCCTTCTGCGACAAAAGCTCTGCCAGTAAGTCCTGAGTGTCTGCTCTTGAATCCACATCCAGACCGCGAAAGAAGTTATAATCTGACGTCAAAGACCCCTGAACGTTCTTCTCAACCAGATTGTTCGCTTTGATGTATTCCTCAACCAAAGCAAACCGCGTTGTTGTGCGTGCGGTTTCTTCAAACGCGTCGCGCGCCATATCTTCGATTGTCGGATCCGACATCGCCTGACGGGCCGAGTTTTCAAGTGTTACGATTGTTTGGCCCAGATCACTCTCAAAAAACACAATGGCCTGATCAAGCTGCGCATCCGACATACCTGCCTCGAACGCTTCAGTCAGGTGATCTTGCATCCACATGGGATCATAGATGTCATTCACCTGAGCTGCGAAAAGCGCCCCTCCGGTGTTGCTCAGCATGGTTTCATCAAGGTTTTTCCGGTGTTCTTGCCCTTCCTGTACCAAAATCTCCATCACGTCGGGCAGGTGCATGGCCTGAGCCAACCGGTCTATCTTTTCGTTCGCCAACGCGGGCGACGCCAAAAGTACAAGGACCAGAACCTGAGCGAACCGCTGCATCAAATATCCTGTGCGGGATGCAATTCTGCCATCCGCGAGGCAAGAACCTCGAACCGTCGGGCCATGATTTCGAATTGTATAACGTTCAGAAGTTCATAAACTTCCTGCATCAAAGGCTGTTCCAACGCATCGACATAGGCGTTCACGTCCTCGTCCGAGAAATCCTTGTACGTGTAAGCCGCGCCTGCAAGGCTGGACAATTGAAGCGATTGACGCAGAGCGGGCTCGTTTCTTTTCAAAAGCTCTCGCAAATCTTCTGCATCCATTTGCAATTCGATTACGCCGGAAGCGCTGGCCGCCAGCAGGAAGCGAAACTGTATCTCCTGCCATGCTCGAAGCGCTGTATCGGTCGAATCGATGGCCGCACCCATTCGCTTGAAGCTTTCGACCCGCTGTGATCCTTCTTTGATCAGATCTGAGATGATCTGCTGGCCTTCCAGTTGCTTGGCCTCGTTGTCTTCTTTCATGTGCGAGGCGTTCTCGACCTCAACCAGACGCTGCCCTAGATCGGAGGCATAGAATTCAACCGCATGTGTCAAAGCCTCATCGCGCAGCGTCTCTTCCAAGATGGAAACGGCCGTCTTGTGCATGGCCTCGACGTCAAACACCTCATCCGTCAGGCGCGCCCAGTCCGAGCCGAACCCGTCCGGATCAATGCCAAGCATTTGCGGTGCAGACCGAGAACTCAACGCGATGCTTTCCAGCGCAACATCAAATCCGGTTGTGGTCAGAAACGCCTCGATCCGATCCCGGTTGGCCGCAAACAAAGGAGCAGCAGCCATAATAAACGCCAATAGCGGCGCCAAAAACAGAAAAGCAAAGCGGTGTGCAGGCTGTGTCATAGTATTCAGAGTAGGTGTTTTCCGTCCGCTGGCAATGGAAAAACCCGGCTTTGTCAAATTCTGGAATTTTCTGCTTGCACCCCCGCCCGTTCCTCACTAAATCCCCCCCTCACAGACCCCCGCGGAGAGGTGCCGGAGTGGTCGAACGGGGCGGTCTCGAAAACCGTTGTGGGTGCAAGCCCACCCAGGGTTCGAATCCCTGTCTCTCCGCCATTTTTCAAATTGGCTATATTAACCGGGCGCAGCGAATACTTGCCCTGTCGCGCGACATCAATGGCGGATCGCTGCGCAGTCTTGAAGGGTATGTCCCGAAAGCAGCGTGATCTTGCCGGGTTCGATACGCCCGATCAGCACAGCCCGGCTCAAACCTCTGTTTTGCCGAGACTTCACAAGATTTCCCCTTTGTCTTTGCGTTAGTTTTGGATCATCCCAGCGACACAAATTCCAAAGGAGATTCACATGTCGCGTACTTTAATTTTGATCATAGTCCTCGCCGCAATCGGCGTTGGCGGATATTATTACCTAAACCAACCGGAACCAACTCCGGCTGAACGTTTGCAGTCAGCAGCCGAAGACGCCAGTGACGCATTGGCCGATGCTGCCACTGCGGCACAAGACGCCGCCTCCGACGCGGTTGACGCCGCCACAGAACAAGCCTCGGAAGCGGCTTCATCATTGACTGAACAGGCATCCGAGGCGGCATCTTCTGTTGCCGATCAGGCATCAGAAGCCGCGCAACAAGCAAGCGATCAGGTCGCTGCTCTGACTGGACAAGGGCAAGAGCTGCTGAACTCCTGGATCGCGGAAGGCAAGTTGAACCCTGCCAATTTCGACTATGACGGCATCATGACATCGCTAGAAGAAAGCACATTGGCAGCGGACCTGAAAGAGCAAGCGATCAAGATCGTGAATGACATCAAAGCATCGCCTGAAACCATCGCTCAGAAAATTCAGGAACTGACCAACCTGCTGACCCAACAATAAAATAAATGGGGCTGCCCGTTTGGGTAAGTCCCACTCTTCGGGGGCATCTTGGATGCCCCCACGTTATTTCGGCATTGAATTGACGCCCTAAGCGGCTTTTGATTGGCTCATTCTGACACCCTACCCGCGCCATGCCTTCTTGAACATTTGTTTCGATACGGCGCGTGTCACTCCAGTTTAGTCAAGGATGACCAAATGACAGATTTGCCGCACACCATGTTTGCCACCATTTTGAAGCATGACGGATATTCCGGCACATCCAGCGGACCGGTGATCGCGGATGCAGCCGAATGGCTTGAACCCGCAGAAGTACCTGTACCACAGCCTGGTCCGGGTCAGGTTTTGATCAAACTGCGCACCGCATCCGTCAATCCATCCGACCTGCACTTCATCAAGGGTGAGTATGGCCAACCCCGAGTAAAGGGATCCCCAGCCGGTTTCGAAGGATGTGGTGATGTTGTGGCCACCGGCAAAGGTGCCGAAGCCCTGCAAGGTCAGCGCGTTGCATTTGTCGCTGCTGGGTCCGGTGCGTGGGCTGAATATGTCGTCACTCAGATGCAGATGTGTATCCCCCTGAGGCCGGATATTTCAGACGACGACGGGGCCGCGCAAATTGTCAATCCGCTGACCGCGATGGCGATGGTGGACATGGCCAAGGTCGACGGCGACGCGTTTGTCGTGTCTGCTGCAACCAGCCAGCTCGGAAAGCTCATGTGCAGCCTTGGCCGCGATCTCGGGCTGAAACCCATAGCGCTCGTGCGGCGCGCTGAGACTGTTGAAACGTTGAAGAGCCTTGGCGCCGCCGAAGTCCTGGTGACGACAGATTCAGATGTTGTTGAGCAATTTGCCGGACTGAGCACATCCATGAAGCCACGCGTATTTCTTGACGCCGTGACTGACCAACTGTCGGAACAATTGTTCTGCGCCATGCCCAACCGTGCACGCTGGATCACCTATGGCAAGCTTTCGACCGAAGCGCCGACGCTCACTCAAACCGGCCAGTTGATCTTTATGGGCAAGCGGATCGAAGGTTTTTGGCTGACGCAATGGATGATGTCGACGCCAACAGCGGATCAGATGCGGGTGGTGGCCGAGGTTCAGGCGCGTTTTGCAGACGGGCGCTGGAAAACAGATGTTTCTGAACACCTTACACTCAGAGATCTGGTGCCAAATTTAGCCAATGCGCTGAAAAAGAGTGACGGAAAGGTGATAATCACGCCATAGTAGAAGAACCCCACGCAACCCGAAGACTTGCGTGAGGCTGACGGCACCTGTTGCTCGTTAGAGGGAGGACAGTTTGGATAACGCACAGCTGCTGATCAGCGGACTGGCGAATGGCTGCGTCTATGGCCTGATCGCACTTGGCTTTGTTCTGATTTACAAGGCGACCGAAGCGGTGAATTTCGCGCAGGGCGATTTCATGATGCTGGGCGCCTTTGTGACTATCGGCCTGACAAATACCGAGTATATGGGCCTGCCCTTCTGGATGGCCCTGCCGATCTCACTGGGGATTATGGGTGCCTTAGGCTATCTGCTGGATCGGCTGATTATTCGGCGGCTGTTCGGTGAAAGCCAGACCGCCGTCGTCATCCTGACCATCGCTTTGGGGTTCGTGATCCGATTTGTTGCGGGGTTGATCTGGGGGCATGAACCGCAAACGCTGCAAAACCCGCTTGCCGGTAAAGAGGTCCGTTTTGGCGGTCTGGTACTGGGGATGGAGGATGTGGCGGTAATTGTTGTCACGATCCTTCTGACCGGGGCGCTTTATGTCTTTTTCAGCCGCACAAAACTGGGCCTTGCGATGCAGGGCGCGTCGCAAAACCAATTGGCGGCCTACTACATGGGCATTCCTGTCAAACGCGTTCAGGGCTTTATCTGGGCACTGGCCGGGGTCGTTGCCGGGATCGCCGGTATCCTGTTTGCCGCCAAGGGCGCGGTGGATCCAACCACAGGCTTGCTGGGCATCAAGGCCTTTGCAGCAGCGGTCATTGGCGGCTTTGGCAGTCTGCCGGGCGCATTGGCCGGAGGGCTGATCGTCGGCGTGATTGAACCCTTTGCCAGCCGCTATATTGCCGCGGGTTACAGCCAGGTTGCCCCCTATGCTTTACTGCTGGCCGTGCTGATTTTCCGGCCCAACGGGCTGTTCAGTCAGGTTCGGGTCAAAAAGGTCTGAGTCATGCGGATTGTATTCAAAACCAACTACATGCAGGATATCCGACCTTGGAAAGACCGGTATCAACTGTGTCTTTACCTGATCCTTCTGGCCGTCGTTGCAGCGGCCCCATGGTGGCTGGACGCGTTCTATCTGGGCGAGCTGACAAACGTTCTGATCTGGGCCATAGCAGGGCTGGGCCTGATGATCCTGACCGGGCATACCGGGCAGGTCAGTCTGGGACATGCCGCTTTTCTGGCTTTTGGCTGCTATGCCAACGTCGCCCTGATCGAAGCAGGTGTTCCTTTTCTGATCGCCTTCCCGCTGGCCGGAATTCTAACCGGCATTGCAGGTGTGACAGTCGCCATCCCTGCCCTGCGGCTGCACGGTATCTATCTGGCCATCTTCACCATGGCCCTTTCGATCCTGATGGATGACATCATCGTTCTGTCTGAACCCATCACTGGAGGCGTCGCAGGCAAGTATGTCGGCGGGGTCGAGATCTTTGGCCATTTGGTAGACCGCTGGGGTACGCCGGATCTGTTCTTCTGGTTGGTTCTGACTGTCGCTGTCCTTGTGACGCTGGGCTATATCAACCTGCTGCGCGCGCCTTTGGGGCGCAGCTTTATCGCAGTTCGCGACTCTGAGGTTTCGGCGCAGGCGATGGGCATCGATATTGCGCGGACCAAGATGATCTCATTTGCCTTGTCCTGTGCAGTAACGGGCTGGGCCGGAGCGCTGATGGGGCTGTTTGCCGGAGCCTTCAACAACGAAACCTTCAGTGTCCTGATCTCGATCCAGTTGCTGATGATGATCGTGATTGGCGGACTGGGTTCGATCCACGGGGCATTTCTGGGCGCGATCGTGATCGGGTTCCTGCCTCAGTTCCTGTCAATCTCCAAAGAATATGCCGGAGCTTTGTTCGGCGGCAACACAGTTGCCATTCCGGGCCTTGAATTTGGCATCTTTGGCATGATCTTGATCGCCTTCATCCTGTTCGAACCCATGGGGCTTTATGGTCGCTGGCTCAAGATCCGCACCTGGTTCGAGCTGTTCCCCTTCTACCGTAAGGACATGTTCAAACGGCAAAAATCTTATCTTAAGACGGAGCGTCTGAGATGAGCCTGTTGGAGTTTGAAAACGTTACCCTGAAGTTCGGTGGCCTAACAGCTGTTGATAACCTCTCGTTCGAAGTGCTGGAGGGCGAGGTTTTTGCCATCGTCGGCCCCAACGGTGCTGGCAAATCGACCGTATTCAACCTGATCTCGCGGTTCTACGAGCCCTATGCCGGGTCGATCCGGTTCGACGGCCATGATCTGCTGCGTGTCAAACCCTCGGGCGTTGCTGCTTTTGGCGTGGCGCGGACGTTTCAGAACATTGAACTGTTCGAGCACGCAACCGTTTTGCAAAACCTTCTGGTTGGGCGGCATCGGCATCGACAAACAAATCTGCTGTCTGAGCTGTTGTTCCTTCCGTCTGCCCGATGGCAGGAAATCGAAAACCGCGAGAAGGTTGAAGAGATCATCGATTTCCTCGATCTTCAGGCCTATCGCGACAAGATGATCGCAGGGCTGCCCTATGGCGTGCGAAAAGTGGTTGAGGTCGCGCGCGCACTGGCAACTGATCCCAAACTGCTGCTGTTGGACGAACCCGCCTCGGGCCTTTCAGTCGAAGAAACCAGTGACATGCGGTGGTGGATCGATGACATCCGGCGTCAGATGGGCATCACCGTGCTGATGGTGGAACATGACATGGGCCTGGTCTCGGGCGTGTCAGATCGGGTTTTGGCGATGGCAGACGGCGCGGAATTGGCACTGGGCTCTCCTGCACAAGTGCAGGCTCACCCGGCCGTTATCGAAGCGTATCTGGGGAAAGCTTCATGACTGAGCCGATCCTGAGAATACGCAATGTCGAAAGCTTTTATGGCCCCATCATGGCCATTCGCGGGGTGTCATTGGATGTGCACGAGGGGCAGATCGTGTCGATCCTCGGGGCCAATGGCGCGGGAAAAACGACGCTGATGAAAACCGTCTCGGGTGTGATGGACCCGGAAAAGGGACAAGTTACCTTTGATGGTGAAGACATTCAGGGGGCAGAACCACATAAGGTCGTGCAACGCGGGATCGTGCATATTCCCGAAGGGCGCGAGGTCTTTCCCCTTCTGACTGTTGATGAAAACCTCAGCCTTGGTGCCTATTCCCGCAAGGACAAAGACCAGATCGAACAGGATCGAGAGCTGGTCTTCAGTTACTTCCCGGTTCTCAAAGACCGCCGCGGGCAAGAGGCTGGCACCCTGTCAGGCGGTCAACAGCAAATGTTGGCGATTGGACGTGGGCTGATGGCCCGTCCTCGTATCATGTTGCTGGACGAGCCATCACTGGGCCTGTCGCCGATGCTGGTGCAAGAGATTTTCGAAATCCTCAGACGCCTCAACCAAGAACAGCAGATGACTATGATGCTGGTCGAACAGAACGCTCATGCGGCACTGGATCTGGCCCATCATGGCTATGTGATGGAGGTTGGGCGCATCGTCATGGACGGTAGCGCCGAGGCTCTGTTGAAATCCGAGGACATCCAGAACTTCTATCTTGGTGTGCGTGAAGACGGCGCGCGGGAAAACCGGCGCTGGAAACGGAAAAAGACGTGGAGGTAAGACGGATGGATGCCAGCCCCCTGCCCCCGCAGACCACAATCAACGGCGTGCGCTTTAACGCAACAACAGGGCAAAGGCCGCTGCGGGTGGACGGCTGCATCACCATCAGTGAGCTGTTTCAACACCGCTGCGCCGAGCTGGGCGAACGCACCGCGCACCGGGAAAAAGATCTGGGCATCTGGAAATCCTATTCCTGGGCCGATTACTGGCAACACGCCAAATGGATTGGTTTGGCGCTACGGAAACTGGGGCTGGAACGGGGCGATGTGGTCTCGATCCTCTCCGAGGACCGCAAGGAATGGGCCTGGTTCGACATGGGTATTCAGGGCGTCGGAGGGATAGCCTCGGGCGTTTACACCACCGATTCAGCCAGTCAGTTGCAATACCTGATCAATGACAGCGGCAGCAAATTCCTGATTGTCGAAGATGAAGAGCATCTGGACAAGTTTCTGGAAATCGAAGCTGAAGTTCCGGACCTGATCAAGGTGATCATTCTGGAAGACGAAGGTCTGCACGACCTCAAACACCCGCGCTGCATGATGATCAACGACCTCTACGCTCTTGGCCGAGAGGTAGAAGCAGCCGATCCCGGGCGGTTCGAGGCCGAAATCGCGCTGGCGAAACCGCAGGATACGGCGCTGCTTGTCTATACCTCCGGCACCACGGGACAGCCCAAGGGCGCGATGCTGAGCCACGAGAATATCCTTGCTGCCATTGAATCCGGCGCGCGGGCCTTGCCGGTTCTGGCCAGTGATGAGCAGCTTTGCTTCCTGCCGCTGTGTCATATTCTGGAACGGGACGTGTCGGTCTATTTCCCACTGGCAGCCCGATGCACGGTGAATTTCGCGGAAAGCCCGGAAACCGTATTTGCGAACTTGCAAGAGGTCTCGCCCTCCACCTTCACGGCTGTGCCGCGCGTGTGGGAAAAGATTTATGCGCATGTGCAAATTCTGACGCAGGAGGCCACACCGTTGGGGCGCGCGGCCTTTGGGATGGCATTGAAAGCTGGCGCTCGCCGCGCGGAATACAAGGCGGCAGGGAAACACGTTCCGATCGGTATCGCAGTGCAGTTCTGGATATGGGATCAACTGGTTCTGAAGAACCTGCGCCGTATGCTGGGCATGGACAAACTGCGTCGTGGCGGCACCGGAGCCGCACCGATTTCGACGGACCTGCTGAATTGGTATTGGGCCATCGGCGTGCCTTTGGTCGAAGGCTTTGGGATGACTGAAACCGCCGGGCTTGCCACGCTCAACACCGTTGAAAGCAACAGGATCGGGACCATCGGCCAAGCTGTCGAAGGTTGCGACATTCGCATCTCAGAAGATGGTGAAATCCAGCTGAAAGGCATGAACATTTTTCAGGGATATTGGCGCAACAATGCCAAGACGGCCGAGACGTTCACTGCCGATGGTTGGCTGCGCACGGGGGATATGGGGCATTTCGACAAGGATGGCTTTGTCACCATCACGGGTCGTCTGAAAGACATCATCATCACAGCAGGTGGTAAGAACATCACCCCGGCCGAAATCGAAAGCCAGTTGAAGTTCAGCCACTATATTTCTGACGCGATCCTGATTGGTGACAGGCGTAAATACCTGACGGCCCTGATCATGATCGATCAGGAGAATGTCGAGAAATATGCACAGGACCGCAAAATTCCGTTTTCGAATTTCGCCTCACTCTGTGCCGCGATCGAGATCCGCGATCTGATCGGCGCCGAAGTTGCAGCTGTGAATACCCAATTTGCACGGGTCGAACAGATCAAGGATTTTCGTCTCATCGACGTGCTTTTGACGGCCGAAGACGATGAACTGACCGCTACGATGAAGCTGAAACGGGGTTTGGTGGAAAAGAAACACGGACATCTGATTGAAGACATGTACAGTTAGACAAGGGAATTTCGGGAGGAGAGAAATGAGAAAGTCATTCAAACTATTGGCTGTCGCCACGGCCTTGACCGCCTCGGCGACTATGGGTTTGGCGCAAACCCAAGGCGTAACCGACGAAGAAATCGTGATCGGATCGGTCAACGATCTGAGTGGTATATTCGCAGCCGTAGGCGTTCCGGCCACCAAAGGCGCTAATGTCGTGTTTGACCGCGTCAATGCAGCCGGTGGCGTGCATGGGCGACAAATTCGATATGTCGTCGAAGACAATGGCTATCAGATGCCACGGGCCATGCAGGGCTACAACAAACTGCTGAACCGGGACAAAGTGTTTGCGATGCTGCAATCACTGGGCACGCCGATGAACATGGCGGGCTTCAAACTGCTGGATCCAAAGGGAATTCCCAACGTTGCCCCCCTGACAGCCGCGCGGCAGATGTTGCAAGAGCCGATGCGCAACAAGTTCACCTCGTTTTCGACTTACTATGATCAAGCCCGCATTGGGGTGAAATACCTTGCCGGAGAATTCGGATCGCAAACCGTTTGCAGCATGTACCTGCCCACCGATTTCGGTGAGGAAATACTGGAAGGCAGCAAAGCCGGGGCTGAAGAGGCCGGGATCGCATTTGGATCCGAGACCACGCATAAGCCAGACGAGACCGATTTCGTGGGCTCGCTCAGCAAACTCAAGGAAGAAGGCTGTGACATTGTCACGATGGCGCTGGGTGTTCGTCAGGCGATCACTGTGGTGGGTACTGCCAAGAAGATGGGCCTGACGGATATGAAATTCCTGGGCACTTCGGCTAGCTTCCTGACTGTTGTCGCACAGGTTCCCGGTGGCGTGACCGATGGCTTCTATGCCGCCGCATCGTGGCAGGATCTGTGGGCCCGCGCCGATGAACCCGCCCCCGCCGCGTTCATTGAAGAGTACAAGGCCGCCACGGGTGAAGATCCGGTTGGGTTTGCAATGCTGGGCTATTCCGCCGCCGAGATGATGGTCAAAGCGCTGGAGGCTGCAGGTCCGGATCTGACCCATGACAGTTTCATCGCAGCCATGGAGTCGCTGGATTATCAGGACGATCTGGTCGGCAACCACATCACCTATGGGCCGGATGATCATCAAGGCGCGGATACCGTGTTCGTAAACGTTGTTGAAAACGGCGCGTGGAAATTGGTCTACGAGGAATAAGACACCGTAAACGCAACGAAAAAGGGCTCGCAGATGCGAGCCCTTTCTTTTTGGATCGTCCCGGCGATTAACGCTTCGAGAACTGGAACGAACGGCGGGCTTTGCGCTTACCGAATTTCTTACGTTCCACAACGCGGCTGTCGCGGGTCAGGAAGCCTGCGGCTTTCAGAGCGCCACGCAGGTTCGGGTCGTACAGCTGCAGCGCTTTCGAGATGCCGTGCTTTACCGCACCGGCCTGACCGGTCAGGCCACCGCCTTTTACGGTTGCTACAACGTCGAATTCACCTTCCACACCAGCAACCTGGAACGGCTGGCGCAGGATCAGCTGCAGAACCGGACGCGCAAAATACTTGTCCTGGTCTTTGCCGTTCACGGTGACCTTACCAGAACCCGGCTTGATCCAAACGCGGGCAACAGCGTCTTTACGCTTACCGGTGGCGTAGGAGCGGCCCAGCTCGTCACGTACGGGTTCACGCACGATGACTTCTTCGGCCACGGTTTCAACGCCTGCGACGGCGCTCAGCTCTTCGAGAGTATTGATCTGATCAGCCATCGGTCATTAGCTCCGGGTGTTTTTCTTGTTCATGGACTTGACGTCCAGAACTTCGGGGGCCTGGGCTTCGTGCGGGTGCTCGGCACCAGCATAAACGCGCAGATTGGTCATTTGCTGACGCGACAGACGGTTGCCCGGCAGCATGCGCTTAACCGCTTGGGTCACAACGCGCTCGGGGTGTGCACCCTCCAGAATCTGCTGTTTGGTGCGCGACTTGATGCCGCCCGGGTGGCCAGTGTGCCAGTAGAAGTTTTCTTCGCGCTTCTTGCCGGTCATCTGGATTTTGTCAGCGTTGATTACGATGACATTGTCGCCCATGTCCATGTTCGGGGTGAACGACGCTTTGTGCTTGCCACGCAGGCGCATGGCGACGATCGAGGCAAGACGGCCCAGAACAACGCCCTCGGCGTCGATCAGGATCCATTTCTTGTCGATGTCTGCAGGTGTTGCAGAAAAGGTTTTCATGGCAGGATAGTCCTGTTTGATGTGAAAGACCGCCCCAAGACAGAGCGGCCCGAATTCGATGGAGGGGTTCTATGGGGTGCTTGCGCACACGTCAAGCGCAGCAAATCAGTTTTTATCGTTGCAAAACAATATCTTGTAAAATAGGTATTATTTTACCCCAATCTAAACGCTGATTTGCTCGGGTGGATTGTCCAGTAACGCACGCAGGCGAAGCATTGCATCCTCGAACCGTTGCAACGAGACATGCCCGTTCATCGCAATGCGAACCGCATTTGGTGCCCGGCCATCGCGCAGGGCGAATTCGTCCGCCGAACGCAATTGTATTCCTTCCCGCTCTGCCGCCCGGCTGAAGGCCGCTGCCCGCCACCCAGATGGCAGGTTCAGCCAGACAAAGGGTACATCTGGTGCCCACGTGAGGTCAAAACCACCCAACGCATTCACCGTGACGCGCACATACTCTCCCATTCGAGAACGCACATCTTTGGCGATCTGCCGCGTACGGGGATCAGACAAAAGCAATCGGGTGAGCTCTGCCAACGGCTGCGCCAGCCCAAAATACCCGTACTCTGCCGAGCGCCTCAGATCCACACTTCGCTCTTTCGGAGCAATGGCAAACCCGACGCGCAGCGATGGCGTCAGCACTTTTGAGATCGACGAGACATGCCAGCCCCGCTCGGGCGCCAAGGCACGATAGCTGGGCTCTTTAGCCTCACCCATTCGGTAACAATCATCTTCAACGATCTGCACATCGAATTTTCGCGCGACTTCAACCACTTCTTTGCGACGTTCGAGCGGAGTGTGCAGCGCGGTCGGGTTCTGCACCTCGGGCGAAACGCAAATCGCCTGCGCGGGTGTTTGACGCAAAACATGCTCCATTGCCGTGGGATCAATGCCCCACTTGTCCATCCGAATGCCGACCACTTCGGCCCGCATCAATTCACCGGCGCGGCGAAAGCCCGCGTAGGACAGGTCTTCGACCAGAACGACCGGTTTGGGACCTTGAAGGATGCTTTGAAACACAAGACACAATCCGTTCTGACCGCCATGAGTCAAAACGATGTCGTCATCCGTCAGCGGACCCAACGGCAAATCCGACAGCCACTCGACCACCGCCTGGCGCATGGGCTTATAGGCATCGCGGGTTGGATAGTTCATGAACAAAGCCGGATCGGACTGCGCAACTTTCTGCAAACACTCCCGTATCAACGACACCTGCCCCATATCCGCCAGCCTTGGACTGAACAGGCTGACGTGATTGGCGCTCTGTGCTTCGGCCAAATGCAGTTGACGAGACCAGACATCATCCAGAATCGGCGATTTCGGTGGGGCCACGAATGTACCACGTCCGACCTCAGCTTTTAGCAAGCCTTCATCCGTCAAAATCGTATAGGCCCGTGCCACCGTCCCCGGCGTGATTTGCAATCGATACGCCAGTTCACGCACCGGCGGTAGCTTAGTTCCAATGTCTAACGCCTTGCTCTCAATTGCCTTTCGTATTGTGTCGGCAACCAGTGTATACTTTGGCCCCTTGGCTTTCGGCAACACATCCGGCCAAATTGTATCCATTACAATTCTTCCTTTGCTTTTGACACAATATTGAATGTATCAACACCTTGTACCGAACATTACTGCTTTGTGTCAATACAATTTGAAAGGAACTCCGAGATGACGCGCACAATGCACAACCCCGCCCTTATGCTGCTGAACGCCAGCCCTCGGCTGCCGCTGATCGCTGTGCTGGCCGTGCGGTTTGCGGCTGCGGTCACTCAATGGGAACGCCGCCGCCGCAGTCGCGTCAATTTGGGGAATCTGGATGACAGGTTGCTGAAAGACGTTGGGCTTACCCGCATGCAGGCGGACCGTGAAGTAAAACGCTACTTCTGGCAGATCTAAATCATCCCCAGTCCCAATTTTTGGGACCTCTTCCTGGGCCGGGGCCTGTCCCCGGTCTTTTTTATCCGAACCGCGCCGCGGCCGAGCCTGCAGGCGGAATGGAATACGTCATTGCCGCCCGCGCAACCGGCTTGTCCATGCCTTCGGAAAAGATCAGCACATCACCGACGGCCAATGTTCGACCCAGTTTGAGCAATCGGCATGTCGCAATCAGATCGGCGCCACCTGTAGGTTTGCGAAGAAAATCCAATGAACTGTTGGTCGTCACAGCCAAAGATTGCCGCCCCACTCGCGCCAAAATCATTGCATAGACACTGACGTCGGCCAAACCGAACATGGACGGGCCTGAAACCGTACCTCCGGGGCGCAGGTGCCGATCCTGCACCACAAGGCGCATGGTAATGTTTTCTTCGGCCAATTCTTCGACAACGAAATCTTCATGCACCTGGGGAAACACCTCTTTTAGGTATTGCGACAGTTCATCCCGGTTCATTGCCAAAGCCATACTTTCCCTCCTGCTCTTCCCGACCTAGAGTTGGCCCAACTTGGGATCGGAGGGCAAGATGGCAATTCTGGAACGTAACGACACTGGCGCGGTGGCACGGCTTACAATGACCGCGCCCGAACGCTTGAACGCGCTGAGCGAAGAGATGCTGACCGCGCTTCAGGATGAACTTGACGCTTTGCGCGATGACAGATCCATCCGAGCAGTGATCCTGTCAGGCGCTGGGAAAGCTTTCTGTGCCGGGCACGATTTGAAGCAAATGACAGCCGGACGTCAGTCCGAAGACGGTGGCAAAGCCTATTTCCAGGACTTGTTCGCGCGCTGCGCCCGGATGATGATGTCGATCCAATCGATTCCTCAACCCGTTATCGCTCAGGTCCATGGCATCGCCACCGCCGCCGGGTGCCAGCTAGTTGCGACCTGCGACATGGCTGTTGCAGCCGAGGGTACGCGTTTTGGCGTGAACGGGGTCAACATCGGGTTGTTCTGCTCGACTCCGATGGTGGCGCTCAGCCGCAACATCCCCAGAAAGCAGGCTTTCGAGATGCTGACGACGGGTGCGTTCATTTCAGCCGAAAAAGCCGCAGAGCTTGGATTGATCAACCGCGTCGTCCCGGAATCGCAGCTTGAACATGAGGCCAATGCATTGGCTGAGCTTGTAGCCTCAAAGCTTGGCGTTGCCGTGAAAATCGGAAAAGAGGCGTTTTATCAACAACTTCAAATGCCCCTGGGTCAGGCCTACACCTATACCGGAGAGGTAATGGCGCAGAATATGTTGCACCGGGACACAGAAGAAGGCATTTCCGCCTTTATCGAAAAGCGCCCCCCAAATTGGACCCAATGAGGCAATTATTTTGCACATTTTTTGCCACTGTTTTGATTTTAGCACTTTTCAAAACGGCGACTCTGTGGCAAAGCTGGGTCGAGGCTGAGGCCTCAGGACACTTTTGGGTCGCCGTGGGCGGAAGGTCCCTCCAGCTGGTCTCTCTCACCAGCGCTGACATTCCCGCAGCGGCGACCCCAAGACCCCTTCTGTAAATTTGGTAATTTTGCACCGCCTGAGTTGCGCCCGATTGTGGTCTGCCCTATGTGGCAGCGCATGACACAAGTTTTGCATATTGTAGGCGGCGGAATGGCCGGGTCCGAGGCCGCATGGCAAGCCGCTGAGGCAGGCGTCGATGTGGTGATTCACGAGATGCGCCCCACGGTTGGCACCTTTGCGCATCAGACCGGAAACCTGGCTGAAATGGTGTGCTCGAACTCATTCCGGTCGGATGATGACGAACAGAACGCTGTGGGCCTGCTTCATTGGGAAATGCGGGCTGCCAACGGGTTGATCATGACAACGGCCGACGCCCATCGCCTGCCGGCCGGTGGGGCGCTGGCAGTGGATCGGGATCCTTTTGCCGAAAGCGTCACCGCAAAACTCCGCGCCCATCCGCGTGTATCGGTCACGGATGAAGAAGTGACCACCCTGCCCGATGACGGCCAATGGATCTTTGCAACCGGCCCGCTGACCTCGCCTGCACTGAGTGAAGCGATCCGCTCGGAAACAGGTGCTGAGGCGCTGGCCTTCTTTGATGCCATTGCGCCCATCGTCTATGCCGACAGCATCGACATGTCGAAGGCCTGGATGCAGTCGCGCTATGACAAAGGCGAGACCGAGGAAGAGCGCACAGCCTATCTGAACTGCCCGATGGACCGCGACCAGTATGAGGCGTTTATCGACGCGCTTCTTTCCGCCGACAAGACCGAGTTCCATGAAGGGGAAACCGCTGGTTATTTTGACGGCTGCCTGCCCATCGAGGTCATGGCAGAACGCGGGCGCGAAACCTTGCGCCATGGTCCGATGAAGCCGGTTGGTCTGACCAACCCACACGCACCGGACGTGAAACCTTATGCCGTGGTGCAGTTGCGCCGCGACAACGCATTGGGCACCCTGTTCAATATCGTGGGCTTCCAGACCAAGATGAAATACGGCGCCCAGACCGACGTCTTCCGCATGATCCCCGGCCTGGAAAACGCCAGCTTTGCCCGACTGGGTGGGATTCACCGCAACACATTCATCAACTCACCCACGTTGCTTGACGCGCAGATGCGGTTGAAATCCAAGCCCAACATCCGGTTTGCTGGACAGATCACCGGTGTTGAAGGCTATGTTGAAAGCGCCGCGATGGGGCTACTGGCCGGGCGTCTAGCTGCGGCTGAGATTCTGGGGCGTGACTTGCCGGACGTCCCGCAGGACAGCGCAATGGGCGCTTTGATCCACCACATAACCGGCGGGGCCGAAGCTAAGACGTTTCAGCCGATGAATGTGAATTTTGGTCTGTTCCGCCCCGTCGACGGTCTGAAAGGCGGACGGCGCGGCCGCAAGGACCGGTACAAAGCCTACACCGACAGGGCCAAGGCCGAATGGCAAACCTGGTTGGACCACTGCTGACTGGACGCACAATGCTGTCTCGGCCTAGCATGCTTCTATGACCGACAAGTTCCTAGACAGCACTTACAGCCTCGACACCCCACAAGAGACAGTATCGCACTACAAGAACTGGGCCGCGACCTACGATAAAGAAATCGAAGATCACGGATACGTCACGCCGACTCGTGTGGCGGCGGCTTTGTGGTCTGCCCACCCCCACCCTGAAACCCCGATTCTGGACTTTGGATGCGGAACCGGACTGTCCGGTCAGGCTTTGCGCGCAGTCGGATTCGAGCTTATCGACGGAATGGACCCCACCCCAAAAATGCTAGAAGAAGCAAAGGCAAAAGGTGTTTACAGAGCGTTGAGCGGCTTTGATATCACCAAACCAGCCCCGCTCAAGCGTGGTGCATATTCGATTGTCACAGCCATTGGTGTCATCGGTAAAGGCGCAGCCCCGGCAGAGACAATCGACGCATTGATGCACGCTTTACCCAAAAGAGGGCTGTTTGCGTTTTCTCTGAATGATCACGCGCTGGCAGATAACACTTACACGTGCCGCATCACCGATTGGGTCGACATGGGGGCTGCACGTTTGCTATTTCGTGAATACGGGCCGCATCTACCCGGAATCAACCTTAACTCTGACGTGTATATATTAGAAAAAGCTTGACTTTCCTGACACGCTTCGCGCCATCACCAACCGGGCCACTTCATCTGGGACACGCTTATTCCGCGTTGCTGGCCAGCAACATGGCCATAGCTGAAAGTGGTCAGTTTCTGCTGCGGATCGAGGATATCGATCAGTCTCGTTCAAGACAGCATTGGGAGGATCAGATCTATGACGATCTGACATGGCTTGGCCTGACATGGCCAAAGCCGGTTGTGCGTCAGTCGGACCGTATGGGGGTCTATGACCAGGCCTTAGATCGTCTTTGGGGACAGGGTTTCTTGTTTCCCTGCACTTGCAACCGAAAAGATATTGCCGCCGCTGCCAGTGCTCCGCAGGAAGGCGCTCCAATGCACGGACCTGACGGAATAATCTACCCCGGAACGTGTCGAAAAGCTCATCAGGACAAAGACTTAAGGCAGCATCCTCGACCACGTAACGAGCCACTACGGCTGGACATTGCCAAGGCGTGTCAAGCGATCAAAGACCGGTCCAGATTTCAGTTCATCGAACTTGGCTCAGGGCCTGATGGTGAAACGGGCACCATCACTTTCACCCCCGATGAGTTAATAGACACAATCGGCGACGTTGTATTGTCCCGCCGTGATATGGGGACATCGTACCACCTCTCCGTTGTCCTTGACGACGCAGCGCAAGGCATCACTCATGTGGTCCGGGGGCGGGATCTGTTCGAAGCCACGCGCATCCACGTTCTATTGCAGGCATTGCTGGATTTACCCACGCCTGCGTATTTGCACCATGATTTGATCCGCGATGAAGCCGGCAAACGACTGGCGAAACGGGACGATGCCCGTGCGATTTCGAAATACAGGGCCGAAGGCTACAGCCCTGCAGACATTCGACGCATGGTCGGTCTTTGACCGTTAGTCTTATTCCATCGGGGCCATAAGTTCAGTTTCAGTGCCATCACGAACAGCAGTATAGAAACAGGTCCGGCGGTTGGTGTGGCAGGCAGCCCCTGTCTGGCGTACCAGAACCAACAGGCAATCGCGGTCACAATCGATCCGAAAATCCACCAGCTCCTGCACGTGGCCCGAGGTTTCGCCTTTGATCCAGAAAGACTGACGAGAGCGCGACCAATAGGTCACCCTGCCCGTTTCCAGTGTCTTTTCAACGGCCTGAGCATTCATCCACGCCATCATCAGGACTTCGCCTGACGCGTCATCCTGCGCAATGGCCGGGATCAGACCCGCTTCGTTATATTTCAGCGTCGATGGATCGAACACGACGGGATCAGTCATCTCAAAAACCTTTTGCATCCGGTGGGCTGGCCACTATGTATGAGGAACACACGACGAGGGAAAGCCATGAGCGGCGAGAACGACCTGATTAAGCTGTATTCCGGGCGCATCCTGGCGCTGGCTGCGGATATTCCGCATCTTGACCGGCTGGACAACCCGGATGCGACGGTAAAGAAACGCTCGCCATTGTGCGGTTCGACTGTGACTGTGGATGTGAAGGTTGACGATGGTCGGGTCAGCGCCTTTGGTCAGGACGTAAAAGCCTGTGCCTTGGGTCAGGCATCGGCAGCAGTTGTCGGGGACGCCATCATTGGTACGACGCGTGCTCAGGTTGAAGCCGCGCGCGATCAACTGACGCGCATGTTGAAAAAAGACGGCCCCGCCCCGGATGCACCGTTTGACGGGCTGGAAGTTCTGATGCCCGCACGGGACTACAAGAACCGGCATGCATCAATCCTGTTGGCGCTGGACGCCACAGCCGAAGCGCTGGCACAGGCCGAACAGGCGCATTGCGCGTGAACTTGGCAAACTAGGGTAAACCCGTTACCCCTCTGATCAGGTTTTAGGAGGGATGGGTTTGGACAATCTGCTTGAGCATTTTGTAACGCTTTGGGTCGTTATCGACCCGATCGGCACAATTCCCGTGTTTATCGCCGTCACTGCGGGCCTAGGCGTCGCAGCCCGGCGCAAGACCGCGTTACTGGCATCGTTGATCAGCGCCGGGGTTTTGTTGTTCTTCCTCGTTTTTGGGCAATTGCTTATCGAAGCGTTGGATATCGGCCTGAATTCCTTTCAGGTCGCGGGTGGCATCATCCTGTTCCTCTTTGCGCTGACCATGATCTTTGGCGAAAGCAAGCAGGACATAGAACAACGTCAGGCGGAAGACGATCTGGAAGACAAATACCACAAGCAAAACCCGGCAATCTTCCCATTGGCGGTCCCGTCCTTGGCCTCACCCGGAGCGATGCTGGCTATTGTCATCCTGACAGACAATCACCGCTACAGCGCTGCCGATCAGGGGATCACCGCTTTGGTGATGCTTTCGGTGCTTTTGGTTGCGTTCTTTCTGATGCTTCTGGCAGAGCCGATCATCCGTTGGATCGGGCACTCGGGCGCGGCGATCATCAGCCGTATCATGGGGATGATCCTGGCCTCAGTCGCGGTCAACTCTGTTCTGTCCGCGCTGCTTGAGATTTTCAAAACCGGACAGCTGTAAAAAAAACCGCCGCACCTTCCGGGCGAAAGGGCGGCGGCAGGCATTGCGTGTCTCGCGTGGGGTCCGGTTCACCGCGCGGGGCCGAGGCATGGCCCCTCAAGGGGTTTGGGACAGGCAGGTCACCCTTGACTGAAATGGGGATGACAGCGCGGTTTTTTCGGCACGAGATCGCAGGCAGAAAGTCTTAAAAACCAACAGGCAGGTGCAACGCGACCATCAGGATCACGACCAGAGACATCACGCCAACCGCATCCTGCAGGATGGTCGATTGCGCGCGGCTGAAAGCGGTCTTTATCTGAGTCAGCATAGGGTCACCTCCGGTCAGAGTTTTAATCCTTTGTTGACCTTTTGTTCTCATATTTACCCGAGTCGGTAAAGAACTTTTTGCGAACATTTGTGAACTTTTTAGAACGTCTGGTCTAACCTACTGAAATCAAACGGATTGCCTGATCCTGTTTCATCAGCCACAAAAGAACACGCGCGGCGCGGCCCCGTTCCGACGTCAGTTTAGGGTCCGCATTCAGCAAAGCCCGCGCATCCGACTGGGCGACAGCCATCAACCCGGCCTGACGTTCAAGATCAGCGATACGGAACTTAGGAAGGCCGGACTGCGCGGTCCCGATCAGATCCCCGGCCCCGCGCATCTCAAGATCGGTTTCGGAAATGCGGAATCCATCCTCGGTTTCGCGCAAAACCTCCAGCCGTTTGCGCCCACCTTCGCTGAGCGGCGGTTGGTACATCAGCAGGCAAGTCGAGTCCGCGTCGCCACGCCCCACACGCCCTCGCAATTGGTGTAACTGTGCAAGCCCGAAAATCTCGGCCCGTTCGATCACCATGATCGTTGCGTTGGGAACATTGACCCCAACTTCGATCACGGTTGTCGCCACCAGAACCTTGGTGTCACCGTTCTGAAAGGCGCTCATGGCAGCGTCTTTATCAGTGGGTGGCATCTGACCATGAACCAGCCCCACAACGCCTTCCCCCAGAATAGCGCGCAACCGTTTGAACCGATCTTCGGCGGCGGTCAGGTCCGAAACCTCGGATTCATCCACCAACGGACAAACCCAGTAACACTGCCGCCCCTCTTCGATCGCGCGGCGCAGATGCGACACGACCTCGTCCATACGCTGCGTGCTGACAATCGCCGTTTTGATCGGTTTTCGCCCGGGCGGCTTTTCGTCCAGCACCGAGACGTCCATGTCCCCGTATTGCGCCAACGCCAGGCTGCGCGGGATCGGTGTCGCCGTCATCACCAGAACATCCGCACCCTGCCCTTTTTCCGACAGTTCCATCCGTTGCCGAACACCAAATCGGTGCTGTTCGTCCACGATAGCCAAGCGCAGAGCCTTGAATTCCACGTCATTTTGAAACACGGCATGAGTGCCGACCAGAATCTGAATATTACCCTGTTTCAGCGCCTCAAGCTTGGCACGACGCTCGGCCCCCTTATCCCGCCCGGTGAGCAGTTCCAAAACCACCCCGGCCTCTTCGGCCAATGGGCGCAACCCTTCCAGATGTTGACGCGCGAGAATCTCGGTCGGGGCCATCATCACACCCTGCCCACCGGCTTCGACGGCGATCAGCAGTGCCATAAACGCCACCAGTGTCTTACCTGCACCAACGTCGCCCTGTAGCAAACGGTTCATGCGGGATTCAGATGCCATATCAGCCGCGATTTCATCAATCGCCCGGCTCTGAGCGCCGGTCGGGCGATACGGAAGGCTGGCCAGCACCTTGGATTGCAATCTTCCGGTCGCGACGCTGACGATACCTCGGGATTTGCGCTCTCGTTGACGGGCCAATGCCAGGGTCAACTGATGTGCAAACAATTCGTCATACGCCAAACGCTGCCGCGCGGGTGCAAATGGGGCGACGTCATCCGCCCCCTGAGGGTGATGCCCGGCGTGAATGGCCGAAGCCCAATCCGGCCATTTTTGCTGGGCCAGCTGCGCGGGGTCGATCCACTCCTCAAGCTCAGGCGCCCGCGCCAACGCGCTGCGACTGGCCTTGAACGCCGTTTTCTGGGTCAGCCCTTGTGTCAGATGATAGACAGGTTCGAATTCCGGAATCTCTCCGGCCTGTTCGACCGGCAACATATGGTCCGGATGCACCATCTGGGCCATGCCGTCGAACAATTCCAACTTGCCTGAAATTACCCGGCGCGATCCCTGCGGAAGCAGCTTTTTCAAATAGTCTCCACGCGCATGAAAAAAGACCAACTGGAAATCGGCCTGACTGTCTTCGACATGAACGCGATAAGCTCCGCCCTTGTTGCGCGACGGACGATGAGCGCCAACAGTGACTTCAACAGTCAATGTAGCCGGCAGGTCAGCACCCTGAATCGTGTCGCGCCTGCGCCGATCAACCACCGCATATGGCAACCCGAACAAAACATCGCGCGGGCTTTCTACGCCGGTCTGCGCCATAACCTGCGCGGTTTTGGGACCAACACCCTCAAGTGTTTCCAAACCCGCAAACAGCGGGAAAAGCTGTTCAGGCCGTCCGCTCATGCGCCTTCGATCAGCTGCAGCCAGCCATCCTCATCCAACGTTTCGATCCCAAGCTCTGCCGCTTTCTTCGCCTTCGACCCAGCTCCGGGGCCGGCAACCAGAATATCGGTTTTCTTGCTGACAGAGCCAGACACTTTTGCACCTAAAGCTTCGGCCCTAGCCTTGGCTTCGGCGCGCGTCATCTTTTCCAGCGTTCCTGTGAAAACAACCGTTTTGCCTGCGACCGGGCTGTCGGACGCAGGTGCATCGGGTGCGATAACGGTCAACTCCTGCCGCAGTGTATCAAACGCGCGCCGCTCTTCCGCATTTGCAAATGCATCTGACAGAGACAGCCCAAGCGTTGCTCCGATCCCATCGATACCGATCAGATCGGACCATGCGGCATTGGCCTCTGCTGGTACGCGAGCTGCGACAATCGCTGCATCACGCACTTCCTTAACGCGTGCACGACGACCTTCAGCCAGTGCTGCGGCCCGCTCGGCGTCTTCTGCCTCATCAGCTTGCCGTTGCGCCAAAGCCGCCGGGCGCGCAGCATCCAACGCTTTTGCCATGGCATCCCACTCGCGGTAATACAACGCCAGATCACGTGCGCCAACTTCGCCCACATGGCGAATGCCTAATGCAAACAATAGCCGCGCAAACGGAATGGTTCGCTTTTCATCGATCGCTGCAAACAGGTTTCCGGCCGAGGTTTCCCCCCACCCGTCGCGGTTTTTCAGCCGGGCCAGATTCCCCTTGTCACGCTGTTCCAGTGTAAAGATTTCCGCAGGGGAATTAATCGACAGCACCGGATCATCGTAGAACATTTCGATCTGCTTTGCACCCAGTCCTTCGATGTCAAACGCCTTTCGCGACACGAAATGTTTGAGTTTTTCCACCGCTTGCGCCGGGCAGATCAAACCACCCGTACAGCGGCGCACCGCGTCACCTTCTTCGCGGATCGCCGCGCTTTGGCACTCGGGGCACAGCGTCGGGAAGGCAAAGGGCTGAGCATCAGAGGGGCGCTTCGTCAGGTCTACGTCCGCCACTTTCGGGATCACGTCACCCGCGCGATAGACTTGCACCCAGTCGCCAACGCGAATGTCTTTGCCGTCGCGGATCGTACCGCCTTTGGCATCACGCCCAGCGATATAATCTTCGTTATGCAGTGTGGCGTTGGATACCACGACCCCGCCCACAGTCACCGGATGCAACCGAGCCACAGGGCTGAGCGCACCCGTGCGACCGACCTGAATGTCGATTGCTTCCAACCTCGTCCAGGCCAGTTCAGCAGGAAACTTATGCGCAACGGCCCATCGCGGCGTGGTCGAGCGGAACCCCAAGCGCGCCTGAAGGGACAAATCGTTGACCTTATAGACAACCCCATCAATGTCGTAGCCCAAGGTAGAGCGTTGCGCTTCAATATCCCGATAATGCTCCAACATGACTTGGGTTGTTGCGCACAGACGGGTCAGATCATTCGTTGAAAACCCAAGCGACTTGAGCCGATCAATCGCTTCCATTTGCGTACCCGCCAGAGGCTCAGACACTTCACCCCAGGCATAAGCAAAGAACTTCAGGGGACGGGATCGCGTGATTTCCGCATCCAATTGACGCAAAGATCCGGCCGCTGCGTTACGGGGGTTGGCAAATGGTTTTCCGCCCCGCTCTGCTTGCCGGGCATTCAGTGCCTCAAAATCGGCATGAGACATATAGACCTCACCGCGGACCTCAAGAACTTCGGGCGCGTGGTCCAATTGCTGAGGAATATCCGAGACGGTGCGTGCATTTGCGGTCACGTTCTCGCCGACCTCACCGTCCCCTCGTGTGGCCGCCTGCACAAGCAGCCCTTTTTCATAGCGCAAGGACAGGGACAAACCGTCAATCTTTGGTTCAGCCGTGAAAGACAGAGGCTCCTGCGCGCTTAGGCCAAGATACTTGCGAATGGATCTGTCGAAATCAGCCACGTCTTCGTCATCAAAAGCGTTGCCCAGCGACATCATTCGAATAGCATGCGTGACTTTCGAAAACCCGTCTGCCGCCTTTGAACCCACTTGCTCCGACGGGCTATCACCACGTTTAAGGTGAGGGAATCGCGCCTCAATTTCTGAGTTGCGGCGTTTCAGTGCATCGTATTCAGCATCTGAAATCTCCGGTGCGTCTGCACCGTGATAGAGCGTGTTCGCCCGCAACAACACATCCGCCAGACGCGCCAGTTCGGCGCGTGCTTGGTCTTCGGTCAGATCAGAAATGGAGATTGAGTTGCTCATGGCCTCGCCCTGTCACGCGTTCTTGGACCTCAGTGATAGGGCGAGGTCATGGCCAGGTCCAGACGTGCTGAGCCGTGAGTGCAATGTGCTGCCCCGGACCGCCGACAGCACAGGTGGTTCAAATCAGAGGCCGACAGCCATTCGTGTTTCTTCCAAACTGTTGCTTTGCGGGTCGCGCAGCACATATCCACGCCCCCAGACGGTTTCGATATAATTCTCGCCGCCGGTTGCGTTGCTGAGCTTTTTGCGAAGCTTGCAAATAAACACATCAATGATCTTCAGCTCAGGTTCATCCATACCGCCATAGAGGTGGTTCAGGAACATCTCTTTGGTGAGAGTCGTGCCCTTACGCAAGCTGAGCAGTTCGAGCATTTGGTATTCTTTGCCGGTCAGGTGAACAGTTTTTCCATCCACTTCCACGGTTTTGGCATCCAGGTTTACCGCAACCCGACCGGTATGAATGATAGATTGCGAATGCCCTTTCGACCGGCGGATAATGGCGTGAATACGCGCCACCAGCTCTTCCCGGTGGAATGGTTTAGTCAGGTAATCATCTGCACCAAAACCAAAGCCTTTGATCTTGCTTTCGGTATCATCGGCCCCTGAAAGAATCAGGATCGGTGTTTCAACACGTGCGATGCGTAACTGAGGCAGAACCTCGTGCCCGTTCATGTCCGGCAGGTTCAGATCCAGCAAAATCAGATCGTAATCATAGAGTTTCGCCAGATCGATGCCTTCTTCGCCAAGATCCGTAGCATAAACGTTCAGGTTTGCATGCGTCAGCATCAATTCGATGCTTTTGGACGTGGTCGGATCATCCTCGACAAGAAGTACGCGCATTTTTCACTGCTCCAATTCGGTCAACAATTCCAATTAAAATTAAACCTGAACAAGAATGGTTAATCTGACGTTACCGTTGAATCATTTATTCATACTCTCCCTTAGGTTGTCGATATTTTTTTAAAGCGGTGGCCTTCAACGCCTCGACACCATGTTCAGCGACAAGAGACACCCAGCTGTTGAACTCTTCATCACTGATCCCGTACTTTTTCTTGGCATCAGACAAGCCGATCAGGCCGTAAAGCACGCCACGCACAACCAAAATCTTGCGTGAGGCCACCCAGCGGCGCGTATTTGCAGGCGGCAGATCCGCGCGTGTCAAAACGGACCCATCGGGCAGTGTCACGGACCTTGGGCCCTCAACTTTGTGCAAAAACATCTTTCAACCCTTTTCTTCCTGCTCCGTTACTGACATCAGGCTACTTAAGACCGCATGAAACCGCCCCTTGAGAATGTGTAGAATTTTCTTATATTCCGGCGGTCTTCCTTAACCCGAAACGGAACTGATCATGGCCCTCGATACCGAGACCCCGCTGAACTCGCTTGGTTTTGCTAAACCGCCCTCGGAAACGCGGGTGGTTGTTGCGATGTCCGGTGGCGTCGACAGCTCGGTTGTGGCGGCCTATCTGGCGGATCAGGGGTATGACGTCGTTGGGGTTACGTTGCAGCTTTATGACCACGGAGCGGCTTTGGCCAAGAAAGGCGCGTGTTGCGCCGGGATCGATATTCACGACGCGCGCCGTGTGGCCGAGGAGCGTGGCTTTCCGCATTACGTCTTGGATTATGAGAACATCTTTAAAGACGCCGTGATCGACGAATTTGCTGACAGCTATCTGGCGGGCGCGACCCCTGTGCCCTGCATTCGCTGCAATGAACGGGTGAAGTTCAAGGATCTGCTGGAGACTGCCAAAGATCTCGAGGCCGACTGCATGGCCACCGGTCACTATATCCAGCGCAAGATAGGCCCCAATGGGCCAGAGCTTCACAGCGCCGAGGATGCGAACCGCGATCAGTCTTATTTCCTGTTCTCGACCACGCCGGAACAGTTGGACTTCCTGCGTTTTCCTCTGGGCCACTTGCCGTCCAAGGACGCGACGCGTGAAATGGCGGCGCAATACGGGTTGTCCGTTGCGGACAAGCCTGACAGCCAGGACATCTGTTTCGTGCCCAATGGCAACTATGCCAGTGTCATCGAAAAGCTGCGCCCCGGTGCAGCGGAACCCGGCGAAATCGTACACGCCGATGGCCGCGTTCTAGCGCAGCACGACGGTGTGATCCATTACACCATCGGGCAACGGCGCGGCCTTGGCATCGGCGGCCTGAGCGAACCGCTTTACGTCGTCAAACTGGACGTCGACAAGAAACAGGTTGTTGTCGGCCCCAAAGAGATGCTGGCCACCCGAGTTGTACCGGTGCGCGAGATCAACTGGCTGGGCGATGAACCTTTTACCTCGCGCGATGAATGGCACCTGAAGGTCAAAGTTCGCTCAACCCGCCCGCCGCGTGAAGCCATCATTCGTCCGCTGTCCGACACAACAGCAGAAGTTGAACTGCTGACGCCGGAAGAAGGCATCTCTCCGGGTCAGGCTTGTGTGTTTTATGCAAGTGAAGGCAGCCGCATTTTTGGCGGCGGCTGGATCTGGCGCGGATACTAAGCCGATACAGGTTCGACCTCAGACTCGATCTGGATTTGCAGCGCATCGTTGAACCGGTTGAACGCTCCGCACAACGCGATGCGCCAGGTCAATTCAACGATCTGTGCATCGTTGAACCATTCTCGCAGGTCGGACACTTCGGCGTCCCGCATACGACCGGACCGTGTTGTCACGGCTTCGGCATAGCGCACAACAGCTTTGTCACAGGCATCAAGTTCAGGATGATCCTGGACATCCGGGAGGCGCGCAGCCCCTTCCGAACTAAGGCCCGCGACCGTTAGCAGCGGCGTATGATGGGAAACGCAGTAGTCGCAAGCATTCAGCTTTGACACCGTTACCATCGCCAATTCCAGTGCGCGGCGTGGCAGGTTCTGCTGTTCGCGCAACGTGGTCAGCATTCCGGTGACATGGTCCAGAACGGGCGGGCAATAGGCAGCCACGCGGGCCCAATTGTCGAACGGGCCATACGCGCCCAAAGCTTCACGGGACGCGCGTGCTTCTTCCGTCATCTCATGATCCAACAACGGGGGAATGCGGGTCATTGCTAAGCTCCTTTTTCGATCAAGATATCTCAGGCCCACGCCGCTGCAACAACCGGGCTGAGATCACTTATGCGCGTCACGGGCGCGTCTTGAACCCGCTACACAATATCTGTGGGCGAGTTAAAGAGAATGTAAAGCCCAACGCAGACCATGATGTAAGGAGCGATCCGATCCAGACGTGCGACACGAGGGCCGAGGCTTTTGGCGCGGGGCGCCCCCCATGTCGCAACAGCGACCAGACCGGCGGCGGCCGCTACTGCACCAACCAGTGCTGCCACGCGATAGGAGGGCGCGGAGTCCGCAAGCAAAGGGGTCATAACCGCAAAACTGTCGATCGAGAGGCTCAGGAAAAGCGTGACGACCGAGGTTACGGCGCCTTTCGGTTCTGCCTCTTCCACTTCCTCTTCCCGAAATTGCTTCCAAATACCACGCAAGCCAAATGCCAATGGTACGATGCCCAGATACCCAATCCAGAAGGGCACACCGCTTTGGTTCAACCCCAACGCCACGGTCAAAGCCAGAGTCAGAACAAGTGTCTGTGCGACCGCAAAACCTAAAATGGCGCGGCGTTGCTCCATAACCAAGATCAGGCCAAGCAAGACAGCCAGATTGTCGAGATTGGTGGACACCATCGCAATCCCGGCAGACACCGCGAACAGCGCATGATCAAGCATAATCGACCTGCATTCTGTCTAATACAGCCCGTGCTGCCCGCAGACCAGGGGCTTCGCCACCTCGGCCCAATCGGTCCATGGTCAGACTCATGGCAAGCTGCTGCGCATCCGGGGCGTTGATCACATTGTGCAAGGCCTGGGCGATCTTTTCGGGTCGACAGTCATCCAGCAGACATTCCGGCACAGCGCGCGTATCTGACACCAGATTGACCAGCGTTACGGTGTCCAGTTTAACCATCCGTTCGGCCATCTTCTGTGTAAGCCAGTTGAGTTTGTAGGCTATGACCATCGGCGTATTCTGCGCAGCAAGCTCAAGTGACACAGTCCCTGACGCCGCAAGCGCCAAACTGGCCGCGCCAAACGCGGAACGCTTGTTGGCCAGGGCTTGATCCGCGTCTTCGTGGCGTGGGTCCAGCACAACCGGGTCTCCGGGCCAATCCGTGACCAAGTCTTTCACGAGATCGGTTGTCGCGCCTACGGTTGGGATCACGACGCGGTAGTCCGGATGGTCCTTGACAAACAGCCGCAATGCGCCGCCAAAGGACTCCGCAAGCCGTTCGATCTCTCCCCGACGTGATCCGGGCAAAGCCAGAAGGATCGGCGCGTCTCCCAGATCAAAACGGCTCCGAAATGCGGCGATCTCGTCCCGAGTGGCAACCGGTTCACTGGCCACCGGATGGCCGACAAAGTCGCACTCCATCCCTGCCCGTTCCATATACGGCGGCTCAAAAGGAAGCAGCGCCAGAACATGGTCTATAACCTTGGCCATCTTGTCGGCCCGTCCCGGCCGCCAGGCCCAGACGCTTGGGGCGACGTAGTGAACCGTGCGGGTGTTGCTTGCGGCCTTTACGATCTTGGCAACTCGCAGGCTGAAATCCGGGCTGTCGATGGTGATCAACACATCTGGGTTCGTGTCCAGAACGGCCTGCGCAGTCTCGGAGATCCTACGCTTGAGGTGAAAGAACTTCGGCAAAACTTCGACAAGGCCCATGACCGACAGTTCAGACATAGGGAACTGGCTTGTGAGGCCCTGCGCCTCCATCAGTGGGCCACCAACCCCGTCAAATTCCACATTTGGGACCAGAGTTTTCAAGCCTTTCATCAACGCGCCGCCCAGCCGGTCGCCCGAAGGTTCTCCGGCGACCAGAAAAACGCGCATCAGGCTGCCCGCTCGCGGATGAAAAGGAACAGACCCAGTCGGTTACATTCGGCTATGACCTGCTCTTGCCTCAGAACAAGCACGCCGCCTTTTTCCAACACGATCCCGGACAACCCGGCCGCGACCGCGTCTGTGACGGTATCGGGTCCGATGGCAGGTAGATCGGCGCGCCGGTCTTGATCGGGTTTGGGCCCTTTGAACAGTATGCCTCCACCCGCGTCTGGTCGTTGGATCAAAGACTTCAGCATCCAGGCAGTGCCGAATATCCCTTCTATCGCGAGCGCCTGACCTTTAGAGACCGCACATGCTTGTCCGGTATCAGCAGCCCCCATTGCGCGCAGAATACCAGCCGCACGGTCTGCATCGGCCATGTCAGCCTCAGAGGGTTGCGCATCCGTCAGACAGCCCAAAGGTGGAAGCAAACCGGGCGCAATGTCATGTGCGGCGCGCATTTGCAGCCCTGCATCCTCAAGGATTCCGATGACCGCACGCAACGCGCCGTCATCGCCGGACATGATCGCCTTTTGGATCACCGGAACCAACGGCAGGGTCGCAGCGTCAATGCGGCTTGGGTTGATGGGCGGGCGTTGAACTGCACCAGCCAGACAAACTTGCGTCACGCCCCGCGCCTTGAGATCGGCAATGAAGCTGCCCAGCTGCTCCAGCGGGAATTCTATATCCACGGTCAGATCGTCAGGTGGAAACCCTTCCAGTGCGCAGATCAAAGGTCGGTCTGCGAGCTGAGCCACAACTTCGGTTGGCAATGCCCCTGTTCCCGCAATCAACGCCAGCATGGGTTTATTTCCCTGGTGTCAGGAATGAGCGATCACTGTGGCCGGTGACAAAATCAACGATCCGTTGCACGTAATCACTTTCATTGCCTTCGCCGATCCGGCTGGCGCGGTCCATGAAGGTTCCATCGCCCTCGGACAGTTCCTTGAAGGCCGCGCGCAGCGCCGAGATATCCTCGCGCGAAACACCCTTGCGTTTAAGACCTACAAGGTTCAAGCCGTCCAGCTCACCACGTGAGGCCTGCACCAGACCGTAGGGAATAACGTCTTTGGGCACCATGGTCAGCGCCCCGATGATCGCGCCACGCCCGACGCGCACCCATTGATGCAATCCCGAGATGCCGCCGACGATCACATCGTCTTCCACGATACAGTGACCGGCTGCTCCTGCATGATTGACCATGATGACCCGGTTGCCGATCTGCACGTCGTGCGCCACGTGAACGCCCGCCATAAACAAGCAATCGTCGCCAATCCGCGTCACACCGCCGCCACCGTCGGTACCGGTGTTGATCGTCACATGTTCCCGGATCCGGTTACGTTGACCAATTTCCAGACGGGTGTTTTCGCCACCAAACTTCAGGTCCTGAGGAATTTCACCAATCACCGAGAAATTGAAGATAATAGTATCTTCACCAATCGAAGTGTCACCGGTCACGACCACATGGGATTTCAGTTCAACCCGATCCGCAAGTTTGACCTGCGCACCCACATAGCAAAATGGACCGATCGAGCAGTCCTGCCCGATCTGCGCGCCCTCTTCGATAATTGCGCTGGGATGGATTCCGCTCATGTCGTTTTTTCCATGTCCCAATCTACATAGGCCGAAAATTCGGCCTCGGCCGCCACTTCGCCCTCAACAGTGGCCCGGCCGCTGAACTTGAACAGCTTGCCGCCTTTTTTGCCGCGCACGGTTTCAACATGCATCTCGAGAACGTCACCGGGCACAACCTTGCGACGGAACTTGCACTTGTCGATGCTCATGAAATAGATCAGCAGCTCGGTGTCGATGACGTCCATGCCAACACCCAGCATTACACCTGCGGTCTGGGCCATGGCCTCAACAATTGTGACGCCCGGCATGATCGGTGTGCCTGGGAAATGCCCCTGAAAGTGCGGCTCGTTCATGGTCACGTTCTTGATGCCGCGCGCCGACTGATAGCCCGAGATGTCCACGACCTTGTCGACCAGCAAAAACGGATAGCGGTGCGGCAAGATCCTTTGGATCAGCTGAATGTCGGCGCTTTTGGTTTCCGTGGTCATTGATCAGGTATCCCGTTTTGGATGTTTCTTTTGCGCGTGGTTAACAATACCGCATTCCAAGAGCAAGCAACCCTATTCGCCATTGCCTTCTTGCAGCGTGCTGCCATCACCGATTGCGGCGTCGATGCGAGCGATCGCGGCCTCGGTAATGTCTGTCGTACTAACCACGACATTCGACCGTTCGATCATCACACTGGCACCGAACTCGCGCAGCAGATCAACAAGAATTGGGCGCACAATTTCAAAAAAAGTCTGTTGCGCTTCTTCGCTGCGCCGCGCCAATGCGTCCAGTTTGGCGCGCTGGCCTTCTCGATGGGACTGAACCTTGGTGTCGAAAGCCTCGGCCAACGGGCGGAATTCCTCGGCAGGCAAGGTCGCACGCTGTTCCGTAAGTTCTTTTTCTTCCTGGCTCAGCTCGACCACAATCCGTTCGTTTTCTTCTGCCAACAAGGCGCTTTCAGCCTCAATCTCTCGTAGAACGCGCTGCCCGAAAGCCGAGTCGGCAAAAAGTTCTTCGCTGGAAAGCGTAACGACGCTGGCCTGCGGCACGCCAAGTTGTTGTGCGTCCAATGCAAGCGGCATCACAAGGGCCGAAAACACACACAGGGCCCGTAATGGGCCCCGTGCTATCGTCATGAGTATATTCAGCATTTGGGATCAGAACCGAGCCTGAATGGTAAAGTCAAAGTTCTGTTCCTTGTCGAAGGACTCTTTCTTGAGAGGCTGAGAGAAGTTGAACTGCAGCGGCCCAAACGGCGTGTCCCAGAGAACCGAAATGCCGATCACATGGCGGATTGATCCGCTCGCACCCACAATAGTTGCGCCTGCCGTGTTCACATCGTCGATGTTATAGAGGTTGCCGACGTCATAGAACAAACCACCGCGCAGACCAAGTTCTTCTGGCAAGCCAAGCGGGAAGTCGGTTTCGAACCGGGCAACCCAGTAGTAGTTGCCGCCGATGGCATCGTCCTGACCGTTGGACAAGTCACGTGGGCCAATACCAGCGGGCTCAAAGCCACGGAAGGTGTTCGGGCCCAATACAAAACGGTCGACAGTACGGCTGAAGTCGTTGCCTCTCCAATGCAGCGCGCCCAATTCCATGGTCGCCCGCAGCACGACTTCTTCGTTCCAAACACGGGTTTGTGCGATACCGCGCGCTGTGGTTTTGAAGTACTTGTTGTCTCCTCCAAGACCGGCCGCATCAACGCCAACCTCGAACAGAACACCGGAATTCGGATCCAGACCACCGAGTCGGCTGTCATACACGTAAGATACACCCAACGAGCTAGAGGTTCTTTTGCCTTGCGCAATTTCGGACGAAATAACGGCGCCATTGGTTTCGTTGTCCTGTTGGGTCATCTCGCTGCGATCCCAACCATAGCGCAAGCGCAGCGATGACAACTCGCCGATGGCGTAGGTCAGCTGCGGCGTGAAGAACAGCGAGCTTGTGTCATAGCTGGCAAAACCAGAGTTCGTTCCCGACAGCCCCAGCCCCAAGTCAAAACGCAACTTGCGGCCTAAAAGATAGGGTTCTGTAAAGCTGATCGCATACTGCTCGGAGTCCTGCGCGGTTGAAATGGTCAGACCCAGGTTTTGACCACGTCCCAAAAAGTTGGATTCGTTCAGGCCGATTGCAATCCCGAAACCGTCCGTGACCGAGTAGCTACCACCAAGGCTAAGCGAGCCTGTCGGTTGTTCTTCAACATCCACATCTAGGATCACCTGACTGGGCGAAGACCCTTCACGCGGCTCGACATCTGCGGTGGCGAAGAAGCCCAGAGCATTGATCCGCTCGGCCGCCTGACGAATTTCGCGCGGATTGAACGGGTCGCCTTCTACAGTGTCGAACTGACGTCGGATGACACGGTCCAGCGTGGTGGTGTTTCCTTCAATGTCGATCCGCTCAACAAAGATGCGCGGCCCTTTTGTCAGAACGAATTCGACGTCCAGTGTCAGGTCGCGATCATTGCGCGTGATGCGAGGTTCGACCCGCAAGAAGTCCACACCCTGTTTGACGCCCAGACGTTCCTGACGCGCAATCGAGTTTTCGATCAGCGATGGCGTATAAGTCACGCCCGGCTTGATCTTCAGTGCATCCTGATATTCAGCCGCATTCACGCCGGGGATTTCACTTACTGTTGTGATCTTGCCAAACGAGAATTTCTGCCCTTCAGTGACGTTCATCACCAAGAAGAAGGCGTCGCGTTCACGGGTGAATTCCACATTGGCGCTGTTTACGCGGAAATCGACATAGCCGCGCGACAGGTAGAAATCGCGAATGACCTGTTTGTCGAATTCGATGCGGTCGCCGATAAATGTATCATTGCGGAAGAAGGTTCGCAGGAACGTCGCCTGCTTGGTTTCGAGAACACGGCGCAACCGGCGATCCGAGAAGGCGCGGTTGCCAACAAAGCTGACGCGTTCAACTTCGATGGTGGTGCCTTCCGATACTTCGAAAACCAGATCGACGCGGTTGTCACTGCGGCGGATGATCCGCGGGATGACTGTTGCCGCGACCCGGCCTTGCGCAGAATAAATTTCGGCGATCAGGTCAGCGTCTGCTTCCGCCGCCTGAGGGGTAAACACCCGGCGCGGTTCAGACTCGATGGCGTCCAGCAAAACATCGTCTTTGACGCGTGCGTTTCCTTCAATGCTGATCTGGTTGATCGTGGGGTATTCCTGAACTTCGATCACCAGAGTCGTGCCGCGCGGCGTCAGCTCGACTGTTTCAAATACACCACTGTCAAGCAAACGCTGATAGGCATCATTGATCTGACCAGCGCTGACTGTTTGCCCGGGTTCGATTCCGGTTCGGGCGATGATCGTGCCCGTTTCAATCCGGCGATTGCCTTCCACCTGAAACGAATTGATCGTGAAGTTCTGCGCCTGCGCTGCATTCGGAAAAGCCACCAAACACGCCGCAACAAAAAGGAAAAGAACCGTTAGCGCCTGCCACAAAATATTGTTTGTCGGCATTTGCCCCCCGCAGGATGTGCCCGCGTCTCGCCTGTCAGTCATTTTGTGCTCTACCCAGAATTTTAAGACTTTAATGCTGAGTAACGAGATTAAATGAGCTTGTCAAAAGGCGAAATAGAAGCATTCCAGTGCGACGCGGCACAGCAAGCTTTCTGCATTTCGGTGAGAATCAGAATCCGGCCAGATAAACCCCGGCCAGATACATTGCGCCAGTCAACGCCAGCGCTGTCATGGCAAAGCTCAACAATACGTCACGGTTCAGCATGAAAAGAAAGCTGAACCCCTGGTATGATTTTTTTAGCGCTTTGGTCATGGCGATACCCTTTCAACGCAAAAAGTATAGCCATGAATTGAGGCGGGAATGCGGCCTAAACTTGCACCAACCGCCACATTTAGCAGAACAGATCGTTGCTGACCGAGAACAGCATAAGGGTAAGGATGATAGTGATCCCCAGCCCCATAAGAATCCTCAGCGCGCCATCACTGGGTGGTTTTCCGGCGACCGCTTCATACGCGTAGAATACCAGATGACCGCCATCCAAGGCCGGGATCGGGAACAGGTTCAACAAACCGACAGCCGTCGACAAAACCGCGATAAAGAAGATGAAATTCTGCGCCCCTTGGCTGGCCATTGCACCCGAGGTTTCAGCAATCCCGATTGGCCCGGAAATGTTACAGGTGCTGATCGCTCCCGTAATCATGTGCCACATGCCGGACAGAGACCCTTCGATGATACGGCCGGTCTGAATGACGCCGCCACGCAGTGAATCCACAAAACCGGCGGGCTCAGTGGCGGGCTCTAACATCATGCCGCCGATGATCCCGATCCGCCAATGTGTGACAAACCCGCCTTCCGGCTTTGGTTCATCCGTACGGCGTGGGGCAAGCGCGAACTCAAGATCAGAGCCGTCTCGCCATACATTCAACAGCAAAACGCGCCCATCCGAACTTTCGACAAAATCCTTCAGTTGATCGAAGGCAAAGATCGGTTCGCCGTTCACGGCTGTGATCACATCACCCTGCTCTAACTGGATGTCCATGGCCGCACTGCGCGGGGCAACCTGACGGATCAGCGGTGGGAACATCCAGGGGGCCTGAACGTCCAGTGTTTGTCCATCGCGAATGACCGTGTAATCCAGAACCGGTTGCACCGGCAACGCGTCGATGAAATCCTGCCAGGCACCCTCTTCATCGTAGTCTGGCGTAGGAACACCGGCAATTGCGGTGATCACATCACCTTCCCGCAGTTCCTGTACCGTCCCCGGCAACGGCTGCAGAGAGCCCACGGTCAAGGGTTCGCGCGACACGCCCTGAGACCAGAAGATCATACCGAAAACAAAAATGGACATGGCAAAGTTAAATGCAGGACCCGCCGCAACTGTGGCAGCCCGCGCCCACAACGGGGCCCCGTGCATGGTGCGCCGCAGCTCTTCCGGGCTTTGGGCGGCGATTTCGCCCATCGCCTCTTCATCCTTGCCCGACGCAGCATTGGCGTCGCCCAGGAATTTCACATATCCGCCAAATGGGAGCAGCGCGATCTGCCACCGGGTTCCACGTTTGTCGACGCGGCTCCACAGGACCGGACCGAACCCGATCGAGAACACCTCGGCATGGATGCCCGACCACCGGCCCACGATGTAGTGGCCGTATTCATGCACGGCCACGATGACCGACAAGGCGATGACAAAGGCAACAATCGTCCAAAGAAGATTGCCAAATTGAGGGATCAGCGAAAGTACGTCCAAAATTCTATCCTGCTCGTTCCACCACGGTGTCATCGACCCATTGACGTGCCAAATGGTCCGTTTGCTGCACGTTATCAAGGGTCATCGCGGCATCAATAAGGCCGTCTGATGCATCAAATCGGTCGAGAACGGCAGCAACTGCATCGGCCATATCCGTAAATGAGATATGGCGAGCAATGAAATGGTCCAGCGCTCGTTCTTTTGCAGCATTGAATACCGAGCCCGCCAAACCGCCGCGATCCATGACATCCCATGCCAGTTTCAGTGCAGGATACCGTGTCAGGTCCGGCGACTTGAAGTTCAGTTGGCCCAGTTTCGTAAGATCGAGCCGTTCCACAGGAAGGTTGCGGCGCTGGGGCCAATGCAAGGCATAGCCAATTGCGTGACGCATGTCCGGTGCGCCCAAATGGGCAATCACCGCCCCATCCCGGTATCCAACCATCGCGTGCACGATGGATTCCGGATGCACCACAACTTCGATCTGCGTCGGGGAGACCGAAAAGTATTCTTTGGTTTCTATGACTTCCAGCGCCTTGTTGAACATGGACGCACTGTCGATTGTAATGCGTTGGCCCATGTCCCAATTCGGGTGGCTGGACGCTTGTTCAACCGTTGCAGTGGCCAGGTCTTCCAGCGGCCAGTCCCGAAAGGCTCCGCCGCTTGCCGTAATAATCACGCGCTCGACCGCATCGATGTCTTCACCGACCAGTGCCTGAAACACGGCCGAATGCTCGCTATCGACGGGCAGCAACCGCGCATTATGGGTCTTGGCTGTTTCCAGAACCAATGACCCGGCGCAAACCAGCGTTTCCTTATTGGCAAGCGCCAGCGTCGCCCCTTGTTTGAGCGCTTCAATCCCCGGCGCAAGTCCCGCTGAACCTACAATGGCCGACATAACCCAGTCCGCCGGGCGCGCCGCGGCCTCGGCAATGGCACGCGACCCAGCCGCCACTTCCACGCCGCTACCTGCAAGTGCACTGCGCAGGTCGTCCAACTTATCTTCATGCGCAGTCACGGCCAGATTGGCCCCAAGGCGGCGCGCATCGTCGGCCAATTGCTGAATATTCGCACCACCGGTCAGAGCCACGACGTCGTAGTCGTCTGGCGCGCGTGCGATCAGATCAATTGTATTTTGCCCAATCGATCCTGTGGCCCCAAGAACAGTTACTTTGCGCATTACATCCCACCTGGCGCGTAAATCAGCCCTGCGATCAGAACAAACAACGCAGCGCCCATCATGCCGTCGAAGCGATCCAGAAAGCCACCGTGGCCCGGGATCAGATTTGAACTGTCTTTGACGCCAAACTTACGTTTGACCGCGCTTTCGATAATATCACCGATCTGACTTGCCATTGAAGCCAGTACCGAAACAACGACAAAGGCGAATCCGAAACCGGCATGGGTTGCAAAGGCGATCCCTACACAGGCCGCTGCAGCCCATCCACCTGCGGTTCCCGACCACGTTTTCTTCGGGCTGACCCTGGGCCAGAACTTGGGACCGCCGATTGTTTTGCCGACGAAATAACCAGCGACATCCGTTGCCACGACCACGGCGATCAACCACACCATCCAGCCAAAGCCGAAATTTTCGCGGATCGAGATAAAACCCAACCCGGCCCCAACGATCCAAACTGCAAACAGCCCGTACAGAATTTTCGACCGGCTCACCTGCCCCATACCCACCAATGCAGGCGCGACAACAACAGGCAATGTATACAGCGGTGGCACATGATAACTGAGCAGAACCGCAGCGCTTGTCAGGATACCCAACTGAATACCCGTGCTCTGACTGTTCGGCTCAATCATCCGAACCAGTTCCCAGGTCATCAGACCACAGGCCACCGCGATAAAAATCTCGAACCAGATACCGCCCAGCCACACCTCGACCGCGCCAATCAGGACCAGTACCGCAGCAGAAAGAACCCGTGCTGTCAGGTCAGACCATCGGCCTTCGCTCATGCCAGCACCGCTCCGAACCGACGCTCTCTGGAGCCGTAGTTGCGGCACAAGGCTTCCAATTCGGCTGCTGTGAAATCCGGCCAAAGCGTATCGATGAATTCGTATTCCGAATACGCCGACTGCCACAAAAGAAAGTTAGAGATTCGTGCTTCGCCACTGGTCCGAATAACAAGATCCGGATCCGGAAGAACGCGCGTATCCAGATACTTAGGCAGCGTTTCTTCATCCACCTCTTCAGGCTTCAAACGCCCTTCGGCAACATCACGCGCCAACCGTTTAGTAGCGCGTGCAACCTCATCCCGACCACCGTAATTCAACGCTACGGTCAAATGAACAAGGTCGTTGTCCTTCGTTTCCTGTTCCAGAGAATCCATCAGCTCGGTCAGTTTTGAATCCAGACGGACCCGATCACCGATGAACCGCACGCGAATTCCATTGTCGGCGAGAGTTCGGGTTTCCTTGATGATGTATCGACGAAACAGGCTCATCAGGCCCGCGACCTCAACCTGGGTTCGTTTCCAGTTCTCAGTCGAAAACGCAAACACAGTCAGATACTTGATCCCCAATCCCGGGCAGGCCTCTACCACCTCACGGACACGCCGTGCACCTGCGTGATGACCAAACAGTCTAGGACGGCCACGCGCCTGTGCCCAACGACCGTTGCCATCCATAATGATAGCGACGTGGCGCGGGCCGGAAACCGGATCGGTTTGGGGATCTTTGGGCATCAAACCAGCTCAGACCTGCATGATTTCAGATTGCTTGGTCTCAAGTGCGGCGTCGACGGCCTTGATCATGTCATCGGTCAGATCCTGAACTTCGCTTTCCCAAAGCTTCTGGTCATCTTCCGACATCCCGTCCGCCTTGGCCTTCTTGATCTGGTCCATACCGTCGCGGCGCACGTTACGGATCGAAACCCGAGCACTTTCCGCATATTGCCCCGCAACCTTGCCAAGCTCGCGCCGACGTTCTTCGTTGAGTTCCGGGATCGGCAACATGATGATTGTGCCGTTCAGCTGAGGGTTGATACCAAGCCCGCTTTCGCGAATGGCCTTTTCCACCTTACCAACCAGTGACTTATCCCACACATTTACAGTCACCATCCGCGGTTCCGGCACGTTCACCGTCCCCACCTGGTTGATCGGAGTCAGCGAGCCATAGGCGTCAACCATGACAGGCTCGAGCATAGATGCCGAAGCCCGACCCGTACGCAGCGAGGCAAATTCAGTTTTCAGATTGGCCATGGCGCCATCCATGCGGCGCTTGAGATCATCGGTGTCCAGTTCGAAGTCGTCAGACATGCTGCTCACTCCCCGTTTTCAGGTACTCTTTGGATGGGTCTTACGCCATCACAATTGGGATGTATAGCAATCATGGTCGGGAATTGTATCAATGGCCAGAGGTGTTGCGACCATTTTGTACCAACTCCGATCCGATCCTCGGCCAGGCGCGCCCGCCCGAGGATGCAGTACGCGTCAACTTCAGGCGTTCACATCAACAACAACGCGACCTTTGACCTGACCCTTCAGAATATCCGCACCAAGCTGTGGTAGATCTGACAAAGCGGCTGGCTGAACCATCGCCTCCAGCTTGTCCATCGGCAGATCGGTCGCGATCCGCTGCCACGCGCGCAGTCGGTTGTCGTAAGGCTGCATCACGCTGTCGATGCCCAACAGGTTCACGCCCCGCAACAGGAATGGAATCACAGTCGCAGGCAGGGCCGCGCCTCCGGCCAAACCGACGGCAGCAACCGAGCAGCCGTATTTCATCTGCCCCAGAACACGCGCCAACATATCTCCGCCCACCGCGTCCACACAGCCAGCCCAGGTTTCACTTTCCAACGGGCGCTTGGTGGTTTCATTCAACTCTTCGCGGGGCACAATCGTTGTCGCGCCAAGCGATTTCAAATAATCACCGGTTTCGGGGCGCCCGGTCACAGCCGCCACCTCATACCCCAGATTGCCCAGAATGGCTGTGGCCACCGACCCAACACCACCTGCAGCGCCGGTCACCAAAACCGGTCCCCGATCCGGGGTCAGCCCATGATCTTCCAACGCCATCACCGCAAGCATGGCCGTAAACCCAGCCGTACCCACAGCCATGGCCTGACGTGCGTCCAGCCCGTCGGGCAGCGGCACCAGCCAGTCCGCCCGCGCATTGGCTTTCTGAGAATAGCCGCCCCAATGCGCCTCGCCCACACGCCAACCGGTCAGAACAACCTTGTCGCCGGGTTTGTATCGCTCATCTGACGAGGCTTCGACCGTACCGGCGTAATCGATACCCGGCACATGCGGATATGCCCGCACCAGCCCACCCCCTTTGGGTGACAGGCACAGACCGTCCTTATAATTCACGGTTGAAAACTCCACCCCCACGGTCACCTCACCATGTGGAAGATCATCCAATGAAAGCTGCTTGACCGATGCACTCGCCAAGCCGCTCTCTTCGTCCTTTTCCATCACCAACGCATTGAACATTCTCAAATCCTTTCGTGTTTCTTTGACCAGACCAGTCCTTCACCTGGCCCAAAATACCTCGGGGGAGTCGCGCAGCGACGGGGGCAGCGCCCCCAACCCTTGTGTTAAACCCAGAAATGCGACTGCACAGTTGCACGCCGCATCCCGCCCGGCACCTCGATATCCAGTTCCGTTCCCGCATCCCAATGGCTCAACCGCACCATTCCAATAGCCACATTGGTCTTGAAATCCGGGGACCATGCCGCCGATGTTACCTGCCCAACCCACTTTCCGTCCGCGTAAAGGCCCCAGGGTCGATCACAACCCGGAACAGGGTCGCCCGCAATCGCGATAGGTCGGATTTGCTGAATCGGCCCCTCTTTCGCCACCCGCAGCAACGCGTCGCGCCCAATGCACCCAATTGCGGTGTTGGTGTTGCAGAATTTGCCCAACCCACATTCGTGTGGCGTGTTATCGTCGGTCATGTCATTGCCATAAGACAACAAACCGCCCTCAATCCGCTCGATCAGGTTCGGACAGCCAGCGCGCACCTGAAGATCTTCGCCTGCTGCAAACAACGCGTTCCAAAGGGGCATGCCGATCTCGCTGCCCTCAACATAGATTTCAAACCCGCCCTGTTTGGAATAACCCGAACGCGCAATCGCCAGATCGCGCCCTTCAAACTCGAACATATCGAACCTGAAGAACCGGATGTCCCGCACGCAGTCGCCAAACACGCGCGCCATAAGCTCATCTGCCTTGGGGCCCTGAACCGCAAGCGGAGATACATCCGGCTCGTCAACCAACACATCCAAACGGTATCCGACGGCGATCCCTTTGACCCATAGCAACAGGTCACTGTCAGCAATCGAAATCCACCACCGATCTTCAGACAGTTTCACGGCCACCGGATCATTCAGCATTCCACCGGTCTCATCAACGATCGGCACATAGAAACACTGGCCCGGCAACATCCCCCGCAAATCACGCGGAGTGAGCATCTGCATCAGCCGAGCAGCATCCGGCCCGCGCAGTTCGACCTGCCGTTCACAAGCCACATCCCACACCTGCACATGGGTCTTCAAATGCCGATAGTCAGCCTCGACGCTTTCGAAAACAGTAGGCAATAACATACGGTTATATACCGTATATCCTTTGACCCCAGCAGCTTCGACCCCATCCGAGAATGGCGTACGCCTCAGACGGCGCGAAGGAGATATTTGCGGCATTCAATCCTCCTGCGGCATGAAGACTAGATCGCTGACCGGCGCTTCAGATCCCGCCTCGGTCAGCATCTTGTGCACTTGTCCCCGGTGGTGAGTTTGATGATTGAACATATGGATGACGCAGCGCGCATAAGGCAAAGTAATGTCAGCCTCTTTCGCGGCTGAATACCACGTGAACGGACCCGTCAGAGGTTCGTCCCCCAACCTGTCAGCCCATCGGATGATGCGGGCGTCAATCTTTTCTCGCAGGGGCAGCCATGCAGATAGGTCGGGGCACAGATACACGCTTTCATGAATTCCACCGCCCGTTCGGTGAATGTTGCTCTCCGGTCCATCTGCCTTTTCAAAGCGAGACATCCAGATCCAATCCCCCCAGAGCAAATGGTTGGCTGTTCCCAGGATCGACCCGAAAAACGCTCCGCGTTCAAGGACCAGTTCCTCATGAGTCAATTCTTTTAGAAACTCCGCCAACTGCTTGTTTTGCCAATGATTGTATTGCGCCAACTCACGCGCATATGCACCGGTGATCATTACTTGGGCCCATGCCAGTCAATTGGACAAATCTCGGCCGACTTACCGCCAAAGTCCCAGACACGGCCATAGTCACGTACTTTGGACTTGGTGCCACGGGCGACAATAATATCGGGGCCCATCCAGTATTTCGAGTTCGACACCATGACGGGATGCTCTGGGTCTTTACCGCCCAGCATCTCAATCTCGCCCTGTATTTTTCGGCCAATCATGATGCGGCGCTTGGTGCCGTCTCGTTCGATCTGAACGGGCGCGCGCTCGGCCCCGATGATCTCACTCACCAGCATGGTGAACAGCCCGGTGGTTCCACCCGCCTGCCCGCTGAAGATTTGCAGCAACCCGTTATACGCCTTGCCACTGGCACGTTCGTCTACATAAGCCGCCACTTTCCACTGACCTTCGCCCATCCGGCCCGGAATATCGACCAACAAACCAACATTCAGCCCCGAAAGATCTTCGCCCTCGTAATGCCCGTCATCGATGATGATGCCCATCCAGGCATGACAATGGCCTTCGGTCGGAGGGTGCGCACCCAACGACACAACACAGGGACAAAAAACATCGCACGAACAGTTCAGGATCAATTCGCCTTTGATCGACCAATCCGTTGGGCTCATTTCGCGCCGCTTGGGGTTAGGCATCCGGCTGTCGATCCGTTGACTGATAGGTAACCGATCGGCTTCTGGTTTTCTGTTTTTTGCCATTGGCTTAACCTCCGTAGCTAATTGGATAGACGAGCAGGACCAAACCACCCGCAATCAGTGCAAACCCCATAGGCCGCGTTATCGCGTGCCCGATTTGTGGGAGTTTTTCCAAAACCATGAACAGTGTTGCAAGACCCATCCACAACAAGCTCATGACACCACCCACAAATCCCAGCGCCATAAAACCCCAGCAGCAGCCCACGCAAAACGCGCCCAGGCCCAAACCCATGCGAACACCGCCTGCGAAACCGGTTTTCCAATGGCCCAAAAAATAGGTCATCGGGGCATGGCAAACGCCGTGGCAGACCTCTTTCGCGCGGGTGAACTGAAACGCCCCCACTGCGATCATCAATCCGCCAGCAACCCAGCCAGACTTGGCGATGCCCAGCATATCGACCACACCGCCAAACAGCAAAATCAGTTGAATCCCGGTGATCAGAGCCGCAAATCCGACCCAAACGAGCCAGTACCCCGCCAGAACGCCCAGCCAGCCTGCGCGGCTACCATTTGCGCTGCGGATCAGGTCATCATAGCTGCGCAGGGTTGGTACAAGTGTCGGCAGCATCATCGCCGCCATCATGATCGCCCACATTGAAAACAGCGGCCCGAACTCGGCCATGGGCATATACATGTCCATGCGCGGATCCATGGCCGCCATGGTCTGTCCCATGGGTCCGGGGCGACCTATCAGATCAAGGTCCATGTCCCGGCTCATCGAGAACATGACCCACCACGCCCACAGGATCAGGACATAAAAGCCCAGCCACATTCCGCTGCGCAGCCACGTACGACTCACTTCGGCCTCCCGACTCAACTCCCTTGCTTTTCAAATGTCAGACTTTTAAATGTCAGACAAATAAAAATTTGCCCAAGGTCCTCTGAAGATGAAAGCCGCGCCCCGGAAAACCGCTGACCTGTCCGCTCAGATCGCTCAAGCCATTCGGGATGCGATTGTATCAGGTGAGTTGATCGTGGATGCCCGCTTGCCGTCTGAGGCCGAGTTGTCAGAACAATTTCAGGTATCGCGTCCAACCGTGCGTGAAGCGTTAAAACGATTGGCGGCGCAATCCCTGATCCGCACACAGCGTGGGGCATCGGGCGGCGCGTTTGTAAATCGGCTGAGTTTTGAGGACGCCTATTCCCAGCAGATCACAACCTCGACCTTGCTGCTGTCGATGAACGCGGTCAGCTTTGATACCGCCTGCGAGGCGCGTTATGCTTTGGAAAGGGCCTGTGCGCCTTTGTCCGCGCAGCGACGCACCGCAGATCAATTGGCCACCATGCGGGCCGAGATATTTCGTCAATCTCAACCGGGTCTGACTGACGAAGCTTTTTGTGCATCTGACGTGACCTTTCACCGTGCCTTGGTGGATGGGGCTGGAAACCCGGTCCTGTCATATCAATTGGCGGGGGCGGTCGAGGCGATGCAACCCTTGATGAACATGATCACTTTCACCGCGCGGTCTCGTGAGCAAATAATAGCGTTGCACAGCAGAATAGTTGACGCGCTTGAAGCGCAGGACGCCGAAACCGTGGACGCCGCGCTGAACGATCTGGAACACTACACCCGCCAATTGGCGCAGGACGTGGCCGAGCGTAAACGCAAACCAGCTTAAGTGCCCAATGCGCGCTTAGGCAACGAAAGGAAGACGAGCAGGCAGAATGTCATCCGGCGCCAAGACCGGAACTCTCAATACGAATTGAAGATCAATGACTTACGGGAGGACGTTATGAACACTAGACCGGACCCAACCTTTTACCCATCCGCCAAGCTCGCGATGGAGGGGCCTACTGAAACGCTTGCTTTCACCTTGATGCTTAGCCCGGATTTTTCGCAACCAGACGGGTTGGCGGTTGTGAATGTCGATCCAACATCCGACGATTTTGGAAAAATAGTTCATCAGGTGATCATGCCTGAGAAAGGCGATGAGTTTCACCATTTCGGATGGAATGCCTGCTCGTCCGCCCTGTCACCGTTGACCGGGCACGCCTTTCTGGAGCGGCGCTATCTGATCATCCCCGGCATTCGATCCAGCCGGATTTACGTCATCGACGTTAAAAACCCACTTGAGGCGAAGATCCACAAGATCATCGAACCCGAAGAAGTCTTTGCCAAGACTGGATATTCCCGCCCACACACAATCCATTGCGGGCCTGAGGGCATCTATGTCAGCACGCTGGGCGGCGGTGGCGCGGACGGCACTGATGGTCCTCCGGGCATCTTCATTATGGATTGTGAGAGCTTTGAGATCATCGGCCGCTATGAGATCGAGCGCGGTGTGCAGGACAAGCATTATGATTTCTGGTGGAACCTCCCGCGCGATTACATGGTCAGTTCTGAATGGGGTCTGCCGCCTCAGTTCGAAAACGGGATAGTGGCCGAAGACTTGCTTTCGAACAAATACGGTCACCGCATCCATTTCTGGAACCTGCGTAACCGGACCAATATCCAGACCATCGATCTTGGTGAAAACCACCAGATGGCACTGGAAATCCGTCCGGCCCATGACCCGGTCAAGCAGTATGGGTTCTGCGGGGTTGTCGTAGACACCACCAACTTGCAAGGTGCGATCTTCACCTGGTGGCGCAATGATGACGGCACATTCGAGGCCAAGAAAACAATCACCATCGATCCGCAACCAGCCGATCCCGATGATCTGCCAGATCTGCTCAAAGGGTTTTCGGCGGTGCCGCCGCTGGTCACTGACATCGACCTGAGCCTTGATGACAAATACCTCTACGTCTCGTGCTGGGGCACCGGTGAGATGCATCAATACGATGTGTCAGACCCAATGAACCCCAAGCTGGCTGGTATGGTTGAAATCGGGGGGATCGTTAAGAAAACCAAGCATCCAAATGGCCAGAGTTTTGGTTACGGTCCGCAAATGGTTGAAATCAGCCGTGACGGCAAACGCGTCTATTGGACCAACTCGCTCTATTCCACCTGGGACGATCAATTCTATCCGGGCGAAGGCGGCGCGGCCATGGTCAAGGCCGATGTTGGCGAGAACGGAGGGTTGACGTTGGATCCGAATTTCTGGGTGACGTTTCCCGACGGCTACCGCAGCCACCAGATCCGGCTAGAAGGCGGAGACTGTTCAACCGACAGCTTCTGCTACCCCTCGGTCTGAGTTGGACGTTTTGATGACATCAACGGCTGGCCTCTGGCTGGCCGTTGTTCTGAGCGGCGCCTATCACGGCCTGAACCCTGGCATGGGCTGGCCGCTGGCGGTCTCTTCCGCGCTGATGGAGCAGCGCCAATCCGCGCTTTGGCAAGCACTGGCGGCTTTGGCGGGCGGGCATTTTGTGGCCATGTTGGGAGTGCTGCTGCCTTTTGCGCTGATGGCGGTTCTGGTCGACTATCAAAAGGAAATCCGAATTGGTGCAGCGCTGATAGTCATCGCGATGGGGTTGTTCATCGCAATCACCCGTCGCCATCCCCGTTTTTTGTCACGGATTCCCCCCAGCAAACTGGCTCTATGGTCGTTTCTGGTGGCCCTTGCGCATGGGGCCGCCCTGATGCTGGTTCCGATCTATCTGGGGCTGTGTGCCGTAGATGAACTAGACGCCGGCCATCAAGCGATATCCCAGATCATGACAACAAACACACTACTGGTTCTGGGCGTCGCCGCGCTGCACACAGCCGCCATGGTTCTGGGCGGCGGTCTGCTGGCTTTTGCCGTCTATCGTTGGCTGGGCCTGCAGGTTCTGTCGCGCAGTTGGTTCAATCTTGAGCTCATCTGGGCGCTAAGCCTGATATTGGTTGGCGGCCTTGGTCTTTGGTCAGCGCTTGGTTGATCTTGTACTTTGATTTGAAACGCGCTTTGTCTGCGGCAAGACAAAAACGGAGTTTCCGAATGCTGGACCAAACCCGCCCGACCGAAATGCTGCGTCAGGGCAGAAGTGATGACTGGCAAGCCGCCACCTCCCACGCCTTTACGCGCGAGCTGTCCGACGGCACCCTGCCCGAGGACAAAATGCGCTGGTACCTTCAGCAGGATTATCAGTTCGTGGACGGATTTGTGCGTTTGCTTGCCAGTGCCATCGCGCACGCTCCGACCCTCGCAGACAGCGTACCAGCTGCGCAGTTTCTCGCGGTGATCACAGGCCCCGAGAACACTTATTTCCTGCGCGCGATGGAGGCTTTGGGCACAAAACCCAGCACAGAACCCGCCCCCGCCACACGGGCGTTTCAGGACCTGATGGCCGAGGCCGTGGCCTCGGGCCGTTATCAGAACATGCTGGCCGTGCTGGTCGTGGCCGAATGGGTCTATCTGAGTTGGGCCAGCCCGGAAAACCCACCCAAAGACGACCTGCCCTTCTGGTTTGCCGAATGGATCACGCTACATGCGGGCGAAGGGTTTGAAAGCGTGGTCGAATATCTGCGTGGACAGCTGGATAAGGTTTGGCCGACGTTGGATGCGGCTGAACAGGCCGAGGTCACGCGATTGTTCCATCGCGCAGTCGAACTGGAACGTGATTTCTTTGACGCCGCCTACGCGGCCTGAACCATAAGGGGGCCGGAATGGTCACAACTCTGAACGTGATTGCTGCGTTGCTGACCATCGGGTTTGGCGCGTTTGGGTTTCTGGCCCCGGCCCACACTGCCTCGGCCCTTGATCTGGCCCCGACCAACAGCACGATGGGCTTGTCTGAAATGCGCGCCTCGGTCGGAGGTCTGTTTGTCGTCACCGGAATCGCCGTTATCTGGCTGAACAATCCGATGGCCTATGTCATGCTGGGCATCGTCTATTCGGGGGCAGCGTTAGGCCGATTTGTATCGGTCGCGCTGGACAATCCGCCGTTGGCCAAGGCGATGATCTTTGGGGGAATCGAACTGGTTCTGGCCGTTTGGCTGATTGCTGCAAACTTTAATAAAACAACCTAACCAACTGAGACTATTGGGTTGATTGAGGTGCAATCTGAGTTTGCATCTAACCATCACCTCACCTATATATGGAATGTCCTTCGGGACTATGGACATAAACGCGCTCGTAATAAGCGGATCGGACCCGGGGGCGGTACCCGGCGGCTCCACCAACCATCCTTCGTTTGGGGATTTTGGGGCCGAAACAGGATCGACGAACGTCTAAAGGGGTTAGCTTTGTCTCGGCTGTCTGCCACCGTTATCGGCGAAACTAGTACAATTGCAAACGACAATCGTGCTCCGGTTGCAGTTGCTGCGTAAGCAGTAACAAGACCGAAATCTAAGCCCTTGCGCCTAGCCGCGTAAGGCGGGGTTCGCAGGTACCTGGCAACAGAAACCTGCATTATTCCCTGACATGTCTGACCTTATTCCCTTTTTTAGGGCACATTCAGAGTTTGTTCATTCCTGCCTGTCATCGTGCCCTCACTTGGACAGGAGAGCTTGGATGACAAATTCAGAGATACTCAGGGCGTGGTATTCCGAAGTTTGGGAAAACGGAAATACCGAGGCAATCGATCAATATTTTGCGCCGGAAACGATGGCCGAAGGGCTGATCCCCGAAATGCAAGTTGGTGCAGATGATTTCCGCGACCTGGTCACCGCGTTCCGCCATATCCTGGGCGACATCAAGGTTGAACTGCCCAAGATCATCGAAAACGGGGATTGGGTGTCAGCGATTTTGAACGTTCGCACCTTCCGCGCCGACAACGGCGCGCCTTTGGAGGTCACGGGACAGGTCATGGCGCGGTTCAAAGGCGACAAGATGGTTGAGGCCTACAATCACTTTGATTTCATCTCGTTCTTTGAAGAGTTAGGCCAATTTCCATCCGACACACTGCCCATGTGCATGACAGGTCAACGTCTGGACTGGGCCTGAACCCAAAGCAATCTTGACCCCAATTGCGCTTGCACGTTAGCAAGCGCCAAGGGGTCCAAATGCGAACACCCCAAGGCGGTGCCGCAAGTTTCGCATCTTTCGGGACTTGCAGGATTAAATGTTGTGACTTGGCCACCCGACATTGAACAGCAAGTCTTAGTGCTTTTGGCTGCCTTCGACACTTCCAAATTCTGGAACCAGTCTGAGCTTTTGGGCCATACAGCATGAGCGGTTCCGTGACGCCCTCGGTCCCAGAGTTAATTCGCGTCTTTGGCAGGATCGGGTTGCTGTCCTTTGGCGGACCAGCGGCGCAGATATCTCTGATGCATCAGGAACTGGTCGAACGCAGACCATGGCTGGATGAGCAAACCTACCTGCGTGCCTTGTCACTGTGCATGTTGCTGCCGGGTCCAGAAGCCATGCAATTGGCCACTTACGCCGGATGGCGTTTGCGTGGGGTTTCCGGGGGGCTGATCGCTGGCAGCTTGTTTGTCTTGCCCGGCGCAATAGTCATCGCTGTTTTGGTCGCGCTCTACTCTGCGTTTGGAGACCTTCCATTGGTGCAATCGGCCTTCATCGGCGTCAAGGCAACAGTCATCGTGATTGTCTTGCAAGCGCTGCGCAACCTTTCGCGCAAAGCTTTGACGGACAAAGACCACTACGTCGTCGCCGCACTCTCATTCCTTAGCATTTTCCTGCTGAACCTCCCCTTCCCGCTGATCATCTTTGCGGCCGCATTTTGGGGATACGCGACTTTCCGAGGCCCGACGGAACCATATGAGCCGAACCAGCCGTCGCACCTGAAGCCATCCCTGCGAACCATCGCTGTTTGGTTACCTCTTTGGCTTGGTCCCTTGGTTGCATTGACCATAAGCGGACACCAATTGCTGAGCGATTTGGGCTGGTTTTTCGCACGGTTGGCCGTCGTCACATTTGGTGGTGCTTATGCTGTACTCGCCTATATGACCCAGACGGTTGTGGATCAGTATCACTGGATCAGCACTGACCAGATGATCGACGGATTGGGCCTTGCGGAAACCACACCCGGCCCTTTGATTCTGGTCACTCAGTTTGTCGCAATGCTTGCGGGAGAGTTGAGCGGAGGCTTTGGCCTGGCTTTGGCGGCCGGCGCGGTCGCTCTTTGGGCAACTTTTGTGCCGTGCTTCCTGTGGATCTTCCTGGCCGCCCCGTACCTTGACCGGCTGGCTGCGCGACCGCGCCTGTCGGCCGCCCTTCACAGCATCACCGCTGCTGTTGTCGGAGTGATTCTCAACCTTTCCGTGTGGTTTGCCCTGAACGTTCTATTCGAATCAGTTCCCCACATATCCTGGGGCCCACTGGCAATACCCACGCCGCAACTTTCGCAAATGGATTTCACCGCTTTGGGTTTGACAATTCTGGCTGGGGCCTTGATTTTTCGACTGAAATTAGGGATGGGCACCGTGTTGGCCCTGATGTCTGTCGCCGGGCTGGCCGCACACACTATATGATCAATCCGGCCATACCTGCCCTTTCGTTTCCGAACAAAAGCCCTATGCTGGGCATAACCACTTTTGAGGATCACACATGTCGCAAGGCATCGATTACGGCAACCTGATGCACTCCGCCATGCGCGGGCTCATCAAGAAAGTGCTGACGGATGTTTCCGAAACCGGCTTACCCGGGGCGCATCATTTCTTTATCACCTTCGACACGCGCGAGGACGGTGTAGACATCGCTGACTGGTTGCGTGAACGGTATCCGGAAGAAATGACTATCGTCATGCAGCACTGGTTCGAAAACCTTGAAGTTGGCGAATCCGGTTTTGCCATAACGCTGAATTTCGGCGACGCGCCTGAACCGCTGTACATCCCCTATGCCGCGATCAAGACCTTCGTGGATCCGTCTGTTGAATTTGGCCTGCGCTTTGAAAGCCCCGAGGGTGAGTTAGACGATGATCATATCATGGAAGAGTCGATAGAAGTCGAAGAAGAAGAGCCACATCACGACGCAGACGTGGTTTCACTCGACAGCTTCCGGAAATAACCACCTCAACCCCGCCGCGCGCGGGGTTATTTCTTTTGCAGAAATGTTTCGACAGACCGGGATTTTACACCGTCTATGAAACGCGAAAAGGACAGGTTCAGCCCGCCTTCTGCAAGCGTTCGATCAAATTGCTGCAGTTCGTACCCGCCATCCTGATCGATGAACAAAGAAAACACGGTCATCGTATCCCCCACGATTCGACCCCAGACAAACGGTTCCCCTTTCATCGGGTCCAACGGCACTTCGTGGCCAAAGACATTGCGCTTCATTGCGGCCGAAAACAAATCCCCGCGGCCCGAGGGCACAAAGTCGATAGAAAACTTCTGTTCCTTGACGCGCCCGTCCAACTTGTAGGTCGTGGTCCGCCAACTGACATTGAACCCATTTTGGGTTTCAACAATGGAAACGCTCATGTCCCGAGGGGTTGAGGTGCCATCAGCATCCACGACGTTAGCAGACCCGATATAATCCCCCACAAAAGGTGCAATGTCCTGAGCCCGTGCAGAATCGCTGAAAACGGACAGCCACAATGCGCAAATGGCAAAGATTGTGACGGCTTTTGCAAGCGCAATACGATGGAAATTTGGCATCTTGTCCTCCACGGCGTTCACCTTCTTATTGTAGCTCACAGAGACCCACGCACAATGGCACTTTCCCCGGCTTTCTTAAGTAAAGTGACGCACCCCGCCACCTATACCTTTGCGACGCCTCTGGCTAAGGTGCGCGCAACTGGCCGATTGCGTCACGGCTTTGCTGCGGCTAAACGGCATACAACTGCATACCAGACGGAGTGACAGATGTCTCAGACCCGCACCGAATCCGACAGCTTTGGCCCGCTTGAGGTTCCTGCCGACAAATATTGGGGCGCGCAGACGCAGCGCTCGATCATGAATTTCCCCATCGGTTGGGAAAAACAGCCCGTCGCCATCGTCCGCGCGCTGGGCGTGATCAAAAAAGCCTGCGCAATGCAGAACAAAGCCACCGGCAAACTGGATGCAAAAATTGCCGACGCGATCATTCAAGCCGCTGGTGAAGTGATCGAGGGCAAGTTTGATGACAACTTCCCACTGGTTGTCTGGCAGACCGGCTCGGGCACGCAGTCGAACATGAACTCGAACGAGGTCATTGCAAACCGCGCCATCGAAATTCTGGGTGGTGTGATTGGTTCAAAAGACCCGGTGCATCCGAACGACCACTGTAACATGGGTCAGTCTTCGAACGACACCTTCCCTACCGCCATGCATGTGGCCACCGCGACCAGCGTGCGTGACGTGCTGCTTCCGGGGCTCGAGAAACTTGCCTCGGGGCTGGAACAGAAGGCCGAAGAGTTCAAAGACATCATCAAGATCGGTCGGACCCACACGCAGGACGCGACGCCTCTGACGCTGGGACAGGAATTCAGCGGTTACGCCCATCAGATTCGCCAGGGTATTGCCCGTGTTCATGCAGCCATGCCTGGGATTTACGAGCTGGCGCAAGGCGGTACCGCAGTTGGTACAGGGCTTAACACCCAACACGGCTGGGGCGAGGCCGTCGCAGGCCACATGGCTGATATTACCGGCCTGCCCTTCGTCACCGCACCGAACAAGTTCGAGGCACTCGCCGCCCATGACGCGATGGTCTTCCTGTCAGGCGCTTTGGCGACGATTGCGGGCAGTTGCTACAAGATCGCCAACGACATTCGTTTCCTGGGCTCGGGCCCACGGTCGGGTCTGGGCGAACTGATTCTGCCCGAGAACGAGCCAGGTTCGTCGATCATGCCCGGCAAGGTGAACCCCACACAGGCCGAAGCGTTGACCCAGGTCGCCGCCCACGTGATGGGCAACAACGCCGCGATGACTTTCGCAGGCAGCCAGGGTCATTTCGAGCTGAACGTTTACAACCCGATGATGTCTTACAACCTGCTGCAGTCAATCCAGCTGTTGGGCGATGCTTCTGACAGCTTTACTGAGCGGATGCTGATGGGCATCAAGGCCAACGAACCGCGCATCGACAAGCTGATGAAGGAATCACTGATGTTGGTCACAGCGCTGGCGCCAACTATCGGTTACGACAACGCCACAACAGTTGCCAAGACGGCGCATAAGAATGGCACAACCCTCAAGGAAGAGGCCATCGCGCTGGGCTTTGTGGACGAAGCAACCTTTGACGCCGTCGTCCGCCCCGAGCAGATGATTGGTCCAAAAGACTGATGGGCAAGCCGGTTAACCTGAACCGGTATCGTAAAGAAAAAGCGCGGGCTGAAAAGAAAGCCCGCGCGGATCAGAATGCTGTCGCATTCGGCCGCACCAAGGCCGAGAAAGAAATCGCCAAGTTTGAACAGGACAAGCTGAAGCGTGACCTCGACAAGCGCGAGTTAGACGAATGAGCGGCCGCCCAATCAAGCGCTCTCTGACTCTCAAGGGGCACCGAACATCCGTGTCGCTTGAAGATGAATTCTGGCGAGCTTTCCGCGACATAGCGGCTGAAAAAAGACTTCCGATCAATGTTTTGGCCGCAGAAATTGATGTTGAACGCGATCCTGAAACTGGCCTTGCATCGGCCATTCGGGTGTTTGTTCTGAAATGGTATCAGAACAAGGTTTGAGGCATATGCCCGGCTTCGCCTTTGGCCATGAAGTTAAAAACTTGCGATGAACAATTGAAGCGCAGCGCCGTAATTGTTTCCCATTCCCCCTGTCTCGTTTTCTTGGACCGCTCAGTTTTCAGGCGTTGTAGAAAACCACGCCAGATCGTCGCCGTTTCGTTTTTGTATCCAAGTATTCGCAAGGCGGTATAATCGCGCGTCTCAAGGCTGCGGCAACAAAAGCTACGACAATACAGCAACGCAACCATCTGATCGCGAAAGACAAATAGCAGGTTAAAAGAGGATGTGGTGCCCAAGGAGAGACTCGAACTCTCACGCCCGTGAAGGCGGGGGATTTTGAATCCCCTGCGTCTACCATTCCGCCACTTGGGCCACGGACACTGGATTAGCGCCCAAGCGCAGGAAGGTCCAGAGGCAAAAAACATCCCATATTCCATTTGTTTCAATCTGGGCGGTTGACGGTCCGTCAGGTGCATGGTTTGCCTTCTTGGGGCCGCAAACGGGATTTGAGTACTGTTTATGTTACGATCGCTTTATGACTGGACCATTCGTCTGGCCGAACACCCTCATGCCCTGTGGGCCTTGGCCATTGTCGCCTTCATCGAAAGCTCGTTTTTTCCGATTCCCCCTGACGTCCTGATGATCCCGATGATTCTGGCCCGCCCGTCACGCGCCTGGTTGATTGCAACCGTTGCGCTGGTGGCTTCGGTTTTAGGCGGGATGCTGGGCTATGCGATTGGCGCGTTCTTCTATGAAAGCATCGGTCAGCCCATTCTGGAATCCATGGGCAAGGCGCACGCGATGGAAGAGTTCAACACGCGTTTCAACGATTTCGGCTTCTGGGCTGTGCTGGCTGCGGGTGTGACGCCCTTCCCTTACAAGGTCATCACCATCATGTCCGGCTGGACCGGAATGCCGCTAGGCACCTTCATCGCCACATCGATTCTGGCGCGTGCCATGCGATTCTTTCTGGTTGCCGGCCTGCTTTGGGGCTTCGGCGAGCCGATCCGGGACTTTATCGAAAAGCGTCTGGGGCTTATGTTCACGCTGTTCATCATCCTTCTTTTCGGCGGGTTCGTGGCGGTTAAATATCTATGACAAGACAATCCGTACTTGTGGCCCTCGCCACGATTGGCTCAGCAGCCCTATTGTTGGCTGCGTTTGGCTTTCAGCATTTGGGCGGGCTTGCACCGTGCAAGATGTGCATCTGGCAGCGCTATCCACACGCTGTGGCTATTGCGATCGGTGCGGTGGCACTGGCCTTGCCAAGATTTGGTATCCTGCCGTTGCTGGGTGCAGCAGCAGCCGCGACAACTTCGGTCATCGGCGTTTTTCACGCTGGCGTCGAACAAGGGTGGTGGGAAGGCCCCAGCAGCTGCACCTCGGGCGATATCAGTGGATTGAGCACGGATGACCTGTTCGATCAGATCATGAACGCGCCGTTGGTGCGTTGCGACGATATCCCGTGGGAGATGTTCGGCATCTCGATGGCAGGCTGGAACGCCATCGCCTCGGCAGTGCTGATGCTGATCTGGATCGCGGCCTGGCGGGCGCGCGCTTAAAACTCGTCCAGTTCCGCATCCCAATACAGGAAGTCGATCCAGCTTTCGTGCAGATGGTTCGGCGGGAACTTCCGCCCAATATTGCGCAGCGCCTCAGCATCAGGTTGACGTGGCGGCTTGCGCAATGTCATCCCCGCCTGACGCAGCGATTTGGACCCTTTACGCAGGTTGCAGGGGCTACAGGCCGCCACCACGTTCTGCCAACTGGTCACGCCGCCTGCCGCGCGCGGCACCACATGGTCAAAAGTCAGGTTATCGCGGCTGCCGCAGTACTGGCAGCGGAATTCATCCCGCAAAAATAAATTAAAGCGCGTGAAGGCCACGCGCTTTCTGGGTTTTACATAGTCTTTCAATACAACGACCGAGGGTATTCGGATCTCGGTGCTCGGGCTTCGGACGACCTCGTCATATTCGGCCACGATGTCGACCCGATCCAGCCAAGCCGCTTTGATCGCCTCTTGCCAGGGCCACAAGGACAGCGGGTAGTAGGACAAGGGGCGGTAATCGGCGTTCAAAACCAGGGCCGGGTGTTGTTTGAGCATACCCGGCTCTCTTACAAATTCGGTCCTGAAATCTCCGTCCATCACAGAATCGCTCCTCGCTCTCAGCTGCCCGTTTGTGACACCAGAGCGGGGAGCACCCGCCCCGGCCTTAAGATAACTATATATCGTGTTAAAACTCTGACAAGCCCTGAGTTTCCACAATATGTCGCAGACTGGGTAAGCCGAATCTGTGACAGGTACGTGACACTTATCCACAGCTTGCGTCGGGTGCGTCCTTCGGGCTATGCGCGGGTCATGTCCTGGTTCATTCGCTTCAACAAACCGTATGACGTGCTGCCGCAGTTCACCGACCGCGCCAATGCCGAAAGCCCGCGCAGCACGCTGTCCGATTTCATCGACCTGCCCGGCGTTTATCCCGCCGGTCGTTTGGATCGTGACAGCGAAGGTTTGATGCTGCTGACAGATCACGGAAAACTGCAAGCCCAGATATCTGATCCAAAGCACAAGATGGCAAAGACCTATTGGGTTCAGGTCGAAGGCAACCCTGATGAGGCAGCTTTAAAAGCGCTGCGCAACGGGGTTGAGTTGAAGGATGGTCTGACGCGCCCTGCAAAGGTACGGCAGATTGATGAGCCCGAGGGGCTCTGGCCTCGCATTCCACCCATCCGAGAGCGTAAAAGCGTTCCCGACAGCTGGCTGGAACTGACCATCCGCGAGGGCAAGAACCGGCAAGTGCGGCGGATGACAGCCGCGGTGGGTCTGCCAACCCTGCGCCTGATCCGCTATCGCATCGGAGACTGGACCCTCGATGACTTAGAGCCCGGTCAATGGGACAGCCTGCCGATGCCGACGCTGAATGCCGCGCCTCAGCGCAAACGAGACCGTCGCCCGCGCCGGTGACAAAACCTGCCCTGCTCTGATACAGTTGGGGCATGAAACTCACGCCAGATATACCTGCCCCTTCTGCCATACTGGAGGCAGCGCTTTACGCAGACGATCTGGATGCTGCGGAACAGTTTTACGGCGAGATTCTGAATCTTGAGCGGATACAGCGTGTCGACAATCGCCATGTTTTCTTTCGCATTGGCGGGTCGGTCCTGCTGATCTTTAACCCCGACCAAACGGAACAGCCGCCTCTAAACCCTGATATGCCTGTCCCACCTCATGGTGCGCGCGGCCCCGGCCATGTGTGTCTTGTATTGTCACGCGATGAGATTGCGGCCATGCGCAAACACCTGCTGGATTGGAACATCCCCGTGGACGCCGAATTTGACTGGCCCAGCGGTGCACGGTCTTTGTACGTGCGTGACCCGGCTGGAAACTCAGTCGAGTTTGCCGAAGGTCACTTGTGGGACTAGCCCAGTTCAAACCGTTTTGAAACTCTGTTCACGGGCGTGCCGTTGCGCAACGGGACACCATAAGCGACGGAGTAATCCCGGAAACCCATTTTTTCATAATAGCTTAAACCCGGAACATTATCTGCCCGAATTGTCGCGTTTATTGTTCGAAATCCCAGCGAGCCCGCCACTTTAGTCGTTTCATGGAACAGCGCACGTCCGGCTCCGCGCAGTGCGGGGATACGCCGTGTAAATGTTGCGATGTCAGCACAATCCCCGGGCAACGCGTCATGGGTACCCAACCATTGAAAGCCCGCAACTTCGCCCTGATCATCCAACGCGACATTGCAGCAGATTTTATCTGCGCCCTTCAGATAGCTTTGCGCGAACAACGGTTCCGAAAATGGAACTTCGAACGCCGTTGTGCCTCCGATCTCGATAATCTGGTTGAGGATGCGGCACGACGCGGCCACATCCTCAGGCATCATCGGCCGGACCGCAATCACGCCTACAGACTCAGCTTGTCGCGCATGAAGGCCAGCGCAACACTCAGCCCGTCCGGAGCAATGCCATGGCCGGTACCTTTCATGACATGCGCGTAGACCTCTTTGAAATCGGCAGCTTGCAGCGCTTCGGCTGCCTCAGGCAGCGATTGTGGCGGCACGACATCGTCCGCATCGCCATGTACCAGCAGGATCGGCATCCGACTTACTGTTTCATCGGGTAGCAGATCTGGTTCCAGCAACCGGCCAGAAAAGGCGACGATACCCGCAACCGGATCCTCGCGGCGTGGTGCAACATGCAAGCTCATCATCGTGCCCTGGCTGAAGCCAAACAGCACAACCTGCTCGGGAAGCACATCTTCGTCCACCATCAGGGCGTCCAGAAAAGCGTTGAAGTCTTCAACTGCCATTTCTATGCCACGGCGCGCTTCTTCTTCGGACGAGCCATCAATCCACGGAATCGGGAACCACTGAAACCCGTTTGGCATTCCTGGAATCTGCTCGGGCGCATCAGGGGCCACAAACAGCGTGTCAGGCAGATGCTCGCCCAGCGGATCGGCCAACCCCAACAGGTCAGCGCCATTTGCGCCATAGCCATGCACGAACACCACAACTGATCGCGTGTCGCCGGAAACAGGCTCTTTCCTCAGCGCATTCAAAACCCGTGTCATCTGATCCCTTCTCTTTGTTTATCAACCCGGTAATAGGCCCACAGAACCCGCGCCGCAACCGACCGCCAGGGCGACCACGCTTCGGCCATTTGGCGCAGTTCCTTGTCCGTTGGGCGTTTGGGCAGGTCATAGAGGACACGCGCGGCTTCTTGCAGCGCCAGATCGCCGGGTGCGATCACGTCGGCGCGGCCCAGGGAAAACATTGCATAGATCTCGGCCGTCCAGACGCCGATCCCGGACACTTGCGTCAAAGTTTCAACAACCTCGGCGTCAGACGCTTCGCGCAACGATTTGAAGTCAATGCGCGCCTCAGCCAGCGCCCGTGCATAGCGGATCTTTTGGCGGCTCAAGCCCGCAGCGCGCAGATCCTCATCCGTGGCCCACATGATCTTGCGCGGACCGGTCAGTTTCGCGTCCTGCAACCGTTTCCAGATCGCACGAGCCGATGCCACGCTGACCTGCTGGCTGACGATTGCGCTCAGCAATTGCGCAAAGCCATCCGGACGGCGGCGCAGGGGCAAAGGGCCAGTCTGTTCGATCGCATACGCCATGCGCGGGCAGGCTTGAGCCAACCATTCGGCCCCTTCTGCCACGCAATCGTTGGTTTCGATAATACGACCTACGGACATGCGACCTCCCTGCTCGGCGTTCATCGGCACGTTAGGCGCATGTGCCGCAGATGCAAGTCGCTTGTGCCCCAAACGCTTAGCCGATAACCATTCGCCCATGACAATGACCTCAACAGCTCCAGATGACCGTCAGGCCAAGCGTAACGTGGCCGTTTTGGTGGCCGCACAGGCTGTTCTGGGCGCACAAATGCCGATGATGTTCATTGTCGGCGGGCTGGCAGGCCAGTCCCTGGCCTCGAACCCGTGCCTGGCGACATTGCCCATTTCCCTGATTGTTCTGGGATCCATGCTGGCGGCCACGCCGATCTCAGCCATAATGCAGCGTTGGGGCCGGCGCGCGGGGTTCCTTGTCGGTGCAACTGCGGGCGCATTGGGGGGGCTTGTGGGCGCATATGGATTGTTCCTTGGGTCTTTCCCTGTCTTTCTTGTGGGCAGTCTGCTGACTGGCATCTACATGAGCGCTCACGGGTTCTATCGTTTCGCCGCTGCGGACACAGCGTCGGACGCCTATCGCCCCAAGGCTATCTCCTATGTCATGGCCGGTGGCTTGGCTGCGGCGATCATTGGTCCGCAAATCGTGAAACTCACCTCTCAGGCCTATGTCATCCCGTTTCTCGGCACCTATCTGGCTGTGATCGGGATCAACGTTCTGGGCTCTGCCCTGTTCTTCTTTCTCGACATCCCAACGCCGCCAAAACCCACTGAGAACGAACCCAAAGGACGTTCTCGGCTTGAGTTGTTGAAAACGCCGCGTATCGCTGTGGCGATTATCTGTGCGATGGTGTCTTACGCCCTGATGAATCTTGTGATGACCTCGACCCCGCTGGCCGTCGTTGGGTGTGGATTCTCGGCCAACGACGCAGCGGATATCGTTACAAGCCATGTGTTGGCCATGTACATCCCAAGTTTCTTTACCGGTCATCTGATCGCCCGTTTCGGGGTTGAGAAGATCGTGGCGCTGGGCCTTGCCATTTTGGCAAGCGCCGGGGTTGTTGCCTTGCAAGGGGTTGAACTTGGGAACTTCTTCCTCGCGCTGGTTCTTCTGGGCGTCGGTTGGAACTTTGGCTTCATCGGCGCAACCACGATGCTGGCAGACTCGCATGACCCGCAAGAGCGTGGCCGGATGCAGGGCCTGAACGACCTGCTGGTTTTCGGAGGTGTCACATTGGCCTCGCTGGCCTCAGGCGGGTTGATGAACTGCTCGGGCGGCTCTGCGATCGAAGGCTGGACGGCAGTGAACCTGGCCATGGTGCCACTTCTCACGCTGGCAGGCGGCGCGTTGCTGTGGCTGGTGCTGCGTCCCGCCGACCCGGAACGGGCCTGATCACCAGCGCCCGCTGCTGACCGTCCACATCAGGGACACTCGCTGCCGCATTTCGCCCGGTATCAAAGCGCCAGCGGCAACACGCTCAGGCCGCGCAACGGCCTGCTTCAATACCCAGTCCGCCTGCCACCCGGCAGAAAGCGCAGGACGGGCTTCGGCAGATATCGCAGCCCGGTTTGCCCTTGCCTTATTCAATCGCTCCAGCGCAGTTTGTGCAAGGGTACGCACCCCATCAGGAGTGCCATCCAACAAGGGAATCCGCCCCCTGTTTTCCAGTTCGGGAATCGCGCGAAGCCAGTTTGCAACACCAACGGCGTAACCAAAGTCGCGAAGAACAACTTCATCCGCCATTCCCAGCGCTTGAGCCGAAGCCACAAACAACGACCCGGCGCTGTGGTTGATATAGGCGTCGAAATGTCCCTGATCTTCAAACGGATCACGGTATATATCCCAACGCCTTACGGCTACGTATTCATCCAGAACACCGGCAAGATGCGGCGACAGCACACGAGACAAAGGTGTTACAACTTCATGCCGTCGAACGGTGGCACCTTCGGCAATTTCCTGTAGGGCGTCGCGCCACCATTGCAGCCGCATCTCGGCTATCATCGGTTCCTGCGTGACCCAGGGCGCGCGTGCCACTTCGACATTCAGCGCATAAATCGGGAACAGAACGGCGCGGGCCGCCACCGGGGCCGCCATTGCGGCACGGAATCGGTCAGGATCAGCCCGTTGCACCAGCGCGGCGCAGGCTTTGACGTCGTCGTCAAAGACCACGCTCACTCAGCCGCTGCCTTCTGCGGGTCGCAATCGCGCACCAGTTTCCACTGAATTGCATCCAGCAAAGCTTCGAACGATGCGTCGACTATGTTCGCGCTGACGCCGACAGTGGACCAGCGCCGCCCCTGCCCATCTTCGCTGTCGATGATGACGCGCGTAACCGCTTCGGTCCCGCCTTGTGTGATCCGCACCTTGAAGTCGACCAACCGCATATCTGACAGGACTTGCGAATACCGCCCCAAATCCTTGGCCAAGGCTTTGGACAGGGCGTTCACCGGTCCCCGGTCGCTGCCAGAATCATCCATGGATTCGCTGACGGACAGTTTCTTTTCGCCATCCACTTTCACAACAACAACAGCCTCGGACAGACTGACCATCTTGTTGTACTTGTTCTTCCGCCGTTCAACCGTGACCTTGTAGCGTTTGACTTCAAAGAACTCGGGCAGTTGTCCCAGCTCGTCCCGCGCCAACAGCTCGAAACTGGCTTGCGCGGTGTCATAGGAATACCCATCCGCTTCGCGCGTTTTGATCCGTTCAAGGATCCGACCGAGCGCGGGATCACCCGCCTCGACACTCAGCCCGGCTTCGGTCAGACGTTTGCGCAGGTTCGACTGCCCGGCCTGGTTCGACATCGGAATGATGCGTGAGTTGCCCACACTTGCAGGCTCAACATGTTCGTAGGTCGACGGATCCTTGAGGATCGCACTGGCATGCAGCCCGGCCTTATGCGCAAAGGCAGACGCCCCCACATAGGCCGCCTGTTTGCTGGGAACCCGGTTCAGAACGTCATCCAGCATCCGGCTGATGCGGGTCAACCCCGCCAATGCATCCAGACTGACGCCGGTCTCAAACTGAGAAGCATAGGGTTCCTTCAGCAGCAGCGTCGGAATCAAAGCCGTCAGGTTGGCATTGCCACAACGCTCTCCCAAACCGTTCAGAGTACCCTGAATCTGTCGCGCCCCTGCCTCGACCGCTGCCAGAGAACAAGCCACTGCGTTCTCCGTGTCGTTATGGGTGTGAATACCCAACCGATCACCGGGCAGCCCTGCCGAGATCACTTCTGACACAATCCGTCCGACCTCGGACGGCAAAGCACCACCATTGGTGTCGCACAGCACCACCCACCGCGCGCCCACGTCCAGCGCGGCGCGACAGACCGCGACCGCATAATCAGGATTGTCCTTGTAGCCGTCAAAGAAATGCTCGGCATCGAACAGCGCTTCGCGACCCTGCGCCACGATATGTGCAACCGAGGCGCGGACGTTCTCGACATTGTCCTCAAGCGAAATCCCCAGCGCATGGGTTACGTGATAATCGTGCGACTTGCCCACCAGACAGACGGCCTGCGTACCCGCATTCATCACGGCTGCAAGCACATCGTCATTCTCAGCCGAGCGCCCTGCCCGCTTGGTCATTCCGAACGCCGTCAAACGGGCCGAGGTCTTAGGCGCAGCCTCGAAAAACGCGCTGTCGGTCGGGTTCGCACCGGGCCAGCCACCTTCGATGTAGTCCACACCTAAGGCATCCAGCGCCTGCGCGATCTGCACCTTTTCAGCGGTCGAGAACTGAACGCCCTGCGTTTGTTGTCCATCGCGCAAGGTGGTGTCGTAAAGGTAGAGGCGTTCTTTGGTCATCAAACCTCCTCCAGTTTGGAGACATCGAACCCCGCACCGGGCACCAGTTCCACACCTTCCTTGCTCATGCGTACTTCAAGCCCTGCGGCAACATATGCGGCCTTGAGGCGGTCAACTTCCGAAAAATCCTTGTTCTGCATGGCGGTCGCCCTTGCGTTGGCCAAACGGTCAGCATGTGCAGTCAAGTCAACAGATGCCGTGTCCGCCCACGCGCCCATCTCTGGCAGCAACAGCCCCAGCAACTGCGCGCTCGCCAACAGCCCCGCTGCGTCACCGTCCGAGGCAAGACGGTAAAGCTCGGTCATAGCTCCCGCAGTGTTCAGATCATCGCTCAGCGCTGCTACCACCTCAGGTGCCGCGCTGGCGGCGGGCTCGACGCCCGCTGTCAGCGCCCGCCACTTGCGCAACGTCGCTTCGGCCTCACGCGCCTTTTTCTCGGTCCAGTCCATCGGCTTGCGGTAATGGGTTTGCAGGAACACAAACCGGATCACTTCACCCGGCACGCCTTGCTCCAACAGATCGTGCACGGTGAAGAAATTGCCCAGAGATTTGGACATTTTCTTACCTTCGACCTGCAGCATCTCATTGTGCAGCCAGTAGCGCGCAAACTCACCTTCCGGGTGCGCGCAGCAGCTTTGCGCGATCTCGTTCTCGTGGTGCGGGAACATCAGGTCGTTGCCGCCGCCGTGAATGTCAAAGCTCTCGCCCAGCAACTCATAGCTCATGGCCGAGCATTCGATATGCCAGCCCGGACGCCCCCGCCCCCACGGGCTGTCCCAACCCGGTAGTTCGTCAGTCGAGGGTTTCCACAACACAAAATCCATCGGGTTCTTCTTATAGGGTGCCACCTCGACCCGCGCGCCTGCGATCATGTCATCAACCGAACGGCCCGACAGCTTGCCATAGCCCTCTTTCCAACTGTCGACTGCAAACAGGGCATGGCCTTCGGCGGCATAGGCATGGCCCTTGGCGATCAGTTCCTCGATCATCACAATCATCTGGTCTATGTATTGGGTCGCCCGCGGCATCTCGTTGGGTTCAAGAGTTCCCAAAGCACCCATGTCGTGCAGATACCAGCCGATGGTCTCATCGGAACGCTCCTGCACCAACTGCTCTAACGAGCCTTCCGCGCCCGCCTGTTTACGCGCCAGCGCAGTGGCGTTGATCTTGTCGTCCACGTCAGTGAAATTGCGCACATAGGTCACGTGATCCGCGCCATAAACATGGCGCAGCAGACGATACAGCACGTCAAACACCACCACTGGGCGGGCGTTGCCCAGATGCGCGCGGTCATAGACTGTCGGACCACAGACATACATCCGCACATTTTCAGGGTCGATCGGAGCGAAGTCTTCCTTCGTCCGCGTCCGCGTGTTGTGCAGCTTGATCGTCGTCATCGGTCGTGCTCCTCAGAAACAGCATGTGCTTGCGCGTTGGCGCGGGCTTAGCAACTTGTCTCAGGGATGAAAACGAAAGAAACCGGCCCGCTTGATAAATCAGCAGGTAATGCAGCAGATAATGATGCAGGTCACCGGGTTCATGTGCATCGGTTAGCACGGGATCAGGTCCAAGCCAAGCATTGAGTTTACGCACCCCCTCGGGCACAGTCCCCGATATGGACCGCGACTACATCAACTCCATTTGCCAAGAGTTCCCGGGGGCCGAGCTTTCTGACCCATGGGGCGGCGGCCATGATGCATGGAAAGTCGGTGGCAAGATGTTCGCTTGTATTGGCATCGCAAATGATGGGGTGTCCGTCAAAACCCCGGACGTGGAAACGGCTCAGATGGTCATCGACGCTGGTGTCGGCTTAAAAGCCCCATACTTTCATCGCAGTTGGGTCCGCCTTCCGTTCGATGCAGAGGCTGAGGAACTGCGGCATCGACTGACCGTTTCTTACGACCTTGTCCGCGCATCGCTAACAAAAAAGCTGCAGGCGACCTTGCCGCCGCGAAGCTGATTGACAAAGCTGTGCCGCTCTGCCCCATTCAGCGAAAGGCAATCCGGGAGCGGTCCAATGAACCTGTCAAAACGCATCACGCAGATCACCGGCGGTGGCAGCGACGGCTGGGACGTGTTTTATCGCGCCCGAAGGATGCTGAGCGAAGGTCAGGCCGTCACCGAGTTGACGATTGGCGAACATGACATTCGGACCGATCCATCGATCCTGCATGCGATGGATCTTTCTGCCCGTGAAGGGCACACCGGCTATGCCATGGTGCCCGGCACGGATCTTTTACGCGATACGGTCGCTGCACGTGTGCAAACGCATACGGGTGTACCCACAACGCGCAACAATGTTCTGATCACCCCCGGTGGGCAATCAGCCTTGTTTGCAGCCCATATGGCTGTCTGTGATCCGGGCGATGTAGGCCTGTTCCTCGATCCCTACTACGCCACGTACCCGGGCACGATTCGCGGGGTCGGAGCGGTTGCCCGCGCGGTTCAGACCGCGGTGGAAGATGCCTTTCAACCCAGCGCCGAAAGGATTGATTCTGCCGCTGACGGTGCCGTTTCGCTTTTGATCAATACACCCAACAATCCGACCGGAGTTGTCTATTCCCGTCAGTCACTTGAAGCGGTTGCAGAAGTTTGCCAACGGCGTGGACTTTGGCTGATTTCAGATGAGGTCTATGACACGCAAGTCTGGGAAGGCGAACACCTGTCGCCGCGCGCGTTGCCCGGCATGAAGGAACGGACGCTGGTTGTAGGGTCCATGTCCAAATCCCATGCCATGACGGGGTCGCGTTGTGGCTGGATCGTCGGTCCAGAAGAAGTCATCACCCATCTGATCAATCTGGCCACCCACACGACCTACGGCGTGCCGGGCTTCATTCAGGACGCGTCGAGTTTTGCGCTGACCGCAGGGTCCGAGTTGGAGGAGAAGATCGCCGCCCCGTTCCGCCGACGGCGGTCGATGGCGATGAAGATACTTCAGACTCAGGACACCGTTGGCCTGGTGCCGGCGCAAGGTGCGATGTACCTGATGCTGGACGTGCGCAAGACCGGATTGTCAGGGGAAGGGTTTGCCAACGCTCTGCTCGATTCGCACGCCATTGCCGTCATGCCGGGCGAAAGCTTTGGGGCGGCCGCCGCTGGGCACATTCGGGTGGCCATGACGGTTGATGATGATCGTTTTGCGAGTGCCCTGAGAACGCTATGTTCATTTGCCGAACAGCTCGCAAAGCGCCACGCGGCTGAATAGAGTTCAAAAGCGGAACGTGGTGCGCAGGTTGAAAACGTTGGAATCCAGACGGCCATTGGAACGGGTGACATCGTCGAAATCCTGACGCAGCGCCTCGCCGCTGATAACAAAATTCTCGCCGATCGGATAGGCAACGCCAATGCCGTAAACGGCTGCTGTGTCGTTATCGACCGAGGTTTCGGCGCGCGCCGCGCCGACAACCACATACCCAAGAGCGCTGCCGAAATCGTATCCACCGCGCAGCTTCAGACGAGTCATGCTGTCCAGGCTACCCTGGGTTGACCCTAAATCCAGAGAGAGGCGGTTGTATTCAAACTCGCCCCCCAGCACAAAGTTGCCAAAGTCCTGATCATACCCGATATGCGCCCCAAAAACGGTATCGTCACCGCTGGCACCCCCCGGTCCGTCCGCATCTGCATATCCAAAGCTGAGGCCGACATACCCACCTGTCCAATCCTCGGCCGATACCGGGCTTGCGCTTGCGATGAAGGTCGCAGCAAACAGGACAGAAAGAGGTTTTGCACACGGGTTCAAAGCTATGTCGCTCTTGTTTCGATCCAAAGACGCAAACGAATTCTAATTTGTGATCCACTCCGTCAGAATTCAATTTCAGGAGCGTAACGCTCAAAAGTAAGTGAATGCAGTATAACAGAATTCTTCCAAAACGGGAGAAAATCTAACCAACACTCTTCCACTCGGCAGATTACCGGCACAATCGTCAGCAAATTCCAACAAAGGTCGTAAACAGGACAGATTGTGTCGCAGCATTTTGGAAAGCATTGAGAAGTTGTTGAGAGGCCACATGACAGATCACGATTGGAAGATCAGCCTGATTAGCCGCACCATCGGTGCGGATCGTGGCCGTGCCGCGCGGGGGCGACCGTAAGGGGGATTACCCTCACCCCAACGCATCACACAACGACCGGATTTTGAAATGAACGACCAATCCCGCAACACTTCACGCAGCGGTGGCCGCGCTGCACGCCGTGCCGCCCGAGCCTCAGCCCTGCCTGACCATTTGCGCCCTATACGCTCCGGAATGGAAGGCGGCGTTCTGAATGTTCTGACGCAGGCACAGATTGAACGCATTCATGAGGCCGCCTTGACCGCGCTTGAAACCATTGGGCTGGCGGATGCCCCGCAAAGCGGCATCGACTACCTTGTGGGCGCCGGTTGTACCCTTGGCGACGACGGACGCATCCGGTTTCCGCGTGCGCTGGTCGAAGATACAATCGCCAAAGCGAACCGCTCGGTCACGCTCTACAGTCGCGACGGGAAAACCGATCTCGAGCTGATGGGAACCAAGGTTCATTACGGCACTGCGGGCGCTGCCGTGTCCATGGTCGACGTACACGGACGGGAATACCGCGATTCAACCGTGCAGGACTTGCACGATGCCGCGCGCATCTGCCAACAACTTGATAACATTCACTTTGTTCAACGGCCCATGGTTTGCCGCGACATCGCGGACAATCTGGAAATGGACCTGAACACGATCTACGCCAGCTGTTCCGGCACTTTCAAACACGTCGGAACCTCGTTCACGGAACCCAGCCACGTCGCGCCCGCGATGGAGATGATCTATATGATCGCGGGTGGTGAGAATAAGTACCGCGAGCGGCCATTTGTATCGAATTCGAACTGCTTTGTGGTTCCGCCAATGAAATTCGCAACGGAAAGCTGCGAAGTGATGGAGGAATGCATCAAGGCCGGAATGCCTGTTCTGCTGCTCTCGGCTGGGATGGCCGGTGCCACCGCGCCCTCGACAATAGCCGGAGCAATCACGCAGGCAACCGCCGAATGCCTTGCTGGTTTGGTTTACGTAAACGCCGTAAGTCCCGGAGCACCAGCCGTTTTTGGCACTTGGCCCTTTGGTCTGGACCTACGGACAGGCGCGATGTCCATCGGGTCTGGAGAACAGGCCCTGCTGACGGCTGGATGCGCACAGATGCACCGGTTCTACGACCTGCCCGGCGGTGCGGCCGCAGGGGCATCGGATTCGAAACTTCCCGACATGCAGGCCGGTTGGGAACAGATGTGTTCCAACGTGATGGCGGGTCTGTCCGGTCTGAACATGGTGTATGAAGCGGCGGGCATGCACGCCTCGTTGCTGGGTTTCTGTTTCGAAAGCCTTATCCTTAGCGATGACCTGATCGGTCAGGCCCAACGCTGTGTACGCGGGATCGAGGTTACAGATGATACCCTCGCTCTGGACCAGATGGCCGAGGTCTGCATGGGCGGTCCCGGTCACTATCTTGGAACGGAAGCTACGCTCAGCCGGATGCAAGCTGACTATGTTTACCCCACATTCGGAGATCGATCGTCGCCAAAAGAATGGGTCGAGCTTGGCAAGCCCGATCTGATCGACAAGGCAACGGCGCGAAAAGAAGAAATCCTGTCTGCGCCATCCGAGGCTAAGTTCGATCCGTTACTGGACATTGAGCTGCGCGAAAAGTTCAAAATTCACCTGCCCGGATGACAGAAAACAAGCGGCCCGATGATGATCGGGCCGCCCTTACGTTTATCCGTCACTTGGCGGAAGCAAACCGGCTTCCTGTGCAACGGCTACTTCATCTGCGTCCAACGCGCCGTCGCCATTTGCATCCATGGCCGAGAAGGTGTCGGCATCCACGCTTGGTGCTACCACCTGCACTTCTTCAATCGTCAGAACGCCATCACCATTGGCATCTGCCGTCGATTGCGCCGATACGAGACCCGGCAAGGTCAACGCAGCGATGGAAATCCCAATCAAATACTGCGGTTTCATTTTGGTGCCTCCTGATAGGTTGATTATCTTTCGTCCGGACAGCTCCCAGAAACACCGCAACACCTCAGTGCGTCACCCGTATTGCGCGAAAGCTGGGGATTCGCGCCAATCCTTGCGTGTTTGACCGAGTCGAGCGCGCAATGCCCCGCCGGGCAAAATTTCGCCGGACCCATTTCGGCAGGTCTTGCCCGACGGATTTCACCAAATCCGGCAAATCCGCGCTTACGCGGGCCGTGTGAAGCAAAAAAGAAAGGGGGCCGAAGCCCCCTGTCAGTTTCGCCTTCCAGGCTCATGTCGTTGACCGCCCGGTGTTTTTTTGCCTGCGGCCTGGACTGCGCATGGGGCGAGCGCACCCGCCCCGTGAAAGAGTGGGAGGGAGCAAATATTCCGCCCCACCCTGTTCCCGGCCAACACGGGCATGTCGGCCGAGTGGAAAAAGGCAAACTTGGTAAGTCTCAGTGCCTTTTTCCGTATTCGTCGGGGTCGGTAACCAAGGGCAGCGTCCGACCCCTACGCCCCGGGGTGCCGGGGCGTTAATAGATTCCTAATTACATTCCTGGAACTTCTCCTGAGTTCTGGAACATAAGCAGTTCAGATAATGGGTTTACCCTCGATTGAAGCACCAAATCGAAACAGTCACCGTCTACTGTCCTGAACTTCCAAAGAAACTCTGATGACGGGTTCATCAGAACCAAACGCATACGATCCGTCACGGGCAGAGTGCATTCGGCCCATTTCCTAAGCCGGTCTCCTTTCGCTTCCAAAGAGATTGTCATCTCCTCGGAGTAACTCTCGCCGTTGATTAGGTGGCCTGTAAAATCCTTTCTCATCAGCTACACCCGCTTGTCGCGCCGCAGGTGTTGCATTTCATGCAGGTACCGTTGCGCACCAGCGTGTAATTTCCACACTCACCGCACGGATCACCCTCATAGCCTTGCATCTTTGCTTTGGTTCGGGCGTCCATGCCGGTTGCCACTGCAGTTTCAGCCACAGGTGCTTCGAATGCAGCCGCTGTTTCAGCCATCCCGTTCAGCTCAGCCTGACCTGCATTGAACACAGCCAGATCCTGAGGCAGACGCTTGCGCAAATAACCGGTCGAGCTGATTTGTTTCAGCACTTCCAATGACTTGGACGCAGCACTTTCACTGATCTCAGAGATGTTGGACACACCTTCTTCTTCGCCTCGACCCAGATCGTCAAAGGTCGCGCCTTCGGGTTTCACATGCGCCAGATCGGTGCGGTCCAGGTAGGACACGGCCAATTCGCGGAAGATGTAATCCAGGATCGACGTTGCGTTCTTGATCGAATCGTTGCCCTGCACCATCCCTGCCGGTTCGAACTTGGTGAAGGTGAAGGCATCGACAAACTCTTCCAGCGGCACGCCGTATTGCAGACCGACCGACACGGCAATGGCGAAGTTATTCATCATCGCACGGAAGCCAGCGCCTTCCTTGTGCATGTCGATGAAAATCTCACCCAACTTGCCGTCTTCGAACTCACCGGTGCGCAAGTAAACCTTATGGCCACCCACGATCGCCTTTTGGGTATAGCCCTTGCGGCGATGCGGCAGTTTCTCGCGGTGGCTGCGGATCATTTCCTTGACCACGACCTTCTCGATCACTTTCTCGGCCAGAACGACAGCTTTTTCCTGCGTCGAACCGCTTTCCAGCACTTCAGCCGCCTCGTCGTCATCCTCGACCAGCGCCGCGGCGAGAGGCTGCGACAGTTTCGAGCCGTCACGATAGAGTGCGTTGGCTTTCACACCCAGAGACCAGCTGAGCTCGTATGCCTTCTGGCAGTCCTCGATGGTCGCATCATTCGGCATGTTGATCGTCTTCGAGATCGCGCCCGAGATGAAGCTTTGCGCCGCCGCCATCATCGTGATGTGACTATCAACCCCAAGGAAACGCTTGCCTTTCTTGCCGCAGGGGTTGGCGCAGTCGAAGATCGAATAGTGCTCTTCCTTCAGATGCGGCGCGCCCTCCAGTGTCATCGTCCCGCAGACGTGGTCGTTCGCTGCGTCGATATCCGCGCGGGTAAAGCCCAGATGGCGCAGCAGATCAAAAGTCGGGTCATTCAGCTTGGTCGCCGGGATGCCCAGAACGCCGGTGCAGAAATCCTCGCCCAGTGTCCATTGGTTAAAGACAAAGCGGATGTCAAAGGCGCTTTCCAGTGCAGCATCCACTTTGGCCAGCTCATTGGGGCCAAAGCCGTGACCGGTCAGCGAGGTGTGATTGATCCCTGGCGCGTTCCCGATGGTGCCGTGACCAACCGCGTAGCTGACGATTTCTTCGATCTGAGACGAGGAATAACCCAGCTTCTCCAGCGCCGACGGCACCGAGCGGTTGATGATTTTGAAGTAACCGCCACCGGCCAGCTTCTTGAACTTGACCAGAGCAAAGTCCGGCTCGATCCCGGTGGTGTCACAGTCCATCACCAGACCGATGGTGCCGGTGGGCGCGATCACGGTGGCCTGCGCGTTGCGATAGCCGTTTTTCTCACCCAGGCTCAGCGCCTCGTCCCAAGCGGACATGGCCAGATCGATCAGACGCTTGTCCGGGCAGTTGCCGTGGTCCAGAGGCACCGGTTTCACGGCCAGTTTCTCATACCCGTCGGTTACACCCTGCGACGCACGGCGGTGGTTGCGGATGACGCGCAGCATGTGATCAGCGTTGCGCTCGTAACCTTTGAAGGCGCCCAGTTCTCCGGCGATCTCAGCCGACGTTGCATAGGCCACACCAGTCATGATCGCAGTCAGTGCGCCACAGATGGCCCGGCCCTCGTCCGAGTCGTAGCTGTAGCCCATGTTCATCAGCAGACCGCCGATATTGGCATAGCCCAGACCCAAGGTGCGGAAATCATAGGACAGTTGCGCAATCTCTTTCGACGGGAACTGCGCCATTGTTACCGAGATTTCCAGTGTCAGGGTCCACAGGCGCGAGGCGTGCATATAGTCCGCCGCCTGGAACTCACCATCCTTGAGGAAGGTCAGCAAGTTCATCGACGCCAGGTTACAGGCCGTGTCATCAAGGAACATGTACTCCGAGCACGGGTTCGAGCCACGAATCTCGCCGTCCTCAGGGCATGTGTGCCATTCGTTTACTGTGTCGTGAAACTGGATGCCCGGATCGGCGCATGCCCATGCGGCGTGACCGACCTTTTCCCACAGGTCGCGCGCCTTGACGGTGCGGGCGACCTTGCCGTCGGTGCGGTTGATCAGTTCCCAATCGGCGTCTTTTTCGACAGCGGTCAGGAACGCATTGGTGACGCGGATCGAGTTGTTCGAGTTCTGGCCTGAGACCGAGCTGTAGGCTTCCGAATCCCAGTCCGTATCGTAGGTCGGGAATTCGATGCTGTCATGGCCCTGCTTGGCATAGTCCAGAACGCGTTTGATGTAAGTCTCTGGGATCGCGACTTTTTTCGCTTCGCGCACTGCCTTTTTCAACGCATCGTTCGCGTTTGGATCATAAGCATCATCTGCCGAGCCGTCCCACGAACGGATGGCCTCGAAAATGCCGTTCAGCATCTTTTCGTGCATCTTCGATCCGGCAACGATCGAGGCCACTTTCTGCTCTTCGATCACCTTCCATTCGATGAATTGCTCGATGTCCGGGTGATCCGCATCGACGATCACCATCTTTGCTGCTCGACGGGTTGTCCCGCCTGATTTGATCGCGCCAGCCGCGCGGTCGCCGATCTTGAGAAAGCCCATCAGGCCCGAAGATTTGCCGCCACCCGACAGCGCTTCGCCTTCTGCGCGCAGGTGGCTGAAATTGGTTCCTGTGCCCGAGCCGTATTTAAACAGGCGCGCCTCGCGCACCCACAGATCCATGATGCCGCCTTCGTTCACCAGATCATCATCAACGGACTGGATGAAACACGCGTGCGGCTGCGGATGCTCGTACGCGGATTTCGATTTGGTCAGCTTGCCGGTTTTGTAATCGACATAGTGGTGCCCCTGCGCCGGTCCGTCGATTCCATAGGCCCAGTGCAGACCTGTGTTGAACCACTGAGGGCTGTTCGGTGCGGCGCGCTGGGTCGCCAGCATATAGCGCATCTCGTCAAAATAGGCACGCGCGTCTTCTTCATCCGAGAAGTATCCGCCCTTCCAGCCCCAATAGGCCCATGCACCCGCCAGACGATCGAACACCTGCTTGGACGAGGTTTCTCCGTTAAATTCAGCGCCTTCGGCAGGTACCGAACGCCACAGGAATTCTGGAACGTCTTTTTCTTTGACCTTCTTCAGCTTGCTGGGAACGCCTGCCTTGCGGAAGTATTTCTGAGCGATCACGTCGCTTGCCACCTGCGACCAGCTTGCGGGCACTTCAATGTTATCCAGGCGGAATACAATCGTTCCATCCGGGTTACGGATTTCAGACGTTGCAGACACGAAATCAAGGTCCGAGTAGGCATCCTGATCTGGTTTGGTGAATTTTCTGTCAATCTTCATGTCCGCAGCCTTGGTTAAATTCCGCCCAATTTTCAGTTCCCGGCACCAAATGTTGTGTTGCAGGGTGCCGCCCACAACGCCCAGAGTTATACGGACAAGGGCATCCTTCGCTGTCAAAGACAGCGGAAAAACCGCAAAAACGGCGCACTTAAATTAGATGTGCTTTCCGACCCTCGCCTGCTGCCTCTTCCAGCTTCAACACCAGATATTGTGGCAATCTCTTCGGCTCATACAATTTGGCGTATGAACACATATAAGGTCAACGCCCTTTTTCCGCCTTTTTTGAAATCTTTTTTGTTGACCTGACGACGTTTCAGGAGTGTGACCCAACGGTGCGCGATTCCTCCACAGGATCATTAACGGCAAATTTTCGCCGAAATCTCAAAGTCTCAAATCGAATTCCCGTTTTTACCAGCATAGTTATCTGCATTTGATCAACCAATGCGACAACGTCTAGGCTGATCGGGAATCATCTGGTTCTGTTCTGAGGCGCTCGAATTTGATCGCGGCCCGTTCGTTCAATTGTTAAAAGGTCCAAAGGTATGAAGCTGTTCACCTTTATTCCGTTCTTGGCCTGTATCGTGGCCTGCGCACCACAAGATGTGCCCTATGCGTCACGCAGCGCCCAGTTCGAAACGTATCCGCAAAGACTGTTCGATGTTTTTGAAACCAGTTGTTCCGGCCCGGGGGAATCTTTTGAAAGAACCAGCGGCCAAACATTTGAATGCCGCGAGTTTCTGCCCGCAGAGGCATCTGCCTATTTGATTCTGAATTACGACGGCAATCCTCAGGACCTGCCACAAAGCGTTATGCGCCTGACATCAAGCAAGAACGCTGACGGTTACCGCATAGATGCAAACGTGTTCTTCAAAGTCCCGCAGAGAACCGGTTCTGTGGTCGAAGTGCCATTGGACAGCACCGAGCTGGATCAGTCGATCAGCCGGCTGTTCCAAGCAATGGGCGGATCGCCCTCATGATTGAGTGGAAGTGGTCGGGGCGGCAGGATTCGAACCTACGACCCCCTGTACCCAAAACAGGTGCGCTACCAGACTGCGCCACGCCCCGGACCGTGCGCCTTCCTAACGATGCCAATCTGATTTGAAAAGCCCTAACAGGGCCAAATTGCAGGACCTGACGAAAAAATTTCGTGCTGCATCTGTGTGCCGGGCGTAATGGAATAGCGCGCCGACAATCCGGCGTTGATTTCCAGCACTGCAAAAACGGAATCTCCGCCCTCGATTGGGGTCAGATCGCCAGGAATCGCCCCCTCATGCACGTGCGTTACCAAGCCAGTGCGATCCAGAAAAATCATGTCCAGGGGAATCAAAGTGTTCTTCATCCAGAACGCGACGCGTTGAGGCGGGTCAAACACAAACAGCATTCCGGATCGATTCGGGAGTGTTTCGCGAAACATCAACCCTTGGGAGCGTTCCTGAGGTGTAACGGCAAGTTCGACGTCAAAACGCACCGTTGCGTTGTCATTTCGCAAGGTAACACGATCAGCGCTGCACGCTGCAAACGCCCCACCCGTCCAAAGCACTAGGAACAGGGGCAGAAGCGTCAGAAACCGTTTCATGAAAAAGTCAGCCGTCCAGTGCGGCTTCCCAGGCCAACACCTGAGCCGCCATCCGGCCCCGTTTGCCATCGATCACACGCATGGCCAGCGCTTCGCCCGGTTGCAGATCAGCAAGACCAGAACGGCGCAGTACTTCGATATGAAGAAAAACGTCTTCGCCACGGCCAAAGACGTTGGCAAAACCAAAGCCCTTACCCTTGTCGAACCACTTTACGCGCGCGGCTTCCAATGGTGCCTCGGCGATCGTCACGGGATCCAACTCGGCAAAATCGGCCAGCATCATCGAGTCGGTCCGCGCCGGAGGATCAATCGCGACCACTTCGACGGCCTGAACGCCCCGATCCGTGCGGTGCGTCATGATCTCGATCCCTGCGCCATCTGCGACCGAGCTCTGGCCAAAGTTACGCAAGACGTTCACGTGCAACAGGATATCCGGGCCGCCATCGTCGGACACAACAAATCCGTACCCCTTCGCAGGGTCGAACCATTTCACGTGTCCACGAACGCGATACATGTTGTTCATATCTTCTGGCACGGTATTCCCATCGCGAGTTTTAGCCGTTCGTTAAGGGTTTGTTGTTTATGGGAATGACAGGTAAATTCAAGCCGAAAAAATTGTTTATTTTCTGCCTGTTGCATTTCACGACACGTGAACGTCATGGATTCAACCTTTCCACATGCCATGCCAATCCCGGCTCTGCGCGTTTCCATCTGAACCGATCATGTAGACGGAATGCCCCGTCAGCCCAGAATTCAATTTCAGTTGGCGTCAATCTATACCCGCCCCAAAACGGTGGCCGGGGCGGATTCGGACCCAGCTTAGCAGTCACCTTGGCCACCTCAGCCATCAAGGCTGTACGGCTTGATAGGGGTTGAGATTGCTTCGACGCCCAGGCCCCCAAACGGCTCTTCAGCGACCTCGATGCGTAATATTCATCCGCCTGAGGCCCATTTTCGCGGGTGATTGTACCACGAACACGCAATTGTCGCCGCAAAGATTTCCAATGCATGACAAATGCAGCTTTTCCGGCTGCATCCAATTCGGCCGCTTTTGCGCTTTCGTAGTTCGTATAGAACACAAACGAATCTGCTTCGATCTCCTTCAGCAGTACCATACGCGCGTTTGGCATTCCATCTGGGTCGACGGTTGCCAGCGCAATCGCATTAGGGTCGTTCAATTCTGTCTTTTCAGCCTCACTCAACCACCGACCCGCGATTTCAAACGGATCGGAGCCAGCAAAGATGCCATCACGCTCGGTCATTTCCATCCCCTGGAAAGTATTAACGACGAACCTAAGGCGAGAACCCGCTGCGGGCAAGAGCGCACGGCCTTGATGCAACGCTACCAATGGCATAAACCAACTCAACACATCGCGAAGACAGGCGGAGAACCAAACATGTCAAATCAGTTGATGGCCGGCAAACGCGGCCTCATCATGGGACTGGCCAATGACAAATCAATCGCATGGGGAATCGCCCGCGCCTTGTCCGAAGCCGGGGCCGAGCTTGCTTTTTCCTACCAGGGCGACGCTTTGAAAAAGCGCGTCGACCCGCTTGCAGCGCAATTGGGTAGCGAAATTGTCCTGCCATGTGACGTGAGCGATGAGGCATCCGTTGATGCGCTGTTCACTGCGCTGGAAGAGAAATGGGGTAAACTGGACTTCATCGTTCATGCCATCGGCTTTTCCGACAAGAACGAACTGCGCGGTCGCTATGTCGATACCAGCCGGGCGAATTTCAAGCTGACAATGGACGTGTCGGTTTATTCCTTCACCGCCGTTATGCAGCGCGCCGAAAAGATGATGGGCGAAGGCGGCAGCGCCATCACCCTGACCTATTATGGCGCCGAACAGGTTATGCCCCATTATAATGTAATGGGCGTCGCCAAAGCCGCGCTTGAGGCATCGGTCAAATATCTGGCCGAGGATCTGGGCAAGGACGGCATCCGCGTCAACTCGATCTCCGCCGGTCCGATCAAAACTCTGGCCGCCAGCGGCATCGGCGATTTCCGCTATATCATGAAGTGGAACGAATATAACTCGCCCCTGCGCCGCAACGTGACCATCGATGATGTGGGCAAGTCAGCACTCTACTTGCTGTCTGATCTGTCCAGCGGTGTGACCGGAGAAAATCTGCACGTGGATTCGGGTTATCACATTGTCGGCATGAAGGCCGTTGATGCACCTGACGTGGAAAAGGGCTAAGATCATGAGCGCCAAAGACCGCCTGCCCCACGAAAAAGGATTTCACATCAGCTGGGACCAGATCCATCGCGATTCGCGCGCGTTGGCCTGGCGTCTTGATGGACAAGGCCCAGACGATGGTGCCTGGCGCGCCGTTGTAGCCATTACGCGCGGCGGCATGGCCCCTGCGATGATTGTGAGCCGAGAGCTGGACATCCGCACGGTCGACACGATCAGCGTGCGGTCGTACCACCATCAGGAACAAGGCGAAGCCGAAGTTCTGAAAGCCCCCGACGCAGATCTGATGGGCGATGGCACCGGCATTCTGATCATCGATGACTTGGTAGACAGCGGTAAAACGCTGGAGTTGGTCCGCAAAATGTACCCCAACGCACATTTTGCGACTGTTTATGCCAAACCCAAGGGCCGCCCTATGGTGGACACCTTCATCACCGAGGTCAGCCAGGATACGTGGATCTTCTTCCCCTGGGATATGGCACTTCAATATGTCGAGCCATATCGCGGCACCGACTGATCCCTTCTTCTGTTTAAAAATACCTCGGAGCGCGAGGCAGAGCCTCGCAAATAGACCGGTACGCCATGACCCAGACCCGCACCAGCGCCACTTTCCCTCCTCCGGTGATGGAGGCGCGCCGTTGGGTTGAAGGTGTCACCTTCCCAGCTGACCGCCCGCTGATCAATGTCAGCCAGGCCGCGCCGGTCGACCCGCCTCCGCTTGCTCTGCGTCAGGCCATGGCCGATTTTGCCGTGCAGGAAGACAGCGCGCATTTATATGGGCCGGTCTTGGGGAACGACGACCTGCGCACTGAACTGGCAGCACATATCAGCGCGCATTACGCAGCACAGGTTGATCCGGCTCAGACCGCGATCACTTCGGGCTGCAATCAGGCCTTTTCGGCTGTGATCTCGGCAATCACCGACGAGGCCGATGAAGTGATTCTGCCAACGCCATGGTATTTCAACCATAAAATGTGGTTGGACATGGCTGGGGTGAAGGCCGTTGACCTGCCAACAGGAGATGACCTTTTGCCTGATCCGGATCGTGCGCGCGCACTGATCACCAAAAAAACGCGCGCCATCGCCCTGGTCACGCCCAACAACCCCGGTGGTGTTGAATACCCGGCTGATCTGGTCCGGGCCTTCTATGACCTGGCGCGTGATACCGGAATTCGCCTCATCGTCGATGAGACATATCGCGATTTCGATAGCCGCAGTGGTCCACCACACGATCTGTTCCAGCAGCCTGACGGGGATGAGACGTTGGTCCATCTCTATTCCTTTTCCAAAGCTTATCGCCTGACAGGCCACCGGGTCGGGGCCATAGCGACAAGCCGCGTGCTTTTGGCGGAAGTCGAGAAATTCCTCGACACCGTTGCCATTTGTCCCGGTCAGATCGGTCAGTTCGCAGCCCTTTGGGGGATGCAGAACCTGTCACAATGGCTGGCAGGTGAGCGGGACGAGATTCTGGACCGCAGGGACGCAATCAAGGACGGGATGCCAGCACTTGAAGCGCAAGGATGGCGTCTTTTGGGGCTTGGTGCCTATTTCGCCTATCTTGAACATCCATTCGATATGGCTTCGGATGAACTGGCCCGCCGTCTGGTGGCAGAAGCAGGCGTGCTTCTGTTGCCCGGCACCATGTTCATGCCCGCTCACGACCCCGCCGGCAAACGGCAGGTGCGGGTGGCCTTTGCCAATCTCGACCGTGCTGGATTGGGTCAATTGTTCGACCGGTTACAGGGCCTGTCCTTCTAAGCTTGCCCCTCGGCTGTGTGCGTCGTATTCAGGGCCGCAACCGACAGGGCAGAACGCTGCCGCAATAACAAGAGGGCACCATGGCCGCAGGCGCTAAAAGTCTTTCGAAAACCTTTGTCTGGATTCTGATGGGCCTGCTGATGCTGGGCCTCGCAGGCTTCGGTGCCACCAATCTCAGCGGAACGGTTCGAACCGTTGCACAAGTGGGTGATGAAAGCATCTCGGTCGATGAGTATGTGCGCGAATTGCAGCGGGAAATCCGCGCCGTGGAAGCGCAGACTGGCCAACCGATGCAAATGTCGCAGGCGCGTGATCTGGGATTGGATCAGAACGCGCTTGCCCGCCTGACCGCGCTGGCGGCTCTGGACAACGAAGTTGGGCAACTTGGAATTTCGATCGGCGACGAAAACCTGCAGCAAGAGATTGTAGCGATCCCCGCATTTCAGGGCGTCGACGGCAGTTTCGACCGGGAAGCCTATCGCTTTCAACTTGAACAGATCGGCATGACCGACTCTGAGTTTGAAACGGATCTGCGCAAGGAAACTGCACGCACAATTGTGCAAGGCGCGATCATGGGCGGAGTCGAGATGCCAGCGACTCTGACAGATACGATGACCGACTATATTGGCGCGCGACGCAGCTTTACTGTGGCCACGGTCGGGACCGAGGCATTGGAAAACCCAATTGCTGAACCAACCGACGCGCAGATTCAGACTTACTATGATGAGAACGGCGACCTGTTCACCCTGCCCCGGACCAAGCAACTGACATACGCGATCCTGTCGCCTGCGATGCTGATCGACAGTGTTGAAGTGGATCAAGACGCCCTGCAGAAACTCTATGAAGACCGCTCAGACGAGTACAACCAGCCGGAACGGCGCTTGGTTGAGCGCCTGAACTTCCCGGATGAGCAAGCCGCAAGCGAAGCAAAGGCCCAGCTTGAGGTTGGCGGTACTACGTTTGAGCAACTGGTTCGTGAACGCGATCTTGAGCTCAACGACATCGATCTCGGCGACGTGACCCGCGAGGATCTGGGCGAGGCGGCGGATGCAGTATTTGCAGCCGATCTTGATACTGTTGTTGGCCCCCTGCCTTCGGTTTTTGGCCCGGCCTTGTTCCGGATCAACGGCTCTCTGGCAGCCGACAACGTGCCTTTCGAAGAAGCTGAACCGACCTTGCGCGAAGAGCTTGCAGCCGAGCGGGCCCGCCGCCTGATCGAGGCGCAGTCCGAAGATATCAATGACATGCTGGCTGGCGGGGCCACACTGGAAGAACTGGCAGATGAGACCGAAATGGAACTGGGTCAGATCGACTGGACCCGCGAAAGTTCGGACGAAATCGCCGCCTATGACGGATTCCGCGTTGCAGCCGAAGCCGTGCAGGAAGGTGACTTTCCCGAAATCGCATTCCTCGAAGATGGGTCGATCTTTGCCCTGCGCCTGAATGAGGTTCTGCCGCGCCGCCCCGAGCCGCTGGACAGCGCACGTGATCGCGTAGCCGCCGCATGGCTTCAGGCTGAAACCAACAAAGCGCTGGAAGATCGGGCGAATGCAGTTCTGACGCAATTGGCAACAGATGGCGACTTTACGACCACCGGCCTACCCTTCCGCGTTGAAAATGCCCTGACACGCACGGCGTTTCTGGATGACGTTCCAGCAGATTTCATGAACGAGGTGTTCCAGATGGAACCCGGAGAGCTGCGTGTCATCGGTGGAAACGGCGCAGCACTGCTGGTGCGCTTGGATGAGGTTCTTCCGCCCGCAGACACAGACGAACTGCGCCAACTGCGTGAAGCTCTGTCCGCGCAGATGAATCAGGCCCTGTCACAGAATATTTTCAACGCCTATGTGCGCGATGCACAGACACGCGCGCGTCCGGTCGTAGACCAACAGGCGCTGAATGCCGTGCAATCGAGCTTTTAAACGAGACCGAAATGGCACTGACACCCGAATTCGACACCTTCGCGCGCGCTTATGAAGCGGGCGAAAATCAGGTGGTTTACACACGGCTTGCCGCTGATCTGGACACCCCTGTGTCGCTGATGCTCAAGCTGACGGGCGCACAGAAAGATGCGTTCATGCTGGAATCCGTGACGGGCGGCGAAGTTCGTGGCCGTTACTCGATCATTGGTATGAAGCCCGACCTGATCTGGCGGTGTCGCGGTGAAGCATCCGAACTCAACCGCTCTGCCCGGTTCGATTCCGAGGCGTTCTCGACGCAAGACGGCAACCCGATGGACAACCTCCGCGCTTTGCTGGCCGAAAGTCGCATCGACCTGCCGGATGACCTGCCTCAGGCTGCAGCGGGGCTGTTCGGGTATTTGGGCTATGACATGGTGCGGCTGGTGGAATACCTCCCGAACGTGAATCCGGACCCTCTGGACCTGCCCGATGCGATCATGTTGCGTCCTTCGGTCATCGCTGTGCTGGATGGCGTAAAGGGTGAAGTGACCGTTGTATCACCGGCCTGGGCCAGTGATGGTCAATCCGCCAAGGCTGCCTATGCACAAGCTGCTGAGCGCGTTATGGATGCAGTTCGCGATCTGGAGCGTGCCATGCCTGCGGAAACCCGCGATTTGGGTGATGCACGTGAAATCGCACCTCCTGTGTCGAACTTTACCAAGTCCGGCTATATGGAGGCGGTTGAAAAGGCCAAGGAATACATCCGCGCAGGTGATATTTTCCAGGTTGTCCCAGCGCAGCGCTGGACGCAGGAGTTTCCGCTGCCGCCCTTTGCGCTCTATCGGTCGTTGCGGCGCACCAACCCGTCGCCTTTCATGTTCTATTTCAACTTCGGCGGCTTTCAAGTCGTGGGTGCAAGCCCTGAAATTCTGGTGCGCGTGTTCGGCAGTGAAGTCACCATTCGCCCCATTGCTGGCACCCGCCCCCGAGGCGCGACACCGGAAGAAGACAAGGCAAACGAACTGGATCTGCTGGCCGACAAGAAAGAGCTGGCCGAGCACCTGATGCTGCTGGACCTGGGCCGCAACGATACAGGGCGCGTTTCCAAAATCGGCACCGTGCGCCCGACCGAAGAGTTCATCATCGAACGCTACAGCCACGTCATGCATATTGTATCTAACGTGGTGGGTGAACTGGCCGAAGACAAAGACGCGCTGGATGCGTTTTTTGCCGGAATGCCTGCGGGTACCGTCTCGGGCGCGCCCAAAGTGCGCGCGATGGAGATCATCGACGAGTTGGAGCCGGAAAAACGCGGCGTCTATGGCGGCGGCGTAGGCTATTTCAGCGCGGGGGGCGACATGGATATGTGTATCGCGCTGCGCACTGCCATCGTGAAAGATCAAAAGCTGTATATTCAAGCCGGTGGCGGTGTTGTTTACGACAGCGACCCCGAGGCCGAGTTCATGGAAACCGTTCATAAATCCAATGCAATCCGGCGCGCTGCGGCAGATGCTGCGCGGTTCACGGGTAACGGAAACAGTTAAACGAAAAAGGGCGGCAGATCATAAGATCGCCGCCCTTTTCTTAACACTCGTTTTCGCAGATTACTGAATCTGTCTCATCATGACCGCGGAAATCGGGGCCATCGCCACGCGGCTGCCGCGGTCTTCCAACCCCCAAAGCAGCAGGGCTGAAATCGTTTCCGGGCGGACCCGACCCAGCATGACAACAGCACCTTCCTGCCCGGCGCGGAACGCCGCCTGATCCAGGAACCGGCGCATCACTTTAGGGTCCTGACGCGCACCGTCGATGTCACGAAATACAACACCCGACGGCGTGCCATTGCGGGCTGCCAGCTTCTGCACAGTGTTCAACCCATTGTCCTGCGTGATCAGGCCACGACCTGTTCCGGCAGCAATTTCAGCAACCTGATCGGCCAGTTTCCGATTGCCATGAATGCCGCTGTCCACCCCTTCCAGAATGCCAACGGTTTCGGGCAGAGTGTCAAGCCAGACGGACAGCGAAACCTCAGCGTCTTGCGCAGTTGCAGCTTCGGGCAAATCAGCCAGAGCCATGACTTCGAACCCGGCCGCGCGGTGCCGCGCCATCTTTTCTACAGCATCTGGATCAGACGGGTTCACGGCAAAACTGATGGGATAGGGAAAATCCTGAAGCGCCTCAGCCCCAAATGCGCCCTCGTCATCGATCAGGATGATGGACATCAGCGGTTTGGCCTCAGGGTTTTCGAATTTGGCCGCATAGCGTTCGATCGGCTTGCCCGCCGGTTTTGGCTCTTCTGCCGAGGCTTGCTCGGCCACAGGTTCATCATCGCGTTCGGTTAGCGGAATGATACGTTTTCCAACCGTTGAACTTGCACTTGCTTCCTGGTCCCCGCCAATCTGCGGCAGCGCAGCGATACGCGGTAGCTTGCGCGGCAGAACGTCTTCATCCCCCTCTACTGCGATTGGGCTGCTTTCAAACGGGTTTTCCTCGTCTGTGTCCTCAGTTTGCGGCAACGGATCTTCTTCCGGCTGAAGAAGAGCAACCTCGGTCGTCTCGGGCTCTATAGGAGGGGCCGGCGTATCGTCGTTCACGGCTGGCCCCGCCTCGTCCTGCGGAGCCGAAGGCGCCAGGCTGGGTTCTGGCGGCGCTGCAGGTGCTTCGGTCACAACTGAAACTTCGGTCGCAACCGCAGCCTCGGGTTGGTCCACCGCCTCAGCTGCTGCGCCCACCTCTGGTTGCGTGTCCGAGGATGATTCAAGCCCGGACAAGTCAGCCAGATCCTCGGTTGAGTCATCGGCGGCTTCCAGCCCATGCGGAGCCAATTCCACAACATCGGCATCGGATACGGCCTCGGTCACCTCAGTCGGTGCTGCAGGTGTTTCAGAAATTACCGGCGCCGGTGCTTCGGTGACAACAACCGGCGTATTGGCCATCGGTGTCTTGAGCGACACGAACACACCCAAGATCAAAACAACGATCGCCCCAGCGACCATTCCCCCGAAAAATCCGCCCATATTTCCAGCCTTTCGCCTCTTTTCTCTGCCTCGTCCAGCTCTGCGCCATCTGATGTGGCGCTCGGCCAATTGGACGCGTCAGAAACGGTATGTCCTCTTGACGCTGCCGCTCAAGCCTGAGCATGTATGTGCGGACATTATACCGTGGCCCGGGGCTGCATCGCCAGCCTGAAATGCCCAAGCGAAGATAAGTGCCCATATGCTGCTGCTGATCGACAACTACGACTCGTTTACCTACAATTTAGTACATTATTTAGGCGAACTTGGTGCCGAAATGGTCATTCGCCGAAATGATGCGCTGGATGTTCAGGAAGCGATGGCCATGAACCCCGCCGGTATCCTGCTAAGCCCCGGCCCCTGCGACCCGGATCAGGCTGGTATTTGCCTTGCGCTGACCGAAGCCGCCGCAGAAACCAAAACACCTTTGCTGGGGGTTTGCCTTGGACACCAGACCATCGGTCAGGTTTTTGGCGGTAAGGTCATCCGATGCCACGAGATTGTCCACGGCAAAATGGGAACGATGAATCACACAGGCAAGGGTCTGTTTGCGGGGCTGCCTTCTCCGTTTGAGGCAACGCGCTACCATTCATTGATCGTGGAACGCGAAACCCTGCCAGACTGTCTTGAGATCACGGCTGAATTGGAAGACGGCACCATAATGGGGTTGCAACACAAGGAACTGCCCATTCATGGCGTCCAGTTCCACCCGGAATCCATTGCCTCCGAGCACGGCCACGCCCTGCTCAAGAACTTCCTGCAAGAACTGAAAGTCCCCGCATGAGCGACGCGCTGAAACCGCTGATCGGAGCCGCTGCCGATCGCCCTTTGACTCGTGACGAAGCTGAAAAAGCCTTTGCCATCCTGTTTGATGGCGAAGCCACGCCCAGCCAGATCGGTGGGCTTTTGATGGCCATGCGCACACGCGGTGAAACCGTCGATGAATACGCCGCTGCCGCCGCTGTGATGCGGGCAAAATGCAACGCTGTGACCGCCCCGGCAGGCGCGATGGACATCGTGGGCACAGGCGGCGACGGCAAAGGCACACTGAATATCTCGACCGCGACGGCTTTTGTGGTTGCGGGCGCCGGTGTCACCGTTGCCAAACATGGCAACCGGAACCTCAGTTCGAAATCGGGTGCGGCGGACGCGTTGGGTCAGATGGGGATCAACGTCATGGTTGGCCCGCAAGTCGTTGAATCCGCTCTGGAAAACGTTGGTATCGGCTTCATGATGGCCCCGATGCATCATCCGGCCATCGCTCATGTCATGCCATCACGCCAGGAGCTGGGCACACGCACGATCTTTAACATTCTTGGACCTCTGACGAACCCTGCTGGTGTCAAACGGCAATTGACCGGCGCGTTCAGTCGTGACCTGATCCGGCCAATGGCCGAAACGCTTGGCTTGCTTGGATCAGACCGCGCGTGGCTGGTGCATGGCTCGGACGGGACGGACGAACTCACGATCACCGGCATCAGCTGGGTCGCCGCTTTGGAAGATGACACGATCAAAGAGGTCGAGCTGCACCCCGAAGATGCGGGTCTGCCCGTGCATCCATTCGAAGACATCATCGGCGGCACACCGGAAGAAAACGCTGTCGCTTTCCGCGCCCTGTTGGACGGAGCCCCATCCGCGTATCGTGACGCTGTACTGCTGAACTCGGCCGCCGCTTTGGTTGTCGCCGAAGCCGCAAACGACCTGCGCGACGGTGTTGCCATGGCCGCCGAGAGCATCGACAGCGGCAAAGCCAAAGAAAAAATCGCCGCTCTGGCACGCAAGACACAGGAAGCCGAATGACCGAGACCGTACTGGACAAAATCAAAGCCTACAAACTAGAAGAGGTCGCGGCCGACAAAGCGCAGAAGTCTTTGGAAACACTGGAAAGTGAGGCACGGGCTGCATCGGAAACCCGTGGCTTTGCCGAAGCTTTGCAATCCGCCTCGCGGCAAGGCTATGGCCTGATTGCCGAGGTCAAGAAAGCCAGCCCGTCCAAGGGTCTGATCCGTCCGGATTTCGACCCGCCTGTACTGGCCAAAGCCTATGAGGATGGTGGTGCTGCGTGTTTGTCCGTGCTGACCGACACCCCAAGCTTTCAGGGTGCAAAGGAATATCTGACGCAGGCCCGCGAGGCGACTTCCCTGCCTGCTTTGCGCAAGGATTTCATGTACGACCCCTATCAGGTGGTCGAAGCCCGCGCGCTTGGCGCAGATTGCATTCTGATCATCATGGCATCCGTCAGCGATGATCAGGCGGCGGAACTGGAACAAACCGCTTTCGATTGGGGTATGGATGTTCTGATCGAAGTGCATGACGAAACGGAACTGGAACGCGCAGCACAGCTGAAAAGCCCGTTGATCGGCATCAACAACCGCAATCTCAAGACCTTCGAGACCACTTTGGACACCACGCGGCACCTGTCCAAGCTGGTGCCGGCAGACCGCACCATCGTTTGTGAAAGTGGCCTTGGAACATCAGACGACCTGAGGGAGATCGCCCGCTACGGTGCCCGTTGCTTCCTGATCGGCGAAAGCCTGATGCGTCAGGACGATGTCGAGGCCGCTACGCGTCATATCCTATCCAACCCTCTGATCCCCGGAGTGATGTGATGCCGCTGACTCATTTTGATGCTCAAGGTCAGGCGCATATGGTTGATGTGTCGGACAAGGACGTGACCGACCGTGTCGCTGTCGCTGCCGGTCATATCAAGATGGCAGCGGAAACCTTTGAAATCATTTCTGAAGGCCGCGCGAAAAAGGGCGACGTTCTGGGCATCGCCCGTCTGGCGGGCATCATGGGGGCCAAGAAGACACCTGATCTGATCCCGTTGTGTCACCCTCTTCCAGTCACCAAAGTCGCAGTTGAACTGACGCTTGATCCTGATCTACCGGGTGTTCAGATCGAGGCCACGGTCAAGACCTCGGGACAGACCGGCGTTGAGATGGAAGCCCTGACCGCAGTCTCAACCGCGGCTTTGACAGTCTATGACATGACAAAGGCCGTCGATAAGGCGATGGAGATTGGTGGCATCCGCGTTCTTCTGAAAGATGGTGGTAAATCAGGGCGTTACGAGGCGAAATGATCACGGTCGAAGAGGCGCGCGCCCTGCTGTTCGATTTGGTGGGGGTTTTACCTTCCGAAGAGGTTCCTCTGGCACAATCCGCCGGGCGCGTTCTGGCGCAGGATGTTGTGGCGGGGCGGAACCAACCTCCCTTCGCGGCATCGTCGATGGATGGGTATGCGGTGAATGCCGCCGAAGTTGAGCTGCACGCCATGTTCAAGGTGGTCGGCGAATCCGCGGCCGGCCATCGGTTTGAGGGCCAGGTCGGTCCCGGTCAGGCGGTGCGCATTTTCACCGGTGCGCCAGTGCCCGAGGGCGCGGATTTTGTGGTCATTCAGGAAGATACCGACCGACGTGGCGACCTGATCACGATTACCGACGAACCCGGTTCCAAAACCAATATCCGCCCTGCTGGCGTGGATTTTGAAATCGGTACCTCCATTTCAGCACCCCGTTTGATCCGGCCTGAGGATGTGGCCCTGATGGCTGCAATGAACACCCCACGCGTCACCGTTGCGCGCAAACCGGTGATTGCCCTGATCTCCACCGGCGACGAACTGGTGATGCCCGGAGAAGAGCCGGGCCCAGATCAGATCATCGCCTCGAACACATTCGGGTTGCAGGCTCTGCTTGAGGGATTGGGAGCAAAGGTACGCGTTCTGCCCATTGCGCACGACACCGTTTCCTCGCTTGAAACTGCATTTGGCCTGGCACAAGGGGCCGATCTTGTCGTCACAATCGGCGGCGCGTCGGTTGGCGATTATGACCTTGTCTCGGATGTCTCGCAGGGATTGGGCATGGAACGGTCATTCTACAAGATCCGAATGCGCCCCGGAAAACCACTGATGGCCGGACGTATCGGTGAAACAGCTATGGTTGGGTTGCCCGGTAACCCGGTCAGCGCCATGGTCTGCGGTTATCTGTTTCTGGCACCGATGGTACGCCGGATGCTGGGCCTGGACCACGTGGTGCCGCCTTTCCTTACAGCGCAACTCACGGAACCCTTGCCGGAAAACGGGCCGCGAGAGCATTACATGCGCGCGGTTCTAAGCGACACAGGCATTGCGGCCTGCGCCGATCAGGACAGCTCGCTTCTCAGCGTTCTGGCACAAGCAAATGCGCTTTTGGTCCGACAACCGCACGATCCTGCGCGTGAAATCGGGGAAACGGTTCAGTATCTGCCAATCTGAGATGTTCTCAAATCCGTTGACACAAAACGTGAACATGCGTAGAACAAAAGAAAACGCATGAGCGACGAGGTGTGAGCGATGCTGACCAAGAAGCAATTGGATTTGCTGGAATTCATCCACAAACGTGTGCAGGCGGACGGTGTTCCGCCCAGTTTCGACGAAATGAAGGCCGCACTCGATCTGCGATCCAAATCTGGCATCCACAGGTTGATTACCGCGCTGGAAGAACGCGGGTTTATCCGCCGCCTTGCCCATCGCGCCCGCGCGATTGAGATCGTGAAACTTCCCGAAAGCCTAGGTGGCGAACCCACAGCCGGGTTTACGCCGCGGGTTATCGAAGGTGACAAACCGGCAGGCCGCCGCCCTGCGAATGTGGAACCAGTGTCAGTCGACGCGCTGGAACTGCCGGTCATGGGTCGGATTGCGGCTGGTGTTCCCATTGAGGCCATCAGCCATGTCTCGCACCATGTTGCCGTCCCTGGCCCCATGGTCTCCGGCAAAGGCGAGCATTATGCGTTGGAGGTTCGTGGAGATTCGATGATCGACGCGGGTATCAACGACGGTGATGTGGTGGTGATCCGGGAAACGTCGACCGCAGATAACGGTGACATTGTGGTTGCCTTGGTCGAGGATCAGGAAGCGACATTGAAGCGTTATTTCCGCCGGGGCAATGCCATCGCGCTTGAAGCTGCCAATCCGGTCTACGAGACGCGCGTGTTGCCCGAAGAAAAGGTTAAGGTTCAAGGCCGCCTTGTGGGCCTGATCCGGACCTACTGAGCCCGCTTGGACCGAAGGTCCCCGGGCGCGTTCGGGGACCAAAGCCTTTGCCCTGTCAGCTCGGCACTTGATATCAGCTTTCCGTCCAGAACAGACAGGCTGCCGGTTTCGTACAAGCGATCGGGGTCAAAAATCCCGCACGGCCCTTCCAAATTCAGAGCCACGGCAGAGACGATGATCTGGTTTGCCTTGCATTCGTTAAACCCGTTTGCAGCCCTTTTACCAGTCAGGTGGATAATCTCCTGATCTTTCAACAGGTAGCGCTGGATCGTGTCCGCCTCGGGCCACCTGAGCGCAGACTGTGACTGATCGACACCATCCCCGTCATTCTCAAGCCAAACGGTTGCAACAAACCCGCTGCCTTTGGTTTTGCTAAGCGCGCGGCCTTGTTCGGTCATCACGCCCACCAACCCTCCGGTTTCAGCAATCAGGGCGTCGGGACGCTGTCCCGTAGTCCAAAGCAAAAAAGCAGCCGCAAGCGGGCCCATCCCGACCCACCGCGCGTGTCCCTGCCACAAGGCAATCCACAAGGCACCCAAGGCAATGAGAGGCAGGACGTACCACGGCGGGCTGACCACAAAGCCTTGTGCGCCATCCATCTGCGAAACCCAATGCGACACTGTCAAAATCCACTGCAACGCCCAGCCCATTACCGTCAGGGGTATCGCCTCGAGCCCCAGAGGCGCCAATAGCGCAGCAACCACAGCCGCTGGGACGACAAACAAACCCATGACCGGAACAGAAAGCAGGTTCGCCAAAAGGCCATAGTGCGACATGGTATTGAAATGCGCTGCACCAATCGGAGCCGTCGCAAGACCGGCAATGGCCGAAGACATGAGCACGCCAACCACCGGTTTAAGCCATTTTGGTCCGGGCTTGGGGCCGACTTCGCGCAGCGCACCAAATACGTTGACCAAAGCAGTCGTGGCCGCAAATGACATCTGGAACCCTGGGCTCAGAAGCGATTCCGGTCTGAGGAGCAGAACGATCACCGCCGCAACCGCCACGGCGCGCAGCGAAATCGCCCGGCGGTCAATCAGCACCGCGCCCAACATGACCGTGACCATGACAAACGCGCGCTCGGTTGCAACGTTACCGCCAGAGAGCATCAGATAGATGGTCGCTGCAACCAATGCAATTACCGCAGCTACTTTTCGGACAGGCAACCGCAGTGCAAGCGGCGGAAACAGCGACAAACCAACGCGACAGGCCACAAACACAAAGCCCGTCAGCAGCCCCATATGCAATCCCGAGATAGCCAGCAGATGCGCGAGGTTGGATGCCCGTAGCGACGACAGCGTGTCTTGCCCCATTCCGCTACGATCCCCTGTGGTCACGGCGGCTGCAAAGCCACCGATTTCGCCAGGAAGTATCTCTTTCACGCGCCTCGATATGGCCATGCGGATGGCGGTTACCCGAACGCCCTCGATCCCGGCCGAGGCTGGTGCGACGGTCAGAACAGGGACGCGTGTGTACCCCACCGCGCCTAAACTCTGGAACCACGCATGGCGGCGGAAATCGAACCCACCGGGTTCCACCGGCCCCTGTGGCGGAGACAGATGCGCCGTCGTCATAATCCTCTGCCCCGGTGCAATAGGTCCGGTTGAGGCATGAACGGAAAGACGGACGCGCTGCGGCCTTCGCTCCTGCGGTACGTCCCCTATGCGTACCTGATCAAGCGTCAACCGCAACGCATCCGAGGCAGACCGGTCCATGGCGACGACCCTCCCCTCGATCGGGCCATAATATCGCCATGACAGAACCGGTTCTGCCACCATATGGGCGCGAGCACCTGCCAGGCAGAAACCAGCAGCGATCAGCGCCCCCCCGATGGCCAACGAACCCACCCCCGGCGCAAGCCAGCGGCGCACAGTGATGAGAACCGCGCAAAGGCCGGCCAGACCAGCATAGTCCAGCAATTCAGGCTCAACCCGAATCCCGAAATACAGACCGATCCCGGTCGCAAGCAAGACCGGCGTCCATGGGAACAGATACCCCGTTTGGCACAGCAGCGCGGCCTCGACCCGTGCAAGAACACGCATGGTTGCCCCCGTCCTTCGGGCTCGTTAGACAGGCGTCAAACTATGCCAGATACGGTTACCAAAAGGTTAATCCCCATCATGTCCGACCAGGTCGTCACCCGTTTTGCCCCTTCACCCACCGGTTTTCTGCACATCGGTGGCGCACGCACCGCGCTGTTCAATTGGCTCTATGCTCGGGGTCGTGGCGGCAAATTCCTGTTGCGGATTGAAGATACCGACCGTGAACGCTCGACCCCTGAGGCGACTGCCGCAATCCTCCAGGGTATGGCATGGCTGGGTTTGGACCATGACGGCGACGTAATCAGCCAGTTCGAAGGTGCGGCCCGCCACGCCGAGGTTGCGCATCAACTGCTAGCCGAAGGCAAGGCTTACAAGTGCTTCTCGACACAGGAAGAAATTGCTGCCTTCCGCGAACAGGCTCGGGCCGAAGGTAAATCGACCCTGTTCCGCAGCCCGTGGCGCGACGCTGATCCGGCAACACATCCCGACGCGCCATTTGTCATTCGCATCAAAGCGCCACAAGACGGTGCGACAGTGATCCGCGATCAGGTTCAAGGCGATGTAACCATCCGTAATGACCAGCTGGACGATATGATCCTGCTGCGTTCGGACGGCACACCCGTCTACATGCTGGCGGTGGTGGTCGACGATCACGACATGGGCGTCACCCACGTTATTCGCGGCGACGATCACCTGAATAACGCCGCGCGTCAGATGATGATCTATGAGGCAATGGGCTGGGACGTTCCGGTCTGGGCACATATCCCGCTGATTCACGGGCCCGACGGCAAGAAATTGTCGAAACGTCATGGCGCACTGGGCGCGCAGGAATATCAGGCCATGGGCTATCCCGCGGCTGGAATGCGCAATTACCTGGCGCGTTTGGGCTGGAGTCACGGTGATGACGAATTCTTCACGGATGCGCAGGCAAAAGAGTGGTTCGATCTGGACGGAATCGGCAAAAGCCCGGCCCGTTTCGATCTGAAAAAGCTGGAAAATCTCTGCGGGCAGCATATTGCAATCTCAGACGATGCTGCATTGCGGCAAGAAATTGAGGATTACCTTGCGGCAGCAGACCTTCCTGCTCTCACTCCGACACAATCTGGTGATCTGGAACGTGCGATGTATTGCCTCAAGGATCGGGCGCGTACTTTCCCGGAACTCCTTGAAAAAGCGCATTTTGCACTGACCCAACGCCCAATTGTTCCGGATGAAAAGGCCGCAAAGGCGCTGGCATCTGTATCCGATGGTATACTGTCGGAATTGACGCCGCAGCTGCAAAATGTTAGCTGGTCCCGGAACGAACTGGAGGAGGCCCTGAATTCCTTTGCCGAGTCAAAGGAGCTCAAGTTCGGCAAGCTGGCAGGTCCGCTACGGGCTGCGCTGGCAGGTCGGGCCGTCACACCTTCGGTTTTTGACATGATGCTGGTGCTGGGACGGGATGAAACCCTGGCGCGGCTTTCTGAGGCAGCGAAATAAACCCAATCTTCATAAACGGGTAACGCTGCTCCGCTAACACCCGGATTGCGCGTCCGCGCGCAGTCGTTGCCCGTATCGCTGGCGGTCTGTCCGGCGTGCGCATGAATGAAGAAGGGACAACTATGACTGACAGCAACAAAACAGCCACTCTGACTGTTCACGGCAAAGAATACGAGTTGCCAGTTCATTCCCCTACCGCCGGGCCTGATGTTGTCGATATTCGTAAGCTTTACGGACAGGCCGGGGTCTTCACCTATGACCCGGGCTTTACATCGACCGCCAGCTGCGACAGCACCATCACCTATATCGACGGCGAAAAAGGCGAGCTGCTGCACCGGGGCTATCCGATCGACCAACTGGCCGAGAAATCGCACTTCCTCGAGGTTTGCTATTTGTTGCTCTACGGAGAATTGCCAGCGGCAAAAGATCTGGAGAAGTTCGAAACAACGATCACCCGTCACACCATGCTGCATGAGCAGATGCAGTATTTCTATCGCGGTTTCCGCCGCGACGCGCACCCGATGGCCATCATGGTCGGTGTTGTCGGTGCAATGTCGGCCTTCTATCACGACTCGACCGACATTTCGGACCCGCAGCAGCGTGAAATCGCATCGCATCGCCTGATCGCCAAGATGCCGACGATTGCGGCCTGGGCCTATAAGTACCACACCGGTCAGCCCTTCGTGTATCCGCGCAACGATCTGGACTATGCGTCCAACTTCCTGCGCATGTGTTTCAGTGTTCCGGCCGAAGAATATGAGGTGAACCCGATCCTCAGCCGCGCGATGGACCGTATCTTTACCCTGCACGCCGATCACGAGCAGAACGCTTCGACCTCGACCGTGCGTCTGGCTTCGTCTTCTGGCGCGAACCCGTTCGCCTGTATTGCCGCGGGTATCGCTTGCCTTTGGGGTCCGGCGCACGGCGGTGCGAACCAGGCATGCCTGGAGATGTTGGAAGAGATCGGCACTGTGGATCGTATCCCCGAGTACATCGCGCGCGCCAAAGACAAGAACGATCCGTTCCGCCTGATGGGCTTTGGTCACCGTGTCTATAAGAACTTTGACCCGCGCGCCAAAGTGATGAAGCAATCGGCCGACGAAGTGCTGGATCTGTTGGGCGTTGAAAACAACCCGAAACTGCAGGTTGCGAAGGAACTGGAGCGCGAAGCGCTGGAAGATCCGTATTTCGCCGAGAAGAAACTGTTCCCGAACGTGGACTTCTATTCGGGCATCATCCTCGAAGCGATGGGCTTCCCGACGTCCATGTTCACGCCGATCTTTGCCCTGTCGCGCACCGTGGGCTGGGTCAGCCAGTGGAAAGAGATGATTGCCGATCCTCAGAACAAGATCGGGCGTCCGCGCCAGTTGTATCTGGGCGAAACGCTTCGGGATTACGTGGATATCGAAAACCGCTGATACATCAAACTTCCCAGACGTTTTTAAGGCCCCGTTTTAACGGGGCCTTTTTCATCGAACACGACGCACTTGCACAACCCGTTGCTTTCGCAGCAAAAACCTTCGGTCAAACCAGATGTGCCATTTGGGCTTCAGAACAAGCTCATTTGGTCACCCGGTTGCGGTGGAACAGCAAACAGATCGCAACGTAAGGACGCAGATTTAACAGAAAGCCCCAACCGTTTGCAGGCTGTCGAAAACCTTTGGGCAATAATCCCGGCGTATTCGCCCTCGCCCCGCATTCTGTGCCCCCAACGCGGGTCATAGTCCCGCCCACCGTGCATGTCGCGCAGCTTGGACATCACTTTTTCTGCTCGTGCCGGTTGGTGTTCGGCAAGCCAGTCCTGCCACAACTGCGACACCTCACGTGGCAATCGCAACATGATCCAACTGGCGGCATCTGCTCCGGCCTCCTGCCCCGCCTCAAGCAGGTTCTCGAGTTCATGATCCGTCAGGCCGGGCACAATCGGAGATGTCATCACACGCACCGGAACCCCGGCCTCGGTCAGTGTGCGGATCATGCGCAGACGGCGCTGCGGTGACGGTGCACGAGGTTCCATCCGGCGTGACAAAGCGGGATCCAAAGTGGTAAGCGAGATCCCGACGCGCACCAATCCACGGCTGGCCATTTCAGTCAGAATGTCCAGATCCCGCTCGATCAGAGCGCCCTTGGTGACAATTGCAACCGGATGGTTGAACTCGTGCAACACCTTAAGGCAGGACCTTGTAATCAGGCGATCTTTCTCGATCGGCTGATACGGGTCCGTGTTTGTTCCTATAGCCAGCGGCGCGACCTTATAAGACTTGGACGACAATTCTTTGCGCAGAACACAGCTCATGTTGGGACGCGCCGTCAGGCGGGTTTCGAAATCCAGCCCGGCAGACAGACCCAGATAGGCATGACTGGGCCGGGCAAAACAATAGACACAGCCATGTTCGCACCCCCGATACGGATTGATGGAACGGTCAAACGGCAAATCCGGAGACCGATTATACGTAATCGCACTGCGCGCCACCTCATCCCGTGTTTCGGTGCGCAGCAGCGGTAAGGTTTCGTCATTGTCCCATCCGTCATCGACAACGACGGTGGCGAAGCGCTCGAACCGTCCGGCGGTGTTTGTACGTGTTCCTCTGGCTTTTACGGTGGGCACAGCATTCACTTCAGCAATTTGTTCGCGTTATGTTCTCACTCAAAACATACGACCGACACAAGCCCTGCGCAAGTCATCCCTGAGTCAGTCCAAATAGGAGCGATCAAGCGGAGTCCACGATAATCATGCAGATTTTTCATTCGAGCCGCGCGTTTTTTTGACATATAGGTCGGTCCCGAAACGACCGACGTCGCAATCGTCACAGTCAGAATGCGACGTTTTGGCCAAAACGGAAAAAATGCCACCACGGGCCGATGGCCCGCCCAGCACAGGGAATACCCCATGTCCGACGAAGAAGACATCATCCTGTCCGAACTGAACGACGACGAACTTGTCGAGCAGATGTTCGACGATCTCTACGATGGTCTGAAAGAAGAGATCGAAGAAGGAACCAACATCCTGCTGGAGCGTGGATGGACCCCTTATGACATTCTGACCAAAGCTCTGGTCGGTGGCATGACCATTGTGGGCCATGACTTCCGCGACGGCATCCTGTTTGTGCCCGAAGTTCTGCTGGCCGCCAACGCCATGAAGGGCGGTATGGCGATCCTGAAGCCACTGCTGGCCGAAACCGGCGCACCGCGCGTTGGCAAGATGGTGATCGGCACCGTCAAGGGCGACATTCACGACATCGGCAAGAACCTTGTGTCGATGATGATGGAAGGCGCTGGGTTTGAAGTTGTCGATATCGGTATCAACAACCCGGTCGAAAACTACCTGGAAGCACTGGAAACCGAGCAGCCCGACATTCTGGGCATGTCCGCCCTGCTGACCACCACAATGCCTTATATGAAAGTGGTCATCGACACCCTGGTCGAACAAGGTGTGCGTGACGACTATATCGTTCTGGTTGGCGGTGCCCCGCTGAACGAAGAGTTTGGCAAAGCCATCGGCGCAGACGCTTACTGCCGTGACGCGGCTGTTGCTGTGGAAACTGCAAAGGACTTTGTAGGCCGCAAGCACAACCAACTGGCTGGCTAAACCGACTGAAATTTCACTCAAAGGGCTGCCCGAACTGGGCGGCCCTTTTTCGTTTCAAACTAATGACATGAAAATCTGGAACACTAGGAAGCGACTTTTCTCAAGAAGCCGTCGGCACAAACCTCAGGCTGCAAAAGCAAACTGAGGACGTCGGCAGCCTGCCTTCAGAGGTCGGAACAAGACTTGCTCATTGTTGATATTCATCCTCTTCTAGGGGCAGATTCAAAGGACGCCATACCATGCAAAAAGACGCCCTGCCCGATGATGCCAGTCTGACAACCAAAGGTTATTCCAGCGCCGAGTCGGGCCGTATTCTTCTGATCGCGTGCGGGGCTTTGGCCCGAGAGATTCTGGATATCAAAACACGTAATCACTGGGACCATATGGAATTAACGTGTCTGCCCGCGATTCTGCATGTTCACCCGGAACGGATCACACAGGCCGTAGAAGATGCTGTGGCCAAACACCGGGACAAATTCGACAAAATCTATGTGGTCTACGCTGACTGTGGAACCGGCGGCCTTTTACAACAAGCCTGCGAAAAACTTGGGGTCGAAATGGTGAAAGGTCCCCATTGTTACTCGTTCTTCGAAGGCAACCAAGCCTTTGAGGCGCGCGGCGAGGACGAGACTACGGCCTTCTATCTGACGGACTTTTTGGCCCGGCAGTTCGACGCTTTTGTCTGGAAGCCTTTGGGGCTGGATCGTCACCCGGAACTGCGTGACATGTATTTTGGCAACTACACAAAGCTGATCTATCAGGCCCAGATCGATAACCCGGACCTGACCGCGCGTGCCCGCGAATGTGCGGATCGTATGGGATTAGAGTTCGAACGCCGTTTCACCGGCTATGGCGATCTGGAAACCACTTTGACAGATTGGGCAAACCGTCCGGCTTGACCTTAAGCGTTTTCCTGCGCGACCTGACGGATACGTTCGATCATGGCGCGCAGGCCGTTTGATCGCTGTGCCGACAGATGATCATTCAATCCCAAACGCGCCAGTTCAGCCCCGGCATCGACCTTGGGCACTTTCGCCACGGGCAATCCATTGTACAAAGACCGCAGGACGGCAATCAGCCCCCGCACGATCAGTGCGTCGCTGTCGCCGTCAAATTTGAACACGCCCCCTTCGATCATGGGATGCAGCCAAACCTGACTGGCACACCCATTTACTTTGGTGGCAGGAACTTTGAACGCGTCATCCAGCGGATCCATCGCTTTGCCTTGTTCGATGACATGGCGATACCGGTCTTCCCAGTCCTCCAGAAACTCGAAATCTTCGACAATGTCCTCAAAGGCGGGCGTGGCCATGGCGCGGCGATCCTTTTGGTTGCGATACCACCAGTGACCTATGCCGACGACCACCTGCTGTCCAGCCCCGCAGTGGCTTTTCAAGGCGAGGAAATTGCGCTAACCCATTGCTTGAATTCGTGTGAAAAGCTGTGGGTCTATGCAAAAATCTCTGTCCGTTCTTATCATCGCCACGCTGACCCTGACTGCATGCAGCGGCTGGCGTGATTCTCGGGTGAACCCGTCGAATTGGTTTGGCTCCAGCAGATCGGTTAAAACTGAAACACCACCGGACCCTAACGCAGCTGATGCTTTGGTGCCTCAGCAAAGACAAGGCACGGGCCTGTTTTCGCGCCCGAATATCGCGGACTCCAGCATTCGGATCGGTCAGATAGACGAACTGCGCATCGATGCCACTCCCACCGGAGCGATCATTTATGCTACGGGAACGGCCGTCCGTCAGGGTGCCTACAATGCGCGCCTGGTTCGTGTAAACTCGGAAGAAAACGAGAAGAACGGCACAATGGAATTTGAGTTCCTCGTGAACTATCCCAACGCACAAACACTGCAAGGGTCCGAACGTACCCGCATGGTGTCGGACGCAGTCAACGTCAGCCGTCAGGATCTTGAAGGTATTCGACTGGTTCGCGTGGTCGGGCAGCAGAACGCGTTGGAATCGCGGCGACGCTAAGCGCCGCTAAAGCGAGACCACCTTGACCGCCTGCCCCTTGGCAGCCAGCGCGATCTTGCCTTCACAAAGTTTCAGCGCGTCTTCACCAAAGACTTCAAACCGCCAGCCTGCCATGGCGGGCAAGTCGCGTTCACCGGCGGCGATCTGATCCAGTTCAGAGCTTGTGGCGATCAGTTTGGCAGCTACGCCGGAACTTTCTGTTTTGGATTTCAGAAGAACGCGCAGCAAGTCGGCCAATGCCGGATTGACCTTCAGCTTGTCCCGCGACGTGTCGACCTTAGGCAGCTTATCCGCAGGGCAATTCACCCCACGTTTTACAGCGGCCAAAATACCTTCGGCAATCGCGCCCTTTCGTGCCTCGCGCAGCAACAGCCGCGATCCACCCAGATCCGAGGGCGTTTTGGGTTTGGTTGACGCCAGTTCAATCAGCGCATCGTCCTTGAAAACCCGGTTCCGAGGAACGTTGTTTTCCTGCGCATAAGCTTCGCGAAACTGGGCCAGTTCCCGCACCACAGCCAGAAACTTGGCCGAATTTGTCCGCGTCTTGACTCGTTTCCAGGCCTCTTCCGGGCGAATGTCATAGGTGGCAGGCTGCGTCAGCGTGCGCAGTTCTTCCCCTACCCAATGGCTGCGCTTTGTCTTCTCAAGTTCAGCCGCCAGGTGTTCGTAAATCTTGCGAAGATGGGTGACATCAGCCAACGCATACGTTTTCTGCGCGTCTGTCAACGGACGCCGTGACCAGTCCGTGAACCGAGAAGTCTTGTCGACTCCCTGCTTGCAGATCTTGCGCACTAATGTCTCGTAACCCACCTGTTCACCAAAGCCGCAAACCATTGCCGCGACTTGTGTGTCAAACAAAGGGTTAGGAAACACCCCGGCCTCGACCCAGAAGATCTCCAGATCCTGACGGGCAGCATGGAAAACCTTTACCACGTCTTCATTGCGGAACAGCTCATAAAGCGGTTCCAGCGACAGATCATCAGCAAGCGGATCCACCAGAACCGCGCTGTCTTCGTCTTCGGAGGGGACCGCCAATTGCACGAGGCAGAGTTTGGAGTAATACGTCCGCTCGCGCAGGAATTCGGTGTCGACAGTGATATAAGGATAGCCTGCAGCGGCCTTACAGAAGTCGGCCAGCTCTTGCGTCGTCGTCAGGGTTTTCATGCGCCGTACTAGTATCGCTCTTGGTTTTTGTGACTGCCCGTTTTTTTACGTCCCGAGCGTTACCATCGACCATAGGCCGATTATCGGGCAGGTGTAAATCACCCAGAGCGGGTTCAGGGCAACAGGACGGGCGACCTGTTGCCTTCAGCGTAACGGCGCAACACTTCGGGGTAGAGCACATGCTCCTGAACCAGCACTCGCGCAGCAAGTAAATCCGGGGTATCGCCCCGCTCGACAGGCACCCGTGCCTGCCCCAAAATTGGGCCATCATCCAGCGCTGCTGTTACTTCATGAACCGAGCAGCCATGTTCGGAGTCACCCGCCTCAATGGCGCGGGCATGGGTGTGTAAACCCTTGTATTTTGGCAGCAAAGAGGGGTGGATGTTCAGCATCCGCCCCTGAAACCTGGACACAAAATCCCCCGTCAACACGCGCATGAAACCTGCCAGGCATACAATGTCCGGCTGTGCCTCTTGCAAGGGCTTCAAAAGCTCGGCCTCAAACGCGGCGCGGTCCCCTTTGTACGGACGATGATCGACCACTGCGGTCGGAATGCCACGGTCCGCAGCTTTTTTCAGCCCGCCTGCCTGTGCATCGTTGGACAGCACCAAACAAGGCCGCGCCGGATGATCGCCAGTCATGCTATCGACCAGCGACACCATGTTCGACCCACCGCCGGAAATTAGGATCGCGACGCGCTTGTGGCTCACAGCAATTTGCCCGAATAGGCAACGCCGGGCGTCTCGGTCACGGTGCCGATCCGCGCAACTGTTTCACCGGCGTCGGACAGCAAGGTCGACAACGCATCCGCCTTGTCTGCCTGGCAAACCACAATCAGGCCGATGCCGCAGTTGAAGGTCTTGAGCATTTCGGCTTCGACGATGCCACCGGTTTCCGCCATCCAGCTGAAGACGGGTGGCAATTGCCAGCTGTCCAGATCGATCTCGGCCCCCAACCCCTCGGGCAACACGCGCGGCAAGTTTTCGGTCAGGCCACCGCCTGTGATATGGGCCAGCGCGTGAACACCACCGGCACGGACTGCAGCCAAAGCTGGCTTAACATACAGGCGCGTGGGCGTCAGCAGGGCCTCACCCAGCGATCCTTCACCGAAAGGCGACGGCGCATCCCAACCCAGCCCAGACAGCTCGACCAGTTTGCGCACCAGAGAATAGCCATTGGAGTGCACACCGTTCGAAGCCAGACCCAGCAGCACGTCACCCGACTGAACACCCGCGGGCAAATCCGCACCACGTTCCATCGCACCAACCGAGAACCCGGCCAGATCAAAGTCACCATCGGGATACATGCCCGGCATCTCAGCCGTCTCTCCGCCAATCAGCGCACAGCCGGATTGCGCACACCCCTCGGCAATGCCTTCGATGATCCGCGCTGCCGTGTCAGTGTCCAGCTTGCCAGTCGCAAAATAATCCAGGAAGAACAGCGGCTCGGCCCCCTGACAGATCAGGTCATTGACGCACATGGCCACCAGATCGATGCCGACCCCATCCACGACACCGGTATCAATCGCAATCCGAAGTTTAGTGCCAACGCCATCTGTTGCGCCCACCAGAATCGGGTCCTGATACCCGGCGGCCTTCAGATCGAACAACGCACCAAAGCCACCCAACCCGCTCATCACGCCGGGGCGGTTGGTCCGCTTGGCGGCGGGCTTGATCCGATCGACCAGAGCGTTGCCCGCGTCAATGTCCACGCCTGCATCGGCATAGGTGATTCCGTTCTTACCCGCTGTCATGGTCGGTCCCTCATGAATGCTTTGCGGGCGGGTTAGTCGATTGTGCAACATGTTGCAACGGTCAGGCTTGACGCGGGCGTTCACCGTGATAGGCAAGACGCCGTGGCGGGCCTGTAGCTCAATTGGTTAGAGCAGAGCGCTCATAACGCTTTGGTTGCGGGTTCAAGTCCTGCCGGGCCTACCAAATCACCGCCTAACGCTTTGACAGAAAAGATAAACGTTTCGCCCTTGGGCCAATTGGCGTGCCGAACCCCGCGAAGTCGAAATGTCTGGCCTGTTTGCACAGCGATACAAAACGTAGATCCTGCTAAAACACCGCAGACCGGCGGAATTAATACTCCAGAAACTCTTCTACGCTATCAGCCAGCCACCAGGGGCTTTGTGTTTCGTAGAACGTATGTGTCCCAGCCGAATTTGGCAGGTTTCTGACGGTCACAAGGTAGTCTTTAAAATCGATCGGCACGGACCAATGTGAGGCGTCATACAGCATGGCCAAGTATTCATCCGCAGTCGGTTCGTAATACTCCTGATCCGGATCTGGCGGGCCATAGACTTTTGCGAACTCGGCTTGGAAGTAATCCAGAACGTAAGAACAATAGATCACCTGATTTGCTCGGACCTGAACCGGAATAGGTGCGAACTCATCTGCGTCTTCCTGGACAAAGTGCTTCAGCTCAAACGCCATCCCCTGAATCACTTCTTCCTGCATCCAATTGCTGCAGGTATCGCCAAGCGCAATGAAGCTTGCCATGCGTTCGAATTTTCGATCTTCGGCTTCCCGTGCGAATTGCGTGATCGGAACAAGCGCGAACAATGAAGTGACAGTAACAACGACTTTCTCAATATTGCTAAGAGCTGCTTTAATCATTTTCTCTGAACCCCACGTCGTTTGAAAACTGGGGTTAGAATGACATGCTTATACAAAAGCACAAAATTGCATGCATTTAATTAGCAAGAGAATTTTGGCTACCTACCGATTATTATATCCGCACAAAGCCCGCCCAAACGCTCGCTTTTTGCCAGCCGCAAGGTTCCACCATGAGCACGGGCAATATCCGCCACGATCGCCAATCCCAGCCCTACGCCGCTGCCTTTGTTCTGATTGCGCGCCGGGTCAAGTCGGGTGAAAGGCTTGACCGCTTCGGTACGTTCCTCGACTGGAATACCGGGACCATCATCTTCGACACGGATACGCATAGACTTGGGATTCAGCGTCAAGCTGACGTCAGCGCGTGATCCATAACGCACCGCATTTCCGATCAGGTTCTCAACGGCCCTGCGAATGGCCATGGGGCGCAACATAACTGTCCCCTGCCCCTCAACCCCAATTAAATCGGCCTGATGCCCGGCGCGCTTAGCATCCTCGACGATCTGGCGAATAAACACGTCGGGCTGCACTTCCTCGGGGGACCCTTCCGCAGCGCCACGTGTGAAATCCAGAAAAGCGTCTAGCAAAGACTGCATTTCTGTCACGTCCTGCTGCAAAGGTGCGGCCTCATCCTCGGGCAGCATGGACAGCCCGAGCTTTAGACGGGTCAGCGGCGTGCGCAGGTCGTGACTGACACCCGACAGCATCAGGGTTCGTTGTTCAATCTGACGTTCGATCCGGGCGCGCATGTCCAGAAACGCATTGCCGGCCGCACGAACTTCGATTGCACCACCGGGGGTGTACGGCACGACCCGCCCCCGACCAAACGCCTGCGCAGCATCGGCCAATCGCGTGATCGGCCGCAATTGGTTGCGCATATAAAGAAAGGAGATCGTAGTCATGATCACCGCGAAAAACACCATCGTCACGATCAACTGGTGCGGCGCAACCGGTGACAACCTGCGCCGATCAAAGGTCAGTTGCAACACGCCAAGGTGCGTTTGCATATAGACCCGCGCCTCGCGGCTGGTTGGCAGAGCAACGGCAACCAGATCGGGCAAGTTCGCCTGAAGATCGGCCTGAACCTGCGGCGCAATGAAATCATACCAACGCCGCGCCCCTATCATCGGTTCTTCGTTCACGCCCAGAAAACGCGCCTGCATTTCAAGGGCTTGCAAATCGGGGCGCATCGCGGCCACAGCCTCTTGCTGGGTTTCAGCATCTGCAATCATCGTGGTGATCAGGGTCACTTCGCGCGAGGCGGCGCTTGTCATCTGCCCGGTGACGTCTTCCAGGTGTTTCTGAATAAACGCAATGCCCACCACAAGCAGCAACACGATCACCGGCAAAACCAGAATCAAGGCGGCGCGGGCGTAAAGGCTGCGAGGCAGATAGGGTTTGAGCCATTGCGAAGACATGGGCTAAACCTAGCGGGCCGCCCGGATAAGAGGAAGAGCGCAGAATGCAGGCACCTGACGATTTCAATCCTACCGCAGGTATTGCGGTCGATCTGCAACCGGGGCTGCGGCGCATCCTGGCCCCGAATCCGTCGCCTATGACTTATCGTGGCACCAACACCTATTTGCTTGGGGATCGAGACATTGCTGTGATCGACCCCGGCCCTGAAAACGAGGCGCATCTGAACGCGATTCTCGATGCTTTGAAGCCGGGGCAAAAGATAAGCCACATTATCGTGACACACACGCATCTGGATCATTCCCCCCTTGCTGCGCCCCTGTCCCAAAGGTCAGGCGCTCCGATCTATGCCTTTGGCGGGCCAGAGGCGGGCCGAAGCGACGTCATGACCGATTTGGTCGCGCAAGGTATGACCGGAGGTGGCGAAGGTATCGACTCGGCGTTTCGCCCGGATGTTGAAGTCGCAGACGGTGAGGCCATTGCTGGTGACGGTTGGCAGTTGGAGGTCATTCACACTCCCGGCCATCTGGGAAATCATATCGCTTTGGGCTGGCAGAACACCTGTTTCACGGCAGACCACGTGATGGGTTGGGCCAGTTCCTTGGTCTCACCCCCGGACGGAGATTTGACGGATTTCATGGCGGCCTGCCGCCGCCTGCGTGCCCGGAGCTGGTCGGTATTCCACGCAGGGCACGGGGCACCAATTACAAACCCCGCCGAGCGTCTGGACTGGTTGATCCAGCATCGGCTAACCCGCGAGGCTCAGATTCTGTCCGCGTTGGAACAGGCAGACGGCACAGCCCGGCAACTGGCCGAGCGTATCTATACCGACTTACCCGCTGCCCTGTTGCCTGCTGCCGAGCGGAACGTCTTTGCGCACCTTGTTGATCTGCTTGGAAAAAACAAAGTTCTCCCACGTGGAGAAATGTCTGTCACAGCCAAGTTTCATCGCGTCGGCTGAAACATAGAAAAATTTTTGCGCTTCGCGCGCTTCCCCTCTGGACGCCGGAAATCCGGGTTGCTATACGCGCCTCAGTTCCGGCGTAGCTCAGCGGTAGAGCAGTTGACTGTTAATCAATTGGTCGTAGGTTCGATCCCTACCGCCGGAGCCAATCAAATCTTAAATCGAGATATTGGCAATTCCCACTTCGCGGTCCTGAAATCCGCGACTTGTTGGACGTGCTAGGGCAAGCGCTTACTCGACCAAGGTTCAAGTCCAGTTTTTTCAATACATTTCAAAGAAACGCTGAATTGCCTAAAAGCTTGCTACTCGGTCCTGCTGAGGAACAAACGCGTCCCAAAACACGCCCCTACGGAAGCGTTAACAACCGAATGACACGAATCAAGCGGTCGGCGGGAATCTGCATCGGCTCTATCTGGAAAATTGCCATGCGGCCGACAAGCTCAGGCTTGGGCAGAAATTCTTCCGCCGCCTGCAGCCGTGGGCGATCCCCATAGTCGTCGAGCAGTAAGGTCACGGGCCGAGTAATGTTGAAGGCTGTTGCCAGGGCACAGCCCACGCGAAACCGACCGTCAACAAGAACCACATCGGGATGTTTGAACCCTTTGCTCTGCCAGATCGAAAGGGGGTATCTGGGATATCGCGCCGATTTTTCCTGATTTACCGGAAACCCCCATTTCTTGGTTTCACCGACATCAACCCAAGAGATATTGACCTCGGTACCCGTATTCGGAGGATTCTCGCGAAACCAACGTCGCATCATACGGGCCCAGCTTCGATCACTTTCGACACTGAAAACTTTTTTTGATTCCATCTCACCAGCGACCACGGTTGAACCGCCAGAGCCATATTCAAGAATTACAGAGGCCGCATCATAATGCTTTCGCAGAACACGTTGCGCATCTTCCGGCATGGTAAGAACAGGTTTTTCCAGGTTTGCCGTTTTCAATATGATCTCCGGGTCATTTCGTACTTTATGTCATACGTATGAATTCACCGTGGTCTCTGTTCCGGCAAACTCGTCCGTTACAGAATTCACACCACATGACAGCTAAATCAATAGCGACAGTGTGATTCCGTGGGCACAGGTCGGTTAAACTCCTGTATCCCGACTTTCAGGATGCAGATGCACCGACAAAAACGGATTACCACGCAAGCTGCAAGAAAGCACCAATAGCCCGAAGAACGGCTTTGTTCCCAAATTTCAGGCCGAAAAAAATTTCCTCAAAATCTTGCACGCCGCACTGGACGCCGGGAAACCGGATTGCTATACGGCGCGAACCGTTCCGGCGTAGCTCAGCGGTAGAGCAGTTGACTGTTAATCAATTGGTCGTAGGTTCGATCCCTACCGCCGGAGCCATTCTTCCATAACGTACTGATTTCAGCCCTTCAGGGCGTCTTCGAAATCTGCGCGCAGGTTGCGTTTCAGGACCTTCCCGGTTGCGTTCAATGGCAGCGCTTCGACAAACACCACCTTGTCCGGGATCTGCCACTTGGCAATCTTGCCTTCGAAGAAACGCAGCAATTCGTCTTCGCTTGGGTCTTCGCCTTCAGCCTTCACAGCGACGAGCAAGGGCCTTTCATCCCATTTCGGGTGCGGCACGCCCACAACGGCGGCAGTTGCAAGCTTGGGATTCGCGACCGCGATATTTTCAAGCTCGACCGAACTGATCCATTCGCCACCGGATTTGATGATATCCTTGGATCTGTCACGGATGGTCATATAGCCATCCGGGTCCAGCGTGGCGACATCCCCAGTGGCAAACCAGCCGTCTTGCAGAAGCTGCTGATCCTGCAACAAAAAGTAGCTGTCCAGAACCCAATGCCCCCGCACCATCAGATCGCCTTGCGTTTCGCCGTCATGTGGCAGGTCATTGCCATCATCATCGACGATTTTCAGCTCGACCCCAAAGGGCGGTCTGCCCTGGCTCAGACGGACTGCGTGCTGTTCTTCCAACGGTAACTGAATGTGTTTGGCCAGCGGGTAGTTTGCTGTACCCAGAGGGCTCATCTCGCTCATGCCCCAAGCGTGAACCGTGTCGACGCCATAATTTTCGCGGAAGGTTTCGATCATCGAGGGCGGGCAGGCTGCCCCGCCAATCACTGTTCGGTCCAGGCTTTTCAACTCGGTCCCGCATTTGGCGGCATGGGCCAGCAGACCTTGCCAAATGGTGGGCACCCCCATGGCCAGCGTCACACCATAAGTGTCGATCAGGTTGACCAATGCTTCTCCGTGCAAATCCGGCCCGGGCAACACAAGTCGTGATCCTGACATGGCACAGGCATAGGGCGACCCCCAGGCGTTGACGTGGAACATCGGCACAACAGGCATGACGACATCCATCGCGGAATATCCGATTACATCTTTTGTGTTCGACGCAAAGCTGTGCAGCAACGTAGACCTATGGGAATACAACACGCCCTTCGGATTGCCCGTCGTGCCGGAGGTGTAACACAAGCTTGATGCGGTGTTTTCATCCAAATCAGGCCATACGAACCCGGCGTCTCCTGTTTCGATCAGTTCGTCGTAGAATTTGAGATCAGGGATCTGTGACGCTGCCTCTTCATTGCGCGGCCCCATCAAGACAAAGTGCCTGACCTCTGTAAGCGCACTATGCAGTGTAGCCACAAGCGGAATGAAAGTTGCATCAAAGAACAGCACACGATCCTGAGCGTGATTGATGATGTAGTTCATTTGCTCGGGGAACAGGCGCGGATTGACCGTATGGCAAACAAAGCCAGAGCCTGACGTCGCGTAGTATATCTCCAGATGCCGCCGGTTGTTCCAAGCCAGAGTCCCGATCCTGTCTTGCGGTTCCAATCCCAGTCCAGTCAACGCCGATGCCAGGCGTCGGGCGTTCACCGCAATCTCGGCCCAGTTGGTTTTGGTGACCGTTCCATCTGTCTCAACCGAGACAATACTGGTCTGGCCATGGTAGCGCTCTGCGTGATCAATCAGTGACGAAATCAGCAAAGGCTGCGTCATCATCTGTCCCAGCATGGACATCCTCCCGTCATTGGCGGCGTCTTAAATGACCCCTGCCTTATCCATCTGACATTAACAGCTAGGGGCAGGCCCCATTGCGTCAATCCAGTCGTTTCCTAGGATGGAACCCTGCCAAGCATTTAATTGTCTGACAATAAAAGAATGCAACGCGCCAGTGAAGCGCGCTGCGTTTTTAGACGTCAATCCCGATGTTTCAACGCATACGCGACCAACGAAGCGGTGGACGCGTCCTTGCCTTCGGCACTCTCTGCTCCATCCACAATTGGGCCAAGTGAAGTAGCCAGTTCCTTACCCAGCTCTACCCCCCATTGGTCGAAAGAGTTGATACCCAACAGCACACCTTCGACAAACACCCGGTGCTCATACAGGGCAATGATCTGACCCAGTACAAATGGTGTGAGCTTCGGATAGATCAGAGTGGTGGATGGGCGATTGCCGGGGAAAACCCGATGTCGCGCCTGTCGCTCAAGTTCCGCATCTGTCAGCCCTTTTGCCGCCATACGGTCCCGCGCTTCGTCCAGTGATCGACCGCGCAACAGGGCTTCGGACTGCGCCAGACAATTGGCCAAAAGCAGGCGGTGATGATGGGTCAGCTCGGGTTCGTGCCCTTCGGCGGCAACCATGAACTCGCAAGGGATGACATCCGTGCCTTGATGAATCAATTGGTAGAACGCGTGCTGACCATTTGTACCCGGTTCTCCCCAGACCACGGGCCCCGACGGAACAGTCAGCGAAGACCCATCCATGGCAACAGATTTGCCGTTCGATTCCATCTCCAACTGTTGGAAATAGGCGGGCAGCCGCAACAGCCGCTGATCATAGGGCAGCACGGCGCGGCTGGCATGGCCCAGAACCTGACGATGCCAGATACCGACCAGCGCCAGCATGACGGGCATGTTCTCGGTCCATTCCGCCGAGCGGAAATGCAGATCCATCGCCTGCCCGCCGCGCAGAAACGCATCAAACGCGTTCGAGCCGACAGCGATCATGACCGGCAGACCCACTGGCCCCCAGACCGAATAACGCCCACCGACCCAATCGGCGAAACCGAACACATGCGCTTCGGGAATGCCAAACGCCTGCGTCTTGTCCAATGCGCTGGATACGGCGGCAAACTGCCGGGATGGATCGCCTCCGCCTTCGGACATCCAGGCACGCGCCGTGCGCGCATTGGTCATTGTCTCAATGGTCGTGAAGGTTTTCGAGGCGACAATCACCAAAGTCCGCGTCGGGTCCAACTGACGCAGCGTGTCCGCGATATGCGCGCCATCCACGTTCGAAACATAGTGCAGACGCGGCCCATCATGATAAGGAGCCAGCGCATGTGTTGCCATGACAGGACCAAGATCAGACCCGCCGATGCCGATATTGACCATATCGGTAAAGCTGCCCCCTGCCCCCGCAATCGCACCACCACGGACTTCTTCGGCAAAGACCCGCATCCGTTGTAGCGTGTCCAGAACCTCGGGCATGACGTCCTGACCATCCACTTCGACCGGGCCACCGTCCAGATTGCGCAAGGCCGTGTGCAGCACCGCGCGCCCTTCAGTTTCGTTGATCTTTTCGCCCGCAAACATCGCATCGCGCCGCGCCGCAAGACCGGCGTCTTCGCAGAGTTGGCTCAGCCCCGCGCGCACGTTTTCGTCGATCTGCGTCTTGGAGTAATCAAAAAGCATATTCCCGGCCGAAGCTGAAAATTCCGCGGCCCTGTTCGCGTCCGACTCAAACAGGTCCAAGATACGGCGGTCCGCGTCTGCCAATGCTTTCAAAGCGCCCAGTTGCATGTGTTTACTCCGACCAATGGACAGTCATACCGCTCAGCACTGCGGCGATTGGTGCTTCTTCAGGTGGCAACGACATGGCCTTTTCCAAAGCATCGCGCTTTGCCTGACCGTAGATGATCAGGTGCTTTGACAGCGCGCCGTCCAAAATCGGCGCTGTCAGCGAAATGCGCGCTTCGGGTTGCACCTCTGTACGTGCAACAGCCAGCGTCGGCGCATTGCTGTCCAGCGCTTCCGCCAACCCTTCCATCCCCGGAAACAACGAAGCCGTATGCATGTCGTCGCCCATCCCAAGCACCAGAACCGACAACGGCAAAACCGGTGCGATCAGGGATTCAATTTCAGGTAGTGCCGCCTCGGGTTCCGCACCGGGTACATAGAGCGGGATATAATGCGCGGCAGAAGCGCGATTGGTCAGCAGTCTTTCACGGATCAAGCGCTCGTTCGAACGCTCGTGATCGGCAGGTACACAGCGTTCATCAGTGGGCAGAACACGCACACGGTCCCACGCCAGATCAGCCGCACAAAGGCTGTCAAACACTGGCCCCGGCGTTATCCCACCGGGAACGGCCAATGCGACTGTCTCATGATGTAGCAGTGCAGCTTCCAGATCACCCGCCAAGGTATTGGCTACGTCGATGGCCAGCATTTCTCGGTCTGCATATTCCAGAATATTCATGGCTTGATTCCTTGCCAACGGCGACCGTCTCTTTTCATCAGCAGCTCGGCGTCGCCCGGCCCTGTGCTGCCGCTGTCATAAGGTTTCGGCACGTCGCCGCGCGCCAGCCAGCCAGCGATGATCGGATCGGTCCAGGCCCAGGCGGCCTCGACCTCGTCCCCGCGCATGAACAGCGTCTGGTTACCCCGGATCACATCCATCACCAACCGTTCATAAGCATCCGGCGGGTCCTGATTTTCGGGTCCCAAAGCCTCGGCAAAGCTCATGTCCAGTGGGACATCGACCAGACGCATTCCACCCGGCCCCGGCTCCTTGATCGTCACCTTCAGGGTGATCCCTTCGTTGGGTTGCAAACGGATCGACAGCGCATTGGCGTGCCGTCCGGCTTCTTCTCCGAAGATCGAATGCGGCGCGTCCTTGAACATGACATTGATCACCGAAGACCGCGCCACCAACCGCTTACCCGTACGCAGATAGAATGGCGTTCCAGCCCACCGCCAGTTGCTGATATGAGCCTTCAACGCCACATAGCTTTCGGTGGTCGAGCGCGGATTGCCAACGCAGTCCCGGTATCCCGGCCCATCTGGCCCTGCTGCAAACTGGCCGCGCACAATGTGATGGGGCTCTACCTGGTCAAGCGCTCGGATTACCTTGAGTTTCTCGTCGCGCACTGCGTCAGGATCAAATTTGGCCGGAGGTTCCATCGCGATCAGGCAGAGCAATTGCATCAGGTGGTTCTGCACCATGTCTCGCATTGCGCCTGCGCGCTCATAATATTCCTCGCGCCCGGAAATCCCGACGGTTTCCGCAACCGTGATTTGGATGTGGTCGACATATTGGCTGTTCCACAAGGGTTCGAACAGCATATTGCCAAAGCGCACAGCCATAAGGTTCTGCACGGTTTCCTTACCCAGATAATGATCGATCCGGTAAATCTGGCTCTCGTCGAAATGCGCAGCCAGCGTGGCGTTCAGGGCCCGCGCACTGTCCAGATCATGGCCAAACGGTTTTTCCACCACGATGCGAGTGTCGTCCGTCGCCAGATCATGCGCCCTGACCCGCTCGGCCAACGGGCCGAACAAACCTGGACCGACAGAGAAATAAAACGCCCTTATGCGGTCCGGCGACAGCTTTTCGCCCAGAACATCCCAACCATCTGCAGCCATGGCATCCAGCGACACGTAATCGAGCCGCTGCAAAAACCGCGTCAGCGCCCGGCTGTCCTGCGCCCGCTTTGGTGCGTGTTGGCGCAATGCCTCGGCAACCATCTCACGAAATTCTTCCGCAGTATGGTTCGCCCGGGCTGCGGCAAGAATATTAGCATCCTCATGCCATTGCCCCGCACAGAACCGACGGAAAAGCGCAGGCAGGATTTTTCGCTGCGCAAGATCGCCGGTACCGCCGAAAATGATCAGATCAAAAGGATCAACTGGGATGACGCGTGAAACCATAAGCTGTCCTTACCCCGCCCCTTTCGGCATGTCCAATGTTAGCGCAATCAAAATTGAAGACTCAAAGCTCATCAAAACTCTGTCAGAACCGTCGCGTCACCCTTACCAAATCCCAAACAACACGCTAGTTCAAACCGACGACATCAGAAAAACCGGATGCGGGAATGAAAGACAACGCCCCACAGCTCGCCAATATCGGCAAGTTTCAAAACAAATTGGTGACGGCAGACGGGCAGACCCGCGCAACAGTTTCACTGACCCAGCCAGACACGCTGTGGTTTAACACAGGTACGCTGTGCAACATCGAATGCGTCAACTGTTACATCGCCAGCAGCCCGACCAATGACGCTTTGGTTTATCTGACCGCTGATGAGGTTCGTGACTATCTGGATCAAATTAAAGAGCGCAACTGGCCCGTGCGCGAGATCGGCTTTACCGGCGGCGAACCCTTCATGAACCCCGAGATGATCGAGATGACGCGTGCCGCGCTGGAGCGCGGATACGACGTCCTGATCCTGACCAATGCAATGGCCCCGATGATGCGCCGTAAGATGCGCGAAGGCTTGTTGGAGTTGCAGAGCAAATACAACGACAAACTGACCCTGCGCATCTCGGTCGATCATCACCGCCCCGACCTGCACGATGAAGAGCGTGGCAAAGGCAGTTTCGACAAAACCGTTGCCGGAATGGAATGGTTGCGCGATCACGGTTTCAACATGGCGATCGCAGGTAGAACGGTTTGGGGGGACACGGATGCAGAGAGCCGCGCTGGCTATGCTGCATTCTTTGCCCAGCATCGCTTTGACATCGACCCCAACGATCCGGCGCAGACCGTTTTGTTCCCCGAGATGGACGAGACCGTGGAAGTGCCTGAAATTACAACCGCCTGCTGGGGAATTCTGGACAAATCCCCAAATGCGGTGATGTGCGCAAGTTCGCGCATGGTGGTCAAACGCAAAGGCGCAGACCGCCCTGCCGTTCTGGCCTGCACGTTGCTGCCTTACGAACCCGAATTCGAGATGGGGCACAGCCTGGCCGAAGCCGAGGCGGATGTTCACCTCAACCACCCTCATTGCGCTAAGTTTTGCGTTCTGGGCGGTGCCAGCTGCTCGGGGTGATCAGTTCAGTTCGGGCGATTTCCAGAACTTGGTGCCGGATGCACCTGCTGACACGCGCCAACCTTTTTTGCTGAGCACAAAGAAAGAGCGCCCGTCGGTAAAGCGCACGGTTTCGCCCGTTTTCTCTTCACCATACATGGCACCAGTTTCAGCCGTTGCGTCATAGCCATGTGTTATGAAGTGTTCCAGGTCTGCCGGGGTTTCGAACAATATCACAAACTTCGTCTCAAAGCCGCCAATGCCAATGGCCGCGCCAACACCGCCCGTGCCCATGTTCATGTAAGTGTGCTGCTCGGTGTCTTTCGAAACGGCCACACCGCGCCCATACCCTGCCGAAACCGGAAAGACCGAAATCTTGCGCGAGTCGAAGGCCGCATAACCTGCACTGACGTCATAAAGTGACTGCGCTTCGGGGTTTTCGGCAAGCAACTGATCAAGGATCTCTCCTGCCATCACGTCCAGCTTGGCACGCGTTTCTTCCGGTGTCGCTTCGTTGGACAGCAAATCCGAAGTGGAATTGATGGTTTCATCGACGGCCTCAGCGCCTTTGCTGATTGTGTCACCGACGCTTTCCGCGCCACGACCGATCGCGTCTGCGGTGTTTTCAGCACCTTTCTTGATCTTGCCCAGAACACCTTCGGCAAATACAGGGCCACTCAGGCTCAGCATTGCAGTAAAAAGTACCGCTCGTTTCATCGTTTTTTATCCTGTGGCTCCAACGAATTGGCTGCCACCATACCCGACTTGTTCTAAATGAGAACGGGTATTTCGATGCTCGGTCAGACTTTCACATCTGCTTAGTTCACTCGGAACTCACCCACCATGTTACGCCATTCGCCCGGCGCGATCATTTTGCGATGGGTAAATTTGACGGAATGAAGCGGCCCTTCGATCTCTCGCTGCCAGAAATCGATGAATTCGAACAGTTTCGGATGATCCGGCGCAAGGTCGTATTCCTGCCAGATGAACGTGTTCAAGACGTGGATATAGTCGGGCATGTGATAGAAGAATTCTGCCGTTGTCAGACCGTACCCTTTAAGCATCAATTCGGTTTCGCTTGGGTTCATGCGGACCTCCGGTTTGTTGCAAGGTCTCTTCAGGCTAACACAGAAACCTTCTAATTCTTGGATAACAATATGTTACCGGGACGTTACCGTGGTTTTTTGCGCTCAATGCGCTGCTTGCTTGCACCTTATGTGCCGGGTCTGATAAGGTGCATCCACAAGATATAGACCCAAGCCAAAGATCGGGCAGTTTACGTGAGCGATACGCCAGAAATTCCTGAAAACATGGACGAAACCCCGCCAGAGCGCCCAGTTTATGACGGCCCGACGGTCTCCATCGAATCCGAAATGCGCACGTCCTATCTGGACTATGCCATGTCGGTCATCGTATCCCGCGCGATCCCGGATTTGCGCGACGGGCTGAAGCCGGTGCATCGGCGTATTCTGTACGCCATGCACGAGACGGGGAATACCCACGACAAAGCCTATCGCAAATCGGCGCGTCCGGTTGGCGATGTGATGGGTAAGTACCACCCGCACGGTGACTCAGCTATCTATGACGCGCTGGTACGAATGGCGCAGGATTTCTCGATGTCGCTGCCTTTGCTGGATGGTCAGGGCAACTTTGGCTCGATGGACGGCGATAACCCAGCGGCCATGCGCTATACCGAAGTGCGGATGGACAAACCGGCTGCCGCACTGCTGGCTGATATCGAAAAAGAGACCGTTGATTTTCAGGACAACTACGACGGAAAGGACAAAGAGCCAACCGTCCTGCCCGCGCGTTTCCCGAATATGCTTGTCAATGGCGCCGGTGGTATCGCCGTGGGTATGGCGACCAATATTCCGCCGCACAACCTTGGCGAAGTCGTCGATGCGACTCTGGCCCTGATCGACGATCCTGACCTGACCTCAGAGCAGTTGATTGAATATGTCCCCGGCCCCGATTTCCCAACGGGTGGCGTCATGCTGGGCCGATCTGGTGCGCGCAAAGCCTATCTGGAAGGTCGCGGCAGCGTCATCATCCGCGCCAAGACCCGTGTCGAAGAAATCCGCAAGGATCGCTATGCGATTGTCGTGGATGAGATTCCGTATCAGGTAAACAAGGCCTCGATGATCGAAAAGATCGCCGAAGCGGTGCGCGAGAAACGGATAGAAGGCGTCAGTCACGTGCAGGACGAATCCGACCGCAATGGCGTACGGGTCGTGGTCGAACTGAAGCGCGATGCGACGCCCGAGGTGGTCCTGAACCAACTGTTCCGCTTCTCGCCGATGCAGACCTCGTTCGGCTGCAACATGCTGGCCTTGAATGGAGGCCGACCCGAGCAGCTGACCCTGCGCCGATTCCTGACGTCCTTCATCGACTTCCGCGAAGATGTTGTGGCACGTCGCACCGCGTACGACCTGCGCAAAGCGCGAGAGCGCAGCCACATCCTTTGTGGTCTGGCCGTGGCCGTGTCGAACGTGGACGAGGTGGTTGCCACGATCCGATCCTCGGCAGACGCCGCCGAAGCGCGCGAAAAACTGATGACCCGCCGTTGGCCGGCATCCGAGATCGAAGGCTATCTGCGCCTGATCGACGATCCTTTGTCAAAGATGAATGACGACGGCACCTATAACCTGACCGAAGTTCAGGCCCGCGCGATCCTGGAATTGCGCCTGCAACGCCTGACCCAATTGGGTGTCAAAGAGGTCACGGACGAGCTGGAAGAACTGGCCGCCAAGATCAAGGAATATCTGGATATTCTGTCCTCGCGCGAGCGCATCATGGGCATCATCGCAGATGAGCTGCGCAGCGTCCGCGAACAATTCGCCGTCGACCGCCGTACCGAGATCGTCGACTGGTCCGGCGACATGGAAGATGAAGACCTGATCGAGCGTGAAGACATGGTCGTGACCGTCACTTCGGGCGGTTACATCAAGCGCACGCCGCTGGCCGACTTCCGCGCGCAGAAACGTGGCGGCAAGGGCCTGTCGGGGATGCAGACCAAGGAAGAGGACGTCGTTACCAACCTCTTCGTGGCGAACACGCATACCCAACTTTTGTTCTTCACCACCGAAGGGATGGTCTACAAGCTCAAGACCTGGCGCTTGCCGCAGTCCAGCCGGACCGGCAAGGGCAAGGCGATCGTCAACATCCTGCCGATCCCGACCGGTGTGTCCATCGCCGCTATCATGCCCGTGGACGTGCCGGATGAAGAGTGGGAGAACCTGCAAATCGTCTTCGCCACAAGCGCAGGCGACGTGCGCCGCAACCGTCTGTCGGACTTCACCAATGTGCGCCGCAACGGCAAGATCGCGATGAAACTGCCCGAAGGCGTGGAGCTGGTGAATGCCCGCATCTGTTCGGAAGACGAAGATGTGATGCTGGTCACCAATTCGGGCCGCGCGATCCGCTTCCGCACCACCGATGTTCGCGTGTTCAACTCGCGCGAATCCACCGGGGTGCGTGGCATTAAGCTGACCAATGGCGACCGCGTGGTGTCGATGTCGGTGATCCGTCACTTTGAGGCCGAAGCTGATGAGCGTGCGGCCTACCTTAAGCGACGCCGCGCCGTGGCAGGCATTGCCGACGATGGTGAGACGGATGAAGATGAAGCAGCGCCAGGTTCGATCACACAAGAACGCTATGCCGAAATGTCAGCCTCGGAAAACCTGATCCTGACCATCACCACCGGCGGAGCAGGCAAGCTAAGCTCCAGCCACGACTACCCTGTCCGCGGACGCGGCGGTATGGGCGTGGCGGCCATGGACAAGGCGATGCGCGGCGGTGAGCTTGTGGCATCTTTCCCGGTCGAGATCGACGACCAGATCATGCTGGCCACGTCGAAAGGTCAGTCGATCCGCGTCCCTGTCGAAGGAATTTCCTTCCGGTCCCGCAGTGCAGGTGGTGTACGGGTCTTCAATACTGGCAAGGGCGAAGAAGTTGTCAGCGTTGCATGGATCGCCGATCAGGGTGAAGACGAGACAGAAGAGTAGTCGTTCCAGATTGTAAAATAGAAAAACCCGAGGTTTGCTGACCTCGGGTTTTTGCGCTTTTTCAATCCTCTGCCGCATTAACGAACTTGCGGCAGAAAAACCTTGTCTAGGCGGTATTGCGCTTTTGGCGACGCCCGTAGGCGAACAGCCCACCGATGCCCCCAAGCAACAGCCACCCGGCAGCAGGCAGCGGAACAGGAGCGACTGTATACTGACCATAAAGCGTTGCATAATTCTTTGTCTCTTCAACTGTACTGAAACCAGTTGAAATTGTGTTCCCGCCGTCCTGTGAAAAGCCGAGCACCGAGAACACATAGTTCTGTCCACCAAAAGAGAAGTTCTGGGACCCGAGTGTGTTGGCAATGGTCACAATATCGTTGCAGGGCGTTGGATCCTGAGGACAATTTGACTGTTGGTTCACGGTCTCATTATGAGTCAGTGAAAAAGTTGAAGACACCAAAGGTCCGCCGCCGATTTGCAGATCGACGACAAGATCAACCGAACTCAGAACTTCCCCCGGAATCGGGAAGTTGAGATGAGTGAACTGTCCCAAGTCAAAAGCTGTGTCCGGCGAAAGGTTCAATATTGGTGTACCCGTCGGCGTAAAATCATAACCACTCGGGTTACTGCCACCGCCCCAACGCAGCGAAATCGTTGAACCAGAGCTGCTTTCAGTAATACCAGTCGTCGGATTGACGTTCTGCCAAGAGGGAGAAATGGCTGTTACGCTCAACGCTGAGGCGGCGCTTCCGGCCAACACCCCAACTAAGGCAATCGCAGCCACGTTGCTTTTCAGTGCCATGTGTTTAACCCCTAACCCTTCAATCACTTTTCACAAATACGCACTCCCACAGAAGTGCCACACAGACTTAAGATCAATTAGCAACCCAGACACAATTTGGCCACCTTTTTTCCTCATTTGAAGCAAAAACCCTCAACATCGTTACCATTACTGCAACAGTAAGGGTGAATGAGAGCTTTTACTCTTATTGGGATACAATTCCTTTGGCCCCAAACACCAACCCGACGGTATCTGGTAACGGCACGATACGCGTGAATACTGCCTCGGGGGATGCCGCTCGCTTTGGGTCGCAAACTGGTGACACATGCGCTGTATTGATTTCACCAACTGCAATCATCTGAGGATCAGAGCATCTACATTGAAAAACGGTCAAAAACCGCTCTTCCCCCGCGGCGTCACGCGGGAGGTCCCACCTTTGTGTCCACAGGCCGGAAACTGTGTATTCAGCTCACAGCTCGTATAGTGCTCCGAACTTTTCTTCCAGATAGGAAAGCAATGGCTCTGGCCCCGGCTTTACGCCGCTGGCACGTGCAATGATGTCGCGCGGTGCATAAAGCCCGCCATGCTGCTGAACCTGATCCCGCAACCAGCCCGTCGCGCCCGAGGTGTCACCTTCTGCAAGTTGGGTATCCAGCCCCGGTACGGCTGCACGCAAAGCCTGATAAAGGCATCCGGCGTAAACGTTGCCCAAGGAGTAGGTCGGGAAGTAGCCGAACAGCCCAACGGACCAGTGCACATCCTGTAAACAACCATTCGAAGGTTTGTCGACCGCGTAGCCAAAATCTGTCTTGAACCGATCGTTCCACGCGGATTCGAGGTCGCTCACCTGCAAGTCTCCGGCCATCAGGGCGCGTTCCAGATCAAAACGCAGCATGATGTGTAGGTTGTATTGCACCTCATCCGCCTCGGTGCGGATATAGCCATTATGAACTCGGTTCACAGTCGCATAGAACGCATCTGTATTGGCAATGCCGAAATCACCAAAAGCCTCAGTCATTTGGGTGAACAGCCAACCGGTAAAGGCGCGCGAGCGGCCAAGTTGGTTTTCATAGATCCGGCTTTGGCTTTCGTGTACGCCCATTGACACACCGGACCCAAGCGGGGTCAGCAAATAGGCTTTGTCGATACCCTGCTCATACGCGGCGTGGCCGACCTCGTGAATGGTGGAATAGAAGCAATTAAAGGGATCCGTTTCGCTGGTGCGCGTGGTGATGCGCACGTCCAAACCGCTGCCCGAGCTGAACGGATGCACCGCCTTGTCCACCCGGCCGTTATTCAGATCATATCCAAATGTTGTCGCCAGTTTTTGCGTCAGGCGCATCTGGGTTTGTTCATCAAAGCTGCCATTCAGGGCTGCCGGTTCCGGTCGGTCCAGTACGGCGGCGCGCAAAGCCACAAGGCGCGGACGCATTTCATCAAAAATGGCCGCAATCTGCGCGCCGGTTGTATAGGGCTCATAATCCTCGACCATCGCGTCATAGACGTCACCGCCCTGCGCCAATGCCTCGCCTTCCTGCCGTTTGAGCGACACAACCTCTTCAAGCACCGGCAGGAAAGCTGAAACGTCTTCATCCGCCCGCGCCTGCGCCCAAGACCCCTGCGCAGCGGATGTCACACGGGCGATCGCTGTTGCCAGATCAGCAGGCACTTTCACCGCACGCTCATAGGCCCGACGGATTTCACGCAACTGGGCCTTACCCACTTCGTCCTGTGGCGCGGCTTGCTCAAGCCATTCCGCCACACGCGGATCGGAACGGCGCGCGTGAAGCACGGCCTCAATCGCGGCCATTTCTTCGGCACGCTGCGGTGCGGCCCCGCGTGGCATGACGGTTTCCTGATCCCAGCCCAGCCGCCCGGCAATCTGGCCCAAAGCCGAGGTTTCACGCTGAAAGGCCATGAGATCATTGAAAGCGGTCATAGGATCATACTCCGCGCAGGGATGTTGCAAGGGGATAAGCGGTCAAGAACCGGGCGCGCAGGATCAGGGTCCAGACGACAACGGCCATGAACTGATGGAAGATAGCGATCTGCCAGGGCGCACCGTAGACCACAGTCACGATGCCGACGACAACCTGCAGCGCCAGCGCGGCAAAGGCGGCATTGAAGGCAAATCGTGTCTGCGGATGCGCGCTGGTCCCGCCACGACGCCAGACGATGAAAGCAAAGATGAACAGCAGATACCCCGCGCAGCGGTGAATGAACTGAACCAATCCGGGACTTTCAAAGAAGTTCCGCCACATTGGCTCCAGCGCTGTGGCATCGGGTGGGAATACTTGCCCGCCGATCAAGGGCCAGTCGGTGTAAGACCGCCCGGCGTCAATCCCAGCAACCAGCGCGCCGATGAGTATTTGTAAAAAGGCGAAATGCATCAGACCGGTGGACAGTGAGAACAGTTTGGCCTCTTTCGCGCGGCGCGCCTGCATCAGGTCGCGTTCTTCGCGGCCAAGTTCAAAGATGTACCACGCCAAGAAGCCCAGGATCACAAAAGCCAGACCCAAATGTGTGGCCAGACGATAACTGGCAACGGCGGTCATGCCCTCACCCTGCGTCACGCCCGAGGCGACCATCCACCATCCGACCGCACCTTGAACACCGCCTAAAAGGCCCGGAATCAACAGCTTACCGGCCCAGCCGGTTGGAATTTTACGTGCAGCTAAGAAACCAAAGAACCCGAGGGCCCAGACAAGTCCGATCACGCGGCCCAGTTGACGATGGCCCCATTCCCACCAGTAGATGAACTTGAAATCATTCAACTCCATCCATTGGTTTTGAATGCGCCATTGGTCGATCTGCTTGTATTTGTCGAATTCCGCCTGCCAGTCGGCCTCATTCATCGGCGGGATGGCTCCGGTGATCGGGCGCCATTCCGTGATCGAAAGGCCGCTGTCGGTCAGGCGCGTCAAGCCACCAACTGCGATCATCACAACAACCAAAGCAAACAGGATCATCAGCCAAACACGGATCGCTTGGCGCGCGCCGCCGCGTCCCCGGTCGATCATTCCCGGTTGCACGGCTTGTTGTTTTTCGGTGTCCGAGACCTCTTCGAAGATGCTGCGCTTACCGCTCATGCTGTCCTCATGTCCTGATTTTGTCGCAAGCTAGGGCTTGGTGGAAGATAGGTCCAGCCTCAGCCTTTGTCTTTCCAGCGGACCATCTGCCGCATGATCCCATGCAGCATCTGCACATCAGCCCGCGTCATCCGCATCCGCGACCACAGATTACGCAGATTGACTTTCATACCCTCTGCTTTTTCAGGGGGATAGAAGAACCCGGCCTCTTCAAGACGGTCCTCGTAATGCTCGACCAGTTTTTCCACTTCGATCCCAGTGGCCCAGTCGCCTTTGCCCAAATCGGTGGTCTTGTGCACCACGTCGCCGGTCTGGCGCATCCACTCATAGGCGGTCAGTAACACGCATTGCCCCAGGTTCAGCGAGGCGTATTCCGGGTTCACCGGAACCGATATGATCGCGTTGGCCTTTGCAATGTCCTCATTCTCAAGCCCTGCGCGTTCAGGACCGAACAGCACGGCGACTTTTTCTCCTGCTGCGACTTTCTCAGCCGCGATCTGCATCGCACGTTCCGGGCTGTAGACCGGTTTGGTCAACCCGCGTTGCCGGGCGGTGGTCGCGAAGACAAACGTGCTGTCGGCCAGCGAACCTGCCAGATCGTCGAACAATTGCGCCTCATCCAGCAACCGCCCTGCCCCGCTGGACATGGCCACGGCTTTGGGGTTCGGCCAGCCGTCGCGCGGGGCCACAATGCGCATACGGTCCAGACCAAAATTCCACATCGCGCGCGCGGCGGCGCCGATGTTTTCCCCCATCTGTGGGCGCACAAGCACGAAAGAGGGCTGAGAGGTATCGCTGGGCATGGCTGTCTCCGAAAAGTTCCGCCCGCTCTAATCCGATGGCGTTTACAGGGCAACCCGATCCTCTTCTTCTGTTTCCAAATACCTGCTTGGCGGGCTAAAAAGTTTGCTTCCCCTCCGCAATCCGCTAAACCGCGCCAAAGACCAAAAGCCGAAGGACGCGCCCATGGAAACCCCCGAGCAGCCGCAGATTTACCTGATCACGCCTCCGACCATCGAGTTGAGCACCTTCACAAACAAGCTGGCAACGGTATTGGACGGTGCCGATATCGCCTGCATTCGTCTGGCGCTGGCCGGAAACGACGAAGACACCCTTTCCCGTGCGGCAGATGCCTGCCGCGAAGTTGCCCACGCGCGTGATGTGGCCATCGTTATTTCGAACCACGTGCTGCTGGCCCAGCGTCTTGGTCTGGACGGTGTGCATTTGGACGACGCGGCTCGGTCCGTCAGGGCTGCGCGCAAGGAATTGGGCGCAGATGCAATTGTCGGTAGTTTCTGCGGTGCCTCCAGCCATGACGGTATGACCGCTGGTGAAAACGGTGCCGATTATGTAGCCTTCGGTCCTGTTGGCACCACCGTTTTGGGCGATGGCACGCGTGCCGAAAAGGATCTGTTCCAGTGGTGGTCCGAGATGATCGAAGTTCCGGTTGTGGCCGAAGGTGGACTAACGCCCGACCTGATCCGCGACCTAGCCCCCTGCACCGATTTCTTCGGCATTGGGGACGAAATCTGGAACAGCGACGATCCGCTTGGCACGCTGAACACTCTAACAGCAGCGATGTCCTAACCGGGCATCACCCCAACATCCAAGGCTCGGCTAGCCAATACACCCCGAGCCCTGCAATCAGGATTGAGGCCAGAACTGCTATCCGGCCGCGGGTCCTGTGCGAACGGCCAGCAAACAATAGCGCCAGTCCAAACGCAGCCGAGGCAGCCAAAACCAGCGGCACCACAACCCCAGCCCCAAACCCCAACATCGCTGGAAGCTGATGGTCCGGCGGCACGCCGATAGCCCGAAGAGCCCTTGCCAAAGCCAATCCAAACACTGTTCCGCCAACAAACACGGTCAACAGCCGCGCAACCTGCAACCGTCGTTCCACGAGGTTCCACAACGCCAGCCCGATGACAAACGCCGTCGGCGCATGTAAACCAACATAGGTCGGCACGTTCAACACGTCGTAGACAGCCAAGCCAAGCCCAACGAACACGCCAACTGACAGAAACACCACCTGCGCCACGACTGCTCGCAAGGACAAGGACAGAAACACAAGGACCACGGCAAGCAAGCACGGTGTGAACGGAGCGTTTATGACGTAATCGATCCCCAACGCAAAAAACGTCTGTAGTGTCTGTTGCGGCGTCAAGGATGCCCCTCCGCGCAATGGTATGAGAGGGCTGGTTTCACCGGCCGCCAAGTAACTGGTATAGGGCGCCGCAACGCCCTGCTGCCGCAGCACAATCGGCCCGCCATCAACCGGCCAGCGCATTTTCAGGTTCGAAGCTTGATCCGGAAAAGGTGCTGTTAGCAGCAGTTTGGTAACACGCGCTTCTTCCTTACCACCGCCTTCAAGGACAAGCACGCGTTCCAAAGTCAGTTTCAAACGCTCGGGAACCTGGACTTCGACGTCCTGCACCCACGTTTCAACAAACGCTCTGATCTGTGGTTCCAGTTCCGATGACGTCGTCTGCCGCAGTGTCAGGTACTGCGGATCCCCGGAAAGAACTTCATGCCGTGTTGGATCAAACCCAAGCAACAGTGCTTCAGCATTCAATCCAACCTCAAGGAACAGCTTTTCATCGGCGATCCAGAAATCAATCACCGTAGGTTGTTCAGATTGCGCCCGCCCCGCGCTTGAAGAAAGGAACGCAAAGACCAAACAGCTAAAAATAATGAGGGCAAAGACACGAAGGATGGCCCGAAATACACGGCCGTTCATAAGAAACACTCCGGTAAAGGAAACAAATCACCAATCATTGTGGTCAATTGTTCCCGTGCAGGTCTCTGTTCGCAAGCGCAAAAGGCGTAATTGCCGGGTGGTTCGGGAATATCTGACAGCGGTTACGTTCTGACTTGCACGGGCATCACCGCTGCGGCATGACATCTTCATGACTCAGAACGCCAATATACTATGTATCGGTTCGGTCCTGTGGGACGTGATCGGACGATCAGCAAGCGCCATGCGACAAGGTTCGGACGTGCCGGGGCGCATCACCCGTTTGCCCGGCGGCGTTGCGATGAACATCGCCATGACGCTGGTGCGCTTTGGTATGACCCCTACTTTGCTCACCGCAATTGGTCGCGATCCCGAGGGTGATGAGCTTGTCCACGCCTGTTCGCGGCTGGGCATGGTCACGGATCACATCTATCGCTCTCAGGATTTGCCGACCGACCGCTATATGGCCGTCGAAGGCGCAAACGGGCTGATCGCGGCCATTGCTGACGCGCACTCGCTGGAAGCTGCAGGCGCAAAGATCCTGCGCCCTTTGATGCATGGACCACTGGGCTATGAGAATGCGCCCTTTGAAGGACCCATCGCGCTGGATGGCAACCTGACGCTGGACCTGTTGGAAGAAATTGCCCAAAGCCCCGCTTTTGCCCGCGCCGACCTGCGCGTGGCCCCAGCCTCGCCCGGTAAAGCCGAACGGCTGCTGCCCTTCCTCAAGCACGCCCGCGCCACGCTTTACGTGAACCTCGAAGAGGCCGGCATCCTCTGCCAACGTGAATTCACCGACTCCGAATCCGCTGCCAAGGGTCTGCTGGATCGCGGCGCGCTACGCGTGCTGGTGACTGACGGTGGAAACTCAGCCACCGTAGGCAGTTCCGACGAAATTCTAACCCAAACGCCCCCGTCTGTTCTGGTCACCCGAGTGACCGGTGCCGGGGATACCTTCATGGCGGCCCATATCGCCTCAGAATCCGGCGGCGCATCGAGTGACGAGGCCTTGACCCGCGCTCTGCACGCCGCTGCAACCTATGTTTCCGGAGAAACCCCACTGTGATCGACATTCAATACTCAGCTGAGGTCCGCGCCGCCAAAGACGCAGGCCAACCCATCGTTGCGCTGGAAAGCACCATCATCACCCATGGAATGCCTTATCCGCAAAACGTCGAAGTTGCGGCTCAGGTCGAACAGGACATTCGTGATGCGGGCGCAGTTCCGGCAACCATGGCGGTGATTGCAGGTAAACTGCACGTGGGGCTGGAACCCGAGCAACTGCAATGGCTGGGACAGGCACAGGGTGTCGCCAAGATCTCGCGCGCAGACATGGCGGCCTGCATTTCGACCGGGGGCACCGGGGCCACAACCGTCGCCGCCACCATGATCGCCGCGCAGTACGCCGGGATCGAGGTCTTTGCCACTGGCGGCATCGGTGGTGTGCATCAGGGCGCAGAGACAACGTTCGACATTTCTGCCGACCTGCACGAGCTGGGCCATACGCCGGTCACAGTGGTTGCTGCCGGGGCCAAAGCTATCCTGGACCTCGCCAAAACGCTTGAAGTGCTAGAGACTTTGGGCGTGCCAGTCATCGCGTATGGGCAAGATGAGTTCCCTGCATTTTGGTCAGCCAAATCACCTTATGCCGCGCCTCTGCGCATGGACAGTGCCGAAGCCATCGCCAAAGCCCATGCCACGCGGCGGGCGCTGGGTTTGCCCGGCGGACAGCTGGTTGCCAACCCGATCCCTGCCGCCGATCAGATAGCGGCCGGGGAACTGGCCCCGATCATCGCCGAGGCTCAGGCCGACGCGGATGCCCACCGCATCACCGGCAAAGCCGTGACCCCCTATCTGCTGCAACGCATTTTTGAGAAAACCGAAGGCCGTTCGCTGACCGCCAATATCGCGCTGGTCCGCAACAACGCACGCCTGGCCGCCAAAATCGCGCAGTCGCTGGTGCAGCAGGGTTGACGCAGCCCTATTGTACCAAAGCGACGGATTGACTACCTAAACCCCGGAAACCATTCGGAACTGCCCACTCGGACCTGCAATGAACACACCTTTCGACGAAGAGCCCCATCGCCGCCCCGGCCTGCTTTCACGGCTGCGCGGCTCCTTTCTGACCGGCATCGTCGTTATTGCACCTGTCTGGTTGACCGTCTGGCTGATCTGGTCTGTGGTCGGCTGGATCGATAGCGCCGTTCTGCCGCTGGTTCCACAACAATTCCAACCAGAACAATATGTGGGCATCAACCTGCGTGGTGTGGGTGTGGTGATCTTCCTGATCTTCACAATCATCGTCGGGTGGATCGCCAAAGGCATTCTGGGCCGCTCGCTGATCCATTTCGCCGAAAGCCTGGTCGACCGGATGCCCGTCGTGCGGTCGGTTTATTCCGGGATCAAGCAGATCTCGGAAACTGTATTTGCGCAGACCGAGCGGTCCTTTGAAAAAGCCTGCCTGATTCAGTATCCACGCCGGGGCATCTGGGCCATCGGTTTTGTTTCGACAAGCGCGCGCGGCGAGGTCAGCCAACGGGCCGAAACCGGGGGCGAATTGCTCAGCGTCTTTGTGCCGACCACGCCCAACCCGACCTCAGGCTTCCTGCTGTTCTTTCCGGCCGAAGACGTAATCTTGCTGGACATGAGCATCGAAGACGCAGCGAAACTGGTGATTTCGGCTGGTCTGGTATACCCCAACGAAAAAGACCCGACCCAACCGCCTGAATGATCAGCCAAACATCGCAGGCAGATCCACTGTGCTGTTCTGGCCAAGATCGTCTTTGTGTTTCGCAAGAAATCCATCTGCCGCGTCGCGCCCGGCCTGCTTGAGCTTGTGCAGGATAACCGGATTGGGGACAGTCTTGGTTGCAACAGACAAGCTGTTCATCAGTTCGTTATCCGCAATCATGTGCACCAAAACACGGCTCATTTCACCGGCTTTCAGTTTGCCCTCTTTCAGCAACCGCTGCACAAAACTGATCGCCCTAAGTTCGCGAAACAGAGATGAATTGAAACTAATTTCATTAATCCGGTTCTGGATCTGCTGCGGCGTGACGGGCACTTCATCGCGCTCCAGCGGGTTGATGTTCACGATCACCACGTCGTCAGGCAGATCGTTAGCAAACAACGGATAAAGCGCCGGGTTCCCTGTATAGCCACCGTCCCAATACGCCTCGGTCCGCTCGGTTTCAGGATCATAGATTTCGACCGCCTTGAACAGGGTCGGCAAACACGCCGAGGCCAAAATGGCGTCTGTCGAAATTTCATCTCCGGTAAAGACACGGATCTTTCCACTTCGCACACAGGTCGCACAGACAAACAGGCGAGGGCCTTCATCTGCGCACACTTCGGCAAAGTTGAACCGATCAACCACCGACTCCAACGGATTGCTGTAAAATGGACCATATGCATAAGGCGACACCATTCGGGACCACGCCTCGCCTAAGGAATAAGGGACCGAATACTCCATAGCTCTGGAAATCGCTGCAGGCTCCACCCCTCGGAACCAATGGGCCATACGCATATCGCCAATCGCTCCCATACGCGCCCACACCGCATCCAGACTTGCGCGTGCGCCGTCGCGCCCGGCATGCACCATACCTGACTTGAACGCGGCCCCGTTCAACGCCCCCGCTGACGTCCCTGTAATGGCCGCAACCTCGACGTCTTCTTCATCCAGAAACCTGTCAAGGACCCCCCAGGTGAACGCCCCATGCGCTCCACCACCCTGCAATGCCAGATTGATACGTTTCATGCCTCAGCCCCTTCATCTTTTCAAAAATACTCCGGGGGTATGGGGGCAGCGCCCCCATGGATTCTCAAAGCGCGGTCCAGCCTCCATCGACCGAAATCGTTGTCCCGGTAATCTGTGCCGCAGCGTCCGAGCATAGAAAGACGGTCGTGCCGCCCAGCTGCTCAACGGTGGCAAACTCCTTGGAAGGCTGCCGTTCCAGCATGACGTTCTTGATCACGTCTTCGCGGCTCATGTTGTATTCCTTCATCGTGTCCGGGATCTGTGCCTCTACCAGAGGCGTCAGAACATAACCCGGACAAATCGCGTTGCAGGTAATCGGCTCCTGCGCGGTCTCAAGCGCGACAGTTTTGGTCATCCCGACCACACCATGCTTTGCGGCGACATAGGCCGCCTTGTAAGGTGAGGCCGTTAAACCGTGGGCCGAGGCAATATTGACGATCCGGCCCCATCCCGCCTTGCGCATCATCGGCAACGCTGCAGCAGTGGTGTGAAACGCCGAGTTCATATTGATCGCAATAATCGCATCCCATTTCTCGGTCGGGAACTGATCAATCGGAGAGACATGCTGAATGCCCGCGTTGTTCACCAGAATATCACAGGCCCCTGCCTGCTCGATCAGTGCGCGGCACTCATCGCCTTTGGACATATCCGCTTTGATGTAGCGCGCGTTGGTTCCGGTTTCTTTTGCAATCTCTGCAGCCAACGCATGATCTTCATCCCGATCGGTAAAGGAATTCAAAACCACATTGGCCCCTGCCTTGGCCAACTCGCGCGCGACCCCCAGACCTATGCCTGAATTTGACCCTGTGATGATTGCCGTTTTGCCCGAAAGGCTCATGACCGATCTCCCTGATGCGATATCCTCGCGCACCATGCCATGCTGCACCTGCAAAGAAAACGGGGAAACATATGGAATTGAAATCCCGGACCTGGACATTCGGAACTGCCCAAAAAAAAACGCCCGCACGAAGCGGGCGTTAAGTTATTGAGGCAGGTTTCATACAGGCAAGAAACCTATCGAGCAGTGGAACCTTTATAAGCAATTCTGCGCCTTCGTCCAAGCTAAAAGTTTGATAATATGAAAAATCATCACTACGATGAATCCCAACAAAATAAGGCCAGAGCAGGATTGTTTCCAAAATGAGCCCGGATTTTCTCCGACCGTTTCGACCATTTGCGGCGGGAATCGCCAGCATTTTTCTCATGTCTGTCGCCCATGCAGAATCGTCTCATGGCATAGCTATGTATGGGGACCCGGCCCTACCACCGGATTTTGTGTCCCTCCCCTACGCCAACCCGGATGCGCCCAAAGGCGGCAAAGCGGTGTTCGGAAACACCGGCGGCTATAACAGTCTGAACCCGTTTTTGCAAAAAGGCACCTCTCCTTGGCAGTTGCCGTTTTGGACCCACGAAAGCCTAATGGGTCGGTCTTGGGACGAACCTTTCACACTTTACGGGCTGTTAGCCGAATCAGTTGAAGCGGCACCGGACAGGTCTTGGGTCGAATTCACTCTGCGCGAAGAGGCTCGATTTTCCGACGGCAGCCCCGTCACGGTCGAGGATGTGATCTGGTCATATGAGACCCTCGGAACCGAAGGGCATCTGCGGTACCGAGGGCTGTGGGACAAGATCGACAGCATTGAACAGACCGGACCGAGCTCGGTTCGGATCACGTTCAACGAGCCTGACCGGGAATTGGCCTTGCTGGCCGGGATGCGTCCGATCCTGCAAAAGGCGCAGTGGGACGGAAAGGATTTCGCGAATGCCAAGTTACAGGATGTTCCAATCGGAACCGGTCCGTACATAATCGACAGCTATGAGGCCGGTCGCTATGTGAACCTGCGACGTGACCCGGACTATTGGGGCGCTGACATTCCGTTTCGTCGCGGCACCATGAACCTCGATGAGCTGCGGATTGAATTCTACGGCGACGGATCTGTCGCGTTCGAAGCTTTCAAAGCCGGAGAACTGTCGGCCGTGCGCGAGTTCAACGCAGACAAATGGAACAAGCAATACAGTTTTCCGGCCGTTCAGCGCGGCGACGTGATCAAGACTGAAATTCCCCATGGAAAACCATCGGGGATGACGGGCTTTGTGATGAACACCCGCAAACCACCGCTGGATGACTGGCGCGTGCGCGAAGCGCTGACGCTTGCCTTCAATTTTGAATTTATCAACGACACGGTCACGGGCGGCGCACAGCCTCGTATTTCTTCTTACTTCTCTGGCTCTGATCTGGCGATGCAACCTGGGCCGGCAACTGAACCGGTGCGCGCTTTGCTGGAGCCTTTTGAGGCTGAGCTGACGCCCGGCACATTGGAAGGGTACGAATTGCCACAAGGCGACGGCTCGGAACGCAACCGGCGCAACATTCGCCAATCAGTCAAGCTGCTGGAAGACGCGGGATGGACCGTTCAGGATGGCGTGCTCAAAAACGCGGAAGGCCGTCCGCTGAAGATTGAAATGGTGATCAGTCAGGGCAGTCTGAATGTCGTGCAAGATGTTGGTACCATAGCCGAGATTTACGCCCGCGCTCTGGAACGTCTGGGCATCGAGTTGGTGGTCGAAAAGGTCGATGATGCGCAATACACCTCGCGCATGAACGAGCTCGATTTCGACATGACGCCTTTCCGACGTGCCCTGTCCTTGTCGCCGGGCAACGAACAAAGGTTCTACTGGGGCAGAGAATTTGTAGACACGCCAGGCACGCGCAACCTGATGGGGGTTTCCTCGCCCGCCGTCGACGCGATGATCGATGCCATGTTGGCCTCGGAGACGCGCGAAGATTTCACCACGGCCACCCGCGCTTTGGACCGTGTCTTGACCGCAGGTCGCTATGTGATTCCGATCTGGAGCTTTGATGTCGGGCGCATTGCGCATATCCGCGAGCTAAAGTTCCCCGACACTTTGCCGATCTACGGGGATGGCCCCCAATACATGCCCGATGTCTGGTGGTATGATGCGAACTAAGCCAATGTTAGCGGACCCGGGACAACCAAGCCCGGGTTCTTTTGCCTCAACTCTCATCAGCATCGAGAATTGAGCAAGTTCCTGCTGATCATTTTCGACACGAGCGCATGAAAGAATATCCGTCGCAGAGTATCTGCAAACGGTACCAACGGCGTTCCATCTCCATAGGACGTTCACGATATCTGGATCGGCCAAAGAGGTTCATCAACACTCGGTGAGTTGTGCGTGAAACCCATTAGAAGTCTTTATTTTTCGGGCAAAAGATATACACACGGCGCATGAATTAGATCAGGTGCGGACTTGAAGATGCGCCTTCGTGCACAGCGTCTGATCCCTTCGGCAGAGCCGGAGAACGCATAATCGGGCCCGCCACCACTCACACCGACTGCAGGCCCGCCCGCCCGTTGCGGAGCTTTCGCAGCGGGCACCACCCCTAAATAATTTGTGAAAGTGCGGTGCGACATTTTGTCATGTCTTACCCTACGGCAGCCTTTCCGTACGCTGTTGTGGGGGAGAGCAGTCCTAATGGCTACAAAAGGAAAGCTCAAAGATGATGAACTGGACGGATCTTAAACAAGACTGGAGCGCGGCCTACGCACGTGCAAAACGGCGCTTTCCGAACTTGCGGGATCAGGACATGATGCGCGTGTCAAAGGACCGGAAAGGGTTCGAAGCTTATCTGGCAGAGCGTCACCAGCTAACCATGAACGAAGCGCACGAAGAAGTTGAAGATTTCCTGTTTACCGAAGGTCTGAACCGCGAATTCACGCACGCATCACTAAGCAAGTGATGTGACCCAAAGGATCGTCGCATCTTCGTCGCTGACGGAGATGACATTGTGCCCCATGCTGCCATCATAATATGCGCTGTCGCCACGGCGCATTTCGACAGGCTCATAAAACTCAGTGAACAGCCGCACAACGCCCGTGAGGACATACATGAACTCCTCACCATCGTGGCGCACCCAGCCCTCAAACTCATCCATCGACCGCGCCCGCACCCGCGCGCGATATGGCAGCATATGTTTCTTGGTCAGCGTCTCGGCCAGCAACTCATGCTCATAGGTGGCCGTGGCATGGGCCGTCCCTTCACCAGTACGCGTCACAGACATCCGACCGATCACCTGATCACGCTGCGGCTGGGTGAACAGTTGCGGCACTGAAATCTCAAGACCAATTGCCAGCTTCTTGAGCGCGTCATACGTGGGCGACATCTGCCCGTTTTCGATCTTGCTCAGCGTCGAGCGCGCCAATCCCGCCTGTGTGGCAGCCTGTTCCAAAGTCCATTTGCGCGCCTTGCGCAGCTCGCGCACCCTCGCACCTAGGTCCAGAGGTTCAACTTCGGTATGGTCACCGGAATCGCGGGCAATTCGGATCAGGGATTTTGGATCTTGAGTGCTCATGCCCTTCTCTATAGGCCCGGTCTGCCGCGCTTGCAACGCGGCAGGCTCCGCGATAGCCAAGGGCCATGTTGTCCATCTTTGATCAGGGGGCGCCCGCGCCCTGCCCCACACCTTTTAACCTGGCTGCTCATGTTCTGGGCCAAGCGGATCGCATCCCCAGCAGGGTTGCCCTGTCCGTGCTGCGTGAGAGAGACGTGCAGGATTGGAGCTTCCGCGATCTGAAAGCAGCCGTTTTGGGCACCGGTGCTGGGTTGTTGCAAGCCGGTTTGAAACCCGGCGACATCGCATTGATGCGGCTAGGCAATACAGTGGATTTCCCGATCGCCTATCTTGGCGCAATTGCAGTAGGCATCGTTCCTGTGCCGACATCGTCGCAACTGACGGAACCTGAAACGGCCAAAATGATCGCGGATCTTGCCCCAGCGGCCATTCTGCGCGACCCCGACGTTGCCTGCGCTGCGCACCCCAAGCAGATTGGATTGGATGCGTTGAAAACCATGCGAAATCTGACTGCAGCCCGTTTTGACATGGGCGACCCCGAGCGCATGGCCTATGTCGTCTACACCTCTGGAACGTCAGGCAAGCCACGCGCCGTGGCCCACGCCCATCGGGCAATCTGGGCGCGGCAGATGATGGTCGATGGCTGGTACGGCCTGCGCGAAACCGACCGATTGTGCCATGCAGGTGCGTTCAACTGGACCTATACGCTGGGCACAGGATTGATGGACCCGTGGACTATCGGTGCAACGGCCCTGATCCCGGAACCCGGCACCAGTATTGACGCGCTACCGACCTTATTGCGCCAGCACCGTGCAACGATCTTTGCCGCCGCCCCCGGTGTTTTTCGAAAGATGCTGCAAACGTCCGAACATATGGAATTGCCCGACCTGCGCCATGGCTTATGCGCGGGTGAGAAACTGTCGCGCGCTTTGCATGAGAAATGGGTCACCGGCACCGGCACCGACCTGTTCGAAGCCTACGGCATGTCCGAATGCTCGACCTTTATCTCATCCAGCCCGGCCCACCCCGCGCGCAGCGACGCGCTAGGGCAGCCGCAACCGGGGCGTCGCGTGGCGATCCTGGGGACGGACGGCCCAGTACCACAAGGACAGGAAGGCACCATCGCCATACACCGATCAGACCCCGGTTTGATGCTGACTTATCTCAACGCACCCGACGAAGCCGAGGCGCGGATGCAAGGCGACTGGTTTCTGACCGGAGATCAGGGCGCGATGGCGGTAGACGGCCAGATCAGCTATCTGGGCCGAGATGATGACATGATGAACGCGGGCGGCTATCGCGTGTCCCCGGTCGAGGTCGAAGCCGCGCTGTCCCGTTTTCCGGGCGTTACGCAGGTCGGTGCAGCGGCGGTCGAGGTCAAACCGGACACATTTGTGATAGCAGCCTTCTATACTGGTCCGGAAAAGCTGGACGATGCGGCCCTGCGCGCCTATGTCGAAGCCAATCTGGCCCGCTACAAACAACCGCGCGCCTTCATCCACCTGCCTGCCCTGCCAACTGGCGGTAATGGCAAACTCCTGCGCCGCGCGTTGCCGGCCTATTTCGAGGCTCCAACCACATGACCCAGACCGTCAAGCTCGACATCCTGTCCGATCCGATCTGCCCCTGGTGCTATATCGGCAAAACGCATCTGGACAAGGCACTGGCCAATATCCCCGATCACCCCTTTGTCATCGAATGGCATCCCTTTCAGCTGAACCCCGACATGCCGGATGAAGGCATGGACCGGCGCGAATACCTTGAGCGTAAATTCGGCGGCAAAGACGGCGCTGTGCGGGCCTATGCGCCTGTGGTGGAACATGCTGAGAGCGCGGGCCTGAAGATCGACTTCGAAGGCATGATGCGTACGCCCAACACGCTGGACGCTCACCGCCTGATCCATTGGGCCGGGATTGAAGGCAAACAGAACGCTGTCGTCGATGCTTTGTTCGATGCATATTTCGTACAAGCCCGTGACATCGGTGACCCCGAAGTGCTGTCTGACATCGCCGACAGCGCCGGAATGGACGCCGCCGTTGTCATGAAATTGCTGAAATCTGACGCGGACCGAGACGACATCCGCAATCGCGATAGCCATTCGCGCGAAATGGGCGTCAGTTCGGTCCCCACCTACATTGTTGCCAACCAACATGCAGTTCCGGGCGCTCAACCCCCTGAGATGTGGGAGAAAGTGATCGCTGAGATCATGTCTCAGCTTGAGGCTTCCCCTGCAGAATAGCACAGAGGTCTGTGCGAATTTCCAGTCTGGCCTAACCTGATCCTCCGTGATAGCGCGAACGGGTTAGGAGTGCTTCATGGCCAACCGCATGTCGAAGGCGGAATTCATTGCTTTGGTCGCAATGATGTTCGCTACCATCGCCTTTTCGATCGATTCAATGCTGCCCGCCCTACCCGAAATCGGCGCGCAGCTTAGCCCCGATGACATTAACCGGGCGCAGCTAATACTGACGTCCTTTGTGTTGGGCATGGGGATCGGCACATTCTTTACCGGCCCGATCTCGGACGCGCTGGGACGCAAGCCTGTGATTTTTGGCGGCGCACTTTTGTATATCGCGGCATCTGCGGTTGCATGGGCCAGTTCATCGCTGGAACTGGTTCTGATTGCGCGCGTTGTGCAGGGTCTGGGCGCCGCTGGTCCGCGTGTGGTCGCCATGGCCATCATCAGGGATCTCTATTCCGGGCGTGAGATGGCCCGCATCATCTCGATTGCGATGATGATCTTCACACTGGTCCCTGCCATCGCACCGATGCTAGGCGCAGGTGTCATCGCTTTGTTTGGCTGGCGCGGTATCTTTGTTTCGTTCATCTTGTTTGCGCTTATCGTCGTCGGCTGGATGAGCGTTCGTCTGCCCGAGTCTCTCGCTGTCGAGAATCGCCGCCCCTTCCGCCTGCCCCTGATGATCGCCGCTGTGCAAGAGATGTTTGCCCATCCAACAGTGCGCCTGTCGATCCTTGTGCAAACCCTGTGCATGGGAATGCTGTTCACCATGCTGACCATGGTGCAGCCGGTCTATGATGTGATCCACGGCCGGGCCGACAGCTTTCCCTTTTGGTTCGGCTTTGTCGCTCTAATGTCCGGCTCGGCCAGCCTGCTGAACGCTGCGTTGGTGGTGCGCGTCGGAATGCGGCGGATGGTGACATTTGCCTTTGGCGCTCAGATCGCAATTACATCAATGGTCATTCTCCTGAACATGACCAACCTGTCTCCAACAACGTCATTTGCGCTGTTCGTCTTTTGGCAAACCATGGTTTTCTTCATGGCAGGCATCACGATCGGCAACTTGAACGCCATCGCGATGGAACCGATGGGGCACATTGCTGGCATGGCGGCCTCGGTCATCGGATCGATTTCAACAGTGTTGGCCGCGGCAATTGCCGCGCCGATCGGATTGCTGTTCGATGGGTCAATTGCTCCTTTGACGTTTGGCATCCTGACCATGTGCGTTCTGGCTTTCGGCCTGATGCTGCATATGGGCCGGGTGGAACAGCGACTGCCAGCCTGATCTGTGCAACCTCCCCGAAACACGCTACCCTAAGCCCAGGCTGCGGGGAGGTTTTTCGATGAATGATTATTACGATCTGGGCAAATACACCTGCCCGGTTTCAACGACAAACCCAGATGCCCAGCGTTGGTTCGACCGCGGCCTGAACTGGACCTACGGGTACAACCACGAAGAAGCCGTTGCGTGTTTTCAACGCGCGGTCGAGCATGACCCCAAATGCGCCATGGCGCATTGGGGCGTCGCCTACGCGGCAGGTCCCAATTATAACTTGCCATGGGACTTGCAGGATGAGCGAGGGCGAAAAAAGGCACTTACGCTGGCCCATGATGCAATGCAGAAGGCGTTGGAATATGCCGATACCTGCACGCCTGTTGAGCAAGCACTGATCCATGCCCTTCCCGCGCGCTACCCGCAACCCGACCCAATCGAAGACATGCACCAGTGGGACCATGACTTTGCCGACGCGATGCGGGCGGGGTTTGCGGCGCATCAAGATCACCTCGACCTGCGCACGGTCTATGTCGAAGCGTTGCTGAACCTGACCCCTTGGCAGATGTGGGATCTGAAAACCGGCCAACCCGCCGAAGGCGCAGCCACACGTGAAGCCCAAGAAGTGCTGGAATGGGCCATGGCCAACGATCCAGCCGCCATGTCACACCCTGGCCTGCTGCACCTCTATGTCCACCTGATGGAGATGTCGCCCACGCCGGAAAAAGCTTTGAAAGCCGGGGATGTACTACGCACTTTGGTCCCGGATGCGGGGCATCTGGTGCATATGCCAACACACATAGACGTGCTGTGCGGCCACTACCAAAATGTGGTGCACTGGAACGAAAAAGCGTCGGAAGCTGACCTGAAGTATTACGAACGTGAAGGCGCGTTCAACATCTACACCGGCTATCGCCAACACAATTATCATTTCGCAATTTATGGCGCCCTGTTTCTGGGACAGATCGAACCCGCCCTGCGCGCCAATCAGGGCCTATGGGATACAACGCCCGAAGAAATGCTGCGTATCGAAAGCCCGCCCATGGCGGATTTCTTCGAAAGCTACATGTCCATGGGGCCACACATCCTGATCCGGTTTGGCCGCTGGGAAGAGGCGAAGGCGCTGGACCTGCCCTCTGATCCGGGCCTGTACCGCACCCTGACGGCCACGACCCACTACGCCCGTGCCATCGCGCATGCCGCTACGGGAGATATCATCCACGCCGAAGCTGAAGAGAACCTGTTTCTCGCAGCCAAGGAATGCGTTCCCGAAACCCGCAGGCTGCACAACAACCGCGTGATCGACCTGCTGGAGATTGCCCGGGAAATGCTGCGCGGCGAGATCGAATATCGCAAAGGCCACTTCGAGATTGCTTTTGCTCATTTGCGTCAATCAGTCGAGTTGGACGACACCCTGCCCTATGACGAACCCTGGGGCTGGATGCAGCCCACCCGCCACGCGCTTGGCGCTTTGCTTTTCGAACAAGGCCACGTCGCCGAGGCCGAAGAGGTTTATCGCGAAGATCTGGGCTTGGGCGGAAGCCTCAGCCGCGCCTCGATCCACCCCGACAATGTGTGGAGCCTGAAGGGGTTGCACGATTGCCTCGCAGCGAGGAAGGAAGCGACAGAAATCCGCCAAATCAAACAGCGGCTCGACCTGGCCTTGGCCCGAGCCGACCAAATGGTGGCGGCCTCTTGCTTCTGTGCGCAGGCTGCGATGCGTGACTAATGGGATAGATCGCGCTGCCGCGCGATGCCTCCGGCTGAGGTATTTTTAGCCAGATGAAGCTGGGATCCGCCCTTCATCTGGCCGTCAATACCTCGGGGGAGATGCGCGGAACGCGCAGCGGGGGCAGCGCCCCCCGCCCACAATTCAACCTGCCTTGGCCTTTTTCTTTACCGCGACCACTTTTTCGGCCAGATCACGGGCAATGGCGAAAGCCCCTTTGATCTTGTCGCTGTCTTTCTTCCAGTCGCGCCTCACCACGATCTTGTTGTCTTTGACCTTGGCCATACCGCGCTGGTTCTGGATGAATTCGACCAGCCCCTGTGGCGAGGCAAACTTGTCGTTGTGAAACTGAATGGTTGCGCCCTTCGGGCCGCCATCCAGCTTGGCAATCCCGGCGCGCTTGCACATCGCCTTGATGCGAACGACCAGCATCAGAGTGTTGACCTCTTTTGGCAGTTTTCCGAACCGGTCGATCAGTTCGGCAGCAAACCCTTCCAGCTCCACCTTAGTCGACAGCGAGGACAGGCGGCGATACAGGCCCAAGCGCACGTCCAGATCGGGAACGTAGTCTTCAGGGATCAAAACCGGCACGCCCAGATTGATCTGCGGGGCCCATTGATCGTCTGCATCCGACAGCCCCTCCATCTCACCTGCCTTGATCTTGGCAATCGCCTCTTCCAGCATCGATTGGTAGAGTTCATACCCGACGTCGCGCATCTGGCCGGACTGTTCCTCACCCAAAAGGTTACCCGCACCGCGAATGTCCAGGTCTTGCGACGCCAGAGTGAACCCGGCTCCCAGCGTATCCAGCGAGCCCAGAACGCGCAGGCGTTTTTCAGCCGTGGCGGTCAGTTTCTGACGCGGCTTGGTAGTCAGGTAAGCATAGGCACGCGTCTTTGACCGCCCTACCCGCCCCCGTATCTGATAGAGTTGCGCAAGACCAAACATATCCGCGCGGTGAACAACCATTGTGTTTGCGGTGGGAATATCCAGCCCGCTTTCGACAATTGTCGTGGCCAGCAGCACGTCATATTTGCCGTCGTAAAACGCGTTCATTCGGTCGTCGAGCTCGCCCGCTGCCATCTGACCATGCGCCACCACATAGGTCAGTTCAGGCAGTTGGTTTTTCAGGAACTCTTCAATCTCCGGCAGGTCCGAAATACGGGGCACCACATAGAAACTCTGACCGCCGCGATAGTGTTCACGCAGCAGCGCCTCTCGGATCGTGACAGCATCGAACTCGCTGACATATGTGCGGATGGCTAAGCGGTCGATAGGAGGGGTTCCAATGATCGACAGATCGCGCACGCCGGTCAGCGATAATTGCAGCGTCCGAGGTATCGGAGTTGCGGTCAGGGTCAGCACGTGAATGTCGCTGCGCAGTTGCTTCAGACGTTCTTTGTGACCTACGCCGAAATGCTGTTCCTCATCGATGATCAGCAAGCCCAGATTGTTGAACCGGATGGTCTTGGCCAGCAGCGCATGGGTGCCGATCACAATATCCACCGTACCGCGTGCCAGCCCATCACGTGTTTGCTGCGCTTCTTTCGTGGACACAAACCGCGAGAGTTGCCGCACTTCCAGCGGAAAGCCACGGAACCGTTCCTTGAAACTGGCCGCGTGTTGACGCGCCAGAAGGGTGGTGGGCGCAACAACGGCCACCTGTACGCCTGACATGGCTGTCACAAAGGCGGCCCGCATGGCGACCTCGGTTTTGCCAAAGCCCACGTCGCCGCAGATCAGGCGATCCATCGGTGCGCCGGAATGCATGTCTTCCATCACGTCCGAGATGGCCCGCAGCTGGTCATCGGTTTCCTGATAGGGGAAGCGCGCGCTGAACTCTTCCCACGCATGGGGCGGCGGGTCCATCACCGGAGCCTTGCGCAGGGCACGTTCAGCGGCGATGCGGATCAGTTTGTCCGCCATCTCGCGGATGCGTTCCTTCAGCTTGGCTTTCTTGGCCTGCCATGCACCACCACCAAGACGGTCCAGCAAACCTTCGTCATGGCCGTATTTGGACAGAAGTTCGATGTTTTCGACCGGCAGATACAGCTTGGCTTGCTCGGCGTATTCCAGCAGCAGGCATTCGTGCGCGGCGCTTGCAGCTGTGACAACCTCCATCCCCATGTATCGACCGATCCCGTGGTCCACATGCACCACCAGATCACCGGGGCTAAGGGACTGAGTCTCGGTCAGGAAGTTCTCGGCCTTGCGGCGCTTCTTGGGCTGGCGGATCAGGCGGTCGCCCAATACGTCCTGTTCGGCGATGACTGTCAAGCCAGGGGTTTCAAACCCGTGCTCCAGCGCCCAGACAGCAAGGTGCAAGCCGCGTTTGCCGATGCGGGTGCCGTTCGTCACCGGAATGGCCTCGGCCAGACCTTCATCTTCGATCAAACCAGTCAGACGTTCGCGCGCACCCTCTGAATACGAGGCGATCAGCACCGGGCCTTTGTCGAGCTTGGCTGTGATGTGGCTGGCCAAAGCGCCAAACAGGCTGATGTTCTCCTGCTGGCGTTCCGGCGCAAAGTTGCGTCCGATCCGCCCACCTGCATCGATGACACCGGGACCAGAAGCCTGCGGCAAGGGGCTGAACTGCATAACCCTGCGATCTGCGACCGCAGCCTCCCACGCGGCATCGTCAAGGTAGAGCAGACCCGGAGGCGTCGGTTTATAGACCGTGTCCATGCGGGATCGGTTTTCCAAAGCCAAACGTCGGGTTTCATATTGATCGGCAATCGTATCCCACCGCGCCAGACGCGCTGGTGTGACCTGATCGTCTACGGTGACCGTGGCGTCCGGCAGATAGTCAAACAGCGTCTCAAGCTTGTCGTGAAAAAACGGCAGCCAGTGCTCGATGCCCTGATGTTTGCGACCGGCACTGACCGCTTCGTAAAGCGGATCATCTGTACCTGCCGCGCCAAATTCGATGCGATAGTTCTGGCGGAACCGGGTAATAGCGGCCTCGTCCAGAATGACCTCGGATACAGGTGCAAGTTCAACCACATCCAGCTTTTCAGTGGTACGCTGAGATACCGGATCAAAGCGACGCGCGCCGTCCAGAACGTCGCCGAAAAGATCCAAACGAACGGGGCCGGATTCGCCCGGCGGGAAGATGTCGATAATGCCGCCGCGAATGGCATAATCGCCGGGCTCCATCACTGTTGGGCTTTGGGTGAACCCCATGCGCACCAGAAAGTTTCTCAGAGCGGTCTCGTCGATGCGCTGATCAACACGTGCGGTAAACGCCGCCTCGCGCAGCACCTCACGCGCGGGCACGCGTTGGGTGGCGGCATTAAGTGTGGTCAGCAGCACGAATTTCTGCGGCATTTGGTGGACCAGAGCGGCCAAGGTGGCCACCCGTGCCGCCGAAATATCCGCGTTCGGCGACACCCGATCATAAGGCAGACAATCCCAGCCGGGGAATACAAAGACCGGCATGTCGGGGGCAAAGAAGGCCAGCGCAGCGCGCATCGCTTCCATCCGCTTGTCGTCACGCGCGACATGGGCCACCGGCCCGTTGCTGCGGGCGATTTCGTTCAGCACAAGTTGTGCGTCAAACCCTTCAGGGGCGCCGCCAACTGTTACGTGGTTCGGAGCCTTCATCGCCTCGCCTTTCAGATAAGTCTAACCCAGAACGCCAATCGAAATGTTCTGATACATGCCCCAGAACGAAGTGACCAGTATCGAGATCATGCCGATGATCTGGGTATAAAGACGGCAGCGGGAAATGGTCTTGGTGACGGTTTCAAGCGTCAGTTCCTGCCGACGCAGACGCCTGGCCTGTGAGATATTCACCAAAAGAACCAGCGTCATCGGAAACATGAGCAAAAAAACCGCCTGCGCAAATTCAACGTCGTAATAAAACCCCAGTGTCGCCAGACCGGTCAGCATGAAACTTGCAAAAGCCAATAGGATGGTACCCGACATGTCAACGATCAGCAAAATTCGGTTCGTGTTGATGCGTACGATGTCCAAAAGATCGACCTCGACCTGCCCGCCGATCCGTCGCGCGCGTACAACCAGATCATACGGAATGCCCATCACCCAGTGGCTTGCCGACGACCAGACCACCGCCAGCACAATCCAGTACCACAGATTCGAAAAACTGCGCATGTCGATGAGTTCAAAAATCGAAGAGTACCAGTCCAAACCCAACCCTTTATTCAAACAACTCAGGGGGGTTTATCGCGGCGGCGCGTCCATTGATACCCTTGAGACCTTTGTGAATTCATGCCACCCAATGCTGGAATGTTCAAGGAGAACGCGCCATGAAACCAACCATTGCCCCCTACCCCCTGACCCGCTTTCGGCGGGCCCGTCAGTCCGAGGCAATTCGGGGGCTGGTGCGTGAAAATACGCTGACCACACAAGACCTGATTTGGCCGGTTTTCGTGCGAGATGGTGAAGGGATCGAAGAACCTGTGCCTTCGATGCCGGGTGTCGTACGGCGATCGGTTGATTTGATTGCCAAAGCCGCAACCGAAGCACAGGCGCTTGGAATTCCTGCGATTTGCATCTTTCCATACACGGATTCGTCGCTGAAGACCGAAGATTGTGCCGAGGCATGGAACCCAGACAATCTTTCGAATCGCGCTATCCGGGCGATCAAGGCTGCCGCGCCTGATATCGCCGTGATGACCGACGTGGCGCTGGACCCCTACAATATCAACGGACATGACGGCTACGTCGTCGATGGTGAGATCGTGAATGATCAGACCGTCGAGGCATTGGTCAAAATGACCCTTGCCCAGGCCGAGGCCGGAGCGGACATTATCGGCCCATCAGACATGATGGACGGTCGGATTGGCGAAATGCGCCGCGCGTTAGAGGGCGCTGGCCACCACAACGTCATGATCCTCAGCTATGCCGCGAAATACGCGAGCGCATTTTACGGCCCCTTCCGTGACGCCGTTGGGGCTTCTGGCGCGCTGACCGGTGACAAGAAATCCTATCAGATGGACCCGGCCAACTCGGACGAAGCGCTGCGCCTGATCGAGCGTGACCTGTCTGAGGGTGCGGATATGGTGATGATCAAGCCGGGCATGCCCTACCTGGACATCTGCCGGCGGGTAAAAGACAGCTTTGGCGCGCCGACTTACGCCTATCAGGTCTCGGGCGAATATGCGATGATCCAGGCGGCGGCGCAGAACGGATGGATCGACGGCGAAAAGGTGATGTTGGAAAGTCTGTTGGCTTTCAAGCGCTCGGGATGTGACGGCATTCTGACCTATTTCTCGCCGCTGGTCGCACGCATTCTTCAGGGCTAAAACCCCAAAGAGTCGCAATTTTTCGCCGACAAACAGGTTGCTTCCGGCAGCTTTCCCGTGACACATCGCCCTAATCGGCGTATCCTTGCCACCAAGATCGGGATCACCCGACACATCAGGCACAGTTACAGAGATATAAAAACCATGAGCAGTTCCCCTTCCCCCCGACTGAGCCGTCGCGGCTTTGCCTTTGGCATGGCAGGTCTGACCCTGACCACCGCCTGCGGTAACGGCGTCGGCACATCAAACGCAGCAACTATCGACGCTCGCGTCGACGCCACGCTGACGGAAATGTACGCGAAATATCCCAACACGGTTGAGATTGTGAACAAATCCACTGGGATGTTGGTTATGCCCCTGATCACCGACGCCGGATTGATCATCTTTGGGGGTGCCTACGGCCAAGGCGCGCTGCGCATCAACGGCGCGACGGTCGATTATTATTCCGCAATTTCCGGGACCGCCGGCCTGCAATTTGGGGCGCAGCAATATGCGCATGTTCTGTTCTTCATGACCGAAGATGCATTGAATGATTTCCGCCGTTCCAGCGGATGGACAGCCGGAGCCGACATTGGATACGTGGTCGACGCAACAGGGAATTCCTTGTCTGCGGACACAACAACATTGCGTTCGCCGGTACTGGCGGCGGTCTTTGGTCAGGCCGGTCTGAAATTTGGCGCGACCATCGAAGGCACGAAATACACGCGCATCATTCCATAATTCGGATTACCACTTCCCCCACACATGGTCCCCGTCGCAGCACAACACTGCGGCGGGGCAAGTGTTTACAAGCCTTTCCGCGCAGGTTCTTGCGGCGTTCCTCTTTCGGTCAGACCCGCCATCCACTAGTCTCGGCGCAATCTGAATTCGAATGATAATATGGGGCAGTAATGGGTCTTGTTTTCCGCTGGCTGGTGCGCATCGCGTCGGGTCTGATTATTCTGATCCTCGCCGCGATTGGCCTTGTCTATTTCCTGGCCAGCCAATCCCTACCGGATTACGACCAGACCCTTGAAGTTGATGGTCTTACCGCCCCTGTTGAGATCGTTCGCGACACCGCCAACGTGCCGCATATTTTGGGCCAGACCGATCCCGATGTGTTCTTTGGCCTAGGGTACGCCCATGCACAGGACCGGCTTTGGCAAATGACCGTGATGCGCCGGACGGCACAAGGCCGTTTGTCCGAAGTTTTTGGCACACGCACTCTGCACATCGACAAATTGCTGCGGCGGCTGGATCTCTATGGCCTAGCACATCGTTCGGTCGAGGTGCAGGACGACTACACCAAAGCCGCATTGCGGGCGTATGCGGCCGGGGTCAATGCAAGGTTGACTGAAATTAATGAACAGGCGCTGGGTCGCGGTGCACCGGAAATGTTCCTGTTCAACGCCCCGGTATCACCCTGGCAACCGGGCGATAGCCTTGCGATCATAAAGTTGATGGCTTTGCAATTGTCTGGGCACTTGACTGACGAAGTTCTGCGCGCCCGCACCTCTTTGATGCTGAACAACCCAGAACGTCTTGCCGATATTCTGCCGGATGTCCCAGGCCCCGGTATCGCGGCTTTGCCGGAATACGCATCCCTTTTCCCGAATCTTCCACGCTATGCCGCCGGAAAAGAGGCACCCGAGACACCTCTATCACCGCTTCCAAAACGCGGTCTGGCCGGAGCATCGAACGCTTGGACCGCCGCCCCATCTCGGTCGGCAAGTGGAGGCACTTTGCTGGCAAACGACCCTCATCTGGGCTTCACAGCACCCGGTGTGTGGTACTTGGCGCATCTTGATCTTGAAAAAGGCGGTGTGATCGGGGCCTCGATACCCGGTGTTCCTGCCATTATGACCGGACGCAGTGACAGGTTGGGATGGGGGCTGACCTCATCTTATCTAGATGATCAGGACCTGCACATAGAACAGCTGAACCCGGACAACCCCGAGGAATACCTGACCCCGGACGGCTACAAGGAATTTCTGACCCGCCCATCGATCATCGCCATCAAGGACGAGGCGCCAGTCACACTAACGCTGCGCTGGACAGATAACGGCCCGGTGCTGCCCGGCACGGATTACAAGCTGGAGACAATCACTCCGCCCGGCCATGTGGCGTCGTTATCCTGGACAGCGCTGAGCCCCCGTGACACGTCAATGACCGCATCCATGGCCCTGATGAATTCCGACAATGTGCAACAGGCCATTCGGGCGGGCGAGCAATACATTGCCCCGTCACAGAACTTGTCGCTGGTTGACCGGACCACCATCGGAATGAAGTTGATCGGTGCCATGCCGCAGCGCGATTTGCAAAACCAAAGCCGTGGGCGCATTCCTAGCCCCGGATGGATTGAAGCAAACCGCTGGCAGGGCCGTTTGCCCTATACAGACAATCCCGAATTTATCGCCCCTGTTGGCGGTATTCTGGGCAATACGAATAACAAGATTATCGACCGCCCCTTCCCCAACCATGTCTCGTTTGAATGGGGGGATACACAGCGCGTGCATCGGTGGGATCGTCTGATGCAATCGCGCGAGGTCCATACCCGCGACAGCTTTATCGAAGCGCAGTTGGATACAGTTAGTTTTACCGCCCGGTCCTTGCTGCCGTTGATCGGCGCGGATCTGTGGTTCACCGGTGCGTCTGCGCCCGAGGGCACGCCGGAACGTCAACGCCAGATCGCCTTGTCGCTGCTGGCGGATTGGAACGGCGAGATGAACGAACACCTGCCCGAGCCACTGATCTATGCAGCATGGTTGCGCGCTCTTCAGATCCGCCTGATCGCGGACGAACTGGGACCACTCGCCAGCGAATACAAACACGTGGAACCGTTGTTTATCGAGCGCGTTTATCGCGACATCGACGGAGCAAGTGTGTGGTGCGATGTACGACAAAGCGCCCCGGTTGAGACGTGTACCGAAATGGCCCGACTGGCGCTGGACGACGCCCTGATCTGGATCTCTGAACGCTATGGCAGCGCGTTGGAGTCCCTGCGCTGGGGAGATGCCCATCAGGCCACGCATGATCACCAGGTTCTGGGCGACGTGCCTGTCCTGCGCTATTTCGTGAACATCCGCCAATCGACCAGCGGTGGCGACAACACGTTGCTGCGCGGGCGCACCTCGGGCGAAGGCCCGGATCCGTTTCAGAACGTACACGGTGCCGGGTATCGTGGGGTGTACGACTTTGCTGATCCCAACAGCTCGGTCTTTATCACCGCGACCGGTCAATCGGGGCACTTCCTGTCGCGCTACTACGACGATCAGGCACAGCTATGGCGGCGTGGCGAGTATATTCCCATGTCGTTGGACCTTGATCTGGCGCGCGCTGCAGCGGTTGGTGTGACCAATCTGATCCCGCGATAATCCGCCTAGTCGGCAACTCCTCGCCCCGATTTCCGGGGCGTCGTGGCACCTTGAACCTTTTTCGCCTATGATCATTCCACCGATTATGTGGGACCAAAAGGGGGCGAATATGGCCAGTATTCGGGATGTCCTGAATAATCTTGCGCGGGACTACGCGATTGCATGGAGTTCTGGTGACCCCGATGCAGTTGCCGGCTTCTTTGCACCTGATGGACAAATCACAATCAACCGAGGCGACCCCATAGAGGGGCGCGCTGCGATTGCCGATATGGCTCGTGGCTTCTACGCCGACTTCCCGGACTTAGAGGTCCGTTGCGATATGATGCGGTGGGCCGGATCTCACGCTATTTTTGTTTGGACCCTAGAAGGGAACCACGTCGAGACCGGCAATCACGTTGTGGCGCGCGGTTGGGAAGAGTGGGAATTGACGTCAGACTATCTTGTAAAGTCTTCGCTGGGCTGGTTCGACGCAGATGACTATCAACGGCAGATTGACGGCAAATAGCTTAACGCGCTCGATCCGCAGCTGTTTCTATCGTGTAGTTTCGGGGTATTCCCTGCGTGACCTGAAACCAGTCTGACGCCTTAGCCCGTGCCTGATGTGCGTCAAAAGCCGCTTGCGTTGCAAACACTTCTGACACCATGAACCGCCCGGGCGTTGCCTGATCTTCCACAACTTCGAAAGATATACAGCCCTCTTCCGCCCGTGTGAGAGAGATGTGGAGCGGTAATGCTGCCCGCACAGCTTCAAGCCGGTCGGGTGGCACGTCGATATGGCCTTTCAGGAAAACCCGTTGATCCGATACATCCGACATGCCCGCCCCTTGTCTTGTTCAAAGCGACGCAAACTGCGCGGCCTGTTTGTCCGTCCACAAAACGGTCAGACGGAACCCGTCCTCGGTTTGATCCTCGCTCTGGACAACGTCCTGACGGAATAACCACGCCCGCTTGTTCCCCTCGGCGAAAGAAAGTTTCAAAACTACCTCGTGCCGCGCCCCCTGAAGCAGTGTGGCGATCTCGGCCAACAGCGGGTCAACGCCTTCGCCGGTAACAGCCGAGATTGAGAAGATAGTCGGGTCCCGCTCGGCCCGCGCCAATGCGGCGTCCTTGTCCTCGGGGTTGAGCAGGTCGATCTTGTTCCAAACTTCAAGCCGTGGACGTTCTTCATCGACACCTAAAGAGGTTAGGATGGACTCAACATCCTGGGCCTGTGCATCCGTTTCTTCATGGCTGATGTCACGCACATGAACGATCAGGTCCGCGCCCAGCACTTCCTCGAGGGTTGCGCGGAACGCCGCCACAAGCTCGGTTGGCAGGTTTGAGATAAAGCCCACCGTATCCGACAGGATTACCTCGGGGCCATCAGGAAGCTGTACGCGCCGCATGGTCGGATCCAGCGTGGCAAACAGCATGTCCTTGGCCATGACCTCAGCTCCGGTCAGACGGTTGAACAACGTTGACTTGCCCGCGTTTGTATACCCCACCAGAGCAACGATGGGATACGGCACCTTGGCACGTGCGGCCCTGTGCAGCGTGCGGGTCTTGACCACCTTCTGCAACTGACGCCGCAGCCTGACCAGTTGCTCGTCAATGGCGCGGCGGTCGGCTTCGATCTGTGTTTCACCCGGTCCGCCAACGAATCCCAGCCCACCCCGTTGCCGTTCAAGGTGGGTCCAGGCCCGCACCAATCGCGTGCGCTGATAGCTGAGAGCCGCCATCTCGACCTGCAACACCCCTTCACGGGTGCGGGCGCGATCGCTGAAAATTTCAAGGATCAGCCCGGTTCGGTCGAGAATTTTGACCTCCAGCGCCTTTTCCAGATTGCGTTGCTGCACCGGTGTAACCGGACCGTCGATCAGGACCAGATCAACCTTGTGGTCATGAAAGCGGTCATGCAGCTCGTCGATCTTACCGCTGCCGAAGAGATACCCGGCCTGCGCACGAGGAAGGCGCACGATTTCAGTCCCGACCACTTCCAGATCAGGCAACGCGGCAGCCAGCGCAACCGCTTCGGCCAGCGCCGGTTCAGGGACACGGCGCTGTTCATCTGATTTGATTTCGGGATGCAGCACCCAGGCTCGGGTGCGCCTCCGGTCATGTTCCATCAAGAGGCGTCTTCGCCCTCATACAGGTTGATCGGCTGTGACGGCATGATGGTTGAAATCGCGTGTTTGTAGACCAGCTGCGACTGTCCGTCGCGGCGCAACAATACGCAGAAATTGTCGAACCAGGTGATCACACCTTGCAACTTCACGCCATTGATCAGGAAGATCGTTACCGGAACCTTAGCTTTCCGTACATTGTTCAGGAAGGCATCCTGAAGATTCTGTCTGTCCGAAGCCATATTTTTATAATCTCGCCATTGTTCTTGCTACGCGCTGCGGACCAACGCGCTCCCTCCCGGCGAGTATGGAGTGCCGCGAAGAGATATTCCAGATGAAAAATAAGGCGGTAACGTCCGCGGGGCGTGTTCGGCTCAATCGCGCCACAGCGACGGTGTGATCAGGGCGATGATCGCCAGCGTCTCGAGCCGACCGATCACCATCGCTGCACACAGCGTCAGTTTCGCCCCGGAAGACAGATCAATTAGCCGAATTGGGACGTCCGTAGCCAGTTCGATCAGCGGACCCGTTGTCGTCAAAGTGGCAACACTCAGCACCATTGCCTGTTCAAAGCCGGACCCCATCGCCGCCAGCAAAAGGTTAAACACCGCAAGCGTCAGCGCGAAAAGCATCAAAAAGATCCAGGCGATAAAGGCCCCGTCGCTTTGAATGCGCCGATTGCCGCCGCCGACACCGCTGACGGACGAAGGGTAAATCAAGCGGTCGATCTCTCGCGCGCCGTTGAGGTACAACGCAAAAACCCGCAACAGCTTGACGCCTCCGGCAGTGGTGGCGACGCCGCCGCCGATCAGCGCCAATCCCATCAGCAATAACCCCGGCGTACCCAGACCCGACAATTGCTGGGCATCGTTCCAGTTCGCACTTTCAAATCCAGCCGTGGTCAGGAAGGCCAGCACAGTGAACAGCATGCCCCAGATCACCTGCAACGCCTGAAGCGGAGCAATCTGCCCGCCGATTTCCGTCACGCCAGCCACCACGCGGAAGAACAGCAACAACGCGACCGCAAGAACGATCATCAAACCGATGCGAAACTCGGGGTCTCTGTCCAAACGTGAATATCCGGTGGTGGCGGTATCAGTCGAAAAGGTCAGGCGCGAAAGGGCAAAGAACAGGAAAAGGAAAAGGATTGCTTCACCTGTAAATCCGGCCTGTGCGCCTTCCATGCCGCCAACCGGAGAGATACCCGAAGTCGCCATCACTGACATCGCGTGACAGACAGCCGTTAGCCCGGCCTCACCCGCGATCAGCAGAAGCACCCAGATTACTACAGTCAGCCCGGCATATACCGGCGTCAGCGCCCGCGCCACACGCAGCAAACGGCCGCGGGGATCCACGCGCTCGCTTTGTGCGACACCCGATACCGGGCGACCGGGTTGCCCTTTTGCAGTCACCTCGAACCCACCAAGGGACAGCGGGGCCAGAATCGCGGCAGCCGCGATCCACATCAGCAAGCCCCCCATCCAACCGACCAGCGCACGCCAAAGGTGCAGCGGCGCGCTTAGACGGTTGTGGTCAGGAAACAGGTCGGCCCCGGTGGTCGTCAGTGCGCTGACCATATCGAAGTAAGCGTTCAGAAACGTGGTCGTGCCAAGCGCATCATGAAACGGGATCGCAAGAAAAATAGGAAGGATGGTGAAACATCCCAACATTACCGCCAGTTGCCCCAAAGTACCCCGTCGCGGGATTCGATTCGACGACGCCATTGCGATGATGGAGACCAGGAACAGGCCCAGAATGCCCGAGTACAGAAATGACCGCGAGGTCTCGTGATCATCCAATACCAGCGCATAAAGAGCCGGAATCCACATGGCCAGAGACACGATGGCCCAGATCAGCAGGAACAACGGCAATCGCCGCAAAAGCCCAACCTGTTGTGTCCCAGCGCGCGCCATCAGAAGAAATCGATTGAAACCTGCATCAGGCGTTCGACCTCGGGCACGTCCTTGGCCATGGCAAAGATGGCAACCACATCCTTTTCATCGATCCGCAGACTGCCCGTCGGACGCAGAACCTCATCCCCTTTGCGCACAGCACCCACCAGCACACCTTCGGGGAAATCGATATCGCGCAGTTTCTGCCCCGCCATCGGAGAGGTTGACAGAACCTCGGCCTCAATCACCTCGGCCTCGGCATCGCCGATGGAATACACCTGTCTAACACGCCCATGCCGGATATGGCGCAGGATCGAGCTGACGGTGGTGGCGCGCGGGTTGATATAGGCATCAATGCCCAACGGTCCCATCAGGGCAACCATGCTGGGATCGTTGATTAGAGCAATCGCAAGCGCACAGCCTTCGGCCTTGGCACGCACGGCGGCCAGCATGTTGGTGCGGTCGTCATCCGTGACCGCCAGCATCGCATCAGCGCGGTCGATGCCGGCCTCGCTCAGCAGACCGGAATCCAAACCGTCCCCGTGCAGAACAATCGTCCGCTCCAGCGCTTCGGCGGCGATTTCGGCGCATTTCCGATCCCGTTCGATGATCTTGGCGCGCACCCGGCTCTCGCGCTCTTCCAGGGTGCTGGCGACTTCCAATCCGACGTTGCCGCCCCCCACAATCACAACGCGGTCCTGACGCTTCTGGGCCTTGCCGAACACCTCCATCGTGCGGTTCACGTCGTTTACACTGGTAAAGACGTAGCATTCATCACCGACAAACAGCTGGTCTTCGGACTCAGGCGCAAACAACGTGCCATCGCGTCGGACCCCCACCACAATCGAACTGAGTGTGGAAAACAGATCAGTCAGTTGCCGCAGCGGCGTATTCACGATTGGGCAGTCCTCTTCCACCCTGATACCCAGCAGCTGCGCCTTGCCATCCATGAAAATTTCGGTGTCAAAGGCCGATGGGGCCGACAGGCGGCGCATGGCGGCGGCGGCCACTTCGCGTTCCGGGCTGATCACCACATCGATGGGCAGGTGATCGCGGCGATAAAGATCCGAATGAATGGCTTCCAGATAAGATTTCGACCGAAGGCGCGCGATCTTGCGCTGGATCGAGAACACCGAATGCGCCATCTGACAGGTGACCATGTTCACTTCGTCAGAATGGGTCGCGGCGATAATCATGTCGGCGTCACGGGCCCCTGCCCGCTCCAGCACGTCAGGGTAGCTTGCAAACCCTGCAATGCCCTGTACATCCAGCGTTTCCGTCGCCCGGCGCACGAGGTCGGGATTGTTGTCCACGACCGTAACGTCATTCAGTTCGCCCGAAAGGTGCCGCGCAATCTGCCAGCCAACCTGACCCGCACCGCATATGATGACCTTCATGTTTCTGGCCCTTCTGCCTGAAAGGATTGAATGACAGATGCCCCTAAAGCGGTCAATTGAATTGTCATCCCAGCGCAGCTGCGGCAAGATAAGCATATGAAAACGCTGTTTCCTATGCTTGCAACCCTAATGGTGCTGTCCTCATGCGGCGGGCCGCTTTCGCTCTATTACCGCGAAGGGGCAACCGTTTCCCGCCTGCAAAAAGAGACGACACAGTGTCAGCTAAAGGCAGTACAAGAAGTGCCGGTTGCCAATCAAATCCGTCAAAGCCCGCCAACATACTGGCCCGGTCGCACCTATTGCGACGGTCGGGGACGGTGTTACCAGTCACCGGGATGGTGGCAGCCGGGCCGGGTTTACACCGTGGATGTGAACCAGGGCCTGCGCAACACGGTCGAGGCGCAGTGCATGGCGCAAAAAGGGTTCCGCCCCGTCAGCCTGCCAGCCTGCAAGCAAAACGTAAAATCAAGCGTACCTGCAACGCGAACAACAACATTGCCGCCGCTTACGACGCAATCGTGTTTTGTCAAATTCGATGACGGGTCTTTTCAAATCATTTCGCCCGGTCAGTCAGGCTGACCGCGTTTGTGCCGCGCGCTGGCGGGCCAGCGCGATATGCGCAAGGATCGCGATTGCATAAATTCCGATCACACTCAGCAGCATCCCGGCCTCATCCACGCGCCACAAAACCGCCAGCAGAACTGGTGTACCCAGCAAGTTGCCCGCGTTTCCCATCTGCGCCATTGCCCCATAGCTAAGCGCCTGCGCCTCGGCCGTTTGGTTCAGGATCGGCACTGCTGCAAAGCTGCCCCCCTGTACGAGTCCCAACACGGCAAACAGCAGAACGCATACTATCTCCAGCGGCAGACCAAGGAAGGCCCCGGCAATGGAAAAAATGCCCAGCCCGAACCCCAGATTGATCACCGCGACGCAGGGCATCACATTCAATAGGACGGGAACTGCTATCCAACTCAGGACAATTCCAGCCAGCGGCATCAACCCGGCGACGTGCGCGCTGATTTCTTCCGACAAACGACCCGGCAGGATGGCCAGCAAAGACACAAAGGTCAGCGTATAAAAGAACCACCCCACTGCCGGGGCTGACACGAACGGAGAGCGATAGGTGCGAAGATGAACGTTCAGCACTTCTGTCCACTGCCAGGGTTTGGTGTCAGAGGCAAATTGCACGCGCATCCGGCAGATCAGGATCACGCCAGCTACTCCAAGCATCAAGAAACCATGCAGCAGGAAGAACGTGGTCAGACCAAAAGCGGCGATCAGCGGCAATCCGATCCACGCATTCAGCGCAAAAGCGACGCCAAAGAATGTGCTCCAAAGGACCATCGCAATGTTGCGCGCCTTGCCGGTTGTGATCTGTGCGATCAGTGTGGGCGCAGCGACGACAATGGCCAGATGTGAAAGCCCCTCGACAAAGCGACTGGCCAGCATGATGTAAAACCCGGGCCATGTCGCCTGAAACATCGAAATCGCGCCACCGAGGCACAAGCCGAAGATCAAAAGTTTCAAGGGCCCAACCCGCCCCACGATGGCCCCGGACAAGGCCCCAAGCAAGGCTCCGATCAGGCTGATGATCGATAGCAACCATCCCATGGTTTCGACGTGATCAGGATACAGTAAGACAAGCTCGGGAAACGGAACTGCAATTTTTGCAAATTGCGTCGCCGCGCCCAGACCAGCAAGCCAGAGAAGAAGAACCTGAAATATCTGTACCATAAGCCGCTTCTACTGCGCGCAACCGGATCAAGGAACGCATAAATTATGCGGCCTCAATATCTGGATCCGCTGACCAGACGAACAGGCGTTCCGTCAGACAGATACAGGCGTTCCCAGATGATTTCGCCCGCGCTGATGCGAATACGGTCATGGACAGCTTCGGACGTCAGGAACGCCTTTGGCGCGGGCGTATGCATGTCCCACCATCCATCGGCATCGAGTTCAGCCTCGGCTGCCTGTATTTCATCCGTTGCAAACTGCCACAGAGATACTCCCAGCAGCGCGCTCTGACTGGTTTTCCAATCGCGCGCCCGGTTGGCCGAATAGGCAAGACACCTGTGGCTCGCCTCTTCGACCAAATGCACACAATCTGACGAGCTCATGACCAACCGCCGCAATGCGCTGTCGTCAGCGCGGACCGGTCCAAGGGCAGCAAAGACGGCCTGTTGGGTCTCGGGTGGCGGTGTCTGACCGCCTCTTTCCCACCGCGAAACGGTCGCCTGATCCACCTGCAAGAGGTCAGCCAGATGAGCTTGCTTGAACCCGACGGATCGGCGCAGCCGTTTCAGGCGCTTTCCGAAACCCGGATAGCCGCGGGTTTCAAGCCGGTTCACTGCTCTCAAAACACTCATGGCCAGCCCAGCCGTCCCGGCGGATTACTCCGCCGGTTCCGGCTCATCGATTTGCGCAACACGTGCACCGGACTTGTTCGACGTCACCACGCCCAGCGACTTCAGCTTGCGGTGCAGCGCGCTGCGCTCCATCCCGACAAAGCTGGCCGTGCGGCTGATATTGCCGCCAAAGCGATTGATCTGGGTCAGCAGATACTCTCGCTCGAACGCTTCGCGCGCCTCACGCAGTGGCAAGGTCGCCAGCGCACCCGACAGAACGACGCGGCCCGAATCTTCGGTCTTTTCCTCTTCGCTTGGCAGCTCGCGCGCTTCGATCGGGCCGGTTCCGTCGCCCAGGATCAAAACCCGTTCGATCAGGTTCTTAAGCTGACGCACATTCCCCGGCCAGGTCATCGTCTGCAACAGAGCGACGGCCTCTTCCGACAGTTCACGGATCGGCAAACCTTGGGTTTCGTTACACATTTCGATGAAATGCTGGGCCAGAACCGGAATGTCCTCGCGGCGATCTTCAAGCGAAGGAACCGCAACCGGCACAACGTTCAATCGGTGATACAGCTCTTCGCGGAAACGCTCGGCTGCGATTTCTTCGTCCAGATCCTTGTTGGTGGACGAGATAACCCGCAGATCCACACGCACCTTGTCGGAGCCGCCCACACGCTGAAATTGCTGATCCACCAACACCCGCAGGATCTTGGATTGCGTGCCCAATGGCATATCCGCCACTTCGTCAAAGTACACCACACCACCATGGGCTTCTTCCAGCAATCCGGGTTCAACGCCACGCTCGGCGGATTCCCGGCCAAACAATACCTCTTCCACGCGCTCAGGCTCGATCCCGGCACAGTTCACGGTGACAAAGGGCGCGTTTGCGCGGTTGGAATGCGCATGGATATAGCGCGCTGCGATTTCCTTGCCCGACCCGGCAGGACCGCTCAGCATCACGCGACCATTTGATTTGGTCACTTTGTCCAGCTGACCCTGCATGGCCCGGAACGACGCGGATTTGCCGATCATGTCCGAGTTGTTGACCTCTTTGCGCTTCAGCGACGCATTCTCGCGACGCAGGCGAGAGGTCTCCATCGCGCGGCGGATCACCACCATCAACTGGTCAATATTAAAGGGCTTTTCGATAAAATCGTAAGCGCCCTGCTTGATAGCAGCTACAGCGATTTCGATGTTGCCGTGCCCGGAAATGATCACCACCGGCACATCCGGGTTATCGCGTTTCACCGCCTTCAGAATGTCGATCCCATCCATGCGGCTGTCTTTCAGCCAGATATCAAGGATCAACAGCCCCGGCGGTTCGGAATTGATGGACGCCATACACTCGTCTGAGTTGGCCGCCAGCCGGGTTGAATAGCCTTCGTCCTCCAGAATGTCGGACACCAGCTCGCGAATATCGCGCTCGTCATCTACGATCAGAATGTCACTCATCTTTGGCCTGCTTTCAGTTTGTTGGTTCTAATTGCCTGCTTCTTTGGCGCAACGGTCGAGGACATATTGGCCCCCGGCAAACGGATTACGGCCATCGCGCCAAAATGGTCCTGTCCGTCAAAGACGGGCGCGTCCTCAAGCGTCAGCGCTCCGCCGTGTTCTTCGATGATCTTCTTGACGATGGGCAGGCCCAGCCCCGTCCCTTCGTCGCGTGTGGTCACATAGGGTTCAAACAGTCGCGCCCGATCCTCGGGCAGACCGATCCCGTTATCTGCAATGGTGATGACCGTACCCGCATCATCACTGGAAACTGCCACTTTTATCTGTGGCTTGAGATTTTCCGGCGCCCCTTTTTCTTTAAGGGTACCAATCGCTTCTCCGGCGTTTTTAATGAGGTTCGTCAGGGCCTGATGCAACATCGTCGCATCCAGATCAGCCATGATGGGGTGCTGCGGTAAATCCGCGTCGATCTGCACATCCGGTTGCCCTGCCTGTTGCAATACAACCGCTTCACGCACGAGTTCGACCACATTTTCTTCGCGGCGCTCAGGCTCGGGCATCCGCGCGAATTTCGAAAACTCGTCCACGATGCGACGCAGGTCGTTGGTCTGGCGCACAATGACGCCTGTCATCGACTCGAGGCTTTCGCAATCCTCTTCGTCCAGCTTGCGCGCAAACTTGCGTTTGATGCGCTCTGCGCTCAGCTGAATTGGGGTCAAAGGGTTCTTGATCTCATGGGCGATCCGGCGGGCAACGTCGCCCCACGCCGCCATCCGCTGCGCACTGACCAGATCGGTCACGTCATCAAATGCGACCACATAGCCTTCCAGCCCCCCATCTTCACCGCGCCGGATGGCCATGCGTACCAGAAGGTTTTCCAACCGACCCTTGCGGGTGACTTTGACCTCTCCTTGGACTGCCTCCTGCCCGCTGTCTTTCAGGCTTTCGAACAGAGGCAGAAACTCTGGCACCGCGATGCCAATGGCCAGGTGCTCTTCTCCCCGCGACCAGTCCAGCAACCGTTCGGCCGAGCGGTTCACAAAGGTCACGCAGCCTTCGGGGTCAACGCCGACAACACCCGATGTGACAGAGCTCAGAACCGAGTCGAACAATCGGCGGCGGCTTTCGATTTGCTGTGTGTTTTCCAGCAGCGTGTCCCGCTGCCCTTTCAGTTGCCGGGTCATCTGGTTGAAATACCGGCCCAGCATGGCGATCTCGTCATCGCTGGCCTCTTCTATAACCTGAACGCTCAGGTCCCCGGCCCCGACCCGTTGTGCCGCTGTCGTCAACCGACCAACCGGGCGCGACAAACGTTCTGCGAACCACATACCCAATGACATTGCAGCAAGGATCAGGATCAATGCAAAGCCCAGATAAAGTAGGCCGAACTCGAACAGCACCCTTCCCCGTTCGCTTTCGAGTTGTTGATAGAACTGCGCCGTTTCCTTGGTGTCATCCAGCAGGGTCAGCAACTGCCCATCCACCTCACGACTGACATAAAGGTAACGGTCCAGATAAGCTGTCAGGGGAACTAGTGCCCGGAATTCATTGTTAGGCCAGTCAGCTATGATCAGCAGCCCTGTGTCAGTGGCCTCGGCCATCTGTTCCGCAGTGGGTGCTTCGTAGTTGAACAGATATGACCGATCGCCGCGCGATTTGATCTCGCCGCTGCCGTCGATAACATAAGCTTCCCGCAATCCGCGTTGGATCTGAGCCTGCCCCTGCGCCAACACTTCGCGCAGTTCAGCATCCGAGATGTAGAAATCCAGCGAACGCGCATTGTCCAGGAACCGCGCCAGCACCGAGGCGTCCTGAACCAACCCGCGGCGGTGTTCTTGTTCATAAGCTTCTGCCGCTGTCAGTGACGATCCCACCACTTGCCGAACCCGGTCCGAGAACCAGCCTTCAAGGCCGATATTCACCGTGAGCCCGGCAAAAATCGCCACGGTTACGGTCGGCACCAGCGCCAGCAGTGTAAAAGCCCCGATCAAACGCAAATGAAGGCGCGAACCCGCCGACTTGGCCCTGCGCGCCGCAATCAAGCTGCCGACCTGACTCAGCACCAGTGCCGCGACGACAAGTACATAGACGAGGTCTGCCAACAGAATCAGCCGCAGGGTTGGTGCCGTTGCGCCAAGATCAAAGGGACCAATGACCAGATAGGTTGCCAGCGCAAGAATTGGCCCCAAAAGGACCAGCCCAAAGGTACCGAAATTGCGCAGTTTTCGTGATTTACGCCATCGACTTATCGATGGGATCATCCCGCTCTGTGCTCGGGTTGCCACCGTCTGCCCTCATCCTGATGTGCCGCGTTTGCGGCTTACCGCCATATATCGTGATCTTTTCCCAACAGATGCCGGGATGCCACGGTTTGTGTGGCGATATTACATCAGTTTGCGGCGGCGTGTCACCTGAATATCGAGGTCCGTAATCTTTTTTCGCAACGTATTTCGGTTGATTCCCAGCAAATCGGCACATTTCGCCTGATTTCCGCCGGTTGCGTCCAGTGCAATTTCGATCAGCGGTGCCTCAACCTCGCGCAAAATGCGCTGATACAAGCCCGGCGGCGGCAGAATATTGCCGTGCAGGTCAAAATACCGCCGCAGATGTCGCTCGACCGAGGTTGACAGTTTTTCACGCTCGCCGCCGCTGAGAACCGGTTCCGCCTCGGGCTGGCTGCCCAGAACCATTTCCACCTCGGCTTTCGAGATTTCATCCGCGCGGCTGGTCAAACCCAATCTGCGCACCGCGTTTTCCAACTGCCTGACGTTACCGGGCCAAGAATAGCGGCGAACCAGTTCCACCGCTTCGGGGCTGAGCCAACGTTTTGCTCCACTTTCACGTTCTTCGCGGGCCAAGAAATGCTCGGCTAAAAGCGGAATGTCGTCCACTCTTTCGCGCAGAGACGGCACATGAATGGTGGCGCCGCACAATCGGTAATACAGATCCTGACGAATGCGTCCGGTTTCCATGCCTTCGGTCAAATCCGACTGGCTGGTGGCCATGAAACGCGGAACGTGATCGCCAGGCGTATCCATCATGCGCACGATCCGGGCCTGAACTTCATCATCGATGTCGGCAATTTCATCAATCAAAAGCGTGCCGCCGCGTACCCGTGCCAAAACACGCGCGGGGCCTTCCAGATCCCGCAATTCAGCCGCTGTAACGGTGACAAACGGCAAGGTGCGACGGTCAGAAAAGTCGTGAATAGCGCGCGCAATCAAAGATTTACCCGTGCCGCTTTCACCAGAAATCATCACTGAAAGATCGGTATTCATGACCCGAGCAACCAGCCTGTAAAGGGCCTGCATCACTGGGGTGCGTCCAACCAAAGGCAGCTCGTCCGGGCGCTCGCTATCTGCTTCGGCAGGCTCTGGCTGCGCACGTTGTTTCTGATCCAGCGCACGTGCGGTTCGCTTCATCAGGTCCGGCAAATCGAACGGTTTGGGAAGGTAATCATAGGCATCCGCCTCTGCGGCCTGAATCGCCGTCATGATCGTATTCTGCGCTGAAATCACAATGACAGGCAGACCCGGGCGATCTTCGGCAATCTTTGGCAGCATTTCCAACCCGTTGCCATCGGGCATGACCACGTCCGAGATCACCACGTCGCCCTTGCCCTCGCCGACCCAGCGCATCAACGTGGTCAGAGACGATGTCGCATGTACCTTGCACCCGGCACGCGTCAGGGCCTGTGTCAAAACGGTCCGGATCGTGCGGTCATCATCCGCAACCAGTACTGTGCCATCCATTAGGTGGTCTCCTTTTTGTGCTCGGCGTCTTCGCGCGGTGCGCGGCGCAGCGACAGTTTGAATACGGTTCGCCCGGGCACAGAATCGGCCGAAATCCAGCCGTCGTGGTCCGATATGATCTTACTCACCAGCGCCAGTCCGAGGCCGGTGCCGTTCTCTTTGCCTGAAACAAACGGATCAAAGATATCGCCGCGAATGTCTTCGGGCAGCCCCGGACCGTCGTCTATGATCTCGATCTGTAAAGGCAGCGAATGGCCGGACCCATCGCTGCGGCGCAATCGGAAAGAGTGTTCGAAATAGGTCCTTAGCCGAATAGTTCCGCCTTTTGGCCCGGCAGCCTCGGACGCGTTCTTGAGCAGGTTCAGCACCACTTGCAACAATTGATCCGGGTCTCCGAACGCCAGCGGCAAGGACGGGTCGTAGTCTTCGATGATCGTCATATCCGCGCCAAACCCCAGCAATGCAGACCGGCGGGCGCGATCCAAAACATCGTGGATATTGACAGGTTTGAAGTCGGGTTTCTGCAAGTTTCCGAATTGCTCGACCTGTTCTAACAGCTTCACGATCCGGCGACTTTCAGCCACGATAAGGTCCGTAAGTTCAAGATCTTGCGCCGGGATATTCATGCTTAGCAACTGCGCGGCACCCGTGATCCCGGCCAAAGGGTTCTTGATTTCATGCGCCAGCATTTCGGCCATGCCGATAGCCGATTGAGCCGCCGATTTTACGGTGTTGCCTCGTGTCATCCGCCCCGACAATTCGCGTGGCGAGATGATCATGATCATCGATCCCGGATACCCAACCAACGGCGCGATCTGCAACGCGCATTGCAACGGCGCACGATTTCCCGATCCGGCGTCAACATCGTTTACAAACAGAGGCGTGCCATAGGTCCGTGCACGTTCAAAAGCCTCTTCAAGCGGTGCATCTACTGCGATCTGATCCCACACGGGATGGCCGATCACAGCCTTGCGGGACGCGTTCAAAAACCCCTCACCTGCCGCATTCACATCAGAAATGCGATCGTCCGGATCAATGATGAAGGCCGGAACGGGCAATGAGTTCCAGATGCTGGCGTTCGAGTTCATGCCGCCACCTCGCCCGTCTCACTCAATGCATCCGCCAGCAGGCGCAACACTTCGTTTGGATCGCGTGAGGTCAGAACGGCCCGCCGCAAAGGCGCTGGCGTCCCGGCTTCATCCATGTACCAGCCAAGATGCTTGCGGGCGACGCGCGGGCCCAGATCCGCCCCATAGAAGGACAGCATCGCCTGATAATGCGCCTGCACCATGTCTATCAGGTCCGCGCCGACCGGAATCTCAGGGGCCTCTGCCCCGAATAGGTCATGGCATATCTGCGCCAAGAGCCAGGGCTTGCCCTGCGCGCCGCGTCCAACCATCACCCCATCTGCACCCGACTGATCCAGCGCAGTCTGCGCGGCCGCGGTATCCACGATATCGCCGTTTGCAACGACTGGAATCGACACGGCCTCTTTCACAGTTCGGATCGCCCGCCAATCGGCATGGCCCTTGTAAAACTGACATCGCGTGCGCCCATGAATCGTGACCATCTGAATACCGGCGTCCTGTGCCCGTCGCGCCACGTCTGGTGCGTTTAGCAGAGAGTCGTCCCAGCCCAGCCGGGTTTTCAAGGTCACCGGCACATCAACGGCACTGACCACGGCTTCGATCAGGGTCAACGCATGATCCGGCGTTTTCAGAAGCGCCGAACCAGAATAACCATTGGTCACTTTCTTGGCGGGACAGCCCATGTTGATGTCGATCACCCGTGCGCCCCTGTCGGCGACCTGACGAGCGGCTTCAGCCATCCAATGCGCCTCGCGCCCGGCCAATTGCACAGCAGTGTTTTCGACATCCGCAGACAGTTCCGCACGTTCGCGCACGCCAGGCTTGGCTTGCACCATCTCCTGGCTGGCAACCATTTCGCTTACCACCATGCCGGCACCAAACCGCATCACCAGATCGCGAAACGGGCGATCCGTGATTCCGGCCATCGGGGCCAGCAATACTGGTGGGTTTACTTCCTTGTCAGCGAGGTGAAGGGTCAACGTGCTTAATCCTTGGGCAGTTGCTGATTTGATATCGAATTCCGCGCATATGAACAACAAAATGGCGTGAAACAAGCCCGCAAAATCATCACATGCCTATTTTTTAATCGTTTTACCTTGGGTGATTGCCTCTGCTTTCACCGCCGCCTAAACACAGCCAAGACGAAGGAGCGCCCGAGACATGACCACAGCCGCCATTATAGTCGCCGCGGGGCGCGGGTTGCGCGCCGGAGGCGGCGTGCCCAAGCAATGGCGCAGCCTTGCGGGGCGTCGTGTGGCCGACTGGACGATCGAGCAGTTTCGCGGACAGGTGGATCACATCGTTCTGGTGCTTTCTGACGAAGACACCCCCGCATGGGAAGAGTTTCGCAATTCAGATCTGATCCTCGCATCTGGCGGATCAGATCGCTCAAGCTCGGTCCGGGGCGGACTGAAGGCCGTAGAAGGATTGGGTGTTCAACATGTTCTGATCCACGACGTGGCCCGCCCTTGTGTCTCATCGCGCATTATACAGGACGTGCTGACCGCGCTGGAAACGCATCAGGCGGCCGCCCCGGGGCTTGCTGTCACCGATGCACTGTGGGTTGGGCAAGACAACGCCGTAACGGGCACGCAGGACCGCAATGGCCTCTACGCCGCGCAAACACCGCAGGGGTTTCACTATGACGCTATCACTGCTGCCCACGCGGCCCATTCGGGCGAGGCGGCGGATGATGTGGAGGTCGCCCGCGCGGAAGGCCTTGATGTTTGCATTGTCCCCGGCGACGCAGACAATCTGAAAATCACCCGACCCGAGGATTTTGCCCGGGCGGAACGGATAATGGGAACGGATATGGATGTAAGGCTTGGCAACGGGTACGACGTGCACCGTTTTGGCGAAGGGGATCACGTTATCCTGTGCGGCGTGAAGGTGCCTCATGGGCGCGGATTGCAGGGGCACTCGGATGCAGATGTTGGGATGCATGCCGTAACCGATGCGATCTATGGCGCTTTGGCGCAGGGTGACATTGGTCAACACTTCCCGCCCTCAGATCCGCAATGGAAGGGTGCAGCCAGCGAGATTTTTCTGCGCCATGCGGTCGAGCTGGCCTGGCAGATGGGATACCGCATTTCGAATGTCGATTGCACCTTGGTCTGCGAGTATCCAAAGATAGGCTCTCATGCCGCTGCCATGCGCGCTGAAATGTCTAAAATCATGGGGTTAAGCGCAGATCAGGTCTCGGTCAAGGCCACCACATCTGAGCGTTTAGGCTTTACTGGTCGCAGCGAAGGGATCGCCTCGCTTGCCACAGCCTGCTTGGTGAAGGCATGACTGCGGCGCAGGTGATCGGCACCGTGGGTGGTGTCGGCTATTTACGCCCTGCCCCAGGCACCTGGGGATCCCTGGCGGCGCTACCGATGGCTTGGGTGTTGCATACGCTGGGTGGGTTTCCCCTGCTGGCACTTGCAACACTGGCCGTTTTTGTTGGCGGCCTTTGGGCAACCCGCGTGATGACCGAGGGCCAAGATGATCACGACCCGTCAGAAATCGTCATTGATGAGGTCGCAGGCCAGTTCATCGCGCTTTGGGCAATTTCTTACCCGTCCTGGGCCCATGGGATCGACATTACCGCCCTTTGGCCCGGTTGGGTGGCTGGGTTCATCCTGTTCCGCCTGTTCGACATCACCAAACCCGGCCCCGTTGGTTGGGCTGACAGGCGTGGCGATCCGATGGGCGTTATGCTCGACGACGTCATCGCCGGCGTTTTCGCAGCGATCGGCGTCATGGTAATGGCGGGAATAGCACACGGAGTACTGGGTCTGTGAACGTGAGCAAGCTGTTGGATCTTGCCAAGGCGCAGGGCGTGATGATCGCCACGGCTGAAAGCTGTACGGGCGGGATGGTGGCTGCGGCCCTGACCGATATTCCCGGCAGCTCCGCTGTGGTTGACCGGGGCTTTGTCACTTACACCAACGCAGCCAAAAAGGACATGCTGGGCGTTTTGGCCGAGACGCTGAACGCGCATGGCGCAGTGTCAGAGGAGGTCGCCCGCGAGATGGCAGACGGAGCCCTTCGCAATTCTCAGGCGCAGCTTGCCGTATCGATCACCGGCATTGCCGGACCGGGCGGATCCGAGTTCAAACCGGAAGGGCGCGTGTGTTTCGGACTGGCCCGCGACGGCCGGGACACGCAGACCGAAACCATAGAATTTGGCGCGTTGGGTCGGGACGCTGTGCGTCTGGCGGCGCGGGATCACGCGTTAGAGTTGCTCAAAAACGAACTTTCACAAGCGCCCATTATTTAGGCACTCCGCACCAAAAGATGCGGAAACTGTCATCACTTGAACAAAAGGCGACATTTTAAGCGCCTTTTGCAGGTCTGCCTCTTTTTTCCTCACTCCCCCTCGGTTTCAAGGCTGCGCACACACTCACACGGGTCCGGAGAGCTGCCGAACAGCCTCCTGACCAAACGCAGGGGAAAGGAGAGCGGCCCATGAATGGAGCCGATACAGCCTGGATCATCGTTGCAACCGCACTGGTCCTTTTCATGACATTGCCGGGCCTTGCGCTGTTCTACGGTGGGCTTGTACGTGCCCGAAATGTGCTCAGCGTGTTCATGCACTGCTTCTCAATTGCCTGTTTGATGAGCATCTTGTGGCTGGTTGCGGGCTACTCGATCGCCTTTGGTCCTGGAGAAAGCGGGGTTTGGGGTGGTTTGGGCAAAGCGTTCCTGAACGGTGTTGATGCCGATAGCCTTGCGGGTACCCTGCCCGAGATCCTGTTCTTCGCCTTTCAGATGACCTTTGCGATCATCACACTGGCCTTGATCGTTGGCGCCTATGTCGAACGTGTTGGCTTTGGCTTTGTCCTGACCTTTTCAGCCCTTTGGATGCTGCTCTGTTACGCGCCGGTCGTCCATTGGATCTGGGGCGGCGGAATGCTGGCTGATGGCGGTATTCTGGGTGAGATCGGTGTACGCGACTTTGCGGGCGGAATCGTTGTCCATGAAACTGCGGGTCTGGCCGCTCTGATCATCGCCGTCATACTTGGCCCGCGCCGCAATCGCACCACACCGCCGCACAACCCCGGCTATGTCATGGTTGGTGCTGCGATGTTGTGGGTGGGTTGGTTCGGCTTCAATGGCGGATCACAGCTGGCCGCAGATGGCGGCGCCGCAATGGCCATGACCGTCACGCATCTGTCCGCCGCAACCGCGTCGCTGACCTGGGCCCTGTGGGAACGTATCCGCTTTGGCAAGGCTTCGATGGTTGGTCTAGTCACGGGAACCATTGCCGGTCTGGCCTCGATCACCCCGGCATCCGGCTTTGTGGGTCCGGTACAAGCGCTGATCATCGGTGCGGTCGCCGGTGTCCTGTGTCAGGAAGCCGTCAGTGTCATCCGCAACAAGCTGAACATCGACGACACACTGGATGTCTTTGCGGTGCATGGCGTCGGCGGCATTTTAGGCACCATCATGATCGCTGCTTTTGGCCTTGGCACATGGACCGCGCAATTGGGCGGGTTGATGATCGTGGGTGTCTTTACGGCAGTTGTTACGATTGTGTTGGTGAAGGTGGTTGCACTTATCACCCCGCTTCGCGTAGACGCCGAAACCGAAACAAATGGGCTCGATCTTTCGGTACACGGGGAACGCGCCTACGACATGAGCAGCTAAGCCCACCTTGGCGCTCTGCCCGAAAGGGCGAAAAGCGGACCTCTTGGAGGTCCGCTTTTCTTTTGCGACCCTCTCGACTCTGGGCCAGCGCTCGGGCTATCAGCCCGCAACGTGTATTCAGCCCCGAGGTTTGCGCCATGATCCCCAGTTCCTTTCCCGACAGCACCGAAATCGCCCGCCTGACCGCGCGAATGCTGCTGGAGATCGAGGCCGTTCATTTCAATGCGCGCGAGCCGTTCACGCTGGCCAGCGGACTGCCCAGCCCGACTTACATCGACTGTCGCAAGCTGATCTCGTACCCGCGCATCCGGTCGACCTTGATGGACTTCCTGACCGTGACCGTAATGCGCGATGCCGGGTTCGAAGCGTTCGACAACATCGCAGGCGGCGAGACGGCAGGCATCCCCTTTGCTGCCATGGTGGCGGAACGCATGGCGCTGCCGATGACCTATGTGCGCAAGAAACCCAAAGGCTATGGTCGCAACGCCCGCATCGAAGGCGCGATGAGCGAAGGCGAGCGTGTGCTGCTGGTCGAGGACCTGACCACCGATGGTGGCAGCAAGCTGTCTTTTGTGGACGCTATCCGCGAAACCGGCGCGACCTGCGGGCATACTGCGGTGATTTTCTACTATGGCATTTTCCCCGAAACCGAAAAGACGCTGGGCGACCACGGCGTAAAGCTGCATTCGCTGTGCACATGGTGGGACGTTCTTGCCGAGGCCAAGGCACAGAAAGCCTTTGACCAAGAGACACTTGACGGTGTTGAGGCGTTCCTGAACGATCCGCGTGGCTGGCAAGAAGCCAATAAATCCACGTAAACCTCTTGTGGGCAAATTGGGGATAAGTGCACAAGAATCGGGGCATGGGCCACGATATCTGGTGACTTTTCCCTCATTTCATACATAATAAGCTACGCATACGCAGGTATCCAAACGGTCCGGAAAGTTATCCCTAGGCTTTACCCCAACTTAGCCACAGGTATTTCCAGATAGCTTGCGGTGGCGTTTCGCGTGTAAAACCCCCTAACGGGCAGCGGGGACAAGATGAACGAGATCAGCAGTATCGAGCAGGCAGCGGCGCAGATTCAAAACGCGGAAACCATGCCGCATTCCATCGAGGCCGAGCAGCAATTGCTGGGCGCGATTCTGACCAATAACGATCTGTATGACCGGGTGGCTTCGATTATCGGGGCCGAGCATTTCTATGATCCGGTCCATGCCCGGATTTATGAAGTCGCCGCCGCCCGTATCGCCAAGAACGCGCTGGCGTCACCTGTCACGCTGAAATCGTTCATGGGCGAAGACGAGGGTCTGAAAGAACTGGGCGGTCCGGCCTATCTGGTCAAGCTGGCCGGGGCCTCGATCAGTGCCTTCGCGGTGCATGACTACGCCCAGATGATCTATGACCTCGCCATTCGGCGCGAGTTGATCCGTCTTGGCCGCGATATCTCGGACAAGGCCGCGCGGGTCGAAGTCAACAGTGAGCCCAAAGAACAAATCGTCGAGGCCGAGCAGCAGCTCTATCAGCTATCCGAGCAGGGCCAGACCGAACAAGGTTTTCAATCCTTCCTCAAGGCGGTCACAGAAGCCGTCAACGTCACCAATGAAGCCTACCAGCGTGGTGGCGGCATGGCGGGGATATCCACCGGTCTGGCCGACTTGGACAAGCAATTGGGTGGCCTGCACCCCTCTGACCTGATCATTCTGGCCGGACGTCCGTCGATGGGGAAAACCTCGCTGGCGACGAACGTGGCGTTCAACGTGGCCAAAGCCTACAAACGCGGACAGAAGCCGGATGGATCAGAAGGCGCGATTGACGGTGGTGTGGTCGGGTTCTTCTCACTTGAGATGAGCGCCGAGCAATTGGCGGGCCGTGTGCTGGCCGAAGCGTCCGAGATTTCCAGCCACAAGATCCGTCAGGGTGACATGACCGAGGCCGAGTTCCGCCGCTTCGTCGATGCAGCCAAGGAACTGGAAGCTTGCCCCCTGTTCATCGACGACACGCCTGCCCTGCCGATATCACAGCTTGCCGCCCGCGCGCGGCGGTTGAAGCGGACGCATGGGCTGGACCTGCTGGTGATCGACTATCTGCAGCTTTGCCGCGGTATGTCAGACAACCGGGTAAACGAGATTGCTGAAATTTCGATGGGCATGAAAGCCATCGCCAAGGAATTGAACATCCCGGTCATCGCGCTGTCACAGCTGAGCCGTCAGGTGGAAAACCGTGACGACAAGCGCCCTCAGCTGTCTGACCTGCGTGAATCGGGCTCGATCGAACAGGATGCGGACGTGGTGATGTTTGTATTCCGCGAGGAATATTACAAAGAGCGCGAAAAACCCGGCGATCACGAATTGGAAAAGATGGAAGAGTGGAAGCAGGCCATGGAACGCCTGCACGGCAAGGCCGAGGTTATTGTTGGCAAGCAGCGCCACGGTCCGATCGGCACGGTCGAGCTTTCGTTCGAAGCCCAATTCACCCGCTTTGGCAATCTTGTTAAACCCTGGCAACAGGGCGGCGAGATCGAGGGATACTGATCACACTGCTTCTGACAATGGGTACGCCGCTGGTCGAACTGGTGGCGTAGTTTTTAGGCTATGTTAAGGTAGATAAAGTTAACCTGCACAGCACGCTCATACTGGTCGGAGACCCCGAGTTTTGCCCGCGATCATCTCGGAAATCAGGTATCGGAACGGCCCGAATTTTGCGCCGGACGGGGATTTCATTGAAGTCCGTGTGCCGACCGGAACGGATGTCACCGGGCTTCAGGTTGATGTCTATAATTCAAATGGCACAGTGCGCAGTTCCACAGATGTCGACACCGCGACAATGACGACGGTGGGCGGCTTCGACTATTACGTGGTCACGGCCCGTATCAACCGATTGGGCGCTGTCTCATTGTCCGACAACGGTTCGGTTCTCAGCTTTGTGTCCTTCGATGCGCAGGTAACGGCCACCCAGGGTCCGGCCAACGGTCAGACCTCAACCCAGATCGGCAGCAATGGCACGGATGATACGTCTTCGTTGTCCTCAACCGATGGGGTGAATTTTGTTCAGGATCCAAATCCAAGTCCCGGCGCCCCTTGTTTCACCTCGGACACGTTGATTCTGACCGATCAGGGCGAGGTCCTCATTCAGGATATCGAACCCGGAATGCGCGTCATGACAACCGATGGCACCCTGGAAACGGTACGAATGCGCCTGTCACGGACCCTACGACACGCGGATCTTCTGAAGAAACCAGAGCTCTACCCGGTCTGCATCATGGCTGGTTCATTGGGTCATGGTTTACCGCGCCGTGACCTGATTGTATCGCGCCAACATCGGATGTTGGTCCGCTCGGCCATTGCGCAGCGGATGTTTGCAACGCGAGACGTTTTGATCTCGGCCATTCGATTGACCGAGTTGCCTGGCATCTACGTCGACGATTTAGCGACCAAAGTGACCTATCATCACCTCATTTTTGAGCGTCACGTTGTTCTGTTTGCCGAAGGCGCGCCAAGTGAAAGCCTTTTTACTGGACCAGAAGCGTTAAAATCGCTTTCACCAGAAGCGCAACAGGAACTGCTCAAGCTGTTCCCGTCCCTGATCAGTGATCAAGAAATGGCACCTGCTTGCCATATCCCCAGCGGGCGGCGGCAAAAGACACTGGTTGCCCGCCACATACGCAACAGCAAGGCGATGCTTGATCAACCTCTGTTCTAAAGGCAAATCCCGTTGCGTGGCTTCAGCTTATTGAGGGTCACCAAAGCGTTGGATTATTCAACGCAGCCACGCAATGCGACGGGCCTGTCAGTGACGTTAGTTCCCGACCATTCAACGCTTGCCCCAACCACCCATGCGGATGGCTCAGCGACAGTGGCGGTTGCGCAGTGTCCTCAGTAATCTGCGTGAACCCCGTTTTACAATAGTACTCCGGATCACCGTAGGTCAGAGCAACATCCACACCTTTGGCCCGCAATTGGTCCAGCCCGTAGGAAATCAACGCTTGGCCAACACCGGTTTTCTGGCTGCCGGTGGTGACGGCCATCGGTGACAGAATGAACACAGAACGCGTATCCTGTGGATACACGATCCGAGAAAAGATGGCGCATCCCAGCAACTCGTGATCGCGATGTGCTGTGCACACGACCAGATCCTCAGGTGGGGTGGTTTCGATCAGGTCTTGCACAAACGCGCCGATCAGCGCGCCTTCATCCTCTCCTTCGGATGCTGAAAAAACATCCGCAAACAACTGCACCAAAGTAGAAGGATCCGGTGTTAGCCCCGTCGAAAACTCCATAATTTGCGTACTCCTACTGCTGCGGTCCCGAGTGTATTGCGATGGAACGATCACACTCTCAAGATCGTTTTAACATCAATGTGAAGACAATCCCAAAACCGATCCTGTACAGCGACAAACCGCCAAAATCTCTTGGTTTTCGGCACTTTTCGTCGATTGCGGCAACGTGGCAACGGAATACGTTACGGAAATGCGCCATTCCCTCTTGACCTTGGACGGCGCAATGTCATGAACAGTTCCATGAGTACTGCACGTTTGACGATCAATCTTCAGGCGTTGGCCAGCAACTGGCGGGCGCTTGATGCGAAGACCGGGGTTGAGACCGGGGCTGTGGTCAAGGCCGATGCCTATGGGCTGGGGGCCGGGCCGGTTAGCGATATGCTGGCCGAAGAAGGCGTTCGCAAGTTCTTTGTCGCCGCCGCCGAGGAAGGCGCTGCGGTGCGCGAGGCCGTGGGTCCAGGCCCGATGATCGGTGTCTTTTCCGGGCATATGGAAGGCGACACAGATCTGTTGCGCGCGCACGACCTGACCCCCCTGATCAACTCGGCCGAACAGTTCCAGCGTCACCTTCAAGCCCTGCCCGATCACGCATTTGGCATTCAGCTGGACAGCGGCATGAACCGTCTGGGGCTTGAGCCCGCCGACTGGGCGGAACTGCGCCCAAAGGCTGAGGCTTTGAACCCGTCGGTGGTCATGTCTCATCTGGCCTGTTCGGACGAACCGGATCACCCGATGAACCAGCAGCAGTTGAAAACGTTCCGCGAGATGACCGACGGCGTCACCGCACCGCGGTCACTGGCCGCGACCGGAGGCACGTTTCTGGGACCAGAATTCCATTTCGATTTCTGCCGTCCGGGCATCGGCCTCTATGGTGGCCTGCCCTTTGCCGGTGCCAAACCGGTTGTCACCGTTGATCTGCCCGTCATCCAGGTGCGTAAACTGGAGGTCGGAGAAACGGTTGGCTATGGCAACAGCTGGGTGGCGCGCCGCCCGTCGCGTATCGCCACTGTTGCTGCGGGATATGCGGATGGCCTGCATCGCGCCATCGGTGGTGGGATTGACACATTTGCCGGAAACCAGCCCTGCCCGGTGGTCGGACGGATTTCGATGGACCTGATCACCGTGGACGTGACCGATCTGCCCCATGACCCGGAACGCCTGCGTATTCTCAACGGCCATCAGACCGTCGACGATCTGGCCGAAGCTGCCGGAACGATTGGGTATGAGATCCTGACATCCTTGGGCAATCGCTATTCGCGGGGCTATGTGGAATGAACCCAATTTACGCGCTTGGGGGGCTGGGCCGCGCCGTACTAAGCCTGTTTGCGGCCTTTGGCCGTGTCGCATTGTTCGCGCTGGATGCCATCTCACACATTCTGCGCCCGCCCTTCTATCCGCGCGAGTTCGGAATGGCGCTGCTGAACATCGGCTGGCTGTCCCTGCCCGTGGTTGGCCTGACCGCGATCTTTACCGGCGGTGCATTGGCGCTGCAGATTTACGCAGGCGGCGCCCGTTTCAACGCCGAAGCCGTGGTGCCTCAGATCGTCGCCATTGGCATGGTACGAGAGCTTGGCCCGGTGCTGGTCGGCCTGATGATTGCCGCCCGCGTGACCTCATCCATCGCGGCCGAAATCGCCACGATGAAAGTGACCGAACAGATCGACGCATTGGTCACGCTGTCGACCCACCCAATGAAATACCTGACTGCGCCCCGCGTCTTGGCCGCGCTGATTACCGTGCCCGCCCTGGTCGCGGTGGGTGACATCATCGGCATTGCCGGAGGCTACACGGTTGCCACTCAAAACCTGGGCTTCAACCCGGCGGCTTATCTGAAAAACACCGTGGATTTCCTTGAAACCCGCGACATCGTCTCATCACTGGTCAAAGGCGCGGCCTTTGGCCTGATCGCGGCCATCATGGGCTGTTACTATGGCATGAATTCCGGTCGCGGCGCGCAAGGCGTGGGCCGCGCCACCAAAGGCTCGGTCGAGGCCGCAGCTGTGCTGATCCTGGCTGCAAATTTCGTTCTCACAGGGGTATTCTTCTCGCTATGATCCGGATGGAGAACGTACATAAAGCCTTTGGCGACAACCACGTATTGCAAGGTCTTAACCTTGAGATCCCAAAGGGCACCTCGATGGTCATCATCGGTGGGTCGGGCACCGGGAAGTCGGTGGCGCTGAAATGTATCCTTGGCCTGATCCACCCGGACAGCGGCATGATCTATGTGGACGGCAAAGACGCCAGCAAAGTCGACCGCGACGCGTTTCTGGCCCGGTTCGGGATGCTGTTTCAGGGGGCAGCCCTGTTTGATTCACTGACCGTCTGGCAGAACGTCGCCTTCCGCTTGCTGCGTGGGTCTCTGAAACGTCCGACCGAAGAAGCGCGCGAAATCGCCATCGAAAAACTGCGTCGTGTGGGCCTAAAATCCGACGTCGCCGACCGCTTTCCGGCAGAGCTGTCGGGCGGGATGCAAAAACGTGTCGGCCTTGCCCGCGCCATCGCCGCCGAGCCCGAGATCATCTTTTTCGACGAACCCACCACCGGTCTTGACCCGATCATGTCCGGCGTCATCAACGATCTGATCCGCGAAATCGTGACCGAGATGGGCGCCACCGCGATGACCATCACCCATGACATGAGCTCGGTCCGTGCGATTGCCGACAACGTCGCCATGCTGCACGGAGGCGTCATCCAGTGGACCGGTCCCGTGGGGCAGATGGATGCCTCGGGTGATCCCTATGTCGAGCAGTTCATTAGCGGGAGTGCAGAGGGGCCGATTGAGGCGGTGCGGTGAGCATTGGCTGGGGGAATTTCGATTTCTCGGTATTGCCAGCTCTCTATGGTTTGTCTGTTATGATTGCTTGGTTCGCTGCGGACAGACTCCGCGAGGGCATTTTGTTTCAAAAACCCCTGTATGTTACTGCCGCAGTGTGTCTGATTGGTGTATTCCTTGCATACTTGACTGAACTTGCATTCCCTCAAGCCGAGTGGCTATCGAACCTCATAGAATTGATCGGTATCATGGCCGGATTTGTACTATTGCATAGGAGTCTGCTTTCCAAAGTGGCAAATAAATGGCGTTGGAATATCGCGATTGGTGTGGTCTTGCTTCTTCTGGTCCTAACGCCGGTTTTGTTTCACACTCTCTCCATATAAAAAATCAACATGACCCTCCGCCTCGCCACCCTCTCGCTCCTGATCCTATACCCCATCGCATGGTTCGCCCCGCTGATGCGCGCGGGGTTCCTGCCGATCTTCGGTCTCAGCGAAATCAGCGTCATCACCGGCCTCCAGTCGCTTTGGAAATCCGACGTCTTCCTCGCGCTGATCGTCACCATCTTCGCGCTCTTCGCCCCGTACATCAAAACCGTCGGCACTGCGCTGATCCAATGGAACCTGCTGGATGCCCGCGTCCAGCCTGCGCTCAACATCCTGGGCAAACTGGCCATGGCCGACATTTTCCTGATCGCTCTTTACATCACTTTGGCCAAAGGAATCTCTTACGCGACCATCGAAACCGCATGGGGTCTTTACCTGTTCACGGCCTGCATTCTGGCCTCGATCGCACTGGGTCATATTACAGAGATGACATCTGGTTCACGAAAACCTCAGACCTAATTGATTGAAAACACATATCTAAGTATCATCTTTATATTTCGAGCAGTTAAGATTTGTAGTTTTCGGGTCCGCAGCGGATCGCCCTAAGTTGTTTGATCTTCCTCCGCTTCGGCCCGGTGTGTTCCGGTTTGAAAAAGGAGTTCGACGATCATGGCCGCCCTCCACAACATCACATTGCAATGTCAGAATGTCTTTTTAAGATTGACTTTTTTACTGATCTGCATGGCGGCCCTGCTGGCCGTTTCAACCACGATTTTATCCGTTTTGGGCGTGTTGCCCTGGCTTTCAATGCAGGCCGGATTCGGCGACGAACCGGCGGCGGATGTCGGGATGTTCATCCAGATCGGGCTGACCGCACTGATTCTCATGCTGGCGTTTTATCTGCCGGCAAATGCGCGAATGATGGCGTTGGAGAACAACCATCGCAAATTTGCCCTCAACATGTATGACATCGCGAACGCGTATCAGATGGCCCATGCCGCTGACCGAGGCGGGCTGTTCATGATGTCTTCCGAGTTCGACGCGGTCAAAGAGCGTATGGCGTTTCTGCGCCAGCACCCTGATCTGCAAACGCTGGAACCAGAGATTCTGGAACTGGCTGCGCAGATGAGCCAGATCAGCCAGGAATTGGCCGAAACCTATGGCGACGCTCGGGTCGAACGGGCGCAAATGTTCCTGCAACAACGGCAGCAAGAGATTGAGCTGTTCCAGCAACGTTTGGAAGAGGCTCAGGTCATCCAAAACGAATTGCGCCAATGGACGCGCGACGTGGAAATGGAAGAGACCATCGCCAAATCGCAATTGGCACGCTTGCGGGATGAACTGTTCGAGCTTTTGCCCGAACTGTCGACTCAGTTGCAAACGCCACGCAAAGACAGCACCTCAAAAGCGTCCAGCGTGGTTGCGATGTCCCCCCCTCGGGCGGCGGAATAGGCGCGTCAGCGCCCGCTGTGGGCGATGGCCCGTTCTGGGCCTGAGGCCGCAGCGCGCCACCGGCGGTGAGGAGAGCCCGCAAGGGCTTGAAGAACCGCCCAAGCTCGGGCACCAAAGGCCGCATGGCAAAAACGACTTCTTTCTCCTGCTCGGCCTGCGGAGCAACACATACGCGGTGGTCCGGACGCTGCGACGCGTGCGGCGAATGGAACACCATCGTTCAAGACGTGCCCCTTTCGGCTGGCCCGACCAAGAAATCCCTCGGCGGCAAACGCGGCCAGTCCATTGCACTCACGGATTTGTCGACCGAGGAAACCCCACCGCCCCGCACCCTTTGCGGCGTGGAAGAACTTGACCGGGTATTGGGCGGTGGTCTGGTCCCGGCCTCTGCCCTTCTTGTGGGCGGAGATCCGGGCATCGGTAAATCCACGCTGCTATTGCAGGCTGCTGCCCGGTTTGCGCGTGCTGGCGTCAAAACCATCTACGTCTCGGGCGAGGAAGCCAGCGCACAGGTCCGGATGCGCGCACGTCGCCTTGGGCTTGAGGACGCGCCAGTCCAACTGGCCGCAGAAACCAACCTGCGCGACATCCTCACGACGCTTGAGGCTGAAAAGCCCGGTCTGGCGATCATCGACTCGATCCAGACCATGTGGGCCGACAACGTGGACAGCGCGCCCGGATCGGTATCACAAGTCCGGGCCGCAGCCCATGAATTGACCACATTTGCGAAACGACATGGCGTTTCGATCATCATGGTTGGCCACGTTACGAAAGAAGGTCAGATCGCGGGCCCGCGCGTGGTCGAACACATGGTCGACACTGTGTTGTATTTCGAGGGCGAACGCGGCCACCAGTTCCGCATCCTGCGCGCGGTCAAGAACCGCTTTGGCCCCGCTGATGAGATCGGTGTGTTCGAGATGACGGGCAAAGGGTTGGCTCAGGTCACGAACCCTTCGGCCCTGTTCCTGTCGGAACGCGGTACGCCCAGCCCCGGTTCTGCTGTGTTTGCAGGCATTGAAGGCACCCGCCCCGTTCTGGTCGAATTGCAGGCCCTTGTCGCCCCTTCTCCCCATTCCCAGCCCCGTCGCACGGTCGTTGGATGGGACAGCGGGCGGCTGGCCATGATCCTTGCCGTGCTCGAGGCGCGCTGCGGAATCCCGTTTGCTGGCCTTGATGTCTATCTAAACGTGGCCGGGGGGCTAAAGGTCAGCGAACCCGCCGCCGACCTCGCGGTTGCCGCAGCGTTACTCAGCGCGCGTGAAGACACCGCCCTGCCCGCCGACACCGTCGTTTTCGGAGAAATCTCGCTATCAGGGGCACTTAGACCCGCTCCGCAGACAGAAAACAGGTTGAAAGAAGCTCAAAAACTTGGTTTCACAGCGGCAATTGCTCCGGCAGGTGGCAAAACCGGCACTGTGGCAGGTCTGTCACTCACCCGACCCTCTGATTTGGTTGGGTTTGTTGGCGAAACCTTCGGAGCAGGTTAAAGTCGCGCCTTGAGGGGCAGAAAACGAACAGGCGAGGGCCATGGAAGGTTTTACAATAATTGACGGGGTCGTCGCCCTGGTCATCGTGCTATCGGGCTTATTGGCCTACTCACGTGGTTTCATGCGCGAAGTTCTGGCCATCGCTGGCTGGGTCGCAGCGGCTGTTCTGGCGTTCATCTTTGCTCCGCAGGCCGTCCCACTGGTCAAGGAGATCCCCGTAGTCGGAGATTTCCTGCGCGACAGTTGCGAGCTTTCGGTCATCACCGGCTTTGCTGCAGTCTTTGCTGTGGCGCTGATCGTGGTCAGCATTTTCACGCCGTTGTTTTCGTCACTGGTGCAACGCTCGGCTTTGGGTGGTCTGGATCAGGCGCTTGGTCTGTTCTTTGGCATCGCGCGGGGCATCCTATTGGTTGCGATCGCTTTCTTTGTCTACGACACCGTTATGACCGGTCAGTCGTACACAATTGTCGACGAAAGCCGCTCGGCCAAGGTGTTTGAGCAGTTCAGCGGTCAGATCGAAGAACAAAACCCCGAGGCCGCTTTGGGCTGGGTTACCGCACAATACGAAGAACTGGTGGCCAGCTGTACCGCAGGCAACACCCAGCCTGAGACCACTGCACCTGCGGAAGGCTAAACACCGCCCAATCCATGTTTCATCGAAAGCCCGGTTCGGACCGGGCTTTTTTCTTGTGGGTCAGGTGAAACCTTCGCCGCCGCATACAGTGCATTTGATCGTTTTTAATCCAAAACACCCATCACACCGGCTGGAGATCGGTTTGCCAAGAATATCGCGGCTTTTGACAACTTCACCTGCGCCGTTGCAGATCTGACAGGGCGCGCGCCCCATGCCCCGGCATCGATGGCACCGTTGCTTGACCCGTTCCGGTTTCTTTTGCTGAGACTTATGTTGCCACATTCGGATCCTCTGGGTGTTTCTCCAATCCAGACTTATACATATTCATGCGCATGACAGCATATATGACTGCACATGTCATCCGTTTCCCGAACATCAGCCGTTGTGCACAATTTCAGCCTGCGGCAATTGGTAAATGTGATCCTTTGATGACAGCCACGCCATTAGGCTTTATGTGGAGGCCAACCCGCCACGGAATCGGAGCCACCGATCTTGTTGTTTCTGTATGAATGCGCGCTGGTCGTGATGATGGTCGCCCTATTGGCGTCACTTTCTTCTGCCTCAAATACACCCGCGCACGCGTCACAGATTGTCCGAAGCCGTAAAGCGGTCAGTCCTCAGATCAAATCGTCATAGAAGTTGGAGCCCCGTAAATGTGTGGGATTTTGGGAATCGCAAGCCGGACACATGATGTGTTTGCCGAGATCTATGACGGGCTGCTGATGCTGCAGCACCGGGGTCAGGATGCCTCGGGGATCGTGACCTTCAATGGCGAGTTTTTCCGCGAAAAGAAGGCCAACGGTCTGGTCAAAGATGTATTCAACGCTCAGGACGCGGAAACCCTTCTGGGCCATGTTGGCATGGGCCATGTCCGGTATCCCACCGCAGGTTCGCTTAGCGCGGCCGAGGCGCAACCGTTCTTTGTGAACGCGCCATACGGCATCTATCTTGTTCACAACGGCAACATCACAAACACCGCTGAACAGCGCGAAAAGGTTACAGGCAAATACAGTCGTCACCTGCGCACCACGTCAGATTCAGAAATCCTGTTGAACGTGCTGGCCGACAAAGTGGCTGACGCGATCAAGGTGAACGGCAATGCAGAACCCATCCGCAACCTGTTTGCAGGTGTGAAGATGACGATGGAGCGGGTTCAGGGCGCTTATTCCGTGATCTGCTTGGTCGCAGGCGTTGGGATGCTAGCCTTCCGCGATCCGTTTGGCATTCGCCCCTTGTCGGTTGCAAAACGCACTGTGGATGGCGCAGGGGATGATTATGCGTTCGCCTCGGAAGATGTGGCTTTTGGCATCAATGGCTTTGAGAAACTGCGTGACCTGCGTCCGGGTGAAGCGATCCTGATCGATCTGGACGGCAACATGCACGAATTTCAAGCAGTTGAAGGCAAGCTGACACCCTGTATCTTTGAGTATGTCTATCTGGCCCGCCCGGACTCACTGCTTGACGGTGTTTCGGTCTACAAGACCCAGATGCGCATGGGTCAGACACTGGCCAAACAGATTCAGGAGTCCGGCCTGGAAATCGACCGGATTATACCGGTGCCCGACAGCGCCCGCCCCGTGGCGTTGGAAGCCGCAAAGATCACAGGCATCCCTTATCGCGAAGGTCTGGTCAAGAACCGCTACGTCGGGCGTACCTTCATCATGCCGGGTCAGGCAGAGCGACAGAAATCCGTCCGCCGCAAACTGAACGCCGTGCCGCTGGAATTTGATGGTCACAGTGTTCTGCTGATCGACGATTCCATCGTACGCGGGAACACAATTAAAAAGATCGTTCAGATGTGCCGCGACGCAGGTGCCAAAAAGGTCTATGTCGCCAGCGCCTCACCCCCGGTGAAATATCCCAACGTCTACGGCATCGACATGCCGACCAAGGCCGAACTGATCGCAAACGGCAAAGAGATCGAAGAAATCCGGGAAGAATTGGGCGCGGACGCGCTGTTCTATCAGCATCTGGATGACCTGATCTGGGCCGCGAAAGAAGGCAACCCCGAGATCGAAGCCTTTGACTGCTCGTGCTTTGACGGAAACTATATTACCGGCAGCGTCAGCGAGGATTATCTGGACAATCTGGAAAACAGCAGCCGCGTCAGCCAGAAACGTGCAGATATGCAGGTACCCGGCGGGTCGTGGAACGCAGCAAAGCTGGCGTCTGGTTAAACGGGTTTACCTTTACCATCCCACGTTAACGGCGAATGATTCGCTTTATCAGCTTGGCGACTGCATTCGTTTCGAACCGTTGTAATGAGTGGGTTTTTGCCACAACTCAGCGGTGAATGCTGCGTGATCTCAAGGGCTTTTTTGTAGGGCACGTTTGTCTCGATGACATCAGTGTGTGATGCGCTTTAGCTTCCGTTTCGGTTTTGATATTTGGCCCGCACCACTCACTTACAAAGGGGTTTGGGCTACGGTCCAGGCCGCAGATCATGTCGAATACAAAAGTCAAAAGCGCAGCCACCCAGCGTGGCGCGTTAAAGAAGAATTCCGTTTCGGTTCTTGGGGTCTTTGGGCCAAAAGCCGATCTGCGGGCCCTTATGCGGCTTTCATCGGGGCGCGTGAAAGAGGTGAAAACCGGCAGCCGAGTTGCTTCGGGTACGGTTGTTGCGATTGATGAACATGGCATTATGCTGCGACAAAGCGGCCAGACCAAGCGGATCACCATTCCCGGCAGCTAATCGCGACTTGACGCCCCGCGCGCAGGGGTACAAACCGCAGCCATGACCGATCAGACCAAAATCGCCCTTATCACCGGGGCCTCCCGCGGGTTGGGCGCTGCCCTGGCCGAAGCGTTGGCGCCCGAGTATCACATAGTTGCAGTCGCCCGAACCACTGGCGGACTGGAAGAGTTGGACGACCGGATCAAGGCCAAGGGAGGTTCGGCAACGCTGGCCCCTATGGACATCACCGATCCAAATGCCATGGCAACCTTGTGCAGAGGGATTCACGACCGATGGGGTAAGGTGGATCTCTGGTTGCACACGGCGATCCATACCTCGGCCCTGACACCAACTCATTTCATTGATCCGAAAGAGTGGTCAAAGGCCGTTAACACCAACGCCAATGCGACCTCGGTTCTGATCCCCTACGTTACGCCCCTGCTGGGTGAAAACGGCCACGCGGTGTTCTTTGACGACCCGAAGGCCGGCGAGAAGTTCTATGGCATCTATGGGGCCACCAAGGCCGCGCAGATGGCCCTGGCCCGCAGTTGGGCCGCGGAAACTGAACGCACCGGCCCACGCGTTTCAATTGTCGAACCTGCGCCTATGCCCACCGCCGTGCGCGCACGGTTTCACCCCGGAGAAGACCGGGACGCGTTGAACAGCACGGCAAACGAAGCCGCGCGCATTCTGGCACTGCTATAGGAAATGGCCCTCGCGGGCCATGCCTCCGGCGGAGGTATTTTTGGCCAGATGAAGCTGGGATCAGGCGATGTGAACGCCGTTGCGACCGGCCAGATCGACAAAGAATTGCCAGGCAACGCGGCCTGAGCGTGAGCCGCGCGTGGCTTGCCACTCAATGGCTTCGGCCCTCAGAGTGCCTGCATCGACCGATACGCCATAGGCCGCGCAATAGCGGTCAATCATGGCCAGATATTCGTCCTGATCGCAGGGGTGAAAGCCCAGCCAAAGTCCAAAACGGTCGGACAGCGAAACCTTTTCCTCAACCGCCTCGGATGGGTTGATGGCGCTGGAGCGTTCGTTTTCGATCATGTCCCTTGGCATCAGGTGACGACGGTTCGAGGTGGCGTAGAACACGACATTTTCCGGGCGACCTTCAATACCACCGTCCAGAACGGCCTTGAGCGATTTGTAATGCTGGTCATCGTGGCTGAACGACAAATCGTCACAGAACAGGATGAACCGGTGCGGCGCAGCGCGCAGATGGTTCAGAAGGCGTGCAACCGACGCCATATCCTCGCGTTGCAATTCGACCAGCTTCAAATCCGGATGGTCCGATTGCAGGGTTCCGTGCACTGCCTTGACAAGGCTGGACTTCCCCATGCCCCGCGCGCCCCACAACAACGCGTTGTTCGCCTTGTATCCGGCGGCAAACCGACGCGTGTTATCAAGCAAGGTGTCGCGCGAACGATTGATGCCGACCAACAAGTCCAAATCGACGCGGTTGACCTGGTTCACAGGCTCTAACCGGTCGGGTTCCACATGCCAGACAAATGCAGGGGCTTCGTCAAAATCCGGGGCAGCCAATGGGGCCGGTGCCATGCGGTCCAGCGCATCAGCAATACGGTTCAGGGCTTGATCATCCATAGGGGCCTCCGGTCGTTTTGGCGTTCAAACCATGTTCCTTCCGGCGCAACAAGAGGCGGAAACGAAAAAGGCGCGCCAGAGATCGGCACGCCTTGTTCAGTATTTTCTATAGATCACGATTTTTCTTCGTAATCCTGCATATGATCGGCATCCGCTTCGGCCTCTTCATCGTCGTAATAGCCGTCGGCACGTAGCTGTTCTTCGCGCTTGCGTTCGACCCGAGCGACCAGGAAGATCGAAATTTCGTAAAGGCCATAAACCACAACAAAGAGAATGATCTGCGTGATTACATCCGGGGGTGTCACGATAGCAGCCAGCACCAGAATGCCTACGACTGCATATTTGCGCACGGCACCCAGGCCTTCGGCGCTCACCAGCCCTGCCTTACCCATGAGGGTCAAAAGAACCGGCAGTTGGAAGCACAGCCCGAAAGCCACGATGAACTTGATCGTCAGGTTCAGGTATTCCTGTGCTGAGCCCTGGAAAACCACGCTCAGAGGTGCAGCAGTTGCACCATCTGCTACGGCTTCACCTTCAGCACCAAATTGCTGAAACCCAAGGAAGAAATCATAGGCCAGTGGCGTGACGACATAGAACGCGAAGCTTGCGCCCAGAAGGAACATGAAGGGCGAGGCCAGCATGAAGGGCAAAAACGCGTTCTTTTCCGACTTATACAGCCCCGGCGCCACAAAGCGCCACATCTGCATCCCGATATAGGGAAACGCCAGAATGAACCCGCCAAGCAACGAGACCTTGATAGCCACAAAGAAACCTTCCTGTGGCGAGATGAAAATCAGGCCGCAATCCTGTCCACGCTCAGTCAGTACCTCGCATAGGGGATTGGTCAGAAAGTTAAAAAGCGGCGTGGCCACGGTAAAGCAAATGATCATCCCGACCAGAAAAGCCACGACGCAGTGTATCAACCGCGTGCGCAGCTCGGCCAGATGCTCGATCAGGGGGGCCGAGGTATCTTCGATCTCGTCGGTCTTGCTCATGTCTTGCTTTCAGTGTTCAGCGCGGCTTCGGCCTCTTCCGCCTTGGCCAGTGCGTCGGCGGCTTCCTTGGCTTTGCGTTCGGCAGCGGCACGTGCTGTGGTGGCCTGAATTTTCTTGGCCTGCTCGGCCCGTTCTGCCGCCAGTTTGCCGGTTTCGCTGTCAGGATCGAACTTGGTAGGATCAATGCTTTTGGCCATATCCTGCGCGGCTTGTTTGACACCGTCCATGGCAGAACCCACAGGATTCGCGGCAGCGTCGAGACCTTTCTTGATCTCGTTCACACCAGCTTGATCGGCGGCCTCGTTCATGGCGCTGCTGAATTCGCGCGCCATGCCACGGGCTTTGCCGACAAAACGCCCGACATTGCGGAACAACACCGGCAGGTCCTTTGGCCCCACAACGATCAGGGCAACGATGCCGATGACCAGAAGTTCGGTCCAGCCCAGATCAAACATCTGCGCTTACGCCTTGTCTTTCTCGGTTTCAGGTGTGACGTCCTTGGCCATCTCGGACGCATCTTGTTCCAGCTCTTCCGTGCCATCCTTCACGCCCTTCTTGAACGCGGTGATACCTTTGCCTACTTCACCCATCAGCGAGCTGATCTTGCCGCGGCCAAACAGAACCAGAACCACAACGGCGATCAGCAGAAGACCGGGAAGGCCGATATTGTTGAGCATGTCTTTTCTCCTCTTTCATCGGCACCCTTACGTGCCGGGAATATGAACTGGCTCTGTGTTTACGCCCGGATGCGTTGCCTCAAAAGGGATCAAGCACGGTTTGAAGGGAAAAATTGATGTGATCCCGCAAAATCTAAGGGCTCGCATTTTACAACTGACAGGTTTATGTCAGTTGAATAGCAATAAGAAGACGGTATCGAAACCTGGTCAACGGAGACCCAAATGACCCATGTTGCTGAAATCGTCACCTTCACCCTTGCCAACGGCACCACACCGGAAGAATTTGTGAAACTCAGCCAAGCCTCAGAAGCCTTTGTCCGCAGCGCACCGGGCTTCGCCCATCGCCAGTTGAGCCAGGGCGAAGACGGGCGTTGGACCGATTATGTCGTCTGGACGGACATGAAGGCGGCCAAAGACGCCGCCGCGCAATTCCCACAACAGGACTTCTGCGCCGGTCTGATGGCAGCCATCAATCCTGACAGCATTCAGATGCGCCACGAGAACGTGTTATGGAACATGACCGCCTAAGCGCGGTCTGGACGGCGTAATATGCGCCGCACGGATCGTCTTTTCGACATCATACAGATCCTGCGCGACGGCAAACTGCACCGTGCGCAGGACATTGCGGACCGGCTCGAGGTATCGGTCCGCACCATCTATCGCGATATGGATACGCTGGTGGCTTCGGGTGTTCCGGTCGAAGGCGAACGCGGCGTGGGCTACATGGTGCGCGAGCAGATCACCCTGCCCCCGCTGAACCTGACTACAGCCGAGCTTGAAGCGCTCAACCTCGGTATGGCTATCGTGGCCGAGGCCGCCGATCCTGACCTGAAAGCCGCTGCCAATTCTCTGGCTGACAAAATCGATGCCGTCTTGCCCACGCAGGTAGTAGCCGAAGCCGACGCATGGAAGTTCGCCGTTTACCCCTTTGCCGATGCTGCCCGTGGGCTGGCACATATGGCCCCGATCCGCGCAGCCATCAAATCGCGCCAGAAACTTCGCTTGTCATATCAAAGGATCGACGGGGTTCTGACCGAACGCACCATCCGCCCGCTTCACATGGAATACTGGGGCCGCGTCTGGACCCTCACCGCTTGGTGCGAACTTCGCCAGGGTTTCCGCGTCTTCCGTATCGACCTGATCGAAACTATCGCCCCGCTGCCGGAACTCTTTGCGGACGAACCCGGCAAACGCCTGAGCGACTACGACCCAAACGTCTGACCTTCTTCATCTTTTCAAAAATACTCCCGCCGGAGGCATGGCCCGAAACGGGCCATTCATCCTCACTTCAGGTAGGGCTCTGGATCAACAGACTCGAACCCTTTGCGCACTTCAAAATGTACATAGGCGTTGTCTCCACCCCGCAACTGCGCCAGCTTTTGACCACGACGTACGCGGTCACCTTTCTTGACGGTGATGTCGTCCACATTGGCATAAACTGTCAGCAGATCGTTTTTGTGTTTGACCACGATGATCGGAACCTGATCCGCATCCGCCGTTATCGCCGCAACCGTACCTGCCTCGGCCGCTGTTACAGCCGTACCGGGTGCTGCGGCTATGTCGATGCCCTCATTCTTGCCCTTGTTGTAGCCACGGATGATGGTACCGCTTACTGGCAGTGAAAGGGCTGAAGAGCGCGTGTTGGTCGGGGCTTCGGCCGTCACATCCGGCGCCTCGGCTTTGGGTGCAACTTTTTCTTCAGGCAGCGGCTGGGTGGCGCTTGGCGGGGTCGGAGTTGGCGATCCCTGCCCCGGCTCGGTCACTTCAGTGGCCGCAACAGGTGCCGCAGCCGTCGCAGCGCTTTGCCGGGGCGCAGGCTGGTTCTTGACCGGAATCAAAAGAAACTGACCTTCGCGCACGGTAAAATCGGGCCCAAGCCCGTTCCACTCCGCAAGCGCGTCGACCGGCACCTGATAGAGCCTCGAGATGGTGTAGGCCGTCTCGCCCCGTTTGACCTTGTGCCGGACCGGTTCCGGCCCCGAAGGCACAGGGGCGGCGGTTGGCGCGGGTTTCGCTGGTTCCAATGTCGTTGTCTGAACCGAACCCGTATCCGGGGCCTGATCGATCGCACTTCCGGCCACCGAAGCGATATCCACCCCGCTACCGGCGCCGACCGAGCGCGGCAAGGCCAGCACTTCGCCTTCTCGCAAACTGTCGGTCGCCTGCAATCCGTTGAAGCGCGACAACTCACTTTCCGGCAGGCCAACACGCGCGGCAACGTCACGCACTGTGTCGCCCCGACGGGCTACGGCAACCTGATAGTTGGGATAAGTGATCACACCCCGGCTGTCCGGTGTGGGCCGCGATGTGGTGGAAGCTTGCGCCGCATCGGCAGTCGAGAACCCACCGACCTGCCCACGCAGATCATAGTCCAATGGCCCTTCACACCCGGCCAAAACGGCCACAGCGACCAGTCCGGTCGCGCAGCGGCGCATAGCTGATTTGGATACTGCTTTCATAATTCTGTCCTCAAAGCCTGCCCCTGTTGTCCGGGGTTCCGGCGACCAATTCACAAAGCCTGTTACGTCTCGTCCTTCCCAAGCCCCTCCAGCAGAGGCACAAAACGAACCGACGTCAATTCATCATAGTCCAGACCGGTTTCAGTGCGCGTCACTTTGATCAACTGCTGCACGGCGTCCGACTGACCCACGGGTAAAACCATAATACCCCCGATTTTCAGCTGCGCCAAGAGCGGGCCCGGAGGGTCTTCGGCCGCTGCGGTCACAATGATCCGATCAAACGGCGCCTGTTCCGGCAAACCAAAGGATCCATCCGACAACATGGCAGTGATATTCGTCAGTCCCAGGTCGGCAAACAGCTTACCCGTTTCATTGACCAACCGCCTGTGGCGTTCGACCGTGTAAACCCGGCGCGCCAGCTTGGACAGGATCGCCGCCTGATAGCCTGAACCAGTGCCAATCTCGAGCACGGTGTCCCGTGCACGCACATCCAGCGCCTGCGTCATCAGCCCGACAACCGAAGGCTGGCTGATCGTCTGGCCGCAGGCAATCGGAAGCGGCATGTCCTCATAAGCGCGGTCTGCAAACAGGCCGGTGACAAACCGGCCCCGGTCCACCTGCTCCATCGCTGCCAGAACGCGCGCATCGGTCACGCCCCGTTTGCGCAGGGCAAACAGGAACTGCATTACGGTTTCAGGGTCCAGTCCGCTCATTCGACTGCCTTCAGCGCCTCCAGCATGTCGTAGGCGGTCAGGTCAGCACGCATTGGCGTGACCGAGATATAGCCTTCCAGATTGACCGCCGCATCGGTGCCCGGGGCGGTTGGGTTGTGCTGATAACCGCCTTTGATCCACAGGAATCGCCGCCCCGAGGGCGAGCTGTGCGGTTCGACCGAGAAATGCGTGTCGCGCCGGAAGCCCTGCGCTGCAACACGCGTGCCCAGCACCTCATCTGCAGGAACGGGTGGGAAATTCACGTTATAGAACAGGCGGTAATCGCCCTGCTCGGCCGGATTGGCATCCAGAATACGCCGGACCAGATCAGCGCCAAAGCGCGCGGCGGCCTCAAACGGATCATCCAGCCCAAGATTGCGCGGGCCGAAATACTGCGACAGTGCAATTGCGGGCACACCTTGCAGGGCTGCCTCCATCGCACCACCAATCGTGCCGGAATAAAGCGTGTTCTCAGCCGAGTTGTTCCCCCGGTTTACACCGGATAAAACCAGGTCGGGTCGGCAGTCTGCCATCACATCATGCAGCCCCGCCAAAACGCAATCCGCAGGCGACCCTTCGGCTGCATAGCGCCGCTCGCTCAGCTTGGCGATCATTGTGGGATGGGTGTAGCTGATACAATGCCCAACCCCGGATTGCTCGAAGGCAGGCGCAACCACCCAAACTTCGCCATCCGGCCCAGCCAGTTCGGCTGCAATCGCCTCAAGCGTGATCAAGCCCGGAGCGTTGATCCCGTCATCATTGGTCAGAAGAATACGCATATGCCCGTTTTACCCCCGCGTTTGGCCCTTGATAGACCCCGGCCTGCGTTGCGGCAAGCGACGCAGGACTGCAATCTGAGGCTTTCGCGCACCACTTGGGTGGAAATCGTCAGGTCAGGTTTTGCTCTCGGGGAATACAAAACACCTGTCCCGGCGAATGGTCAGCCACATGACGCGACCCGGACCCGGCACAAAGACATTTGGAACCGTCGCCTTGAGGATCGAGCCGTCATAGTCCATGCGAAACTCGACAAGGCTTTCGTTTCCTAAAAAGCGCGCACGCTCGACCACGCCTCGCGCAGCCACACCAGCCGAGGGCGTGGGCGAAGGCCCCTTACCATTGCGGTCAAAGTCCAGCTTGACGTGCTGCGGGCGGAATACAATTTCGACATCTGTTCCATCCGGGATACCTGGCGCAAGAAACTGACCAAACGGCGTATCCGCCAAAGCCCCATTGACTTGTGCCCGCAACACGTTGACATCACTGAAAAAAGCCACGGCAGCTTTGTCTGCCGGTCGGGTGTAAACGTTATAGGGCGCGCCTTGCTGCACCACCTTGCCACGCCGCATCAGCGCGATCTCATCCGCCATGCGCATCGCTTCTTCCGGCTCGTGCGTGACCAGCAAAACGGCGGCGTCCTCTTCCTTGAGGATGGACAGCGTTTCGTCCCGAATGCCATCACGCAGACGGTTGTCGAGGCCGGAAAATGGCTCGTCCATCAACATAATCCGGGGTCGTGGAGCCAAGGCGCGGGCCAGCGCCACACGCTGCTGCTCACCCCCAGACAACTGATGCGGAAACCCGTCGATGAAGCGCATCAGATCCACTTTGCGCAGCAGTTCTTCAACCCGGGCGCGTTTTTCATCCTTGCTGCCTTTCAGGCCAAAAGCGACATTGTTGGCCACGCTCAGATGTGGAAACAGCGCGAAATCCTGAAACATCAGACCAATCTCTCGCCGTTCCGGGGGAACCCGGAAGACAGTGTCGCAAATCAGCTTGCCATCTACGTATATCTCGCCCGAGTCCTGCATCTCGACCCCGGCGATCATGCGCAGCGTCGTGGATTTGCCGCAGCCCGACGGCCCCAACAAACACGTCACCTTGCCCGCCTGAACGGTCAGTGACACGTCATCCACCACAACCCGCCCCTCGAAGCGGCGGATAATGTTGCGAATTTCCAGACGTGGAGGAGTTGCGTTACCTGTCACCGATGGACCCCAATTGCCTTTCCCGATCAATTCCATCGGGCTTAGGCGGGGATAGCAACCCCGCCCCTCAGGTGCAAGGGATCAGCAGCAGCCGCCGCCCGAGGATGCGGTTTCACCCACGGCCTCAAACGGGCTTTCACCGCCGCAGCCTTCGAAGATGCCGTAATGGGTCGAGAAGTCACCGATAAAGTCAAAGTGCCGCGCGAACCGCGTGTCATGCAGCATCATCCATGTGTTGCCGCAGACCAGAAAGACCTTGCCGGTTTCGATGATGTGATGATCGTCCAGAACAAACTCATGCGGGGCGTTGGGTACAGTGCCCTTATAGATCACCGCCTGGCCGTAATCTTCGCAAGCCGGTTCCAGCGCGGGCAGTTTGAACAATCGATACGTCGCCGACAGGAACTTAAGCGGTGCCACACGTGCTTCGAGCGCGGGATTTTCGATAGTCAACGGACGGTGAGTCTCGCGTCTTGGATCACCAAAACCGGCCTTACGGGCCATCGACAGGAAGTCATTCCAGTACAATGCACCCGACAGGCATTCGCCATACAGCACTTCGTCCTCGGCCATCGCCTGCGGGATACGGCGGTCTGCGTAAACGTCCGAGAAATACATCTCGCCGCCTTCTTTCAACAGCCGATGCGCGCCGCGCAGAACTGCATCTTTGTCGGTGGCCAGGTTGATGACGCAGTTCGACACGATGATGTCGAAGGATCCGGGCTCCAAGTCCAGCTCATCCAGCTTTTCGATATAGCCGTGATGGAATTCTACGTTGCTTTTGGCGTGCCCAAACGCTTGGGCGTGATAGTCCTGATGCGCACGGGCAATATCCAACTGCTCGGGCGTCATGTCGACACCAACCACCCGGCCCGTTTCACCGACCATGGCTGAAAGGGCGTACACGTCACGCCCCGCGCCACAGCCCAGATCGAGGATCGACATGCCCTCAAGATCCAGAGGCGCGATCAGACCACAGCCGTAGTACCGTGTCAGCACGTCGTCATGGATTTTCGAGAGGATCTTTTTCACGTGATCCGGCATGTCATCGGGCGTACAGCACGCGTTGGTCTGCAAATCCGCGCTGCTCTGCAGGACTTCACCATAGTAATTCTGCACCGATTCATGCTTCATCGCAGTCTTCCCTTCATACTTGGTTGGTCCGCAGGTAATGCAGCGCGCTGTGTCAAGCAATCCAAAGCCTGCGTTTATTACAAAAACGTTAACTTTATATGTGGGCCTAGCCCAGCAGCTCGAAATCGACACCTGCACGAACCTTGCCGTTCACTTGCACCTCAAGACGATGCGCACCGGGCACCAGTTTGAACGTTGTGGCGTCGCCCTTCAGCTTATGACGTTTGCTTAGGTGCAAGCGACCATTCTTCAGCGCCGCCTGCTTGAGTTTATGCACCTTGGCCGAGGTTTTCCCGCCAGGGCGTTGGAAATGAACAATATAATCCACCAGAACCGGCTGTTCGCCTGCACCGGTCAGGGCAACTGAAAACTCAAGCGCATCACCAATCCGGGCTTCAGAAATCACATCAATTGACGCAGCTATTTCAGCATCCGGATCAAACCCCAGCACCTTCATCGCCTCAGGGTGTCCTGCTTTCACCAGCCCGCGCAATGTGTGCGACGTCATCCAATCCAACTCGGCCGTGTTTTGTTGCCCAGCAACGCGCCACTTTTTTAAGCGTTCCAATACCAGTTCGGGGTTCTTCTTGGTGATGTCGTTCAGATGGTTGGCCACAGACCGGGTGACATAGCGTGTGCCGTCCCCGTGCAGCTGGTCCAGCAGCGGTAGCGGATCGGTCAATTCCAGATCAATCCCCTGTCCCCATGGTAACCGGGGGCGTGTGCCCTCGCTGACCAACCGGCGCACGTGATAACTGTCATGGCTGCACCACTGTTGCATCCGCTTTATCACAGCATCAGGGGCTTGGTTCAGAAACGGGCGAATGGCCCACTCCATGGAAAACCGCTGTGTTATCTCTTCCAACACATCCAACGCCAGTTCCACATGATCCTGCCCGATCGCCGCCACCCATTCGCCCAAGGGGGCAAAGATGAAATCTCCGAAATCGTCATCTGTTTTCGTGGGGTCCAACGGCGGGGGCAAAGCGCGCAGGATAACGGGGGCAACCGTTGGCAGATCGCCCGGCACAGCCTGTTGAAGACAGTCTGAAATCCAGGCCATTCTCTCTTTCAGTTCCAGTTCCAGCAGACGCGACATGACCTGCGCATGAAACGCCTCGGCATCAAAAGACGCATCAGCTGCGTCAAACAAACCCGCGAGATAGCGGGTTTTTTCCGCATTGAACAACTGGTCTTTCAAAGAGAAATTCTGCGCCATCTTTACATCGTCATGTTTCCGGCGCCACCGTCCAGCAGAACGTTTTGCCCGACTATGAATCCCGCCTGTTGCGAACAAAGAAATGCACAAGCGGCACCGAATTCCTGCCGTGTGCCATAGCGGCGTGCAGGGATCGTGGCTGCTCGGTTTGCACGCGCCTCATCCATCGAAATGCCTTGTTGCGATGCGACACCGCTGTCCAGTGAATCCGCCCGGTCGGTGGCATGAATTCCCGGCAGCAGGTTGTTGATATTGACCCCAAAGGGCGCAACCTGACGCGACGTGCCGGCCACATATCCGGTCAGACCCGTGCGCGCCGCGTTCGACAACCCCAAGGCCGGGATCGGAGCACGCACAGATTGCGACGTGATGTTGACGACACGCCCCCATCCTTTGTCGATCATTCCGGGCAACAGTGCTTTCATAAACGCAATTGGCGTCAGCATGTTGGCATCCAACGCCTTAATGAAGTCGTCACGATCCCAATCCGACCACAATCCCGGAGGGGGACCACCTGCATTTGTCACAAGGATATCAACGCCCTGCGCCGCATCAATCACGGCCTCTTGCCCTTCGGCTGTGGTGACATCACAGGCAACGGTGTTCACCTTGACGCCGTAGTCATTTCGCAGACGCGCAGCCTCAGCCTCCAAAGCGTCAGAACCTCGCGCGTTCATCACCAGATCAACGCCTGCTTCGGCCAACGCCTCGGCGCAGCCCAATCCCAACCCTTTGCTACTGGCACACACCAGCGCACGTTTTCCCTGAATACCCAGATCCATTCTGATCCCCTTTGCCTGTCTTCGTGCGCATGTCTAGCACTGGCCAGACAAAGAAGACCAGAAACGGTTCGTTCATCAATAAAAGAACTCTTCCCGCACGATTTTGCCGTCGGCCACGTGGTAGACGCCCACTTCGCGCATATCGAAGGATTCACCAGTTTCCTTCACAGTGCCCTGCACTTCGAAAATCACGGCAAAACGGTCGTCACCATGGGGAAACGGATCACTGACGGAAGCCCCCGAGACTTCATGGGCACTTTCCCACCACTCATGCTTGCCACGTATGGCTTCCACGCCGTGGGTTTCGCGCCCCATGCCTTGAAAGTCCTGCCCTTCGACCGAAACAGCATCGGGAGCGTAAAGCGTAGACAGGTTTTCCTTGGCACGGTCCTCACGGCATCCGGCGACCAGTTCATCTGCAATCTCTTTCAAATTCATTGATCCTCTCCATTATTTGTTCACTATATGTTCTTATTGTCACAGGCACATGATTCGAACCACCCCCTTTGTCTTGCTTCGGCGGGTTTCCCCGCATATACGCGCGCTCATGCTTGATACCTCGAACCAACCAACCCTGCCGCCCGAGATCGCCCGTCGCCGGACATTCGCCATCATCTCGCACCCGGATGCGGGCAAGACCACGTTGACGGAAAAGTTCCTGTTGTATGGGGGCGCGATCCAGATGGCCGGTCAGGTGCGCGCCAAGGGCGAGGCACGGCGGACGCGGTCGGACTTTATGCAGATGGAAAAGGATCGGGGCATCTCGGTTTCCGCATCGGCCATGTCGTTCGACTATGACAATTTCCGCTTCAATCTGGTGGATACGCCCGGCCACTCGGACTTTTCAGAGGATACTTATCGCACGCTGACTGCGGTGGACGCGGCCGTCATGGTGATCGATGGTGCGAAAGGTGTGGAAAGCCAGACGCAGAAACTGTTCGAGGTCTGCCGTCTGCGCGATCTTCCGATCCTGACCTTCTGTAACAAGATGGACCGCGAAAGCCGCGATACGTTCGAGATCATCGACGAAATTCAGGAAATGCTGGCCATCGACGTCACGCCTGCGGCCTGGCCGATTGGCGTGGGCCGTGACTTCATCGGCTGTTACGACATGCTGCGTGACCGGCTGGAACTAATGGACCGCGCTGATCGCAACAAGGTGGCGGAAAGCATCGAAATCAACGGGTTGGACGACCCGAAATTGGCCGAACATGTGCCCGAGCACCTGCTGGACAAGCTGCTGGAAGAAGTCGAGATGGCGCGTGAGCTGTTGCCCGCGCTTGACCCGCAGGCGGTTTTGGAAGGCCACATGACCCCGATCTGGTTCGGTTCGGCAATCAACTCGTTTGGCGTCAAAGAGCTGATGGAAGGTATCGGCGCTTACGGCCCGCAGCCGCAGGTTCAATCGGCGGAACCGCGTCAGATTGCGCCCGACGAAAAGAAAGTCGCAGGCTTTGTCTTCAAGGTGCAGGCCAATATGGACCCCAAGCACCGCGACCGGGTTGCCTTTGTCCGTATGGCTTCAGGTCACTTCAAACGTGGCATGAAGCTGACGCATGTGCGGTCCAAAAAGCCCATGGCGATCTCGAATCCGGTTCTGTTCCTTGCATCCGACCGCGAACTGGCCGAAGAGGCTTGGGCCGGGGACATCATCGGCATCCCGAACCACGGCCAACTACGCATCGGCGATACGCTGACCGAGGGCGAGGCGCTGCGCGTGACCGGCATTCCTTCGTTTGCGCCAGAACTGCTGCAGGGCGTCCGTGCGGGCGATCCGATGAAAGCCAAACATCTGGAAAAAGCCCTGATGCAATTCGCCGAAGAAGGCGCGGCCAAAGTGTTCAAACCCTCAATCGGGTCGGGCTTTATCGTCGGCGTTGTCGGCGCGCTGCAATTCGAAGTGCTCGCCAGCCGGATTGAGATGGAATACGGCTTGCCCGTTCGGTTCGAGGCGTCGCAATTCACCTCGGCCCGATGGGTCAGCGGTGACAAGGCCGAGGTCGAGAAGTTCGTCAACGCAAACAAGCAGCACATCGCCCATGATCATGACGGTGACATCGTCTATCTGACGCGCCTGCAATGGGACATCGACCGGGTCGTGCGCGACTATCCGGCGCTAAACCTGACCGCGACAAAAGAGATGATGGTGTAATCCAACTGGCTGATTGCGCAGCCGAACCCGGCTGTGCAATCCTGCGCGCATGAGTGACGACGAACTGACCTTTCCCGGTGGCTTGCCCGACATGCTGGACAGCTATGAGAACCGGCGCAGTCCGTTTCAGTTCGGCACCCTCACCCTGCCCGATCCCGACGTTGATCTGGATGATCTAGCCAGACGCACGGTTCCAGACAGCGCCACCGAAGTGCCGCCCGGGCGCAGCACCACATGGGATCGCAAACGCGCCCAAATCGCGCGCGAGTTTGTTGGTCAGTCGGAACTGGCCTTCCTAAACGCGCAATTGATTTCGAACCTTAGAAAACGGTCTTTTCCCCGCCACGCGCCAGCCCTTTTCTGCCGATTGTGGGACGAACAGTCCGATCACCTGCTGGCCACACTCGACCTGCGCTGGCTGGTGTCTTCGGTTCAGACATTTGCAGACCACGGCCAGACGGCAACACAGCGCGAGGTGGGTCACGCGTTGCGGATGCTGTTTGGTCTGATGAAGCTTTACGAGTTTGAACGCCTGTTCTCGGGCCTGGCCCCGGATACGCCCTTTCGGTTCGAAGACAAAAACCATGTAGATCTGCCCTTTCAAATGAAGGGTTTTTCTTTTGAAAAAGGTGGGTTGGACGTCAATCTTATCGCCCCAATCTGGACCCAGGCGATGCACGACCCAACCATCGCGCCGCTGGTCGATCACCTGATGACGAATCTCAACAAAGATTCCGGCGGTGTCTTTCGCCGCCTGAAACAGATGCGCGACGCCCGCGCGACGCGCGCATGACCACCTGGGGTATCGTATCGATGGTTCGGGGGCCGACCGAGAACGTGCTACGTTTTGTGGCCCATCACCTCGATCTGGGCGCGGACTTTATGTACATTTACATGGACGAACCCAATCGGCTTACATTTCGAACCCTTCGGATGCACCCCAAGGTGCGTGTGCGGGTCTGCGATGATGCGTTCTGGGAAAATCGAGGTCGCGCTCGGCCGGAAAAGCATCAGGTTCGTCAAACGGTTCATGCAACCTTTGCCTATCGCAACACGCCATTGGACTGGCTTGCACATATTGACGTGGACGAGTTTCTTTGGTCCCCAACCCCCATCGCCGATGTGCTTGGCAATGTACCGCCCAACATCAATGCCGCCCGTGTCCGCCCGATGGAGGCGCTGGCAACTGGCGACGATCTGTACAAGGCACACATCCCCCAGGGCCCCAACCGCGAGGCTCTGGTCGAAGCGATTTATCCAACCTACGGAGCTTTTGTTCTGGGCGGTTTTCTCAGCCACGTGCAGGGCAAGCTGTTCGTACGAACCGGTCTGAAGTACCTGAACTTCCGCATCCACAACCTGTTTCAGAACAAAAAACTGCTGCCGTGCAAATACGAGCTGCCTGAAGTTGAACTGTGCCACCGACACGCACCGGATTGGGACCACTGGATCGGGCATTACCAATTTCGCATGGATCGCGGCTCGTATCAGGCAGGCATGGCACCCAACGTACCACGCGAGCAAGGCGGGCTGAACAAGAACGAACTACTCAACTGGATTGAGGACGAACAGGGCATGGAAGGGCTGCGCGCGTTTTTCGATGAAATGAGCGGCGCAGACCCCGAAGTGCGCGCTCGACTGGACCAGCACGGCCTGTTGCGGCACCGCCCCCTGGATTTAGATGAAAAATTGGCGAAACACTTCCCCGGAAGCTGCTGAATTGTTGCGGAAAATCTTGCGAACGGTCTGCGTGCCCCGCATTAAGCCGACTTCATTTGACCCTGACCTACGTTTTTGTTATGTCCGCCTCCAAGCCGAACAGGCGCATTGCGCGCATGGCCATCCGGGCCCGGCACATCTTTGACGCGCGGGCCAGGTCAAGTGTCCGCAAAAACCGGACTTACATGACAAAGTTTAACGAACTGAACCTGAACCCAAAGGTCCTCAAAGCCATTGAGGAAGCCGGATACGAAACCCCCACTCCGATCCAGGAAGGTGCGATTCCGCCCGCTCTGGAAGGTCGCGATGTTCTGGGGATTGCGCAGACCGGCACTGGCAAAACCGCCAGCTTCACCTTGCCGATGATCACCCTGCTGGCCCGTGGCCGCGCCCGTGCACGCATGCCGCGTTCGCTGGTTCTGTGCCCGACACGCGAACTCGCCGCGCAGGTGGCTGAGAATTTCGACACCTACACAAAGCACCTGAAACTGACCAAAGCGCTGTTGATCGGCGGCGTCAGCTTTAAGGAGCAAGAGGCGTTGATCGACCGGGGCGTTGACGTTCTGATCGCCACGCCGGGTCGCCTGCTGGACCATTTCGAACGCGGCAAGCTGTTGCTGACCGGTGTTCAGATCATGGTGGTGGACGAAGCCGACCGGATGTTGGACATGGGCTTTATCCCCGATATCGAACGCATCTTCTCGCTGACGCCGTTCACGCGCCAAACCCTGTTCTTCTCGGCCACCATGGCCTCTGAGATCGAACGCATCACCGACACCTTCCTATCCGCCCCTGCCCGGATTGAGGTTGCCCGTCAGGCCACCGCATCCGAGACCATCGAACAGGGCGTCGTCATGTTCAAAGGCGGTCGCCGCGATCGTGAGGCCAGCAACAAACGCAAAGTTCTGCGTGCGTTGATCGATGCCGAGGGTGACAAGTGCACCAACGCGATCATCTTCTGCAACCGCAAGACAGATGTGGATATCTGCGCGAAATCGCTGAAGAAATACGGCTATAACGCTGCCGCGATCCATGGTGATCTGGACCAGTCGCAGCGCATGAAAACGCTGGACGGGTTCCGCGATGGATCCTTGCGCCTGCTGGTGGCCTCGGACGTCGCCGCGCGGGGTTTGGATATTCCTTCGGTCAGTCACGTGTTCAACTTCGACGTTCCCGGCCATGCCGAGGACTACGTCCACCGCATCGGCCGCACCGGTCGCGCCGGGCGCGAAGGCAAGGCCATCACGATTTGCTCGGGCCGTGATGAGAAAGCTTTGGATGCAATCGAAAAGCTGATCCAGAAAGACATCCTGCGCATCGACAACCCGGTCAAGGAAGAGGCCAAGCCCGAAAAGCCCAAATCTGAGAAACCGAAGCCCGAGAAAAGGGCCAAAGACCAGGAAGGCGCTAAGGACACCCGGAAAGAGCGTGAACCGAAAGGGCGCGGCCGAGGCCGCAAGGCTGATAACGGTCCGGTTGTTGTAGGGATGGGTGATCACCTGCCCAGCTTTATCGCTCTTAGCTTTGATGAGCGTCGTGCTGGCTAAATTGCCAGCACCAGAGCCAGTATCGAAAGCCCCAGCAAAGTCATTCCGGCGATCTCTCGCCGGGTGATCGTTTCACGGAAGAACAATGTCGAGGCCATCAAGCTGAGGAGCAGTTCGACCTGCCCCAGCGCTTTGACATACGCTGCGTTTTGCAAAGTGAACGCCCAGAACCAGCAGAACGACCCACCCAGACTGGTCAGCCCGACAAAGATGCCGGTGGACCGCGTTTGCCAGACTGCGATCAACTCGGACCGATCGCGCCACAACAGCCATAGCCCCATGCTGAGAAATTGAAACGTGACTACGGCGGCCAGAGTGACCAAGGCCCTGAACCATGCATCCACATCGCCCAGTTGCAACGAAGCACCGCGATAGCTGACTGCAGAGAAAGCAAACAAAACGCCCGAACCAAGCCCCAGTTGCGAGGCGCGATTGCTCAGATGTCGCCACCATACCCCATCACCTCCGGGTGTTTTCGACAGCAGCAAAACTGCGGCAAGCCCCAACAGAATGGCCACAAGCGCACCCGCTGACACGCGATCCCCCAGAACCAGAAAGCCGACAATCGCTGTTTGTATCACCTCGGTTTTCTTAAAGGTGATCCCCACCGCAAAGTTGCGCTGCTTGAACAGGGCAACAACACAAATCGTCGCCAGTATCTGCGCCGTCCCGCCGATCACCGCGTATAGCCAGAACAAAGGGCTGAGCGTTGGCAGGCTTGCCCCCGTTACCTGCAAAGCGACCAGCAACCCTGCAGCAGCCAACGGCATGGAATAAGCAAAGCGCGCAAACGTTGCGCCAGCCGCAGACAGTTTCACACTGCTCAGCGACTTTTGCAGCATGAAACGTACCGTCTGAAAACTGGCGGCAGCGATGGTGACAGGGATCCAGAGACTCATGCCACCCGTTGTGTCGTCAAATCAGGACTTTGGCCAGAGCGGATGCGGCACAGGGTCTTTCGCGCGAAGCAGATACTGTCGGAAAATCTGCGCGTAAGACCGGTACACGTAAGCCTCATTGCAGGCCAGATACCTATCCTTGCCGTCTTCATACAGTTGCGGCAACTGGTACCACGGGGCGTTGGGGTTCATGTGATGAACCACGTGCAGGTTGTTGTTCAGAAACAGAAAAGCCAGCGGGCCCCGGTCTTCGATAATAACCGTACGCGCACGGGATTTTTCATGCGCACGGTGCTCAAGGAAGGTCCGTATTTTTAGCAGCCCCAGCCCGAAATAGGCAGAAATCAAATAGGCCCAAACCGGCATGGACGACTGGGCAACAACCCACAGCACCACCGCCGCACCCGGCAGGTGCAAAGCCCAAGCCAGCAGGATATCCTTGTCCCAATGCCGCGCGCCTCGCCATTCGTCGCGCAGAAACAGAACTTGTCCGATAGCCGGGCCCAAGACCATGCGCCCAAGCAGCGTGTTGTTGACCGCCAGCAGCTTTTGTAAGCCGCGCGGAAGAGTCGACCAGATCTTGGGATCCAAATAGTTCGATTCCGGGTCGTCATATGGATCGGTCAACGCTGCATCCTGATGATGCGCCAGGTGCAAATCCCGAAAACGGTTGTACGGGATGAACAGTGTAAGCGGCAGCGCCATCAGCGCCTCGTTCACCCATTTTGTGCGGAAAGGATGCCCGTGCAGGGCCTCGTGTGTCAGCGAAGAATGCAGCGCCGCAACAACAGCAAGGGCCGGAACAGCCAGCCAAACTGACAGGCTTGCCAACCAAAACAGCCCTGCAAGCCACGCCCCATAGCAGGCAATGATCAGGAACAATGTGCCCCATTCAGGCGATTGGGAAGTGGGTCGCTCAGCCATTGCGCCCCCACGAGATACCTGCCCAAACCCGCTCGTAAATCACATACATGGTCAGGCCAATGGCGGTGTTCACCAGCGCCACAACCCCGCCCACAGTGGCCGAGCCCGTGGCAATCAGCCCCACAACAGTCATGGTGACTAGCCCCATGACATTCCAAACGATTGCTTTCACGACAGATCTTCGCCGCGTTTCCATTCCGACCCTCAGTCTTTTTGCTTTTTTCAAAGGGTTACAGGGCGATGGTCATGGTGGGAATTCTGAATATGATTAACAAAATTCACCATCTATGATATTTATCACTGTATGCAGGAAAAAATCGACAAAAGAGATCGCGCCGCTCAGTTCCGTCAACGTCTGGCTCAGGCGATGGAGCAGCGAAACATCAGTCAAAGCGCGCTGGCACGGCACATCAGTGTTGACCGCTCGACCGTATCGCAGCTTTTGACCGGGCATGGTGCGCGTCTGCCCAACGCGCATGTGGTCGGAGGATGCGCGGCCGCACTTGGTGTTTCAGCCGATTGGTTATTGAGCCTCTCCGACAGGCCCGAAAGCGCGGCCGAACTTCTGGCCAGCTCTCTCAGTTTCACCGAAGCCCCCCGCGCGCTGGTCGATGAGCGGATCTTCGAGTGGCACAAGGAGGCCGCTGGCTACAAGGTTCGCTATGTCCCGGCGACCCTGCCCGACATGCTCAAGACCCGTGCTGTGCTGGAATGGGAATATGCCCCGCATCTGGGGCGCACGGCAGATCAGGCCATCGGCGCGTCCGAGGACAGGTTGGCCTGGATGCGCAGTGCGCAGTCAGATTATGAAATCGCCATGCCGCTGTTCGAAATCGAGAGCTTTGCAAGCGCCACAGGGTATTACAGCGGCCTTAGCGCGCAGGTGCGGCTGGAACAGATCGACCACCTTCTGACACTTTGCGATCAGCTTTACCCCAGAATGCGGATCTATCTGTTTGATGCAAAACGGCTTTATTCCGCCCCGGTGACGATTTTCGGCCCCCTGCTCTGCGTGTTCTACGCTGGCAGTCACTATATGGCGTTCCGCGACCGGGACCGAATCGAAACCTTCACACGTCACTTCGACACGCTGGTGCGCGAAGCTGATGTGACTGCCCGAAACTTTCCCAACCACCTGCGGCAGCTCAGATCCAGGGTTTCTGAAACCACATGATGCGGGCAGACCAATCCTGTGCTATGGTCCGTTGGCGCGAACCTTCGGGCATTCCGATCACAGACGGAGGACCACAGGAATGGACGCATTACAAACCGCTCAATACGCACGTGCCCTTTACGCCGCTCACGGAGACCGGGCCGAGGCCGAAGCTGCGCAGAAAATGCGCGAATGCGAGGCTGCCGGAAACCAACAGGAAGCACAGGACTGGCAGGCGGTCCGTCAGACCATCCGCCAGATTCGTGGGCCAAATCAGGGCTAGATCACAGTTTCGGGTCAGGATTAACCGTGTGACCATCCACCGCGATGACCTGACCCGACACCAGCCGCGCCGCATCTGACGCAAGGAAGACGGCCATATTGGCTATGTCCTGCGCTTCGACAAAGCGCCCCATGGACGTACCCGAAGCATAGCCTTGGTACACCGCGTCTCGGCTCATGCCTTTGGCTTCTGCCTCACGGGCCAGAACGCCTTCCATGCGCGGACCTTCCACTGCGCCCGGACAGATGGCGTTAGCGCGTATGCCATGCGGGCCCAGCTCCATCGCGAGTGTCTTCATCAAGCCAATGACCGCCCATTTGGCCGAAGCATAGGGCGCGCGGTACGGATAGCCATACTGCCCCGCCGTCGACGAGGTCAGGATGATGCTTCCCGCCCGCGCCGATTTCATCAATGGTGCTGCATATTTGGCAGCCAGAAACGCACCGTCCAGATTAACCGCAATACAGGCCCGCCATGCGTTCAGATCGATGTCTTCAATGGCATCGGTTGGCCCTGCTATTCCTGCATTGGCACACAGGGTGTCCAGCCCGCCTGCCTCAGACACAGCATCAAAGACGCAGCGCATATCAGCCTCATCCGACGCATTGGCGCAATGCGTCGTCCAATGATCGGGCACGGAGCTTAGCGCTGCCTGATCGATATCCGTGACCCAGACATCATATCCAGCCGCGTCAAACGCTTCGGCCATGGCGCGACCGACACCAGACGCGCCAGCCGTTACCAGCACCCTCTGGTTCATGAGGGTTTCCGAATAGCAGCCCCTGCACCTTCAGGGTAAGGCAAAGCGGATTGCGCCTCAGCAATTCTTGCCATCGCAGCCTCAATCTCAGCGGAAGGAGGGCACGGTCGGCGCGTCTCAAGGCTGACATGCAGCATGAAGCTTTCGCCAGTGGCCAGAAGCTTGTCGCCTTCATACATGCTGTGGAACACGTGCAACTTTTTGCCCTGCCCCAGCAACATCTGCGTGCGCACCTCGATCTTGGCGCCCGCGTGCACCTCGTCGATATACCGGATGTGATTTTCAGTTGTGAAATAGCTGCCGCCGGATGAGATATACTCGGCGTCGCATCCGATGATCTCCATGAACCGGTCGGTGGCGGCAGAGAATGCTTCCAGATATTTTGCCTCGTTCATATGACCGTTATAGTCGGTCCAGTCCAATGGAACCGCACGCGCAAGGGTCAGGATCGGCTGGCTCACATCCGCCTGATCCAACGTCGGCAAGGCACCTGGTTTCAAAGCCGCATCATGCTGGTTCAGCACAGCGCCTGCCCCGTAATTCTGCACCTTGAGCGCCCGCATCATGCCCACAAGGTTGTTGTCGCGAATACGCTCCAGCTCGCGAATCGTGTGCATCCCCGATTGCACGTCGGACTGATCGGCGATCATGTCGACCAGTTCATCGGTGAACTCGGGTACATCCATCAGCTTGGTCCAGGGCCATTTCAACGCCGGGCCAAACTGCGCCATGAAATGCCGCATTCCGGCTTCACCACCCGCAACGCGGTAGGTTTCGAACAGACCCATCTGGGCCCAGCGAATGCCAAACCCCATGCGGATCGCTTCATCGATTTCCTCGGTCGTCGCAATGCCGTCCTTGACCAGCCACAAAGCCTCGCGCCAGACCGCTTCAAGGAACCGGTCCGCGATATGCGCATCGATTTCCTTCTTGATATGCAATGGGAAAAACCCAACCGATTTCAACAACTCCTGCGCTCGCGCGACCGTCTCGGGCGGGTTCTTGTCGCTGGGCACCAGCTCGATCAGCGGCAGCAGGTAGACCGGGTTGAACGGATGTGTGACGACGATCTGCTCGGGGCGCAACGCGCCGTCTTGCAGTTCGGAGGGTTTAAAGCCGCTGGTCGAGGACCCGATGATTGCGCCCGGTTCGCAAGCCTCTTGCAAACCCTTGTAGACTTTCAGTTTCAGATCCAGCCGCTCTGGTACGCTTTCCTGAATCCAAATCGCGCCTTCAACCGCGTCAGCCATGTCATCATGGAAGCTCAGCGTCCCTTCGGGCGGCAATGGCACATCGCTCAGGCCCGGCAGTGATCGCCGCGCATTGTCCAGAACCTCACCAATCTTGCGTTCCGCTTCCGGGTCCGGGTCGAACACCCGCACGTTCCAGCCATTCAGCAGGAACCGCGCGGCCCATCCGCCGCCAATGACCCCACCCCCGATGATTGCTGCCGTTTTTGTCATATCGTCCTCTAATCGATACAGATCACTTGTGCCTGCCCCGCCTCATCCAGATGCGAAATGCATCCGAATTTCGGCGTAACGGCACTGCATTGTTTGGTGTCCGACAGGCAGAACCCTGCACAATCGGAGGCTTTTTCACAGGACTCCCCGGCGTCTGGCAAAGGTTCAAAGCAGATAAACTGCCGGAGTCGCCCACCCACCTCATAGCGTCCACCCTTGGCTTCGCACTCCTGACGGGCCAAGTCGTCCTCTGTGGCTTGCGCTGCCCCTTCCCTGGGCAGGCACAGCATCAGGAGCGCCACGCACATCACCAGAACCGCTCGCATGGTTTTGATCCTTATGCTGACACCCTGAGCTTTCGGATTGGGCCGTCCAACGCGAACAAATCAGTTTTTGGGCGCGCGTTTTTCCAATCCCAACTTCTCGCGCACTTCTTGCGGCCCGATGACCCGTGCGCCCATATTCTCGATGATGGTCCCGGCCCGTTCGACCAGTTGCCAGTTCTCGGCCAGCACGCCCTTGTCCAACCACAGGTTATCCTCCAGACCCACGCGCACGTTGCCGCCCGCCAGCACCGTAGCGGCGACATAAGCCATCTGGTTACGCCCCAGCGAAAATGCGCTGAAGGTCCAGTCATCGGGGACATTGTTCACCATTGCCATGAAGGTATTCAGATCGTCCGGCGCGCCCCACGGCACACCCATGCACAGCTGAACCAAGGCGTTGGGCTCCAGAATCCCCTCTTTCACCAACTGCTTGGCAAACCACAGGTGGCCGGTGTCAAAGGCTTCGATCTCGGGCTTTACCCCCATATCCGTCATCATCTGTCCCATAGCGCGCAGCGCACCGGGCGTGTTGGTCATGACGTAATCGGCCTCGGCAAAGTTCATGGTGCCACAGTCCAATGTGCAGATTTCGGGCAAACACTCGGCAATATGCGCCACGCGCTCCGACGCACCGATCATGTCCGTGCCGGCCTCATTCACAGGAAACGGGCTTTCAACGCCCCCAAACACGATGTCCCCACCCATCCCCGCGGTCAGGTTCAGAACAACGTCCACGTCGGCGTCGCGAATCCGGTTTGTCACTTCACGATACAGGTCCAGCCGACGGCTTGGCGCACCGGTTTCGGGGTCACGCACATGGCAATGCACAACCGCAGCCCCAGCCTTGGCGGCGGCGATCGCACTGTCGGCAATCTGCTGCGGCGAGCGCGGTACATGAGGGCTGCGATCCTGCGTTCCACCCGAGCCGGTCACGGCGCAGGTGATAAAGACATCACGGTTCATTTCCAGAGGCATGGCGTTTTCCCCAAGTTATACCCGGTTTTGACCTGAGTTTTCCCCAGGCTTCTCCCCGGATTCCGATTTGCGTTCTGACCCGACTCTGGCGCAGCCTTGGGAAAACAACTTGCCAGAATGCGAATCGAACTTGATGCAATCCGCAAAAAACATACTGCAACCCGAACATCGCGCCCTGAAAACGGCGGTGCTGGTGCTTGATGACTGCAACACGCTCAGCTTCGCCTCGGCCGTCGACCCGATGCGCGCGGCCAACCGTCTGGCCGACCGCCCGGCTTTTGACTGGGACTATGTGACAGCCACACCCGAACCGGCAATGCTGACCAGCGCCCTGCAAGTGCCCGGCATCCCGCTGGCACGTCTACAAGGCTGTGACCTGATGATCGTTGTGGCCGGGTTCCAACTGGCCCGTCACGCCACCCCCAGCCTGCTCGCGGGTCTACGCCGGATCGCAGGCACCGGTGCAACAATGGCAGGCATCGACGGCGGCCCATGGCTGCTGGCCGAGGCCGGGCTGCTTGACGGTCACGCCGCCACCACCCATTGGGAAGACTTGGAAAACTTCGCCGCGCGCTTCCCCGAGGTCGATGTACGCCCTGACCGCTACACCGTCTCGGACACCCGCCTGACGTCAGGGGGCGCGATCCCAGCGGTTGAGATGATGCTGCACATCATCGCCGCCCGCCATGGCGCGGGTTTCGCGGCGCGCGTTTCGGGCTTGTTCCTCTACGAAGGCGCTCCAGACCCTGCCAAACCGCAAAGTCGCACTGGCGCACCACACCGCCACACAGCTTTGACCGCCAAGGCCAATTCACTGATGCAGGACTCTTTGGATGACCCCCTGCCGCTTGCCTATATCGCAGACCGACTGGGCACCAGCCCGCGTACGTTGCAACAACAGTTCCGTCTGCGCCTGAACACCACGCCGCAGGACCATTATCTGCAACTGCGCCTGGCCGAGGCCCGCCGACTTGTTACCGACACCGACATGCCGCTGATGGATGTGGCGCTGGCCACGGGATTTGCCTCACAATCCAGCTTCGCCCGCGCCTTTCGCACCGCGCACGGCCAGTCCGCCCGCGACCTCAGGCAAGAGCGCGCGCACCCCACCCATCACTGACCGGATCCAACTTCATCTGGCTAAAAATACCTCGGGGGAGCCGCCGAAGGCGGCGGGGGCAGCGCCCCCTGCCCTCAGTACGGCATTGGGTGCGCCTTATGGGCTGCATCCAACTCTGCCAGCACCTCATCTGACAACGTCAGATCCGCGCCAGCCAATACGTGTTCAAGCTGCTCAACCGTGGTCGCGCCAAAAATAGCGGACATCATGAATGGCCGCGTGCGGCACCAGGCCAATGCCATATGCGTCGGATCCAAGCTATGACGCGCAGCAACGTCCAGATAAGCCGCGACAGCATCAAACACCCGATCAGACTTGCGCCCGCCCAGTTCAGGCGAAAGCGACATGCGCGAACCGTCCGGGACGGCACCACCCTGATACTTACCCGTCAGCAACCCGGTACCCAAAGGCGAGAACGCCATCAGCCCGACATCTTCATGCACGCATAGCTCGGCCATATCCGTGTCGAACAGACGACAGAGTAGAGAATATTCGTTCTGAACCGATGCCACACGCGGCGCACCCATCTTTTCGGCCAAACGCACCCACTGCGCTGTGCCCCATGCGCTTTCGTTGGACAGACCAAAGGCGCGGATGTTGCCCTTGTCGACCTGAGCCTGCAACGCCTCCAGACACTCCTGCATGTTCTCTAGAACGTCATCGGTGTTGTGCCCGGTTGGCGCAAAATCCCAATTCTGGCGGAACATGTAGCTGCCACGGTTCGGCCAGTGAAACTGGTAGAGATCAATGCAATCTGTCTGCAACCGCTTTAACGATCCTTCAATCGCTTCGGGGATCGTCTTGCCCGTGATCGGCGCACCCTCGCGTACAAAGGACAACCCCTCGCCGGAATGCTTGGTCGCCAGAATGTAATCCCCACGCCGCGCCGCATTGGCCGCGTTCCAGTTGCCCAGAATCTCTTCGGTGCGTCCGATCGTTTCTTTTGAAACCGGGTTCACCGGATACATCTCGGCTGCGTCCACAAAGTTGATGCCAGCATCCAGCGCCATGTCCATCTGCCTGTGCGCATCGGCTTCGGAGGTCTGCGTGCCAAACGTCATGGTTCCAAGACACAGGTCGCTCACCATGATCCCTGTACGGCCCAAAGGCTTCATTTGCATCTTTCAAATCTCCCGAAAACGGCGTCGCCCTTTAGGCTTCAGCCTTCTTTTCCCACCGCCCGGATTCCTCCGACCAGTATTGTGCCGAACACCCCGCAGCGGTCAGCGATTTCCACTGCCCCCGCGCGTGTTGAACAGCCATATCGTCATTGCCATCGAACAGAATGCACACACGTTCCATCGCGGCGACTTCTTCCGCCTCGACCGGCGCGCCATCAACTGCCATGACACAGGACGCGCCATTGGCGGCGTCAGAGCCAGTGGTCAGCAAAATCGGCTGCTCTGTGTCATGGGGGCCACCTTCGCGGCCATGCGGCAGAAACCCGTCTTCGGGCCCCAGCCACAGCTTTTCATCCAGCCAGTCGATCCGCGCAGGGTCGGTGCCCCGCACGGCAATCTTCCACCCGGCCTGCCGTGCCTTGTCCAGTAACACCGGCAAGGTGTGTTCCAGCGGCTGGCGGGTCAGGTGGTAGAAATAGACAGCGCCCATTAGCTTACTCGAAATTGTCCTGCACAAACCGGCTGAGCGCGCGCACGCCCCAACCGGTGGCGCCTTTGGGTGCATAAGATGTCTCAGCGGAAACCGAGGCCACACCCGCGATATCCAGGTGAATCCAGGGCGTTTCTTCTTTGACGAACCGTTGCAGGAACTGCGCGGCGGTGATCGAGCCTGCGGGCCGACCGCCTATGTTTTTCATGTCGGCGATGCGCGATTTCAGCAACTTGTCATAAGCATCGCCCAACGGCATCCGCCACGCGCCTTCATCCTCGGCCTTGGCGGATTTCAGGAATGCGTCGCAGAATGTATCGTTGTTCGAGAACACACCGGCATTCTCGTGCCCCAGCCCGATGATGATCGCGCCGGTAAGCGTGGCCAAATCGATCATACCAACCGGGCTGAACCGTTCCTGCGCGTACCACATCACGTCGCACAGAACCAAGCGACCTTCGGCGTCAGTGTTGATGATCTCGACCGTGTCACCTTTCATTGACTTGACCACATCACCGGGGCGTGTGGCATTACCGGATGGCATGTTTTCAACCAATCCAACCAAACCAACGACGTTGGCCTTGGCGTTACGCTTGGCCAGCGCGCGCATGGTACCGGCAACAACACCTGCGCCACCCATATCCATGGTCATCTCTTCCATGCCACCCGCTGGTTTCAGCGAGATACCGCCTGTGTCAAACACCACACCCTTGCCGACCAAAGCCAGCGGCGCATCGCCCTTGTCGCCGCCCTTCCAGTGCATGACGACCACTTTGGACGGGCTGTCCGAGCCCTGCCCGACGCTCAGCAATGTGCGCATTCCCAGCTCGGCCAGCTTGTCTTCGTCCAGAACTTCGACCTCAAGGCCCAGCTCCTGCATCTCGACCAGGCGGTCGGCGAATTCGGAGGTTGTCAGAACGTTTGCGGGCTCATTGGTCAGATCGCGGGTCATCCGCACGCCATCTGCAATTGCGTAAAGCGGCGCAAATTCCGCCTCTGCCTCGTCAGGTTTCGAATGGCTGATTGTTACCGTGCCTGCGTCTTCGCTTTCTTTGGTCTTATGCGCGTCAAAGTCATAGCTGCGCAGCGCGATACCCAAAGCCAGATCTTCTGTGCGCGCCTGATTGCCAACCATCACAAGCACGTCCTTGCCGCCTGCCAGCTTTGCCACAGCAGCGCCCGCCTTGCGCGCCTCGTCCGCCTCAGGGCGGCGCGGCAACACCAGGACGTCCAAAGCCTCGGCCGCCATCCCGGCAGGCCACGCCAACGAGATCACATCGGCAGTCTTGGATTTTTCGAAAGACCCGCTTTCGACCAGCCGCGCGACGGCCCCTTTTGTCAGACGGTTGGCCCGTCGGGCGGCGGGGCTCATCTTGCCGTCGGACGGGATGATGATAACCACCCGACCCTCGGCCTGCGCCATCGCATCCAAGTCAAACTCCTGAAAGCGGATCGGTACAAGACTGCTCATTGTAAACTCCTCAAATTCTGTTCCCCAAGACCTAGCCCGCGTAGCACCGCTTGACCAGATAGCAGTTTTCCCCGGCCTTCAATTGCATTAAGGTCTCCGAAAAATAACCGGCAGGCTCGGGGGAGAAAGACGTGGCACGAGAGGGCAGGCATAAGCCGTTGCGCAGAACATTCTGCGCGCGCGCAAGCGGCCCGAACGCCCGTGTTGCAAGCTTTGCGGGGGCGCGCCTGTGATCCTCGACCGCTACTTCGCCCGACGTTTCATGCAGAGTTTTCTGGTCATTGGCGGCATTTTCCTAACCCTGATGATTCTTATCGATCTGATCGAACAGATTCGCCGGTTTGACGATTACGACCTGTCTTTTGGTCAGTTGTTGCAACTTACACTGCTCAACACACCGGCCGCGATCAGCGAAATGCTACCGCTGCTGGTCATTTTGTCGACCATCGCCCTTTTCGTAGGGCTTGCGCGCACCTCAGAGCTTGTGGTGACGCGTGCCACTGGCCGTTCGGGCATCCGCGCTTTGGTGGCGCCTGTCCTTCTTGCACTCACCATCGGTGTGCTGGCCGTGGCATTGCTGAACCCAATCGCCGCTGCCACCTCGGAAGAGTTCCAGCGCCTGTCCGATTCCTACCGCAACAACGGCAGTTCTGCCTTGTCGATCAGCAGTGAAGGCCTGTGGCTGCGCCAATCGGCGGAAAACGGACAAGCCGTGATCCACGCGCGCGGTACCTCAAACGGCGACACGCTGGGGCTGGACGACGTGACAGTGATCACCTTCGCCCGCGATGGAAAGCCAACCCAACAGATCATTGCCGACCGGGCCGATCTGGAGGATGGCCGGTGGATTCTTTCCAACGCCAAGATCTGGTCCATGCAAGATGGCGAGAACCCCGAAACCAACGCCGTTGTTCATGACCGCCTGGACCTTCCAACTTCGCTGACCCGTCAGCGCATTCTCGACACGCTGGGACAACAAGATTCCGTTTCGGTTTACGATCTGCCGCAACTGATCGCGGATCTGCGCGAAGCAGGCTTTTCGACCAAACAGTATGAGGTCTGGCTGCAAGTGCAACTGGCACGCCCCTTCTTTCTGGTCTCGATGGTCCTTATCGGAGCAGCCTTCACCATGCGTCACGTCCGCTTTGGCGGAACGGGTATTGCGGTACTAACAGCGGTTCTGCTTGGCTTTGCCATCTACTTCGTCCGCAACTTTGCGCAAATCCTCGGGGAAAACGGACAATTGCCAACATACATCGCCGCCTGGGCACCGCCCTTTGCTGCCATATTGCTGTCTCTTGGCTTGCTGCTTCATGCGGAGGACGGCTGATGCGGCGCCTTGTTCCCCTCTTGCTGACCAGCGCGCTGGCTTTGTCCGCCCCGGCACCCCTTGTGGCACAATCGACACCTGCACAGCCTCAGGGCGCAGAAACGCAGGAAGAGCCCGCCCTGCTGGTCGCCGACAAGGTTTTCATCACGCCCGAACGCAAACTGGTGGCCGAGGGCAATGTCGAAGCGTTTCAGGGCGACATCAAGCTGTCGGCTCAGCGTGTGACTTATGACCGTGAAACCGGTCAGCTGATACTGGAAGGCCCCATCCGTATCGATCAGGGCGGTCAGACAACGCTGCTGGCGGATTCCGGACAGCTCGACAGTGGCATTCAGAACGGTTTGTTGATCGGCGCGCGGATGGTGTTTGACCAGCAGGTTCAGATTGCCTCGGTCCAGGCAAAGCGAGCAGCGGGCCGCTATACGCAATTCAGTAAAGTCTCGGCTACATCCTGCCATGTCTGCGCCAACGGCAAGCCGCCGCTCTGGCAGATTCGGGCCCGTCGTGTCACGCATGACCAGTTGGAGCAACAGCTTTATTTCGAAGGCGCGCAACTTCGGGTGCTGGACTACCCGGTCTTCTATTTCCCCTATCTGCGCCTGCCCGATCCCACGCTTGACCGCGCGACAGGCTTTCTGGTGCCTTCGATCCGCAGTACTTCGCAATTGGGGACAGGCGTTCAGGTTCCGTATTTCATCAAGCTGGGGGACCACAAGGACCTGACGCTGACACCTTATGTATCAGGCAGCACGACAACGCTGGGCTATAGATACCGTCAAGCCTTTGTAAACGGTCGTATTCAGTTAGATGGTGCCTATACCCGCGATGACATTCAGCCTGATCAGGATCGTGGCTACCTGTTCGCAAATGGCTGGTTCAACCTCAAGAATGACTACCGGCTGACCTTCCAAGTGCAAACCGCTTCGGATGACGCCTATCTTGTGGATTACGGCCTGCCTGATCTGGACCGTTTGCGCAGTGAACTTTCGCTGGAGCGGATCAAGCGGGATACAGCATTCAAAACCAGCCTGATCCATTACAAAACGCTGCGCGAAAGTGAAAACCAGGACGAAATTCCGTCTCGCGTATTCGACTTGAATTACGAAAAACGCTTTTTCCCTGGTGCTTTGGGCGGCGAAGTGCGGCTGGCCTTTATCGGTCACGCCCATGAACGCACAAGCGACGCAGACATTGTTGGCCGAGACATCGCCCGCGCCACGTTTGACGCAGAGTGGCTGCGCAGCTGGACCTTCGCTTCGGGCCTGCGCGCCGACGTAACGCTGGGGGCATCTGTCGACACGTTCAACATTCGCCATGACAGCAACTTCCCCTCGCAGGTCACACGCTCAACGCCAAGGGCTGCTCTGACATTGCGCTATCCGATGACGCGGCGCGAGCAATCAGGTGCCGTGCAATTCCTTGAGCCCATCGCTCAGATCGGATGGACGCATGTGTCGGACACAGACGTGCCAAATGACGAAAGCACCTTTCAGGAATTCGATCAGGGTAACTTGCTGGCGCTCTCGCGTTTCCCAGCGGAAGATCAGCGCGAAGACGGTGCAACAGGTGTTGTTGGCCTGAACTGGGCCCGTTACGGCGCAGGCGGCTGGCAGGCGCTGGCTACCATTGGTCAGGTGTTCCGGGCGGATGCTGATCCGAATTTCACCCTGACATCGGGTTTGCAAGGCACCTCATCCGATCTGCTGATCGCAGGACAGATTCAAACCAACAATGGCTGGTCCCTAGGTGGTCGCGGATTGATCGACAGCGATTTCAGCTTTGTCAAAGCAGAACTGCGTGGTGCCTGGACAAACGAGGTTGCGAGGATTTCCGGCAGTTACATCTGGCAGGAACCGGATCCGGCGGAAAATATCGTCGACGAGATCTCGGAAATCTGGCTGGTAGGCCGGTATCAGGTCGATCAGAACTGGCTGACGAATGCCCAGGCGCGCTATGATCTGGGCCAATCCGAACCGATCCGTTTGGGTCTGGGCGTGACATATCGCAACGAATGCGTGCAGGTTAACATGTCTGTAAGCCGGCGCTTTACTTCAACATCCACTATTGAGCCTTCGACAGAATTCGGCTTTACCCTGTCATTGACAGGGTACTCTGTCGAAAGCGGTGGCAAGACATACAAGAGAACATGCAGTTGATATCAGGTTTCTCCAGGTTTCTACGTTCCGGTTGGCTTAAACCGGTCGCACCGGCGCTGACTGCCGCGATTTTCGCAGTTGCAGGCACGCATTCCATGGCGCAAAGCCTGTTTTCTCCTGCGATCCGGGTCAATCAGGACATCGTTACCTGGTACGAACTCGAGCAACGGCTGCAATTCCTGAACGTACTGGGCCTGCCCGGCAGCAGCGAAGCCGACGTGCGAGACGCCCTGATCGATGCAAAGCTGCGCCAACAGGTCATGCGCGAAGCTGGCGTGCAAGCTGCCCCCGAGGCCGTTCAATTGGGAATTGACGAATTTGCGTCGCGCGGCCAGTTGTCCTCGGAACAGTTCCTGCAATTGCTGGGAGAGTCGGGTGTCGACCCTGAGACAGTTCGGGATTACATCGCGGATCAGTTGGCTTGGCGTGACTACATCAGCTCACGCTACCTGTCTCAGGCGCGTCCCACCGAAGATGAGATCGACCGGGCCCTTGGGCAGACCGGGGGCGGTGGGCTTCAAGTCCTTTTGTCCGAAATTATCATACCGGTGAATCAGCAAACCGTTGCGCAGACCGAACTGCTGGCTCAGGAAATCTCGCGGCTGGAAGGTGTTGATGCGTTTTCGGCAGCCGCAGCACAATATTCCGCAGCCGCCACCCGTGATCAGGGCGGACGGTTGGACTGGCTGAACATCACAGACCTTCCGCCAGCTTTGCAGCCTGTAATCCTGGGACTTCAAAACGGAGAGGTCACGGATCCCATTTCGTTGCCAAATGCTGTCGCCTTGTTCCAGATGCGTGGCCTGCGTGAAGTTGCAACCTCAGCCGCCCCGATCTCAAAGCTGGATTATGCGATCTACTACATCCCAGGTGGCCGCAATGCCGACGCGCTGTCGCAAGCCACACGCCTGAAAGAAGAGATCGACACCTGCGATGATCTCTATGGAATCGCCAAGGATCAACCACCAGAAATCTTGGAACGCATCGTCGCCGCCCCTTCCGAGGTGCCCCGTGATGTCGCGGTAGAATTGGCCAAGCTGGACCGCAACGAGGTGTCTACAAACCTGACGCGCAACAACGGTCAAACGCTGATGTTCCTGATGCTGTGCAACCGCACACGTGATCTGGGTGAAAACACCTCTCGCGCGGACGTGGCCAATGCCTTGGCACAGCAACGCCTTACAGCCTTTGCCGAAAGCCTGGTGGAACAGCTGCGTGCCGACGCAATTATCGTTCAGGAATGACCCGCCCAATCGCGCTCAGCTGTGGTGAACCGGCGGGGATCGGTCCCGAAATAGCGGCCAAAGCCTGGGAAGAGCTACGCGGCTCCTGCCCGTTCTTCTATATCGGCGATGCCAGCCACCTGCCTGCTGGGACTCCGGTCGCGGAAATCGAAGATCCCGCGCAGGCCCTGACGGTCTGCGATCAAGCGTTGCCCGTCCTGCAACTGGACTTCCCGGTCCCCAATGTGCCGGGCCAGCCCGACCCCGCCAATGCACCTTCTGTGATCGATGCCATCGAAACCGGTGTCGACTTGGTGAAAGCAGGACACGCCTCGGCGCTTTGCACAGCGCCCATCCACAAAAAAGCTCTGATAGACGGAGCCGGATTCAGCTATCCCGGCCATACCGAGTTTCTCGCCGCCCTTTCTGGCACGCAACGGGTCGTGATGATGTTGGCCAGCGATCAACTGCGTGTTGTGCCTGCTACAATTCATATTCCGTTGTCACAAGTTCCAGAAGCCCTGACCCCGGATCTCCTACGCGATACGATCGAGATTACCGCTGCTGGCCTTCGCAAGCAGTTCGGCATCGCCAACCCGCGCATCGCCATCGCTGGCCTCAACCCTCATGCGGGCGAAGGCGGCAAAATGGGAACTGAGGAAGGCGATTGGATTGCCTCGCTTGTCGCTGAACTGAACCTCGATGGCGCGACGCTCACTGGTCCCCACCCGGCAGATACGCTGTTTCACGCCGCGGCCCGCACGCGCTATGACGCGGCGATCGCGATGTATCACGATCAGGCCCTGATCCCGATCAAAACCTTGGATTTCGACCGTGGCGTGAACGTGACACTGGGCCTGCCCTTTATCCGAACGTCGCCGGATCACGGCACAGCGCTGGACATCGCCGGGAAAGGCATTGCCACGCCCACCAGCCTGATCGAGGCCCTGAAGCTCGCTCAACGCATGGCAAAAAGCTCTTGATCCTTCACCTGGCTGAAAATACCTCCGCCGGAGGCAAAAAATCTCTGGCGCACCTGCGCCCCTTTGCATCACGGTAATCGGATCATGAGCGCTATCGACAATCTTCCCCCGCTGCGCGAGGTCATCGCAACCCATCAGCTCTCGGCGCGCAAATCATTGGGTCAGAACTTCTTGCTGGACCTTAACCTGACCGCCAAGATCGCCCGTCAGGCCGGGGACCTGACTGAATGTGATGTGCTGGAAATCGGCCCTGGCCCCGGCGGTTTGACCCGCGGGCTTTTGTCTGAAGGCGCGCGCAAGGTCGTCGCACTGGAAAAAGACACGCGCTGTATCGCTGCCCTGAACGACATCGCTGCGGCGTATCCCGGACGGCTTCAGGTCATCAACGGTGATGCGCTGGAAATCAACCCGCTGGAACACCTGACGCCGCCGATCCGCGTTGCGGCCAACCTGCCCTATAACGTGGGAACCGAGTTGCTGGTCCGTTGGTTGACGCCACCCGAATGGCCACCTTTCTGGCAAAGCCTGACGCTGATGTTCCAACGCGAAGTTGCTGAACGTATCGTCGCGCAACCCGGCAGCAAGGCGTATGGACGTCTCGCCATCCTTGCGCAATGGCGGGCTGAGGCGCGCATCGCCATGTCGCTGCCCCCGGGCGCGTTCACCCCACCGCCCAAGGTGTCCAGCGCCGTGGTTCACCTGACCGCCCTGCCCGAGCCCCGCTATCCTGCCGATGCTGCCATCCTGTCCCGTGTAGTGGCTGCGGCCTTCAATCAACGCCGCAAAATGCTGCGGGCTTCATTGAAGGGCGTGGCCCCCGATATCGAAGATCGTTTGCTGGCGGCAGGGATTCAGCCCACGGAACGCGCGGAACAAGTTCCGCTGGAAGCGTTCTGCGCACTGGCCCGCGAAGTTCAAAAGACCTGAAAATAAAAAACCCCGGTTCTACCGGGGCTTTTCGTTCGATCTGTTGCTTGGCTTATTCAGCCGCTTCCGGAGCGTCCCCATCGGTTTTGGGGGCCTCTTCACTCACCGGTGCAGCTTTGGGCTTCCGCGCCCGCGGCTTGCGCGCAGGTTTTTCCTTTTTCTCCGGAGCTGAGCCTTCAGCCTCTTTGCTTTCCGGAGTTTCAACCAACCCGCTTTCAGGAGCAGCTTCGGGGGCTGCGAAATCCATCACATCCGGCTGCGGCGCTTCGGCCGGGTCGGCCTGACGGGCGGCTTCGCGTTCCTGACGCTCAGCGCGTTCGCGATCCCGTTCGGCCTGGCGTTCGCGGTTCTGGCGCTCCTGCTCTTCGCGGCGGGCTTCCATTTCGCGCTGCGCTTCGCTCAGCATTCGCAAGTAATGCTCGGCATGCTGCTGAAAGTTCTCAGCCGCCACACGGTCGTTTGACAGTTGCGCGTCACGTGCCAGTTGATTGTATTTGTCAATGATCTGCTGCGGCGTGCCACGCACTTTGCCCTCGGGACCCGAGCTGTCAAACACACGGTTTACGACGTTGCCGCCGGAGGGACGATTGCGGTTATTCTTGGCCCGCGAGCGGGATTTGGAAGATCTCATCTTTCTCTACGTCAGCCTTGTCAATTCGCTGTCGAACCACCCGTGTTTTGCACTGCTCTAAGGCGTTTGCCGTGACGGGATCTCGACTTTTTTGGGCTTGGCGTCAGGGGTGCGCTGCAACAGCGTCAACCTCGCCGACTAATCCTGAGTAAGCATGTCCTGACCGCGCAGACAAGAGGAATCTCGGGTTTTCACCAGGTTTTTTGGTTCGGGCAGCGCTTTTTGGTCGCAATCCTGCCGATCAACCCGGCATTTTTGCGCCAACCACACGGTCGCGCCCATCCAGATCAGGGATCACACAAACATCTACAAGCCCTGCCGCATCAAACAAAGCGGCAACTTTTTTGGCCTGCGTTGGGCCTATTTCAACAAGAATCCGCCCCCCCGGCAGAAGAAAATCGGGGGCTGACGCGGCAATCCGACGATATGCCCCCAACCCGTCTCCTTCGTCGGTTAGGGCCATACGCGGCTCGTGCTCTTTGACCTCTGGTGACAATTCGACCATTTCGTCCACTGAGATATAAGGTGGATTGGAAACAATAAGGTCAAACTGACCATCAATGTTTTCAAACCAATCCGAGCGCACAATATCCACCCTCCCCTGAACTTGATGCTCAATCGCATTGGCACTGGCTTGCAGACAGGCAGCTTCGCTCAGATCGGCCCCGACGCCTGACGCGCTGGCACGTTCGGCCAGCAACGTAATTAGTATGCAACCCGAGCCGACCCCCAAATCCAGAACGTGATCAAACGGCGCGCTCAGGGCTGCTTCGATCAGGGTTTCGGTTTCGGGTCGTGGGTCCAGAACATCCCGGCTGACCCGGAACCGGCGCCCATAAAACTCGCGTTCGCCCAGCAAATGTGAAACCGGCACCCGAATGGCGCGAAGCGAGATCAACTGGTCATAACGTTCGGCAATCTCGGGCTGCAACTCCTCGGGCGCAATCAGCGTCACCCGGCTGGCTTCAATACGCGCCGCGTGGGCCAGCAGCAGGCGCGCATCGCGCGCAGGGTCATCCACGCCAGCCGCCCGCAGACGGGCCGTTGCCGCCACCATGGCCTGTGCCGCTGTCTGCAGGCCGGTCATTGCGCCATCTCGGCAAGCAGCCGCGCCTGATCATCAGCCGTCAGCGCATCGATGACCTCATCCAGATCGCCCTGCATGACCTGGTCCAGCTTATAGAGCGTCAGGTTGATGCGGTGATCCGTCATGCGACCTTGCGGGAAGTTATAGGTACGAATACGTTCCGAACGGTCGCCCGAGCCCACCTGACTGGCCCGATCTGCCGAGCGTTCGCTGTCAATCCGCTGCCGCTCCAGATCATAGAGCCGCGTCTTTAGCACCTGCATGGCAATCTCGCGATTTCGGTGCTGAGACTTCTCAGAACTCGTTACAACTAACCCCGTAGGAAGGTGCGTTATCCGGACCGCCGAGTCGGTGGTGTTGACGTGCTGTCCACCCGCTCCTGAACTGCGCATCGTATCGATTCTGATGTCATTTGCGTCGATCTGAATGTCCACATCCTCGGCTTCAGGCAGAACCGCCACAGTCGCAGCCGATGTATGAATCCGCCCACCACTTTCCGTCTCGGGCACGCGCTGCACGCGGTGCACGCCGGATTCGTACTTCATCCGGGCAAAGACATTGTCGCCCTTGATATGAGCCACGACCTCTTTGATGCCGCCCAAATCCGACGCTTGTTCCTCGATGATCTCAAACTGCCAGTCCCGCGCCTCGGCATAGCGTTGATACATTCGCAAGAGGTCGCCTGCGAACAAAGCGGCCTCATCGCCGCCGGTTCCAGGGCGAATTTCCAACATCGCCGGGCGCGCATCGGCCGCGTCTTTTGGCAGCAACGCCAATTGCAGGGCCTGTTCCGCCGCAGGAATACTGGCCTGTAGCTGAGGGATTTCCTCTTCGGCCAGTTCTTTCATATCCGGGTCGGCCAGCATCGCCTCGGCCTCGGCCAGATCCGCGACCAGCTGACGCCAGGCCATGATCTGATCAACCACCGGCTTGAGGTCGGAATACTCCTTGGCCAGCGTCGCAATATCGCCCCCCGACGCGCCATCGGCCATGGCTGCTTCGAGGTATTGAAAACGCTGGGTGATCTGTTCAAGACGTTCTTCGGGGATCATCCGGGCGGTGTCTCTCATCCGGGGGCTTTGGTCAAGGGCAACGTCATGCTAAGCTTGCCACCATGAAACGGATTTTGCTTGCTTTACTGCTGACATCCACGCCGGTTTTTGCTGATTACGTCGGCCCGGACGGTAAAACCCGCGATTGCTATTGCACCGATACCTCAGGGACGCGCATCGAGTTAGGCGAGATGATCTGCCTGCAGGTCGATGGCCGCATGTTCACCGCGCAATGTCAAATGTCGCTGAACGTTCCCATGTGGCGAGAGGTTCAGGAAGGGTGCCTGTCATCGGGGTTGCAAAGTAAACCCTTTGGGAAGGCAGCTTCGGACGACGCGTCTTAAACCACCGCCACTCAATTACATCTTCTGCAACCACCCATCGACCCGCGCTTTGTTCACGCCAAAATCTTTGCGCCCAAACCGCAGGCGGCCGTGAACGCGCAGAGAGTTGCCGTGCTGCTGAACCGTGGTGTAGTCGGGAAACCCGATCCATTTCGTGCGGGTGATGTAGGTGATCATGCCTGCATCGACGGACCCAGCCAACACCGCTGTGCGGGGCGTGGCGCGGATGATCTGGTCCAGACGCTGCAGCCCGTCGGGACCGGTTTCGACAACACGCACCACACCACCGGGCAGGTCCTGATCCACGGGTGCGACCGGCGCAACATTCCATTGTGCGGGGTCGGATGGGGCCAGCCGGATATAAGCGCCCAGTCCGATCACAAGCGCGAGCACTGCCCAAAGAACCATCTTTTTCATCCCACTTTACCCTCTGGGGCAAATCCTAGGCGGATGAAGCGCCTGCACAACCCGTTCCCGACCAGTTTACCGCGACGTCACCCCCGGCAGGATGCACAGCATCTCATATATCAGGTTCGCCGCCGTCAGCGCCGTGTTACCTGAGGGATCATATGGTGGTGAGACCTCGACAAGGTCACAGCCCACCACGTTCACCCCTTGCAACGCATGGATCAGTTGCAACGCCTGTGGGGTCGTCAGCCCCGCAATCTCTGGCGTGCCGGTGCCCGGAGCAAAGGCCGGATCCAGGCTGTCGATGTCATAGGTGATATAAACCGGATGCTCACCGATGGTCTTGCGAATCTGCGAGCCGATCTGGGTCAGGTTCTGCTGCCACAGCTCCCAGGCGGGAAACTGGCGAAAACCCCAATCCTTGGCCTCGGTAAAGTCCGATGCCGCGTAGCCTGATCCGCGAATGCCGATCTGAAAGGTTTTGTCAGGAACGATCAGCCCCTCTTCATGCGCGCGACGGAAAACGGTGCCGTGGGTCTCCTTCTCACCAAACATTTCGTCATTCACATCCGCATGGGCATCCACATGCACCAGCGCTACCGGCCCGTGCTTGGCGGCAATCGCCCGCAGGATCGGCAAGGTGATCGAATGATCGCCCCCCATCGCGACCGGGATCACATTTTTTGCCAGTATCGCATCATAACTTTCTTTGATGATCCTCAGGCTGTCCGACAACGAGAAGGTGTTGATCGCCAGATCCCCGATATCAGCGATCTGCAAGCTGTCAAACGGGGCCGCCGACGTGGCCATATTATAGGGCCGGATCATCGCGCTTTCACTGCGGATCTGTTTCGGGCCAAACCGAGTGCCCGACCGCCACGAGGTGCCGATATCCATCGGAATGCCAAGCACCGCCACGTCCAGCCCCGCCAGTGACGCGGCCTGTGGAAGGCGCATAAACGTATTCGGCCCCGAAAATCGTGCCAAGTCATTGCCACTGACCGGTTGGTTGAATTCTGTCATGCGCTTGCCGCCCCATCCCTTTTATCACGTCTTCCAGCACATACCGGAAATATGGCTAACCAGAAGTTAACGCGTACCCAAACGGGTTTACTCTTTCGCTTTGGCCAGCTTATCCCATCCCAGCAGACAGATGATCTGCGTCGCCACATGCGCCCCGGCAATCGCCGTTGCGCCGGATGTGTCAAAGGGCGGAGAGACCTCGACCACGTCTCCGCCTTTGATGTTAATACCGGCAATGTCGCGCAAGATGATCTGCGCTTGGATCGAACTGAGCCCGCCCCAGACCGGCGTGCCGGTACCCGGCGCAAAGGCTGGGTCCAACCCGTCGATGTCGAAGCTCAGGTAAACGGGGCTGTTACCCAGTATACCCTTGATCTTCTGTGCGACCGCAGCAGGGCCGGATTCATAAACCTCACGCGCGTCGATTATGTTGACGCCCAGTGTGTCCTCATTGGTGGTGCGAATGCCCACCTGGACCGAGCGTTTCGGGTCCACGATCCCCGACTTCACCGCCTTGTAGAACATTGTCCCGTGGTCAACGCGGGACATGTCATCATCGGCCCAGGTGTCCGTATGCGCATCAAATTGCAGCAATGACATGGGTCCGTATTTCTCGGCATAGGCTTTCAGGATCGGGAAGCTGATATAATGGTCCCCGCCCAGCGTGACCGAGGCCACGTCAGCCGCCAGAATGGTGCGGATGTGATCGGTCAGTGTGTCGGGAAAGGCCGGGATATTGGCATAGTCATACGCCATGTCTCCGTAGTCCACGATGGCCAGTTCGCTGAGGGCATCAAAAGGCCATCCATAAGGCGCATCGGGTGATTGCAGGGCGCTGGCTTCGCGGATCGCACGCGGGCCAAGGCGCGTGCCGGGGCGATTGGTGACAGCCTGATCAAAGGGTACGCCGGTCACCGCGATGTCTACGCCGCTTAGATCTTTGGTGTACAGCCGTCGCAGGAAAGAGGTCGCCCCGCCAAAGGTGTTTTCATAAGACAACCCTTTGAGATCCGGGTTGGTGAACGCCTCGTCCACCTGGTTCTTTGCGTCTTCCAGTGCCATCTGTTTACCCCATCAGCCCAACGGCTGCGCCTTTTCCACGATACGTGCGAAAAAGGACGCGCCGACCGGTGCGATATCGTCGTTGAAGTTGTACTTGGGATGGTGCAGCCCTGCCCCCTCGCCTTGCCCCAAGAACAGATACGCGCCGGGCCGTTCTTGAAGCATGTATGAGAAATCCTCGGCCCCCATTTCGCGGCCTGCGTTGGCGACCACCCGATCCTCGCCCGCGACCTCACGTGCCACGTCAGCAGCGAAGTTGGCTTTTTCGGCATCATTGATCGTTGCGGGATAGTTGACATCATAGTCGAGTCGCGCCTCAACCCCATAAGACGCCGCCTGCCCCTGTACGATCTGCTCCATTCGTTCCATCACCATTTTCTGCACAGCCGGATCAAACGTGCGTACCGTTCCATTGATATAAGCCGTGTCGGGAATCACGTTGTTGACCGTGCCCGAATGGATTTGCGTGACCGAGACCACGAGATCGTCCAAGGCATAGTGGTTGCGGCTGACAATCGTCTGAATAGCTTGCGCGATACCACAGGCCGCCATTACAGGGTCGCGCGTCTCATGCGGCATGGCACCGTGACCACCGACACCTTGGATATGTACCTCGAATGTATCAACCGCCGCCATGATCGGCCCGGGCGTGGTATAAAACGACCCTTCTGCAAAACCCGGCGCGTTGTGCAGCGCATAGACCTGAGAAATGTCGAACCTCTCCATAATGCCTTCTTCCACCATCACGCCAGCACCGCCACCTTCCTCCTCGGCAGGCTGAAAGATCAGCGCGACGCGGCCGCGGAAATTCCGCGTCTCGGCCAGATAGCGCGCAGCCCCAAGCAGCATCGTCGTATGCCCGTCGTGGCCACAGGCATGCATCTTGCCCGGATGTGTCGACGCGTACTCAACCCCGGTTTCCTCGGCGATGGGCAAAGCGTCCATGTCCGCGCGCAGGCCGATGGTCGGGCCATCCTCCTGCCCGTTGATGATCGCAACCATTCCGGTCTTGGCGATGCCTTCATGCAGTTCATCCACCCCGAACTCGCGTAGACGCTCGGCCACAAAGGCGGCTGTCTCATAGCACTCGAACTCCAATTCTGGGATCGTGTGCAAATGCTGCCGCCATGCGGACATATCGGCTGAGAAATCGGCAATTCGGTTGACGACGGGCATCTGGGGTGGACTCCTGATCGGGACTGCGGAATGGATGCATCTGACACCGGAACGAAAGGGTTCGCAATGGCCGAAAATCCTCTGATCCACGACGGCGACGCTGGTATCGAGCGTTTGCTGGAAATCATGCGCCGCCTGCGCGACCCGCAAAGTGGCTGCCCGTGGGATATTGAGCAGGATTTCGCGACCATCGCGCCCTATACGATTGAAGAGGCGTATGAAGTCGCCGACGCCATTGAGCGCGAGGCTTATGATGAGCTGAAAGGAGAACTGGGCGATCTTCTGTTCCAATCTGTCTTTCACGCGCAAATGGCTGAAGAGGCCGGGCATTTCACCTTTCAAGACGTGGTTCGAACCATGTCGGACAAGATGGTCAGCCGCCATCCGCATGTGTTTGGTGACGAGTCCCGCGACAAGTCAGCCGATCAGCAGACCAAGGATTGGGAAGCAATCAAGGCCGCCGAGCGTGCGGGCAAGGAACAGAAAGGCGCGTTGGACGGTGTCGCGGCGAACCTGCCCGCCCTGCTGCGCGCGCACAAACTGCAAAAACGCGCTGCCCGCGTTGGCTTTGACTGGCCCGATGCCAGCCATGTGTTGGCCAAGATCACAGAAGAAGCGGCTGAACTGGAAGAAGCGCGCGACAGGATGGACGCCGATGCGCTTGAGGACGAGTTCGGCGATCTGCTGTTTGTGATGGTCAATCTTGGGCGCCATCTGGGTATCGAACCCGAGGCCGCCCTGCGCCGCACCAATGCCAAGTTCACCCGCCGCTTTGAACAGGTCGAAGCCCGTCTGGCCGAGAGGGGCAAAACCCCCGCACAAAGCGATCTAGCCGAGATGGATGCGCTCTGGGACGAGGTCAAAACCGAGGAACATCGCGCCAATGGCAAACTCCCGCCGGTGGACGCGCCGACCGGGGCCTGAAACTGCTGGACAAGTGCGGTGACACTTGCGAGTGTCCGCGTTTCAAGACCCCGGAGGCACAATGGCACCGCGCAAAATCATCATCGACACCGACCCCGGACAAGACGACGCCGTCGCCATCCTGCTGGCCCTGGCCAGCCCGGATGAGATCGATGTTCTGGGCATCACTGCCGTTGCCGGAAACGTTCCTCTAGCGTTGACAGCCAAGAACGCTCGGATTGTCTGCGAACTGGCGGGCCAGACGGATGTTCCTGTCTATGCGGGATGTGATCGTCCCTTGATCCGCCCTCTGGTCACGGCAGAACATGTACATGGTAAAACCGGGTTGGACGGGCCCGTTCTGCCGGACCCTGAAATGCCGCTGGCAGACGGACATGCAGTTGATTTCATCATCGAGACACTGCGCAAACATGAATCGGGCACCGTGACACTCTGCCCGTTGGGGCCACTGACCAACATCGCCATGGCGTTCCGCAAGGCCCCCGACATCGTCGATCGGGTGCAGGAGATCGTGCTGATGGGGGGCGCTTATTTCGAAGTGGGCAACATCACCCCCACAGCCGAATTCAACATCCACGTCGACCCGGAAGCCGCTGATATTGTTTTTAGATCCGGCAGACCCATCGTGGTCATGCCCCTGGATGTCACGCACAAGGCGCTGGTGACCAAACCCCGCAATGATGCGTTCCGGGCATTGGGAAACAAGGTCGGCATTGCTGTGGCGGAAATGACCGACTTTTTTGAACGCTTCGACAAGGAAAAATACGGCAGCGCGGGCGCGCCTTTGCATGACCCCTGCGTAACCGCTTATCTGATCCGGCCCGAATTGTTCTCGGGCCGTCATGTAAATGTCGAGGTTGAGACCCGGTCGGAACTGACCATGGGCATGACCGTCGCCGACTGGTGGGGCGTGACTGACCGTGCACCTAATGCGCTGTTTGTCGGCGACCTCGACGCGGATGGCTTTTTTGCCCTGCTGACAGAAAGGCTGGCCCGACTATGAGCGCCGCTCTGCGCCTTGCGCGCCCCGAAGATCTGGATCGTCTGATGGCGCTGGTCACTGCGTTTCATGCCGAGGCGCGGATCGAACAGGACGCTGACAAAACCCGAAATGCCCTTGCCCCCTTGCTGGAAGGCATCCCCCATGGCTGTGTCTACCTGATTGGCCCGGGACGCGCGCCTTTGGGCTATATCATCCTAACCTTCGGCTGGTCAGTCGAGTTCGGTGGCATGGACGGGTTCGTAGACGAAATCTATATCCGCCCTGCCGTCCGCGGCCGTGGCATCGCCACCGAGGTTTTGCTGGATCTTCCCAAGGCATTGGCCGGAGCGGGTCTGACCGCGCTTCATCTTGAAGTGGACAGAACCAATGAGGCCGCTCAGAAACTGTACCTGCGTACCGGGTTCAGACCCCGCGAAAAGTACATGCTTATGAGCAAGGCGCTTTAGCGCGATTCTCCCCGGAAGATATTGGCGGGATTCATGTCCTGAACCGGATCATTCGCCGATACTTCTTCCCCGGTTATCGGATAGGTTCCCGGACCCGAACACGCGGACAGAATGGTTATGGACGTTGCGGCGATTATCAGAAGGAATTTTGATACAGACATCGTAGCCCCCTTTCTGTAATGAACCGAGGTTACGGGATTCAGCGCGGGCACAGTTAGTAACAAGTTCACACATAATAAAATTTAAGCAGATCTAAAGCGGACAAAATAAGGCATTTCGGCGCGTAAAACGCTGATTAAATTCAATTATCGTTATTTTTACTTTTTTTGACTTCCGTGAGCTGCATTTCAAAAAAGAGCAGATGATCCCGAGCGATTTCTGGAATCTCAGAGTAAGCACCACGCAGATGGAACCCTAAAGACAGGTATAATTGAGTCGCTGCTTTCAGCGGTTTTCCGGTATCCATTCGGATGTGATCGAAGCCAAGATCCCGACAGGTTTCAATCAGCGACAGCATGATTGCACGCCCTGCACCGGATCCCCTTGCTGTATCCCTCACATACACGCGCTTTATTTCGGCCACACCCGGCGCGATTGTATGAAACATGCCGCAACCAATCGGCTCTCCGTCAAGCATGGCCAGTTTGATTCCGCCGTCAGGCGGTGCATGATCTGCTGCCAGAGTGTCCATCAAACGGGCGTATTTTTCCTTGGCGTAGAAGGTTTGGACGATCTGGACAGATCGCTCATCCAGCGTCAGCAGGAAATCCCGATAGTCCCAACACAAACGCCGAACCGCGTTCAGCTGGTCCGGCGTTTCTGGTTCAATAATCTTCAGCAAGACGTGACCCCCGGATCGCACCCAAGGGCCAGCCTAGCACCACACGGGTTATTTGCGAAGGATCGACGCGCCCGCGTATTCCGCGACCTCGCCCAAAGATTCCTCGATACGGATTAGCTGGTTGTACTTCGCCAACCGGTCCGACCGGGCCAGAGAGCCGGTTTTGATCTGACCGCAATTGGTCGCCACAGCCAGATCGGCGATGGTGGCATCCTCGGTTTCACCCGAACGGTGGGACATAACGTTGGTGTAACGCGCACGGTGTGCCATATCGACGGCGCGCAGGGTTTCGGTCAGCGAACCGATCTGGTTCACCTTGACCAGCATCGAGTTCGCGCAGCCGCGTTCGATCCCTTCGGCCAGACGTGCGGGGTTGGTCACGAACAGGTCGTCACCCACCAGCTGCACCTTGTCGCCGATGGCATCAGTCAGGGCTTTCCAACCGTCCCAGTCATCTTCGGACATGCCGTCTTCGATCGAGATGATCGGATAGTCATTGACCAGCGCCGCCAGATAGGCTGCATTTTCTTCGGACGACAGTGAGATACCCTCGCCTGCCAGAACGTATTTGCCGTCTTTGAAGTATTCAGTCGCGGCGCAATCCAGCGCCAGGTGAATTTCTTCACCCGGTTTGTAACCCGCTTTTTCGATGGACTTCAGGATGAAATCCAGCGCTTCGCGGGTCGAGGCGATGTTGGGGGCAAAGCCACCCTCATCACCGACACCGGTGGCCAGACCAGCCGCCGAGAGCTCTTTCTTCAGTGTATGAAACACCTCGGACCCCATGCGCACCGCCTCGCGGATGTTCGCGGCCGAGGTCGGCATGATCATGAATTCCTGAATGTCGATCGGGTTATCCGCGTGCTCACCGCCGTTGATGATATTCATCATCGGCACCGGCAGAACACGGGCTGAGGTGCCGCCGACATAGCGATACAGCGGCTGCGTGGTAAAATCTGCTGCGGCCTTGGCGGTCGCCAGTGAGACACCCAGAATGGCGTTTGCACCCAAACGGCCCTTGTTTTCGGTCCCATCCAGCTCGATCATCGCCTGATCGATGGCCACCTGTTCGGTCGCGTCGAAACCTACCAGTTCTTCGGCGATCTCACCGTTCACGGCGGCAACGGCTTCCAGAACACCCTTGCCCATGTACCGCGATTTGTCGCCGTCGCGCTTTTCCACTGCCTCATAGGCACCGGTTGATGCGCCGGACGGCACGGCAGCGCGGCCCATGGTGCCGTCTTCCAGAATGACGTCGACTTCAACCGTGGGGTTGCCCCGGCTGTCCAGAATTTCGCGTGCGTGGATGTCGATGATGGTGCTCATGAGGCCTGTCCCTATGGCTGCAGTCGGTTGCACGCGTCATAGCAGCACCGGCCCAAAAGTAAACCGTTTCCGTTAACGCTAACACGCATATTTACCGCCCTTTAGGGCTAACAGTATTCTGTTTGCGCCAACAAGATCAGGCTGGGACAAGTTCGCGAGCCAATCGCCGTTCGCGGACAAAGGTGTACAGACCGGACCCGATGATAAGGGTCGCGCCCGCCATTGTCAGGACATCTGGCCGCTCACCAAACATCAGCATCCCCGCAAGGATCGAAAACACCAGACGTGTATAGCGGAACGGCATAAGAGCCGACGCTTCGCCCACACGCATTGCAGTGACAATGCCGTAGTACCCAATCACTCCAAACCCTACGGCGCCTAAATATGGCAGGGCTTGTCCATCCTGAAGCGGTGTAAAGGATGTACCAGACATTGCCATCAACAGCCCCCCAGCCAGCGCCACTGCGATATACGCTTGCATCGCCACAACAGTTGAGGCCACTCGCACGTCCAGCTTGCGCGTGATCAGATCCCGTGCGGCAATGGCAATGACGGTCAACACCACAAACAGGGATTCGGGCTGGAATCCTTCCAAACCAGGGCGGATGATCATCAGAACGCCGATGAAACCAACACCAATGGCGCTCCAGCGCCGCCAGCCAACCTGTTCACCCAGAAACAGTGCCGCCCCCATGGTGACAGCAAGGGGCATGGCCTGAAACACAGCGGCGACCGTGGACAGATCAATCAAAGACAGTGCTGTCACAAAGGTCACCGCCCCGATCCCTTCGGTTGCCGCGCGTACCATTGGCAGTAATTGCCAGGCCACCGGATCAAAAATCCGCTTGCGCGAGACCAGTGACAAGATGGCGAACACGACGCCACAGACCAGACCGAGGAACACCATGATCTGCCCAGTCGATACAGAGACCGACAAGACCTTGATGAACATATCTTCAAGTGCAAAGGCCGCCATCGACCCTATGAGCAGCAGAATGCCGTTTACGTTGTTCATTTGCGCGTCCACAGGAAAAGGGCACATCCGGTGCCTATTGCGCACAACAACCTGATGCGACGGCCGTGGGCAAGACAATTTCCCGACACGCTTGATGAATTAACGTGGGTTAATCAATCGCGTTTCGTGATGGATCAGTCCTGTTCCAGCGGCACGCCGTACAGTTCCAGCCGATGACCTTTCAGCTTATATCCCAGTTTTGCCGCGATTTTTTCCTGAAGGGCTTCGATTTCGGGGTCGACGAATTCGATGACCTCGCCCGATTGCATGTCGATCAGGTGGTCATGGTGATCACGCTCGGCATCTTCATACCGCGCGCGGCCGTCGCCGAATTCCAGACGTTCCAGAATCCCGGCCTCTTCAAACAGTTTGACCGTCCGATAGACCGTCGCAATCGAGATACCTTTGTCGACGGCAGAAGCACGTGCATAAAGTTCTTCGACATCCGGATGGTCGTCGCTTTGCTCCAATACCTGCGCGATGATCCTTCTTTGACCGGTCATGCGCAGGCCCTTGGCCTCACAACGCCCAATAATCGTATCCGACATGATGCCCCTCAGACTTGCTCGGGTCTCTGTCTTAGTATGTCTGCGCCGTTTGCGCCACAAGGATTTATGCTTTTCCGCTGATCTCACGCGGCACGTGTCAGATCGGCCCATACGGGCAAGTGATCCGATGCGATATGCGCCGGACGCGCATCGTGAACCCCATGTGCAGTGGCCTGCACCCCTGCGCCCAGCGCGATCCGGTCCAGCGCGCCAAGCGGTTGAGCTGCGGGAAAGCTGGGTCGAGGCGGTAGAAAGCGCATTTCGGGGGCCAGATGGTCCAGAACTGGTTGTCGCGACCATTCATTGAAGTCCCCGGCCCAGACAGTTGGCATCTGGTCAAGATCGTCGTCACAGCGCCGGATATGCGAAATCTGTTGCCGACGGGATGCGGGCAACAGCCCAAGATGCATCCCCATCACCCGCAGCGGCCCGATTTGAGTGTCAAACTCGACTCGGACAGCCCCGCGCGGCTCTAACCCCGGCAATTCGTGATGCCCTGTTTGCCGGACTGCAATGCCGTCACCACGCCAGATGACCGCATTGCCATGCCACCCAAGGCTTCCGGCCCCGCCCAGATCGACGATCTGCCAACCCGCCTCATCCAGCATGAAATGCGGCAGGGCCGCCGGGCGGGGCGGCAGGCGTTTGTCAGCCTCTTGTAACACAACGATGTCGGCCCGCATGTGTTCGATGACCTGCAGGATGCGCTGCGGTTGACGCCGGAAATCCAGCCCGAGGCATTTTTGAATGTTATAGCTGGCGATACGTAGGGTTGAAGACGGTTTCATAAGGGCTTGACCAATGGGCTTGCGCCCAATGTGCCACCTCTGGCGCGGTGCGCAACCCCTCTGTTCGGTTACGGAACGAATGCCTTGGACAGAAACATAGCCAATTGCACGGTTAATTGGCAAACGACCTGCAAGCGATCACCAAAGGATTGTTCCTTTTGATCCTCTGCTCTATCCGGTTGCAGTGGAACGGCGACACCGCCACAACTCGAGGGGCTGAATGGAACTGCATCAGACACAGCCGGACAACAGCACCCGCGCCAGCCTGGTTCTGTTCATGGGCGGGGCGCTATGGGGGCTCTACTGGATCCCGGTTCGGTTCTTTCTGGATCAGGGTCTGACCGGCCCATGGCCCGGGATTGTCATGTATTGCGCGGCCCTGATCGCCTTACTTCCGTTTATTTGGAGCGATCGGCAAACGCTGATGCGGGAATGGCGCAACCTGATGCTCAGCGGCATGTTCACAGGGGCCGCGTTTAGCCTGTATTCCATCAGCCTGGTGTATACCGACGTTGTGCGGTCCATCCTGCTGTTTTACCTCACCCCGATCTGGGGAACACTTCTGGGTGTTTTGTTTCTGGGTGAGCGTCTCAGCCTCATGCGCCTTGCTGGTCTTTTCTGCGGGTTGGGCGGCCTTTTTGTTGTTCTGGGCGGCGCGGGTTTCGTGCCCTGGCCGCAAAACATAGGCGATTGGCTGGCATTGGCCTCAGGCATATGCTGGGCCCTGGGCTCTATGGGCCTTTATCGTGTCAATCGCATCTCGATTTCGGGGCAGGTCTTTGCCTTTGTTTTCGGCGCGCTGATCCTGTCCCTATTCAGCCTTCTTGCTCTGCCCGAGCAGGCTTTACCATCCATCGCGCAAAGTGAAGCGATCCGCATTCTTCTGTTGGCCCTGTTGTCGGCCTTCTACATCCTGCCCATGATCTACATGACGATTTGGCCTGCGACGAAGCTTTCCCCTTCAAGGGTCGGCCTGCTGCTGATGAGCGAAGTGGTCGTCGGAATCGCATCTGCTGCCGTGCTATCCGGAGAACCCTTTGGCCTACGAGAGTTTCTGGGCGCTGCGCTGATCGTCAGCGCCGCCGTGTTGGAGATCGTGCGAAAGTAGTGTCGCCCTATGGGTCATGTCCCACAGAAGGTTGCGTGCACCACCTCGTTCTTAGCCGGGGGCCGTTTCAAATCTGCGTCGTCATCCTGATTATCGTAAGGCCGAGCGAGGACGGCATTCAGCCGATGGAACGGCGCGTAATCCCCTTGCACCGCCGCTTGGATCATCTGTTCGACACGGTGGTTACGCGGAATAAACGCCGGGTTAGCAACGGCCATCACGTCGATCGGTTGCGCTTCGCGTTCTAATCGCGCGCGCCAGCCCTCGGCCCAACTGTCATAGCTGGCGGGGTCAACAAATTGATCCCGCGCGGTATCGCTGCCCAGCGCCCGGAATGTGTTGGTGAAATCCGCCTGCCCTTCGGCCATGCGTTTCAAAAGATCCGTCACAAGCTCTAGATCAGCGTCTTCGTCAGCCGTCAGACCGATCTTGGCCCGGAACAGGGTCAACCAATTCTGCTGCAAAAGCTCTGGCATGGCATGGACGATCTCGGTCGCCTCTTCGACAGCGGCCTCCTTATCATCCATCTGCTGGATCAGCGACGTCGCAAGCTGCGCCAGATTCCACACGGCAATGTCGGGCTGGTTCGAATAGGCATAGCGCCCCATCCGGTCAATCGAACTGTAGACCGTGTTGGGGTGATACGTGTCCATGAAAGCGCAAGGGCCATAATCAATCGTCTCACCCGCGATCGAGCAATTGTCAGTGTTCATCACCCCGTGAATGAACCCCACGCTCATCCACTGCGCGATCAGCCGGGCCTGCGCGTCCCGCACCGCCCGCAACAGACCCATAGGCCCGTCAGCCTCAGGATAGTGACGCGCGATGGCGTATTCCGTCAGTCGGCGCAAACTGTCCAGCTGCCCCCGTGCGGCGAAAACCTGAAACGTACCCACCCGCAGATGGCTGCTGGCCACGCGCGTCAGCACAGCGCCGGGCATCGGGCCTTCGCGAAACACCGTTTCGCCCGTTTCCACAGCCGCCAGAGCACGCGTGGTCGGAACGCCCAGCGCGTGCATTGCCTCAGACACCACATATTCGCGCAGAACCGGGCCCAGCCACGCCCGACCATCGCCTCGGCGCGAAAACGGCGTGGGGCCCGAGCCTTTCAGCTGTATGTCCCGGCGCACCCCATCGGTGCCCACGGTCTCGCCCAGCAGCACCGCACGCCCATCCCCCAATTGAGGGTTATACTGTCCGAATTGATGCCCAGAATACAGCTGCGCAATGGGCTCTGCACCTGTGGGCAGACGATTGCCGGCAAAAGCCTGGGCCATGTCCTGCACATCTCCTGGGGTGATCTGCAGTAATTTTGCCAAATCTTCGTTAAACGCAATCATCTGCGGTGAACGCACGGGAACCGGAGCCTGCCGCGCAAAAAACGCATCCGGCAGACGGGCATAAGTATTGTCAAAGGGGATCGTCAGGGTCATGCCGCATTACATATTGTTCAGGCGCACGAATACCATAGCGGATCGTATCGTCCCGTGCATAATCGCGGCGAACCAAGAGGGCACTCATGACCGCACAAGACATTATCGACCACCTGAACCTGCAACGTCACCCCGAAGGCGGTTGGTATGCCGAGACATGGCGTGCCAGCAACGCTGGCCGCCCCACCGGCACTTGCATCTATTTCTTGTTGCAGGCCGGAGCAAGCAGCCACTGGCATCGGGTCGACGCCACCGAGATCTGGCTCTACCACGCAGGCGCACCTCTGGTCCTGTCGCTCAGCGCGACGGATGCGGGGCCTGCGGTCGATCATCTGCTGACCCCTGACCTGTTAAAAGGCGCGCCGCAGCTGATCGTTCCTGAAGGCCATTGGCAGGCTGCACGCAGTACAGGTGACTATACCTTGGTCAGTTGCACGGTCTCTCCCGGCTTTGATTTCGAAGGTTTTGAGCTGGCCGCGCCGGGCTTTGACATCCCGAGGGAATAGCCCAACCAACGTAAATCTCTGAAAAGTTGAGTTTACAGACGGCCCAGCTTTGACCATCCTGTTCCCGTAATCGTGTGTGACGGAGTATCGAGTGAGCATGAAGCAGGTCTGTTTGACTGTCCTTTTTCTCTGCTTAAGTGCAGGGATTGCAAGCGCCAGCCCGGACTGTGCAGATTCTGGCGAACCGTTGGATGTTTCATTGCCCAGCGAGTCTACAACTGCCGAACCAGCCGCGCAGACGCCCGAAGACCTGTCCCCATGCGCGGCCATGCAATTGGAACAAGGACGCGAGCGGATGCGCGAACGCGGGGCCGTCTGCGGCGACTGGACCATATTGGGCGAAACGCGCAAAACCCTGAAAAGCAAAGCCCGGGGCTGCGGCATTGCCAAACCGGTTCGGGTCTACCGAATCTCAGATGTTGCCCTCAGTCAGTTTTCGCTGATGGATTGTCAGACGGCTGTCACGCTGAAAACATGGATCGAAACCGTTGCCAAACCCGCCTTTGCTGATATGGGCGGCGGGCTCAAGGGGATGCGGGTTGTAGGGCACTATGCCTGCAAAACTCAGAACAACCAGCCACGCGCACGCCTGTCTCAGCACGCACGCGGGCGGGCCATCGATATTTCAACCTTTGTCCTTCAGGACGGCACACAAATCACCGTTAAGGACGGGTGGACGGACAAGACCCAAAGCGCGGTGTTGCGCGAGCTGCACAACGGTGCCTGTGGCGTGTTCAGTACCGTACTCGGCCCGGACGCTGACCGCTATCACGTTGGGCATTTTCACTTTGACACAGCCCAGCGCAAAGGCGCTCCAGTCTGCCGCTAGCACTTCGAGCTTGACCGGACTTAAACCGGGTTTAACGATGCCGGTATGGACCACAAAGACCTGATCGCTTCTCTGCCCACTGAGACCAAGGACCGATTGCAACGCCGGTCGAACACTGCTGGGCTGAGGCATCTGTTGATCTATCTGGCGGCGTTGTCGGCCCTGAGCGCCGCAATCGTGGCGCAAATCCCGTTCTGGCCGGTTTTGATCCTGCCGCAAGGCGTTTTGCTGGTGTTCCTCTTCACCCTCAGCCACGAATGCACCCACAAGACCCCTTTTCGTACAGGGTGGCTGAACGATGCGGTCGGACATCTGGTCTCGGTCCCAATTGCCCTGCCCTTTACGTGGTTTCGATATTTCCATCTGGCCCACCACAAATGGACCAACGACCCCAAACGCGACCCGGAGCTGGATGGAAAACCGCGCCCCAACAACTGGACTGACCTGCTGATATATCTGAGCGGATGGACCTATTGGAGCGGCATGGCAAAGGTTCTGGTTCAAAACGCACGCGGCCACCTGGATGCCCCTTACCTTCCGAAACGCCAACACAAGGCGATGAAGGTCGAAGCGCGCATTCTGCTTGGTCTCTATGCCTTAACGCTCATCAGCCTGACCTACAGCACGGTACTGTTCTGGGTCTGGCTTCTTCCGGTGCTGGTCGCTCAACCCGTTTTACGCCTTTACCTGCTGGCCGAGCATGGCCTCTGCCCGCCAGTGGCAAACATGCTCGAAAACTCGCGCACCACCTTTACCTACCGGGTCTTACGGTTTTTGGCCTGGAACATGCCTTACCACGCCGAGCATCACTCCTTTCCAAACGTCCCGTTCCACCACTTGCCCGAGTTTCACAACTGGACACGCGTGCACCTGAAATCCACATCCACCGGTTACACGGAATTCACCAAAGACTACGCCCGAACGCTCAACTCATAAGATCCGTTCTTCATCTGGCCGAAAATACCTCGGGGGAGGCGCGCTTGCGCGGCGGGGGCAGCGCCCCCTATTCGCCACTTCGGCTTTTGATCAACATGCTGATCAAAGGCACCAACACTGTCGCCATCGAACCCAATGGATTCGCCCCGATGCTTTTGACGGCCTGCACAACTTCGCGCGCTTCGGTCGCCATCTCTTCCAACTCATCCTCGATATCTGCAATTGCCATGTCGCGAACTTCAACCGCCGGGGCGACTTCGTCCTCTGCGTTGCTGCGTCGCGCGAACAAGACCAGCAGACAGGCGAACGCAAGATTGCCAAGTGCCAGTAATGCAGCGGCCGAGGCAGGAGACATGGAGTTTTGCAGAGCAAAGAACAAAGCAACGTTCACAAGCACCAACGCTGACAGGGCAGCAATGCCCGCGATCCCCATCAAAATAGTCTGCTGTTGAACCACGGCCAGACGGCGCCGGGCGATCAGACGTTCCGTCCGATAGATCGTCACCAGATTTCTACTCAATCTGCTCATGGGTCCCTCCTAACCTTGTGCGCGTCCGACAACGTATCCCAGCGAAAACGCAATCAGTAACGCAGTCATCGGATAATCCTTCTGCAGGCGGCCGAATTCCTCGACCACGTCCTCTCCCAAGGACTGTGCCTTGCCCAGATCAATGCCATGCTCTTCAAGCAGCTTTCGGATTTCATCTGATGTCTTGACGCGTTCGGGCGCGTCCTTGGGCTTCGGATCCTTTTCAACCCGCGCCTCCAACGTCGCGTTGCGCTGCCGTAATTTCTCTAATTCGCTTTCAAGCTCTGCTTTTGTCGCCATAATGCCTTGCCCTCAATCCATGGGTCTGAGGCAACCGTCGCACAACAAGTTGTTTTTTTGAACTGTTTTTGGGTAATGCTACCCAACGGCATCCATCGAAACCGAGCTGACCACTCCGCCCCCGACCAGTGCCTGAACACCGGTTGTGCCGGGGCACGAGGTCGGCAGGCCTCGCGCCACGCGCACCGCCAGAAAGGCAAAAGCCTGCGCCTCGAGCATATCGCCATCCAGTCCAACTGCCTCGACCGGTTCGACCGGGCAGTCCAACGACACGCGCAGCATCTCCATCAAAACCGGATTATGTCGCCCACCGCCGGTGACCAGCACACATGACGGAGGTTTTGGGCAATGCTCCATCCCTTGCACGACCCCCGCGGCACACATCCCGGTCAGGGTTGCCACGGCATCCGCATCGTTCAATTCCTGCACCAGACCGATCATTTCCGAAAAATCATTCCGGTCCAATGATTTCGGCGGCATCCGGGCAAAGTATGGCTCGGCCAGAAACAGCTCTAGCGCGCCCATTTCAACGGTGCCATCACGTGCAAGCGCTCCGTCCCGGTCCATCGGCAGCCCCAGCCGGGCTTGCATCAGATCGTCAACAGGCGCATTTGCAGGCCCAGTGTCAAAGGCCAGCAACGCGCCGGGCGCTTCGGGTCCGTCAAAGGACGGATCAACGTAGGTCAGATTGCCGACCCCACCCAAGTTCAGAAAACACAGGGGCCGATCCGCGCCGAACCACTTGGCGCAGGCAAAATGAAAGAACGGCGCCAGCGGAGCGCCCTCGCCCCCCATCGCCACATCATCGCTGCGGAAATCCCAAACCACCGGACGCCCCAGCGCCTGCGCCAGTCCCAGACCGTCACCCACCTGCAAGGTGCCACGCCCGCGCGGCTCATGTGCCAGGGTCTGGCCGTGAAAACCGATCAGGTCGACCTCTTCAAATTCCGACAGCGCTTCGGCATGGGCAAAAGTGACCAATTCGGCGGCTGCATCGACATCTGGCCCGTGCCACTGCCCCAGCGCCGTCCGCAGAACGTCGCGTTCAGCGTCTGTGTAGGCGCGATAACCGCTTTGCCCGAACCCGATGATCTGGTGCCCGTCGGTTTCGACCATCGCGGCATCCACCCCATCCATCGAAGTACCCGACATTGCGCCCAACGCCCGGATCACACCGTGTTTGCTGATGGTCTGGCTCACGCCTGCCTCCTGATCTGGCTGTTCTTTTCGCCACATCCGGGTCTTTGGGTTCACCTCTGGGTTGCAGCCCGGTCAAACTGCCTTTTGTTTGCACAAAAACGCAAGCGTTCTCATCAGGCGGCATTCATTTTTCGCAAATCGCGTGGCGGGATCGACACCCGGCACACTTATGAAAAGGTGGCTTTTCCTCCTGCGCGCTGCCGCCTATACAGTGCCCCGCAACATTAACCCAAAGGGCACGATATGACCTACCACCCCAAATCGGATTTCATCGCCACGATGATCGAGCGCGGCTTTCTCGCCGACTGCACCGATTATCAGGGCCTTGACGACGCGCTGATCAGTGGGTGCAAACCGGCCTATATCGGCTTTGATGCAACGGCCAAGTCGTTGCATGTGGGCAGCCTGATCCAGATCATGATGCTGCGCTGGTTCCAGAAAACCGGCCACCAGCCGATCACCCTGATGGGCGGCGGTACCACCAAGGTGGGCGATCCATCCTTCCGCGCCGATGAACGCCCGCTGCTGGGCCCCGAACAGATCGACGAGAACATCTCGGGCATCAAAAAGGTGTTCTCAGCGTATATCGACTATGACACGGACGCCGAGAACAAGGCGCTTATGCTGAACAATGCCGAATGGCTGGACGATCTGAACTACCTCGATTTTCTCCGGGATATCGGGCGCCATTTCTCGGTCAATCGGATGCTGTCGTTTGAATCTGTGAAGTCGCGGCTGGATCGTGAGCAGTCGCTGAGCTTCCTCGAGTTTAACTACATGATCCTTCAGGCTTATGACTTCCTGGAACTGAACCGCCGCTATGGCTGCGTTCTGCAGATGGGCGGCTCGGATCAGTGGGGCAACATCGTCAACGGCATCGACCTGACCCGCCGCGTGCTGGATCACGAGATCTACGGCCTGACCTCGCCTCTGCTGACCACCAGTGACGGCAAGAAAATGGGCAAGTCTCAGGACGGTGCGGTTTGGCTGAACGCTGAGATGCGCTCGCCCTATGAATTCTGGCAGTTCTGGCGCAACACAACCGACGCGGATGTGGGCCGGTTCCTGAAGCTCTACACTGAATTGCCGGTGGATGAGTGCGACCGTCTGGGCGCCCTTGCCGGGTCCGAGATCAATGAAGCCAAAATCCGTCTGGCCAATGAGGTCACAACCCTGCTGCATGGCGCGCAGGCTGCGGCCAACGCCGAAGCGACCGCGCGTGAAGTGTTCGAGAAAGGCGGCGTTGGTGGAGATCTGCCAACATTGACCCTCAGCCCTGATGAGTTGGGCGACGGCATGTCCATCGTGCAGATCATCGTCAAATCGGGTTTGGCCAAATCCGGCAAAGAGGCCAAGCGCCTGATCGCCGAGAACGGGGCCAAGCTGGATGATGCGCCGCTGACCGATGCAGGGCTGATGATCGACGCAGGCGCGCTGTCATCGCCCATCAAGCTGAGCGCTGGCAAAAAGCGCCACGCGCTGGTTCAGCTCGGCTGACAAGGCCTCAATCAGAAGAGGCAAAGCAAAAACGGCCACCCAATCGGGTGGCCGTGTTGCTTCGTAAGACGGGGTGATTACCTGAGTCCCTTTCCGCCATCTCGACCGCCGCCACGACCGTTCCGGTCATCGCCGCCTTCGTCATTGTTGGCGTTGTTGCCCCGGCCCGGGCTGCTGCCTTCGCCGCCATTCCCGCCGCCGTTGTTGCCTTTGCTGCCGCCTTTGCCTTTGCCTTCACCTCGGCCATCGCCGTTTTTACCCTTTCCTTCGCCGCCTTTGCCGCCTTTACCTTCGCCGCCTTTGCCGCCGCCTTTGCCTTTACCTTCTCCCTTGCCGCCGCCTTTTCCGCCACCATCTCCGGGTTCGCCACCATCTCCGGGTTCGCCACCGTCTCCGGGTCCACCGCCATCACCCGGTTCGCCACCATCACCGGGTCCGCCGCCATCACCCGGTCCGCCGGCATCACCAGGATCACCACTGTCACCGGGACCGCCACCATCGCTCGGGTCGTCGCCATCTCCGGGTTCACCACCGCCTGGCGATCCAGGACTTCCTGCATCTGCAAACTCTTCACCAATCGGTTCAGATCCCCGGCTTTCACCACGGTTTTCACTTGATCCCGAAAGGCTTGCCGTCGGCAAGTCCGTCAGTAGCGCGGCGAGACCCGGACACTGCGCCCCGGTCACGTCCAACGTTGTCTCGAAATCCGACCGTCTCTGAAGCCTGTCCAGAAAACTCGGCGTCACCTGCACACAATCACATAGGCCCGCATAATCCCCGGCATTCGCCAGGCTGCGGGCTGTTTTTCCAGTACAGGTTTCCGGTGCAGCAGATGCACTGCCAATCATCACCAATCCAAAAACAGGCGCGACAAATACAGCGCCCAGCGTTTGTTTCTTACTCATAACCATATCAGGACCTCCTGGCGAAAAAACACATGACGGCCCCAACATCTTCACTCACAAACAGGCGCGTTTTCGTGAGGGTCGGATTAATTTGTCTTCAGGAACGCAAGCACAGCCCGGATGGGCAGCGTCATCATCAAAAGTGTGGACACCACCCCCGCGTAGCAGTTATTGAACAAGTGTTCATATCTTTGGGAGGAGTTCACCATGCACCTGTCCACCACAGCAGCACTCGTCACCGGCGGCGCTTCCGGTCTCGGCGAAGCCACGGCCCGCTATTTTGCCTCTGAAGGTGCGCAGGTTACCATTCTGGACCGCGACGCGGATCGCGGCGCAAAGGTCGCTGCCGAAATCGGGGGTCACTTCGCGCAGACGGACGTGACCGATGAGGATTCGGTGGCTGCCGCCGTGCGCCATGGCGTGGAGAAGATGGGCAAGATCACTGCTGCCGTGAATTGCGCGGGCATCGCGTATGGCATCAAAACGGTCGGTAAGGATGGTCCCCACCCTTTGGATGCCTTTCAGCGCACCATCGACATCAATCTGGTCGGCACTTTCAACGTGTCTCGTCTTGCCGCCGCCGAGATGGCCAGGAATGACCCCGAATCCGATGGCGCGCGTGGCGTGATCATCAACACCGCCTCTATCGCCGCCTATGACGGGCAAAAGGGTCAGGCGGCCTACGCAGCGTCCAAAGGCGGTGTCGTCGGCATGACCCTTCCAATGGCCCGTGATTTGGCCTCGACCGGCATTCGCGTCATGACGATTGCACCCGGCATCTTCATGACACCGATGCTGGCTGGCCTGCCCGAAGAGGTACAACAACAGCTCGCTGCTGACGTCCCGAACCCGCCCCGTTTGGGCGACCCGAAGGAATACGGTCGTCTGGCCGGTTTCATTGTCGAGATGGGTTATCTGAATGGTGAGGTCATCCGCATCGACGGCGCCCTGCGCATGCGCTAAACCTGCCCCATGTCGGAACGTGAAAAAATGCAGTCCGGTCAATGGTATTGCTGTCTGGACCCGGAACTTGATGCCTTACGCGCGCAAGCAAGACGCGCGGTTCACGCGCACAACAATTGCCCACCCGACGCACGCGGCGCGATGGCACCCGTGCTGCGTGCCTTGCTGGGTCAAGCAGGCGAAGACTGTTTCCTCGAAGCCCCGTTTCATTGCGCCTATGGGATGAACATCCATCTGGGCGACCGGGTCTATTTCAACGCGGGCTGCGTGGTCTTGGATACAGCCCCGGTACGGATCGGGGACGACTCAATGTTTGGCCCCAATGTCCAGATCTACTGCGCCCAACATGCCAAAGACCCGGCTGAACGGGCACAAGGGCTGGAAATCGGCTTGCCGGTTACAATAGGCAAACATGTGTGGGTCGGTGGTGGCGCGATATTGTTGCCCGGCATCACTATCGGCGACAATGCCACGATTGGCGCAGGCAGCGTCGTCACCAGAAACGTTCCCGCCGGAGAGACCGTAGTGGGGAATCCCGCGACAGGCCTGAAGCCCTAAGCGCCTTCAGCCTTTTCTTCGAGTATCAGCCATTCGTCCTCAGCAGCTGAAAGTTTCTCCTGCCGCTCCACCAAAGCGTCGGTGGCCTTCTGGAACTTGACAGGCTCGCGGGTGAACAGTTCGGGATCAGACATCAACTCTTCCAGCTTGGCGATCTCTGCCTCCAGGCGCGCGATCTCGGCGGGCAGTTTTTCCAACCTGTGTTTTTCCGAGAAAGACAGACCGGATTTCGGCTTGACCTCTTGCTTGACCTTTGGCTTTGAAGCTTTTGCTTTCTCTTCTTTTTTGCCCGCCGCATCACCGCGTTGCGCGATGTAATCCGACCACCCACCGGCATAAACCGTGGCGCGCCCATTACCCTCCATCGCAATGGTCGTCGTGGCCACACGGTCCAGAAAATCCCGATCGTGGCTGACCAACAGAACCGTGCCGTCGTAATCGTCCAGAAGCTCCTGCAACAAGTCCAGTGTCTCGACATCCAGATCGTTGGTCGGTTCGTCCAGCACCAAAAGGTTCGAGGATTTCGCCATCAGCTTCGCTAGCAACAGCCTTGCTTTTTCGCCACCAGATAAGGATTTCACAGCCGCTCTTGCCTGCCGTTCGTCAAACAGGAATTCCTTGAGATAGCCAACGACGTGCTTGGGCTGTCCGCCCACCATCACCTGATCAGCCTTACCCGACACCCGCATCTCGGGGTCACCGGTCAAACTGTCCCAAAGGGACATCTCGGGATCCAGTTGAGCGCGAGTTTGGTCGAACACAGCGATCTCAAGGTTGGTGCCCAACGAAACCGAACCCTCATCCGGCTCCACCTGTCCCAACAGCATTTTCAGAAGCGTTGTCTTGCCGACCCCGTTTGGTCCGACAAACGCCACGCGATCACCGCGCTGCACCAGCAGGTCAAAATTCCGAACAATCTGCTTGTCGTCGAACCCCTTGGCCAAGCCTTTGGCCTCAATGACCTTACGACCCGACTTTGGCCCCGCTTCAAGCGTCATGGCAGCGGAACCCTGACGTTTGATCTGCGCCGCCTTTTCCGCCCGCAACGCTTGCAAGGCCCGTACCCTGCCCTGATTGCGTTTGCGCCGGGCGCTGATGCCCTCTACCGCCCATTTCGCTTCGGATTTGATCAACCGATTCAACTTGTGACGCTGTTGGTCTTCTTCTTCCCAGACCTTGTCCCGCCAGGACTCAAACGCATCAAAACCCTGCTCCTGCCGTCTGACAGCCCCTCGGTCGATCCAAAGCGTCGCCCGCGTCAGTGCCCGCAAAAATGCCCTGTCGTGCGAGATCAATACAAAAGCCGCACGGGTTGATCCTAGTTCGCGCTCCAGCCACGCGATGGCTTCAATATCCAAATGGTTGGTGGGCTCGTCCAGCAGCATCAGATCGGGGGCTTCAGCCATCAACTTGGCCAATGCAGCCCGCCGTCGTTCCCCCCCCGAGGCTGTCTCAACGGGGCGAGAAGGATCGAACTTCAGCCCTTCGCCCGCCCGTTCCACCTTGTACAACTCGCCCGGCTCCAACCCGCTTGAGGCATAATCCCCCAACGTTGCAAACCCTTCCATTGGGGGGTCCTGTTCCATGTACCCCACGGATTTTCCCGGCGGTACAACGATCTCACCCTGATCGGCTTCTACCAGCCCCGCCATCACTTTCATTAGGGTCGACTTACCCGACCCGTTACGCCCCACCAGCGCCACGCGGTCACCGGGTTGGACGACCAGATCAAGATCGGAAAACACCGGATCGCCCCCGAAGGTCAGGGAAATGCCGGACATCTGCAACAAAGGAATTCTCGCCATGCCCGCCAGCTAAACCGGCAGTCACACTGCGTCAACGCCCCAGCTTCACCTTTTCGAAAATACTCAAACTACCCGGCCACCGCCCGCAGCAGACGCTTCCGCGCCGGGGGAATGGCCCGGATTTCCAACCCGGTAAAAACGTGCAGCGTGTTCATGTCGCGATCCACAACCGCGTGATCACTGACCCAGCCGCCCATCATCAGATAGGTCCGCAACAAAGGCGGCATTCGTAACATCGCCTGCTTCAGATCCGGCCTGCGCCGCAGACGTGTGGCAAAGCGAAAAACATCCGGTGCCTTCACCCGCGGCAGCCATCGTTTTGGGGCCAGATGACGGTGTTTGAGCATCGCAAACGCGTCCAGGTACTGTTCGGTCTCGGTACCGGCAAAGGACGAACACCCAAACAGCATCTCAACACCGTTCTGATCCACATAAGCAGTCATCGCACCCCACGCGACGCGCAGAATATCGGGATCACTGCAATCGGGGTGGATACAGAAGCGCCCCATCTCGACCATTCGGCCGTTGAAACCCTCAAGCGAACTTAGGTCGTAAAACTGCGCCGAATAGCTGCGCCCGACTTCTCGACCGTGATCCATGCGCATCATACGAAAACAACAGACAAGCCGCGCGTCAGTGCGCAGGTCCTCGACCAAGACGTGGCAACACCGCCCGTCGAACGCATCGCTATCCAACTGCTGAGTGCCAAAAGCCTGTGTGCGCAATGCCTGCGCGGCACTGATGTCTTCAGCCGACTGCGCCAATCGGGCGCGATAGCGCCCTTTGCTCAACAAAACCGCTGTCGCCACGGTCGCATCCTCCGGGGTTGCCGACCCAATGTTGTCGTCATGACCTCGCTAACACAAGACATGTGACCGTCTTGTGACCAACGCAAGTCAGCAGACCGAATTAGTTGGCACCCGGAATGTTAGCCGGGTTGAAGTTGCCGATATTGCCAAGCAGCTGACGCAGGAAGCCTTTGTCCTGAACGTTAGAATCAGTCACACGGCGTTCCAGGGGAATCACGATCCCGTCTTCCAAGCCAAAACGCTCGATGTTTCTGACCACGCCACGTTGGTCAAAGCTGATGGCAACCAGTTCACGCGATACGACCTCAGGCCGTTTCGGGCCGTAGTGCCGCACCCGCGAGCGGACATAGTAAAAGCCTGAATCCCGCACCACACCCGAAGCGCCCGGAGCACCGATGGCTTCTTCCACGGTGTCGCGCGTATCGACGCCAACCTTGATTTCCGCCAGTTCCTCGGCCGGGGGGACATAGCCGTGATTCTTGAAGATGGGCGTACAGGCCCCGACCGCAGCCAGACAGGCAACAAACACAAGCGATTTTGTCGCTGGTTTCAACCGGTTCATTACCTTCAACATATGCACCCTCTTGCCTTGGCCTCTTGCGGCTTCTATCCGATTACAGAAACCGCTGCCACGGTTCAACACATAGAAAGGCTCACAAATGAGCAACCTTACATCACTTCGGGTGGCCGATCTGCCTCAGAACGCTCCAACTCCGTTCGATCTGCGCCCTTCTGCCGCTTCGTTAGACGAGATTCGGCAAGATCTGGGATTGCTGGGTTTGCGCAAGCTCAGCTTTGTCGGAGAGGTCCGAGCGCAGGGCAAGCGCGACTGGGTTCTCAACGGCAAACTTGGGGCCACTGTCATCCAGCCCTGCGTCGTCACCCTCGACCCTGTTACAACCCGTATTGATGTCCCGGTTCATCGCACCTTTCTGGCCGATTGGACCGATCCTGATGAACCCGAGTTCGAGATCCCCGAAGATGACGAATCCGAACCGCTGGGTCCCGAGATTGATCCGGCAGTGGTCATGGTCGAGGCGCTGGCGCTGGCATTGCCGCAATACCCACGCAAGGACGGGGCAGAACTGGGCCAGGTCGACTATACAGAGCCAGGCAAACAGGCCATGACCGACGAAGACGTCAAGCCATTTGCCGGATTGGCAGGTTTGCGCGACGCGCTGAAAAAAGACGAGTGACAGGGGGCTGATTTCCTGTCATAGCAGGCGGCCAGAAAAATCGCTTGAACATGACGAGAATCGCAGTATTTTCGCGCGCTCATCGGATTTTGGGTTGGACATTGCGGGGCTGGTCGCCTAAACGCGCGTCAAACCACGATAAAACGAAATATGAAACCCGGTCGGCGGCGAATCTGCTGACCCTCAGTAGACAAAGGTTGAGACCATGGCCGTCCAACAGAACAAAGTTTCCAAGTCGCGTCGCAACAACCGCCGCGCACACGACGCTCTGGTTGCTGCAAACCCGAACGAATGCCCGAACTGTGGCGAGCTGAAGCGCCCGCACCACGTTTGCGCATCCTGCGGCCACTATGATGATCGTGAAGTCGTCGCACAGGCCGACGAAATCGACCTGGACGAAGACGCAGCCTAAGCCTGATTGAGCGCAGGCCGAGGCATGACTGAACAGCCCACGCACGCCGGACGGATCACCATCTCGGTCGACGCCATGGGTGGGGACGAGGGTCCCGCAGTTGTTGTTGCCGGTCTGGCGAAGTCGGCTGACAAGAACCCTGATATTGGGTTCTTGCTGCACGGTCCCGAGCAGGTCCTGCGAAAGCTAGTTGCAAAACGGCGTGTCCTTGAGGGGCGCGTCGTTTTTCGTGATTGTCCGGACGTCGTCACGATGGAGGACAAGCCCAGCCAGGTTGTGCGCAACGGCAAGCAAACTTCGATGTGGTCCACGCTTGAGGCTGTGCGCCAGGGCGAGGCACATGGTGCGGTGTCCTGTGGAAACACCGGTGCGCTGATGGCGCTGTCGATGATGCGCCTGCGTAAACTGCCGGGTGTGAACCGCCCGGCCATTGCGATTCTGTGGCCTTCGCGCAACCCTCAGGGGTTCAACGTGATGCTCGACGTGGGCGCAGACGTCCGCGCCGACGCCAAGGATTTGTTGCAATATGCCCTGATGGGCGCTTCGTATGCGCGCAATGGCATGGCGCTTGCACGGCCCCGGATTGGGTTGCTGAACGTCGGCACCGAAGAACACAAAGGTCGGGCCGAGCTGAAAGAAGCGCACGCAATGATCACCGAGTTTGCAGAGCAGGCAAATTTCGAATTTGTGGGCTTTGTCGAAGGCAGCGACATTCCGGGCGACAAGGCAGATGTCATTGTCACGGATGGGTTTACGGGCAACGTTGCGATCAAAACCGGTGAAGGCACAGCCAGCCTGATCGGTGACCTGCTGCGCCAGGCTTTCAAGTATTCTCCGCTGTCCCGGCTGGCGTCAATTCTGGCGATCACCTCGCTAAACCGTCTGAAGAAACGGATCGACCCAAGGCGTGTGAATGGCGGCGTCTTTCTTGGGCTGAACGGCACCGTGGTGAAATCTCATGGCGGCGCAGACGCGACCGGCGTGTCGGCTGCAATCAAGCTGGCCTTTACGCTGGCGCAATCGGGCTTTTCCGAAAAATTGGCCGCGCGGGTTGCATCCACAGCCCAGCTTGCACAAGATGCCGCGCAAGCTGCGCCGCAGACCGAAAAATAATCAAAAAGGCAGTACCCCAACATGGCAGGCCGTTCAGTTGTAGTAGGTGTCGGGCATTATTTGCCGGAACGCATTGTTCCCAATTCCGAGTTTGAGAAAACGCTGGACACAACCGACGAATGGATCCGAACGCGATCGGGTATTGAGCGGCGCCATTTCGCAGCCGAGGGCGAAACGACCTCGGATCTGGCGACAAAAGCTGCCGAGGCGGCCTTGGCAGATGCCGACTTGAGTGCGGATGACATTGACGCCATCGTCGTAGCGACATCGACAGCTGATCTGACCTTCCCGTCTGCGGCAACCATGGTTCAGGCCCGGCTTGGCATGACCAAGGGGTTTGCCTTTGACGTACAAGCCGTATGCGCGGGATTCGTTTTTGCACTTTCCAACGCAAATGCGCTGATTGTTTCGGGCCAGGCCAAGCGCGTGCTGGTTATCGGCGCCGAGACGTTCTCTCGGATCATGGACTGGACGGATCGCTCTACCTGTGTCCTTTTCGGCGACGGAGCCGGGGCGTTGGTGTTGGAAGCTCAGGAAGGCAACGGCACTTCGGAAGATCGCGGCATTCTGGCAACCGATCTGAACTCGGACGGTCGCTATAAAGATTTGCTGTATGTCGATGGCGGAGTATCAACGCAATCCACCGGGCATTTGCGTATGCAAGGCAACCAGGTGTTCCGCCATGCTGTTGAAAAACTTACAAAAACTGCTGAAACCGCGCTCGAGCGCGCGGGTCTGGGCAACTCGGACGTAGACTGGATCGTGCCGCATCAGGCCAATATCCGCATCATTCAGGGCACCGCCAAGAAAATGGGCCTGCCTATGGAGAACGTCGTGGTGACGGTTCAGGATCATGGCAACACCTCGGCCGCATCGATTCCGCTGGCCCTTTCGGTGGGCAAACAGCGTGGGCAGATCAAGCCTGGCGACCTGATCGTGACCGAAGCCATTGGCGGCGGCTTGGCATGGGGCGCGGTTGTTCTGCGCTGGTAACCGGCGCAAACCGGCTTACACAGCCGCCCGCAATTCATTGATATTGACAGCGAATTTGCCATACCCATATGCTTTGATATCAACAGGGGAAATGGCATGGGCGATAAAACACTGACTCGAATGGATCTGAGCGAAGCCGTCTTTCGCGAGGTTGGGCTTTCACGAAACGAAAGTGCACAGCTGGTTGAAAGTGTTCTGAACCACATGTCTGACGCTCTGGTGCGCGGTGAGCAGGTCAAGATTTCATCCTTCGGCACGTTCAGTGTGCGCGACAAGACCGCCCGTGTTGGTCGCAATCCCAAAACCGGTGAAGAAGTTCCAATTCAGCCGCGCCGCGTGCTGACCTTCCGCCCGTCGCATCTGATGAAAGATCGCGTCGCTGCCGGGAATCGCAAGTAACCCCGAGGTCGCGCGGATATGAGCAAGTCTCCCGACGCGTTTCGCACCATCAGTGAAGTTGCGGATTGGCTTGGCGTACAGGCCCATGTTCTGCGTTTCTGGGAAAGCCGGTTCACGCAGGTGAAACCCGTCAAACGGGCGGGTGGACGCCGGTATTACCGCCCCAATGACATGCGACTTCTGGGCGGGATCAAAAAACTGCTCCACGAAGACGGAATCACCATAAAAGGCGTGCAGCGAATTCTGCGTGAGCAAGGCGTGGCGCATGTTGCGTCGCTGTCTCCGTCGCTAGAGGAACATCCCCCTGCCCCGGCTGAGCCTGTGGAAGACACCGTGGTGCCGTTTGAGCCGAAAACTGCGCCAGTCACGGAACAGATCCACATGGATTTGGGCGAACCATCCGAGCCGTTGGTGAAAGAGAACGCTCAGATCAACGACGCGCCAGCCGCTAACGCAAAACCAGTCGCAGAGCCTGAGCTTGATGCCGCCCCTTTGATGGGGGGAATCACCTCATTGGCGTGGAACCGAGCAGAGTTTGACGACGATCTGCTGCGCCGCATCGCTCCGATTGCAAAAGACCTGCGCCACTGGCTGGATCGTGTCGAGACACAGGCGACGGGTTAGGAAAAAAGGCATTGTTTTCCTCTTGCCCCTGCCGGGAAAATCTTTATGAACACCCCAACGTCGGGCTATGGCGCAGCCTGGTAGCGCGTCCGTCTGGGGGACGGAAGGTCGCAGGTTCGAGTCCTGCTAGCCCGACCAAATCACACCGACGTTTATGGCACACAGGCCAGATCCCGCTCTGGCACCAGAGGGGATCGAGATGACAGGTGTATGCCCAAACCAGCAGATCGAAGCGATGATCACGCGTGGCGAGATCACCGCCAGCCCGGACGTTCTGCCTGCACAGATTCAACCGGCAAGCCTTGATTTGCGTTTGGGAACAGTTGCTTACCGCGTCCGCGCCTCGTTCCTTGCGGGTGAAGGCCGTAGTGTCACGGATCGATTGACCGAGTTCGAGATGCACCGCATCGACATCACCGACGGGGCGGTTCTGGAAAAAGGCTGCGTTTATCTGGTGCCGCTGATGGAATCGCTCGCCCTGCCCGACGACATGAGCGCCGTGGCAAATGCCAAAAGCTCGACCGGGCGGCTGGACCTTCTGACCCGGACCATCACCGATGGTGGCACCGAATTTGACAGGGTTCCCGCAGGTTACTCGGGTCCGCTTTATGCGGAAATCTGCCCGCGCTCGTTCTCGGTACTGGTGCGCCCCGGAATGCGCCTCAACCAGATTCGCTTCCGTCAGGGTCAGGCGGTTCTTTCAGACGATGAACTGAAGTCTCTGCACGCCGAGTCTCCATTGGTTGACGAACCTGCTGTTATTCAGGACGGTCTCGGCTTCTCGGTCGATCTGCAACTGCCTGACACTGATCTGGTCGGCTACCGCGCCAAGCCCCACACCGGGGTGATTGATCTGGATCGTATCGGCGAATACGACCCGCAGGATTATTGGGAGGAAGTGCGTACCAAGGACGGTTGTATCATCCTTGATCCCGGCGCGTTCTATATCCTTGTCAGCCGCGAAGCGGTGCATATTCCGCCGATGTACGCCGCTGAAATGGCCCCCTATCTGGCAATGGTTGGTGAATTCCGGGTGCACTACGCCGGTTTCTTTGACCCCGGCTTCGGTCACGCTGCTGCGGGCGGGGCTGGATCGCGCGGTGTTTTAGAGGTTCGCTGCCACGAAGCACCTTTTGTGCTGGAGCACGGGCAAGTTGTCGGGCGTCTGGTCTATGAGAAAATGGCCGACATGCCGACGCAATTGTACGGCGCGGGCATTGCATCAAACTATCAAGGTCAGGGCCTGAAACTGTCCAAGCACTTCAAGGCTGTTGGGTAAGTTCTAGAATTTCATGAACCTGCGCATCTGCCGGCTCATCTTCTCGGCCTGCCGAAGCTTTTGCGCATGATCAGATGAATTGGCGTGCTTTGGCCCCTTGGATGTGGCGTCGCCCTTGCCCATGCGACTGGCCATATCAATGCCCTTGTTCACGCCTTTGTTGACCAGTCGGCGCATGACCTGACGCACGATCATATCAATGATCCGATTTGCATTCATTGCTCAACTCCCTGTCCTCAGGGTTAAAGATAGGCGCTTTATGCGGCAACAAAAGGGCTGCGCAATCACTCTTCCTCGAACAGCTCGGTCTGATCTTCGTCGGCCTCGTCCTCGCGCCCTTCACCCAGTGGAATGGCACCCGGCGGAGGCCGGTTTTCGAGAAGCCCAGCCGCCCTAAGTTCTTTCAGGCCAGGCAGGTCACGCGCGTTTTCCAGACCAAAGTGATCCAGGAATTCTGGCGTAACCACAAAGGTCACAGGACGGCCCGGCGTCATACGGCGACGGCCCAGTTTGATCCACTCCATCTCCAAGAGCTGATCAATGGTTCCGCGCGAAACGGAAACTCCGCGGATTTCTTCGATCTCGGCCCGTGTACAGGGCTGATGATAAGCCACGATGGCCAGAGTTTCGATCGCGGCGCGGCTGAGTTTGCGGGTTTCGACCGTTTCCTTCTGCATCAGAAAACCCAAATCAGGCGCCGTGCGGATGGCCCAAGCCTCACCGACACGCACAACACGCACGCCGCGGCCTTCATAACGTTTCTGAAGCAATTCAACCGCTTGCGCCGCGTCGCTGCCATGGGGCATCCGGGCTTCCAGGTCTGCGATTGTCACCGGTTCAGAACTGGCGAAAAGAACAGCCTCTACCATGCGTTCCTGTTCCGCCAGCGGAGGTGCTTCGAACAGTGTACCGGTTTCTTCAGGGGCGTCAGTCACGTGTCTCGGTCCTCTTTCGCAGATGGATCGGAGCGAAGGTCTCGCTCTGTTTCATCTCCATATATCCTTCTTTCACCAGCTCTAACGAGGCCGCAAAAGTTGCCGCCGTTGCGGACCTGCGGCGCACAGGGTCGGCGTCCCAGCCCTCCGGCAGGTACGTCTCCATGTCGGTCCACGCTCCGGCAAAGCCAATCAACGGGCGCATCCGTTCCAGCGCTTGTTCCATCGTGAAGACCGAGTCGCGATCCATCACAAAGGGGCGGAATTCGTCGCGGGTGCGGATACGGGCGTAACCCTGCATCAGGTCCAGCAGCGTGGCGGAATAGGTCACGGTGCGGATACGGGTTATGTCTTCGCCCTGCCCGCGCTTGAAGAAATCGCGGCCCAACTGATCGCGTGCCATCAACCGCGCAGCCGCATCGCGCATGGCCTGAAGGCGTTCTAGCTGAAATGCCAAATGCGCCGCCAATTCCTCGCCTGACGGTCCTTCGTCATCCGGGTCCGGAGGTAGCAGCAACCGGGATTTGAGAAAGGCCAGCCACGCGGCCATAACCAAATAGTCAGCGGCCAGTTCGATCCGCAACGCACGGGCCTTTTCGACAAAAGCCAGATACTGCTGCGCCAGTGCCAGAACCGAGATTTTCCTCAGATCCACCTTTTGCGTCCGCGACAGGGTCAGCAGCACATCCAGCGGGCCTTCGAACCCATCGACGTCAACGATCAGTGCTTCGGCCGCAAGACGATCCGCGACCGAGACAGGGTCTTCGCTAAAGAGGTTATCGTTCATATACCTGCCCGCCCATTAGGGCAGATAGTTCCGCTTCGGCGGCAGGGATGTCAAGTTGCTGCGGAGGTTTGCGCATCGCCAGCGCCCGTTCTGCGCGGGCTTGTGCCTGATCGATCATCTCTCCGGCGGCTTCCATAACTGCGGCACGGTCTGCAAAACTGCCATTACAGTGTAGAACAACATCACATCCCGCCTGAATGGCCTGACGGGACACATCGGCCGGAGTGCCGTTCAGCGCTTTCATCCCGATGTCGTCGGTTATGATCAGCCCATCAAAGCCGATCTTGTCGCGGATCACACCCATCATGGTGGCTGAAATCGTGGCTGGTTGGGGATCGATCTGATCGTAGACCAGATGTGCGGTCATCCCCATCGGCAAATCGTTCAGTGCACGAAACGGCGCGAAATCGCTGCTGTCCAACTCGTCCAATGACAGATCGACATGCGGCAAGTCGTAGTGGCTGTCCAGCGTGGAACGGCCATGTCCGGGCATGTGTTTGACCACAGGCAGAACGCCCCCGTCCAAGTGCCCTTTTGCAACGGCTCGACCAACCTTGGAAATCTGTTCAGGATCAGAAGCATAGCAGCGGTTCTTGAGAAATTCGTGCGTATCGGACCGCGCCACATCGACCATGGGGGCGCAGTTGCTGTCGATACCCAGGCTGAACAGTTCGTCCGCAATCAGGCGATAGCGCAGATACATCGCCCGCTCGGCCTGATCGCCTGCACGCGTAACGTGATCCAGCGGTGGTAGCCATTCGCGGGCCAAAGGTGCGCGCAAGCGCTGCACGCGCCCGCCTTCCTGATCAATGGTGATCGGGCAATTGCGCCCGACCGCCTCGCGGAAGTCGTCGCACAGGGCGCGGACCTGATCGGCGTTTTCGATGTTGCGGGCAAACAGGATGAACCCGAACGGGTTCATCTGGCGGAACAAGTCTCTTTCCTCCTGCGTCAGACGCAGTCCTTCGGCATCGGTGATCGTTGCGCCAAATTTCACCGCACGGCCACCGGAATACAATCAACCCCTTGCGCCACCAGCGCAGCGCAGAACTGGCGCGAGGCGCTCAGGTCTTCAAATCCCAGAACGCGCAGGCGGTAAAAGGTTCGACCGCCGCTTGAGGTTTTCTGGATAACGCGCTGTTTACCGTCCATATATTCACCGAACCGACCGCTCAGGCGATCCCATTCAGCCTGCGCCACCTGAGTGCTGTCATAGGCCCCAAGCTGCGCCAGACGCGTGCCTTTAGCCAGCGTGTCGGGATCGACATCCAGCCCAACCGCAGCCTTAACGGCTGCATTGATCGCACCCTCAGACGCCTCGCTGGGCGATATCTGACTGCGCGCAGGGCGTTTGACCGGGCGCAATGACCTGCGGACCCCCGGCAACTCGGCAATGGCCGGATCTGGCAAGGCCGCAGCAAAATCGGCGGGATCAATAGCCGGTTCTTCCTCGGGCGTGGCCAGCGACGCCACTTGTGTCCCGTCTTCAAATTCCTGCTGGGTCTTGGCCGCCTCACCCGCCAGTTCAGCCACCAGCGCGTCCACCGCGCTTTGGCGCAGACGCGCAGCTTCCTGGGTGGTGATCGGCTCTTCGACAACATGCAGTGCCGGGGTCGGCTTCAGGTCGCCGCCGGGCAGGTCTTCGTCCGTCAAAGATACTGGTCGTGGCGCAAGGATCAGCCGATCTGCGGGGGCTGCAGCGGTACCTTCAGCGGCAACGGCATTGACGGCCAGCCCCTGGTGATCCGCAGGGGTTCCACCCGGATTTTCCGGTTGGATGCGCATCGGGCCTTCGGCTGCACGCACCACGGGCACGCCGCTCACATCCCGCATGACCAGTTGATAGCCCCATACGCCAACACCCGCGACCAACGCCAAGGACGCGACCGCGCCAAGAACATTCACGATCCGGCCCAGCCCATACGTGCCGCGCGGTGCGTCATAGTCTTGCATATCATCGGGGTAATCATACGCATCCTCAGAATACGCTTGATTCGGGTAATGCATCTGCTCGGGGCTTTGCTGCCCCGAGTAATCGTAACTCGCCATGTCCGCCTCACTGCCCGTTTCGCGCCTGAAAATAAGGCGCGCGGGTCATTTCTTGCCTACCTCGTACCGGCGGTTCGGGCGATATTTGTTACCGCATCTCCTGCGCCGGAGTAACGCCAAGAATACCCAAGCCCGCTGAAATCACAACAGAAACGGCACGGGCCAATGCGATTTTCGACTGGCTTGTGGCAACATCGCCATCCTGGATAAAGCGCAACTGGGTTTCGTCATTGCCCTTGTTCCACAGCGCATGGAAGTCGCCCGCGAGTTCATAGAGATAGAAGGCAACACGGTGCGGTTCATTCGTGCGTGCAGCAATTTCCACCAGACGCGGCCATTCGGCCAGCTTCTTGGCAACGGTCAGTTCCGAGGCGTGATCATTCTTGCTCAGATCAGCACCGGAGAGGGTCGCGTCATCTGCGGCAATCCCGGCTTCAGCAGCACGGCGCAGAACGCTCATCACACGGGCATGAGCGTATTGCACATAGAACACGGGGTTTTCGCGGCTCTGTTCCAACACCTTGTCAAAATCGAAATCCAAGGGCGCGTCGTTCTTGCGGGTCAGCATCACGAAACGGGTCACGTCCGGCCCCACCTGATCGACCACATCGCGCAAGGTGACAAAGTTCCCCGCCCGTTTGGACATTTTGAATGGCTCACCATTCTTCCACAGCTTCACCAACTGCGTCAGCTTGATATCCAGTGGCACTTTGCCGTCGGACAGTGCCGATACAGCCGCCTTCATCCGTTTGACATAACCGCCATGGTCGGCACCGAACACGTCGATCAGCGCGTCAAAGCCACGGCTCACCTTGTCATAGTGATAGGCGATATCCGGGGCGAAATAGGTCCAGCTGCCATCCGATTTCTTGACCGGACGGTCCACGTCATCACCATGCTCGGTCGATTTGAACAGGGTCTGCTCGCGCGGCTCCCAATCCTCAGGCTTTTTGCCCTTGGGCGGTTCCAGCACGCCTTCGTAGATCAAACCTTTGTCGGTCAGCGACTGAAGTGCCGCCTCGATCCGGCCTGTGCCATAGAGCGATTTTTCCGAGAAGAACACATCCATCTCAACGCCCAGCGCCTTCAGGTCGGCGCGGATCAGGTCCATCATCGCGTCCGTGGCGAAGTTGCGCAGATCCTCCAGCCATTCGCTTTCCGGCTTGTCGATCAGGCTGTCGCCATACTTCTCTTTCAGCGCCTCACCAATTGGGATCAGGTAGTCACCGGGATACAGCCCCTCGGCAATCTCGGGGCTCAGACCATTGGCCTCGCGATACCGCTCATAGGCGGACCGCGCCAACACATCCACCTGTGCGCCGCCGTCGTTGATATAGTACTCGCGGGTCACATCATGGCCGGAATAGGCCAACAGGCTTGCCAGCGCATCGCCGAACACCGCCCCACGCGTATGGCCCACATGCAACGGGCCGGTGGGGTTGGCCGAGACGTATTCCACGTTGACCTTCTGCCCCTGCCCCATGGATGAGCGGCCATAGTCGGTGCCTGTTTCCAACACCGCGGCCAGCACACCCTGCCAAACTGAAGCTGCGAGCCGGAGGTTGAGGAATCCGGGACCAGCCACTTCGGCGCTGGTGATCCGGTCATCCGCTGCTAGCTTCCCAGCCAGCACATCAGCGATATCGCGCGGCTTCATCTTGGCCGGTTTCGCAAGCACCATCGCAGCGTTGGTCGCCATGTCACCATGTGCGGCATCACGCGGGGGTTCGACCGCCACGTTGTCAAAGCTCAACCCCTCGGGCAAAGCGCCTTCGGACTGCATCTGCGTCAGTGCGTCCAGTACCAGGCCGCGGATCTCGGAAAACAGGTTCATTTCGGATGTCCTTTTGCTTGCCGGGCGGTTTAACACGCAAAGCGGCAAGGTCAATGGACGCCTAATGTTTAAGCTTGGTTTGAGCGTAAACCTCGCTACTCTCGGCCTGATCACAACGACCGGAGACACATATGCGCCGTGCCTTGCCTTTTGCCCTGCTTCTGACGACAGCTATTCCCGCTCTGGCCGATCTGCCACAGCCGCAAGGCCATGTGTTGCTGACGCTGGGCGGCGCAGTCAGCGAAACAAACCTGCCAGCGCGCGGTGAGAATGACGGCGGCTTGATAGGATACCTCGAAGTCACACATGACGGCGCTGCCGGATTTGATGCGGCCATGCTGGATGCGCTGCAACAGATTGAAATCACCATCCCATATGGCCCTCCGGGCAATCAACGAGATTATACGTTCTCAGGCCCCCTTCTTTCCGAAGTCATGATCATGGCTGGTGCCGAAGGTAAATCAGCGCTGCCCATGGCTTTGGACGGGTATCAGGCCGAAATCGCGTGGGACAGCATCACCACCCATAAACCAATTATCGCCACGCACGCCGATGGTTCACCCATGGGGATCGGAGGGTACGGCCCCACGATGATCGTATTCCCGCCAACAGACGACGCTGACCAATCGGCGGAACAAGCGGGGCAGCAAGTCTGGGCCATAGCTTACATCGCTGTAGAGTGATCAGCCCGTCAGCCGGGCGTGATCCTGCAGAGCAAACCGGTCGGTCATACCCGCAATGTAGTCCGAAACAATACGCGCCAAGGCGGTCTCATCCTTGGCAGCTTCAATGTCATTGTGCCATCGCGCAGGCATCTGTTTCGGATCATTCAGATAAATGGGGAACAGGTCCTCTACAATCGTTGCGACTTCGGCCCGGACCTTCATGACACTTGGGGCACGATACATCCGGGTAAACAGAAACGCCCTGATTTCGCGAAGTTGCGCCCAAACCCCGTCTGAAAACTGTATGACCGGATAGCCAAGATGGCGGATATCCTCGACAGACTGCGCCCCCGAGTTTTCAATCAGGTCACGGGACGTGTTGATAACGTCAGACACCATAACGCCAAACACACGCCGCAGCGCTTCGTGACGACGCCGATACTGGTCAAGGTTTGGATATTTTGCGTCCACTTCCGCATAGCACTGCCCAACAATGGGCATGTCGCGTAGATCATCGTCTTTGAACAACCCTGCCCGTAGCCCATCCAGCAAGTCATGATTGTTGTACGCGATGTCGTCAGACAGCGCTGCCACCTGCGCCTCGGCGCTGGCATGGGTGTGGAGTTCAAGGTCAAAGCCATGATTGCATTCGGCCAATGCCCAGGGCAAATCACCCACAACCGGGCCGTTATGTTTGGCAATCCCTTCTAGACATTCCCAGGTCAGGTTGCAGCCGTCGAACTCGGCGTAGTGACGCTCTAACCGCGTCACAATCCGAATGGCCTGCGCGTTGTGGTCAAAGCCACCATAGGGCTCCATCAAGGCATGTAAGGCGTCTTCACCAGTATGACCAAACGGCGTGTGCCCCAGATCATGCGCCAAAGCCACAGCCTCGGTGAGTTCTGGGTTCAGACCCAACGCCCCGGCGATGGTCCGCGCCACCTGCGCCACTTCTATGGAATGGGTCAGGCGCGTGCGATAGCTGTCGCCCTCATGCTCGACAAAGACCTGTGTCTTGTGCTTGAGCCGCCGAAATGCGCTGGCATGAATGATCCTGTCCCGGTCGCGTTGAAAGCATGACCGGAAGCTGCTCTCTTCCTCAGGTACCAGCCGCCCTCTTGCGCGGTCCGGATCCGAGGCAAAACTCGCTCTGACCAAAGGTCTAGTCCTTGTCGCCTGTCCTCGAGTTCCATATATTGTAGGATGCTAAGGAAATAAACCTTTGGAGAGCGGCATGAATCTGCCCCCTACAGTCACTGAACGCGCTTTTGAACGTCTGGCCGAAATCGGCGCGGCGGATCAGGGTCAAGCTCTGCGTGTTGCAGTAGAAGGCGGCGGTTGCTCGGGCTTTCAATACGAAATCGCGCTGGACACCCCGAAAGAAGATGACCTGATCCTTGAAGGCAATGGTCAGAAAGTCATCGTCGATGCGATCTCGCTGCCTTTCTTGGAAAATGCGGTCATCGACTTCACCCAAGAGCTGATCGGAGCGCGTTTTGTGATCGACAATCCTAACGCAACCTCTTCCTGTGGATGCGGCACGTCTTTTTCGATGTGAACCCGGTGGGGGCTTTGCCCCCACACCCCCAAGGTATTTCTGGCCAGATGAAGCAGGGATCCGCTCTCTGACCCAACGATCAGAGAGCTTCACCTGGCGCGGTCATTGGCGCCTCCGCCTGTACCGCCTCAAAACCATCGAGTGAATAGGTTAAGGATCCGTTTCTTCATCTGGCTAAAAATACCTCGGAGCGCGAGGCAGAGCCTCGCAAACCCGCCCACCACCTTGCCGCTGGGTTCATTCTGAGCGATAGGTTGCCAAAGGCTTCGGAGGATCGCGCATGAAAATCGCCACGTTCAACATCAACGGCATCAAAGCGCGGGCCGAAGCCCTTCCCCGTTGGCTGGATGACGCGCAACCTGACGTCGTTCTTTTGCAAGAAATCAAATCCATCGACGAGAACTTCCCCCGCGAAATGTTTGAAGAGCGTGGGTATAACGTGGAAACCCACGGGCAAAAGAGTTTCAATGGAGTGGCCATCCTGTCGAAACTGCCATTGGAAGATGTCTCGCGCGGCCTCCCCGGTGACGAAGAAGACGAGCAAGCTCGCTGGATCGAAGCCACTGTTGTCGGAAAAAAAGCGCTGCGGCTCTGCGGCCTGTACCTGCCCAATGGCAATCCCGTGCCCGGCCCGAAATACGACTATAAGCTGTCGTGGATGGAACGACTGTATCAACGCGCGCGTGACCTGCTGGACAGTGAAGAGCCAGCCCTGATGGCGGGTGACTACAATATCATCCCGCAGGCCGAAGATGCCAAACGTCCTGAGGCATGGCGGGAGGACGCCCTGTTCCGCCCCGAAAGCCGTGCGGCATTTCGCAAGATCCTGAACCTTGGGTTTACCGAGGCATTCCGGGCCACGACCCAAGGCCCCGGGCATTATTCATTCTGGGATTATCAGGCCGGTGCCTGGAACCGAAATGACGGCATTCGGATCGACCATTTCCTGTTGACCCCTCAGGCTGCGGATCTGATGCGCGATTGCCGGATCGACTTTGAAATCCGTGGACATGAAAAGCCTTCGGATCACGTGCCGGTCTGGGTTGATTTGGACCTGTAGTCCCTCAGGCCGTCGGATCGTAGCTGTAGATCCATTCGTATCGTTGCACGAGCCTTGGACCAAGCGCCATCAAAGCGGCCTGCGCGGCCAGGCGCATCGGGCCTCTGAGATGAAAGTTCCGCGCGTTTGATCCCGCTGCAGCAACGACTTTTCGCGCGCGTGCTTTACGCGCACTTTCGTATGCAGCCATCGCCTGTGCGACACCCGACTGGGCCTCGAAGGCGCGTGCAAGACACCACGCATCCTCCAGCGCCAAGCAAGCTCCTTGCGCCATGAAGGGCAGCGTCGGGTGCGCCGCATCCCCCAGCAAGGCAAGGCGACCGTTCTGCCATTTCTCGGCAACCGGGCGCAGGAACAAAGCCCAAATGTTGACATTCTGGACTTGCGCCAAAATATCGCCCACTTCCCCGCCAAAGTCCGCGAAGCGTGCACGCAGATCAACTGGATCGCCCTCCAGACGCCAGCCTTCCTCATGCCAGTCTGACCGTTCTTCGATCGCTACGATGTTCATCTGGCTTTGGTCGCGTAAAGGATACGTCACCACGTGACGTCCGGGCCCCATGGTCAGCGCAGCGCGCGGCATCTGCTCGGGACGGTTCCATGGAATCGTGGCCCGCCATGCGACTTGATGGGTGAAGGCTGGTGTTTCGGGCCCGTTGAGGATCGGCCGGATCGCGCTGCGTCCACCGTCTGCCGCAATGGCACATTCGGCCCGCAGCCTTTCGCCGCCTTCCAGAACGATCTCGGCCTCTCCGGGGTGTTTGCGCACTTCGGTGACGCGTGATCCTAGACGCAGTTCCACTCCGGCGCGCAACGCGGCCTTGTGCAGTAAATCAAGCAGGTCAGCGCGGTGGTAGTAATATGTTGATCCTGCGGCGGGACTGGGTACGCGGCTGATCACCCGCCCTTTCCTATAATCACGCAGAACTGTGCCAAACGATTTTTGCCCTAAAGCAGGCCTGCCCTCTGCAACGCCAAGAGCCCTCAGCACAGCCATGCCGTTGGCGCTGATTTGCAGGCCTGCTCCGACTTCGGTCAGTTCGGCAGCCTGTTCAAGCACAGTGACCTGTGCGCCCCTGACTTGTAGCGCTAGCGCGGTGGCCAGACCACCGATGCCGCCACCAATCACGCAGAATCTCAAACCATGGATATTCATGCCCCCGCCTTAACGCAAAAACGCCGGAGCCACAGGCCCCGGCGCTTAAGTTTTTAACCCCAAACCGGCGATCAATCGTCGCGGTGGACCTTTTCGCGGCGCTCGTGACGTTCTTGTGCCTCAAGCGTCATGGTGGCAATGGGACGCGCGTCCAGGCGTTTCAGCGAGATTGGGTCGCCGGTCCTTTCGCAATACCCGTATTCACCTTCATCGATCCGGCGCAGCGCCGAGTCGATCTTGGCGACCAGCTTGCGCTGACGATCCCGTGTGCGCAGTTCCAGCGCACGGTCAGTTTCCTCGCTGGCGCGATCTGCGACGTCCGGAATGTTACGGGTGTTGTCCTGCAGCCCTTCGATCGTATCGCGGCTGCCTGCCAATAGTTCAGTCTTCCAATCCAGCAGCTTGCGCCGAAAATATTCAAGCTGACGATCATTCATGAAAGGTTCATCTTCGGCCGGACGGTAGTCCTCCGGCAGAAAAACTTCCTGCTTCATATTTGCTCCCTCGGTATGGCCAGAAACGTCGGTCGCGGTTGTTTCACCTGACATTTGGCTCTCCCTTCTGCGCAGCGTTTAGCCGACGGGCCGTGGAATGTCACTACACAAACGTTGCATCCACATTCGCCCAAGCGGATTTGTCTAAATATGAGACAAACATCAAGAAAACCTTGTTTTTCTGTGAAATTCAGCAGGCTTTTTTGGGGCGGCTTGCTTAACGCCTTAACGTCGACTGCACGCGAATCAAGCAAAAGGGCTTGGAGATGCAGTAAAAATCCCGTTGTTCGACGCAGGGACGCGGGTTGTCAAAAACCTTGCCGCTCTGTAACCCGGAAAACACAGTTTGCCCGACCACGTCGCACAACCACATGAGAGGCCCATGACAGCACGTTTTCAAGGTACAGCCGAATATGTCGCCACAGACGATCTGACCATTGCCGTGAACGCAGCCGTCACACTCGAACGCCCTCTGCTGGTCAAAGGGGAACCCGGCACTGGCAAGACTGAGTTGGCCAAACAGGTGGCCGGCGCGTTGGGCGTACGGATGATCGAGTGGAACGTGAAATCCACCACCCGCGCGCAGCAGGGGCTGTATGAATATGATGCGGTCAGCCGACTACGCGACAGTCAGTTGGGTGAAGAGCGCGTGCATGACGTGTCAAACTATATCCGCAAGGGTAAGTTGTGGCAGGCATTCGACGCCGATGAAAAGGTTGTTCTGCTGATCGATGAGATCGACAAGGCGGATATCGAGTTTCCCAACGATCTTTTGCAGGAACTCGATAAGATGGAGTTCCATGTCTATGAGACCGGAGAAACGATCCGCGCTAAGAACCGCCCCATCGTCATCATTACCTCGAACAACGAAAAAGAGCTGCCCGACGCCTTTCTGCGCCGCTGCTTCTTTCACTATATCCGCTTCCCCGATGAGGCCACGATGCGCCGTATTGTCGAAGTGCACCACCCCGGCATCAAAGACGCGCTTTTGACCACGGCGCTCACCCAGTTTTATGAAATCCGTGAGACACAGGGTTTGAAGAAAAAACCTTCAACCTCAGAAGTTCTGGACTGGCTGAAGCTGTTGCTGGCCGAAGACCTCAGCGCCGAAGACCTCAAGCGCGACGGGGCCAGCGCCCTGCCCAAATTGCACGGAGCGTTGCTTAAAAATGAGCAGGATGTGCATTTGTTCGAACGCCTTGCCTTCATGGCACGCGGCAAACGGTAGCTGAAACCTGAACATTTGGTGATCTTGGCTTGCGTTGCTGCACCCCGGCTGTCAGCATCGCGAAAGTGACAAGCTCAACCTCACAGAATTGGACAGATCGCTTGGCGAACACATTGAAAATCCGCCCACTTCAAGCCGAAGACAAGGATCAGTGGGCTGACATGTGGCGGGACTATCTAGCGTTCTATGAAACCACGCTGCCCGCAGAGGTGTACGAGACGACATTCTCAAGACTGTTGGGTGATGATCCGCAGGATTTTTCATGTTTTGTCGCCGAGCAGGATGGCAATCTGGTCGGGTTGACGCATTACCTGTTTCACAGCCACGCATGGAAAGTGGAAAAGGTCTGCTATCTGCAAGACCTGTTCGCCCGCCCCGAAGCCCGTGGAACAGGCGTGGGCCGTGCGTTGATCCAGGCGGTGTATGACGAGGCTGACCGGCAAGGTGCCCCGTCTGTCTATTGGCTGACACAGGAGTTCAACAAAACCGCGCGCCAGCTCTATGACCGCATTGGAACGGTCACGCCATTTATCAAGTATTCCCGCACATGAGGCGTTGGTCCGCTCTTGTTCTGGCGTTGTTTGCGGCGGGCTGTACAACTGTAGAAACCATTCAGACGATTCCAGTGTCAGACGAGGTTCGCTCGGTTGAGGCGACTTTGCCTCCGACCAAGACCTTTGGCGCTTCGCGGCCCTGGCCGCCTGCCCGATCCAACAAGAACATCACCGAAGACTTTGTGGCATTGCATTTCGCGTTGGAAAGCGGGGCTGCGCTGCCGGTGTTCACCCGGTTTGAAACACCGGTCACAGTAAGGCTGACAGGTTCACCCACCGCCAGCATGCAGCAGGATCTGACACGGCTGCTGAACCGCCTGAAACGCGAAGCCGGGATCAATATCCGGCAGATCCGCGAGGGTCAGGCCAATATCACAATCGAGGCAGTCAGCCAGGAAGACATCCTGCGCATTCTGCCCAATGCAGCCTGTTTCGTGGTTCCGAATGCCTCAAGCCTGGACGAATACCGCCGTGACCGCCGCAAGGCGAAAAGCAGTTGGACCGAACTGCGCCAACGCGAACGGCTTGGCATTTTCATCCCTTATGATGTCAGCCCACAAGAAATACGGGACTGCCTGCATGAAGAGCTGGCCCAGGCCCTTGGGCCGTTGAATGACCTCTATCACCTGCCGGATTCTGTGTTCAACGACGACAACATCCACACCGTTCTGACCGGGTTTGACATGTTGATCCTGCGTGCCGCTTATGCGCCCGAACTGCGCACGGGCATGAGCCGCGAAGAAGTTGCCGCCGTGATCCCCGGGGTACTGAGCCGCCTGAATCCGCGCGGCAATCGGCTGGCTGCGCAACCTGCAACCGAAACTCCACGTGAATGGATCGACGCCATCCAGAAATCGCTGGGGCCTGGGCCCGGTTCGCCCCGGCAGATGCGTGCAGCCAGAAAAGCAGCAAGCATCGGTCAGCGACTGGGATGGACGGACCACCGCCGCGCTTACCCCCACTACCTGATGGGTCGGATGGAGCAGTTCCGAAATCCGAACGAAGCGCTGCGCCAGTTCCAGATTGCTCAGCAGTTTCTGAAGGCAACGCCTGGAACCGAAGTTCACCAGGCCTATGTGACCACTCAGACCGCTGCATTTGCTTTGGCTCAAAACCAGGGGCCCCGCGTCTTGCCTGAACTGAACAACGCCATTGACGTGATGACCCGCGCCGAAAACGCCTCGATTTTAGCTACTTTGCTTCTATTGAAGTCCGAAGCTTTGAAACAGTCCGGACAGCTTCAACAGGCCCGTTCGGTCAGGCTGGACAGCATTGGTTGGGCGCGATACGGGTTCGGCTCGGAACTGGTGGCCCAATCTTTGATTGAAAGTGCAGGCCAGCGGAGTTCCAGCAGCACGACAGACGGGTGAAACGCATATGGTGGTAGTTTTGGGAATGGCGATCCTGGGGGCAATCCTGGGCGCTTTGACCGCGAAGAAACGCAATGGCAACGGGGCCGACATGGCGCAATATGCGGCAGGCTACGGGATCGCGTTTGCGCTGGTCGGGTTAATAATATCGCTCGTTCTGGTCCGCTTGGTGGTATAGCGCGATGTTTCTGCCCTTCTTCGAAAACCTCCGCAAAGCTGGAATTCCGGTCTCGCTCCGAGAATACCTGACTTTTCTGGAGGGCATGAAAAAGGGTCTCGCCACTTATGATGTCGAAGCGTTTTATTACCTCGCGCGTGTGTCGATGGTGAAAGATGAACGCAACATCGACAAGTTTGACCGCGCTTTTGCTGCCAGCTTCGAAGGGCTGAATGAGATCAGTTTCGATCAGGTTCTGGAAGCCGTGGATATCCCTGGCGACTGGCTGGCCAAGATGGCCGAAAAGCACCTGTCGGACGAGGAAAAAGCCGAGATTGAAGCGCTTGGCGGGTTTGATAAGCTGATGGAAACCCTGCGCGAGCGGCTCAAGGAACAACAGGGCCGCCATCAAGGGGGCAACAAGTGGATTGGCACAGCCGGAACCTCTCCATTTGGGGCCTACGGGTATAACCCCGAAGGCGTCCGCATCGGTCAGAAGGAAAGCCGCCATCAGCGCGCCGTAAAGGTCTGGGACAAGCGGGAATTCAAAAACTTAGACGACACAGTTGAACTGGGCACACGCAACATCAAGGTCGCCTTGAAACGGCTGCGCCGCTGGGCCCGTGAAGGCGCGGCTGAAGAGCTGGATCTGGACGGCACCATCCGCGCCACGGCTGAACATGGCTATCTGGACGTCAAGACCCGCCCCGAGCGTCACAACGCGGTCAAGGTGCTGCTGTTTCTGGACGTGGGCGGATCAATGGACCCGCACATCAAGGTGGTCGAAGAACTGTTTTCCGCCGCCCGAACCGAGTTCAAGCATCTGGAATATTACTACTTCCACAACTGCCTTTATGAAGGTGTTTGGCGCGACAATCGCCGTCGCTGGGATCAACAGACCCCCACGCACGAAGTGCTGCGCACCTATGGCGGTGACTACAAATGCATCTTCGTCGGCGACGCCTCGATGAGCCCGTATGAAATCGCCTATCCCGGCGGTGCCAACGAACACTGGAATCAGGAAGCCGGACAAGTCTGGCTGCAACGGGCGCGTGAACAGTGGGCATCCAACCTTTGGATCAATCCCGTGCCCGAGAAATATTGGGAATACACCCATTCCATTGGGATGATCCGAGAGATTTTCGAGGATCGCATGGTGCCCATGACACTGGCCGGCCTGGAACAGGGCATGAGGGAACTTACGCGGTAGCCAAAGCAAGCCCCCAAGCGCCGTCTTATTGTTTCTGAATTATGAACAGAATTGAAAGATAGGCGCACAAATGCGCCTATTGTTTGCGAATTCCGTACTAAAGCGGCCTCAAGGCTCGCCGATTTTCAGTTTCATGATAAGGTGCAAGCGGGTCAAAGCTTGGGGGCAGACATGACCAACCGCAAATTAAGAAATATTCTTGCGTCCGTGGCAACCGCCATTTCATTGATCGTTACGTTCGGGGCGGCCGCGACATTTGCACTTGCGCCGGATACAGCTTTTGCAAAGAACGGCAAAGGGAATGGGAATTCTGGGAAAGCAGACAATGGGGACGGATCCAAAGGAAAAGGGAATTCGTCAAGGGGATCGCAGGCCAACGGCGGTGGCAAAGGAAACTCCTCAAAAGGATCCCATGCCAGTAGTGGTGGGAAAAACAAATCCAAGGGCAAATCCTCAGCTTCGGGGAAAGGTGCCGGAGCGAAAAAGCAACACGCGGCCAAGACAAAAAAGTCGAAATCTATCGCTGGAGGAAACCAAAAAGCTCGGCGGGTCTCACTTGGCGAATTTGGGCGAGAGTTCAAGAAGGATGTACGGCAGCTGTTTGGCAAACAGCCCACAAAGAAGTCCAACGGCAAGTCCGCAAAAATGACACGCGCATACAAGACCGTTTCAGTGAAACCGGTCGAACGTTCTTTACGTCCTGTTGTTCGATATGATGTTGCTCCTGACTTGGGTGGCCGCAAAAAACACCGCTATCACGACCCTTTGGTTGCTGCGATTACCGATCCTTATGGTTCGGATAAGCTGCGCAATCTGAATGCATCGAAAGCGGCGGCCCCTGCCTTCCAGAACGCTGCAGCCAACAGCAATGTTGGTAAAATCGCCGCTTATCAGGCTGCTGCCGCGGAATATTACGATTTGCGTGGGCAGTTATATGACACGAGACGCGATTTGCGAGATCTGAACGAAAGCTATGACGGGCGAACCAGCGACCAAATTGCCGACGACATCGCAGCGCTTGATCCGAATGATCCGGATTATGACAGCAAACGCGAAGCTCTGGAATCCGAATTGCAGGACGCTGAAACATATGAGGAAACACGCGACGGATTGCGCGCCGATCTGAAAGACCTGCGGCATCAGACAAATGATGCGCTGCAAGAGGCAGAAGACGCGTTCTTTGACGCCTCCAAAGGGCGTACCCTGACCAAAGATACTTTGGGAGATTTCCATGACAATCTTGGGCTTCCGCAACCCAAGAACCGTTACAAAGACGATGTGACTGTGCAACCGGTGCCTTACGATCCAAGCTATCATCAGTATTCTCAGACCCATAACTACAACCCGAAAGAAACCGAATTCCAACTTCGCCATGAGACGCCTTATAACGGTAAGAAACACCGCTATCATGACCCGCTGGTTGCTGAGATCACCGATCCTTACGGTTCGGACAAGCTGCGCAATCTGAATGCATCGAAAGCGGCGGCCCCAGCCTTCCAGAACGCTGCAGCCAACAGCAATGTTGGGAAAATCGCCACTTATCAGGCAGCGGCGACCGAATATTACGACTTGCGCGGGCAGTTATATGACGCACGGCGTGATTTGCGGGATCTGAACGAAAGCTACGACGGGCGAAGCAGCGACCAGATTGCCGATGACATCGCAGCGCTCGATCCCGGTGACCCGGACTACAACGAGAAACTCGATGCGTTGGAAAACGAACTGCGGGACGCACAGACCTTTGAGGAGGCACAGGACGCTCTGCGCGCTGATGTCAGAGATTTGAGAACGGATAGCCTGGTCGCGCAAAAAGAGGCTGAACACGCGTTTTTTGAAGCCTCCAAGGGGTCCACACTGACAATCGAAACTCTGGCTGACCTACATGAAAACCTGAAGCTTCCTGCACCCCGGAAGTGATCATAGCCTGGGCAGTACAAAACGGTATTGAAGCGTCTGGCAGGGCCATTGTGCCTTGCCGAACTCGCGATGAAGAACCATATCTGCGCTATGATCAAGCTCACCCCGATCCTTCTGGCCGTTTTGTATGGCCTTGCGATGTACCGAATATCCGTCTGGCGCACCCACCGAGAGTTGGACGCAAAATCGACCGAACTGGCCGACCCCGCGTTGAAGCGTATGACGGACCGGCTGGCGGCTGCCCTTGGTATCGATCGGGTGCCGGTTTACATCTATGAGATCGACCCGGTGAATGGGTTGGCCGCCCCAGACGGGCGGATTTTCATTACGCGAGGGTTCTATCGCAAGTTTCGCAATGGCGAAGTTTCAGCCGAGGAAATGGCCAGTGTCATCGCACATGAGTTGGGGCATGTGGCGCTGGGGCACGCCCGGCGGCGGATGATTGATTTTTCCGGTCAGAACGCGATGCGGACGGCGTTGATACTGGTCCTGAACCGGTTCATCCCGTTCATCGGTGCGATGATTGCCAATGCTTTAACCGCCCTTTTGGCCTCGCGCCTGTCACGAGGGGATGAGTATGAGGCCGACGAATATGCCGCAGCTTTGTTGACCAAGGCCGGGATCGGAATTGGCCCGCAGAAATCACTGTTCCACAAGTTGGAGGACCTGACGCATCAACGCGCCGGTGTCGTTCCGGCGTGGTTGATGAGCCACCCCAAGACGGACGAGCGGATTGCAGCGTTGGAAGCTCTTGAACAACGTTGGGAACGTGGCTGAGGGTGCGCAGCGAGAGGCCAGCCTCTCGCGCTCTCCGAGGTATTTTTAGCCAGATGAAGACAGATCCCGTTTACGTGGTGAGGGCTTTGCCCAATCGGGGAAGGCGGGCTTTTTTCATCAATGCGCGCAAGGTCCATTGATCACCTGAAAGACGGTTAGCCTCGGCAAGGACCTGAGCCGCGAGTGCGTTCATCCCAATTGCGTCTGCCTGCCAAAAACCGTGAAGCAGACTGTCTGGGTCACGCCGTTCAAGCCCCTCTTCGGACAGGATATTTCTGGGGAAATCCTTCGCATTCACCGTCACGATTACATCGGCAGACGCAGCAATTGCGGTGGCCAATACATGAATGTCAGCAGCATCAGGCAGCCAAAGGCGGTTTTGCAGTCCCTCGTTAACCGCACGCTCGGCATCGGGCCAATTGGCTTGTGTCAGTGCGATTTCGGCACGGGCTTGTGCCTCACCCGTTGGGCCAAGTTTGCGGGCGGCGCGGGCCCATTCCTCGAGGATGCGTGCAGACCAGATCGGGGTGAAATGACCCATACGCGCCGCGCCCAAAAGCATCTCGCGCATCACCGTGGGGTAGATCACGCAGGTGTCGAGCACGGCTTTCATAGGCGATAGAACACCGCTTTGAGGTAACCGCTTTCCGCCAGTTGCGGCAATTGCGGGTGATCCGGGCCCGCAAACCCGGTGTGGATCAGTTGTGCCTGCCGTCCGGCCCGACCGATCCCGCGGGATGAGGCATCGCGGAATCGCCCCAGATCAGCGGCGTGTGAACATGAGCACAGCCCCAGATAACCACCGGATTTGACCAGAGGTGCGGCCAGTCGGGCGATCCGCTCATAGGCGCGCAACCCTGCATCCAGCGCTTGTTTCGACGGCGCAAAAGCGGGCGGGTCGCAGATCACGACGTCAAACTGCGCGCCCTCTTCCCCCAATTGGGTCAACACGTCGAACGCGTCGCCCTGCCGGGTTTGGAACTTGTCAGCAAGGCCCGAAGCCTCAGCGCCCTTTGCCGCCAACTCCAGTGCCGCGGCAGAGCCATCAACAGACAGCGCCTGCCCTGCACCGCCTGCCAGCATGGCGAGACCAAAGCCGCCCACATGGCTGAAGACGTCCAGAACCTGCGCTCCGGGATGAACAAGCCGCGCAGCGAAGGCATGATTGGGACGCTGGTCATAGAACACGCCGGTTTTCTGCCCGCCGGTCAGATCGGCCATGTAGGTCGCGCCATTCATCGGCACCGGCAGCGGTGCATCGGGTGCGGTGCCGCGCAGGGTTTGGTTGACATCGTCCAGCCCCTCCAGCCCACGTGTACGGCCCGAGGCATTTTTTAGAACCGTTGACACGCCAGTGATCCTGACCAGAGCACCAGTCAGCACGTCGAGATGCGCCTCGGCCCAAGCCGCGTTGGGTTGGATGACGCAGGTGTCACCAAAACGGTCGATGATCACGCCGGGAAAGCCATCCGCCTCGGCATGGATCAGGCGGTAATACGGCGCGTCAAACAGGCTTTCGCGCATCTCGAGGGCGCGCCGCAGGCGGGTTTCGAACCACGCGGCGTCAAGCTGCGCGTCAATATCACGGTCCAGCACCCGGCACATGATCTTGGACTTGGGGTTGACCGCCACTAGCGCGATGGGCGCGCGTTTTTCATCCTCAAGCACGGCCAAAGCGCCCGCCGGGATCTTGCGCGTGCGGCGGTCGGTGACGATGTCATTGGCATAGACCCAGGGGAAGCCATGGCGCAGGCCGCGCGCGTTGGCTTTGGGTTTCAGGCGGATACGGGGGCGGTCGGCAGATTGGGTCATGGCGCCCTCATAGTCAGGAACGCGGCGGTCGAAAACCCCTAGCGGTTACGGGATCGCCATCCGCCTCGGCGTTTGGGGGTCTGAGCCGCCTGAAGACCCTCGCTCAGGACCTGAGTCATGGGATGATCGGGGTTTTGGTCCACATAACCCGCGTGCAATTCCGCCAGCGCTGTATTCTGATCGCGATCGGCAGGCAGGCTGAGCGCCCAGTCCAGAAAGATACTGCGGCATTCGGGCAAGGAGATGCCCTCAATGCGATAAGCTTCAAGGATCAAACCCTTGTGGTCGTTGGGATCAGTGCTGCGCGCCATCTTCGCCCCCTTTGATCACGCTCCCGATCAGATCGGCTGCGGTCGTGTAACTGTCCTGCAATGCCGCCTGCAGCGCCTCGACCTGTTCGAACCCGGTTGCGCGGCATAGAAACGCGGTGCCACCCTCGCCGATCTTGTCCGCTTCGATGACCTTGCCCGACAGTAGGCGGGCGGCACATTGCACGGACCAGCATAAATCATAGCATTCTTTCAGCGATTGCGCCTGCGCGACATTCAGCAATCCGGCTGCGACGGCCCCATCCAGACCCGACGATACATCACGCTGCGCCGAGCCGGCCAGCAAAGCGCCGGTCTCGGCCATCAGTTCGATGTCCATCAGACGCCCGGGTCCGTTCTTGGCATCCCAGATGCCCGCAGGTGCCTTGGCGGCGGCGAGGCGCGCGCGCATCTCTGCCACTTCGCGCAGGACTTTAGCCTGTTCTCGTGGGCGAGACAGGAATTCAGCCCGGAAGGATTCAATATCTTCGGCAAGCCCTACGTCACCCGCAACGACATGTGCGCGGGTCAGAGCCAGATGCTCCCACACCCAGGCTTCGTGTTGCTGATAGTTGGTGAAACTGGCCCAGCTTGTTGCCACCGGCCCCTGATTACCCGAGGGGCGCAATCGCATATCGACCTCGTACAACCGCCCTTGCGACATGGGGGCCGAGAGTGCGGTGATCAGCGCCTGCGTAAAGCGCGCGTAATAAGTTCGCGTGGCCAATGGGCGCGGGCCATCCGACATCTCTTGGTCCAAGGGATCATAGATCACGATCATGTCCAGATCGGATTGCGAGTTGATCCGCCCTGCCCCAAGTGAGCCCATGCCCAGAATAGCCGCCCCGCGCCCCGGCGCAGGACCATGTTTGCGGGCGAAGTTTTCAGTGACGTGTGGGAGTATGGCTGCAATCACCGACTGAGCAAGCTCTGCATATTGCTGACCGGCCTGTGTCCCGTCAATCAAGCCGCGCAGATGGTGCACGCCAATGCGGAAATGCCATTCCTTGCACCAGCGCCGCGCCAGATCGAGTTGGGTTTCATAATCCGTTTCTTCTGAAAGGGCTTGTGCCAGTTCGGCCTGCAGCGCCTCTTGCCCCGGCCAATCGGTAAAGAAACTGCCCCCGATCACTGCGTCAAACACAGACGCATTGCGTGACAGGTGCGAAGCAAGCGCATGAGATGTGCCAACAATATCGACTAAAAGATCGATCAGATGAGGGTTTGCCTCGAACAAGGAAAACAGCTGCACGCCGGCGGGAAGACCGGCCAGAAACCCGTCCAAGGCCATAAGCGCTTCGTCTGGCTTGGCCGTCTTGGCGAGGCGCGACAGCAATTCGGGCCGCAGGCGTTCGAATATCCGCGCACCTCGCTGGCTTCGCAACGCCGGATAGGTCGTCCAACGCGCCAGTATCTTTTTGTCAAACTCCACGTCCTGCACAGGTGCGGGCGGTTGTGACTGGCCCGGAGCAAAGAACCCCTCGGTCAGTTCATGAACTTCGGTCAGGCGGCTCGTCAGGTCTTGCATCAACTCAGCGCCACTGATCCCCATCAGGCACGCAACGCGTTCGATCCCATCCGGCGTTTTGGGAACCTTGTGGGTCTGCGCATCGTGGATCATCTGAATGCGATGCTCGACCTCGCGATGCGCCCGGTAGTGATCGGTCAACTTGTCAGCAACGTCCTGTGGCACCCAGCCTTTTGACGCCAGCGCCGCCAGCCCCGGAACAGTCCCCCGCACCCGCAGGTCAGCGTCCCGCCCGCCTGCGATCAGTTGGCGGGTCTGGGTGAAAAACTCGATCTCTCGGATACCGCCTTGCCCCAGCTTCATATCGTGGCCGGGGATCGACATGGACCCACCCGTACCTTTGTTTTCGCGGATACGCAGACGCATGTTATGGGCATCCTGAATGGCCGCAAAGTCCAGATGACGGCGCCAGACAAAGGGGCGCAGGCTGTCCAAAAACCTTTGACCCGCAACCAGATCGCCTGCACAGGGCCGCGCCTTGATATAGGCTGCTCGTTCCCAGGTGCGTCCAAGGCTTTCATAATACCGTTCAGCCGCCTCCATCGCCATGCAGACCGGTGTCACGGCGGGATCAGGACGCAGCCTCAGATCGGTCCGAAACACATACCCGTCCGCCGTCTTGTCGCTAAGCGTTGCGCAAAAGTTTCGCGTTGCCCGGACCATGCCCTGCCGGGCTTCGTAAAAATCATCTGGGTCAAAACGCGTCTCATCAAACAGGACGATCAGGTCAATGTCCGAGCTGTAATTCAACTCGTGCGCGCCCATCTTGCCCATCGCAAGAATGACCAGCCCAGCTGCGTTTTCGACATCATCTTCAGTCATTCCGGGAAGTTTCTTGCGCCGGATCAAAGCAGCGATCTCGGCCTTGGCCGCAACATCCGCAGCCAGGGCTCCGAAATCCGTCAGGGCCGCCGTGACCTTTTCCAGCGGCCATGCGCCCGCGATATCGGCCAAGGCGGTCAGCAGCGCCAAACGTCGCTTGGCCTGACGCAAGCCGGGTTTCAACTGATCGGGCGGCAGATCACGCGCTGCAGCCATAACGTTCGCCAGCGCCTGATCCGGCTGTTCCAATGCCTCGGGCAGCCAGCCTTTTTCACGCTCGATCAGACCTTTCAGATAAGGGCTGGACCCGGCAGTGCCCGCCACGAGCTCACCCACTTCCTGCGGCAAATCTGGCATCAGGGCCCGTGCTTCATCCCCCAGAGACGGATCAAAAGCACGTGGAAGTCGGGTAATGGCAAGTGCGTCAGTCATGCGCGCACCCTGCGCATCGCGGCGCGTCATCGTCAATGGGGCATTCTGATCAGACGTCCTGAACGGGTGTGTCCTGACTGAAACTGTTGACCCAGACGTCGTTCCTTCGTTCCCACAATGAGGAAATCAGCATCGCTTCGCGCTCTGTCGCACCGGGACGCAAGTAATCAGCCCTATAAGACAACAGGACTGTATCCGACGTCAGAACCCGCAACCGCGCATCGCTCAGATCAAACTCCACCATCGTCGGAGAATCCGCGAATTGGCCAACATGATCATCGCGATTGGCAAACCCGGTTGGATAAACCCCCAGAAAATCTGCACTCAGCAAAGCACGGTCTGCGCTTGCATTACCTTCGACCAACGCCATCCAGACCTGCTTTTCCAGGTCAAGAATTTCATTCAACGCCGGAGCTGTCTTGTTTTCAGTCATATTCATGACCGCACCCTGCGATCAGTGGTGTTCAACGTCAACCGAGCTACAGAATGTAAATCTTTTTCACATCACCCCTTGCATCACCAAAATGCATCCCCATCTAGACAATGTGAAAAGAATTTACATCAACCCTGGAGAGCTTTCATGACTGCACTGTCAGACCCCGCCGTCCCCGCAAATCCGGGATGGCTTTACCGAATTGAAGCCTGGCTGGACGACAAAGGCAAAGGGGCCTGGATCGCCGCCATGGTCCTTGGGTTCATCTTCTTCTGGCCCGTTGGCCTAGCCCTTCTGGCTTATATGATCTGGAGCAAACGCATGTTCAGCAAGTCCTGCAGCCGCCGCAAATCCTGGCACAGCCACATGAGCGCAATGAAGCCGTCGGGTAACAGCGCCTTTGACGCCTACAAGGCCGACACCCTTGCCCGTCTGGAGCGCGAACAGCAGGATTTCGAAGCCTTCCTGCGCCGTCTGCGCGAGGCCAAGGACAAGGCCGAGTTCGACCAGTTCATGGACGAACGCGCCCGCGAGAACCACGAAGACGACGGCAAAGGCGCACCTGCCTGATAGCCCTTGCCCTGCCCCGATTCTTCGGGTCAGGGTGCCTCAACCCTATCTTTCGGACCTGACGAATGAACCACCTGCCCAACCCGGATACTCAACCAGAATTCTACAGCTCGGTTGCGACCAAGCGCTTTGTCGCGTGGCTGTTCGATATCGCCTTCATCTCGCTGCTGTGCATCGTGCCCGTCTTCCTGACATTCGGTGCGGGGCTGTTTTTCCTGCCGCTGATTTATGCGGTGATCAGCTTTGCGTATCGGGTCATCACTATCTCGAACGGCTCAGCCACGCTGGGTATGCGCTTCATGGGCATCGAACTGCGCGACGCGTTTGGCGAACGTATGGATATGGGCAAAGCCATCGCACATACTGCCGGTTATTTCGTCAGCATGGCGTTTTTCGTGGTCCAGATCATTTCGGTCATCATGATGCTGACAAGCGCTCGCGGTCAGGGCCTGACCGACAGTTTCCTGGGGACTGTTATGATCAATCAAAGAGCGTGAGGCCCAACTGCGTGAATCACTTGGCGGTCTCGGGAACGGTTGTTATCATCTGTCCCGAGGCTAGATGGGAACTTCATGCGACACACGCTGCCAATTGCGCCACAATTCTATGTGACCGCTCCACAACCCTGCCCCTACCTTGACGGCAGGATGGAGCGTAAATTGTTTACAGCCCTTCAAGGCGAAGGCGCTGAGCAATTGAATAACTCGCTTTCGCAGCAGGGGTTTCGCCGATCGCAAAACGTGCTCTACCGACCGTCCTGCACGGACTGCGCAGCTTGTTTGTCCGCCCGGATCGACGTTTCGGCCTTTCGCGCCACCAAAAGCCAGAAACGCGCCGCAAAGCGCAACGGGTATCTGGAACGCCGCGCAACGTCACCCTGGGCTACAGACGAACAATACGAACTGTTCCGCCGTTATCTGGATACCCGGCACGCCGACGGCGGCATGGCCGACATGGATGTATTCGAATTTGCTGCCATGATCGAAGAGACTCCGATCCGCAGCCGTGTGGTGGAATATGCCGACCCGAAAACCGGCGATCTGATCGCAGTCAGTCTGACTGATGTGCTCGATGACGGGCTAAGCATGGTTTATTCCTTCTACGATCCAAACCAGCCCCAGAATTCGCTGGGCACATACATGATCCTCGATCACATAGACATCGCGCGCGAAGCCGGCCTGCCCTACATTTATTTGGGCTACTGGGTCCCGGGCAGCCCCAAGATGGGCTACAAGGCCAAGTTCTCAGGGCTAGAGGCTTATATTCAGGGCCAATGGCAAAAGATCAAAGATTCAGATGCCTTTTCCGATGCATCGCATCACCCGTTGTCCTCAGCCCCAATAGCGGAACAAGTGGCCAATATTCAGTTGCCAGACCGCCATCCGACTAAAGGCTGACATCATCATGAAGCAAAATTTGCACGCGGTTACCCTTGTGGTGCCCGACTACGATGCCGCGATCTCATTTTATACCGAAACGCTCAAGTTCCAGCTTCTTCAGGACATCGACCTGGGCGACGGCAAACGCTGGGTATTGATCGCCCCACCCGGCTCAAATGGCAGTTCTCTTCTGCTGGCCAAAGCTGACGGCCCCAACCAGGAAGCCGCTATTGGCAATCAGACCGGTGGCCGCGTGGGTTTCTTCCTTCAAACCGATGATTTTTCTCGCGATCATACCGACATGCTGGTACGGGGCGTGACGTTCGAGGAATCCCCACGCTCCGAGCCTTATGGCCAGGTCGCAGTCTGGCGTGACCCCTTCGGCAATCGTTGGGACCTGATAGAATTCAACTGATCCGCATCTTCATCTGGCTACAAATACCTCGGGGATGAATTGGCCGCAGGCCAAGAAGGGGCTGGCCCCTTTTCCAAAGCAAAAAAGAAAAGGGGGCCACCAGGCCCCCTTTGCATCTTGCTCACCGGGATCAATTCGGGATCAGATCCGGCACAATGGTGACGATCGAGGGGAAGAACCACAGGATCGCAATGCCAACCACCTGGATCAACACAAACGGTATGATCCCTCGGTATATGTGGCCGGTTGTGACCTCTTTTGGGGCAACCCCCCTCAGATAGAACAAGGCGAACCCGAAGGGCGGCGTCAGGAACGAGGTCTGCAGGTTCACAGCCACCATGATCGTCACCCATTTCGGATCGAAAGATCCACCATAAATCACCGGCCCCACAATGGGGATCACGATGTAGATGATTTCAAGGAAGTCCAGCACAAAGCCCAGAATGAACAGCACCAGCATCACGATCAGGAAGACCGTGAACTCGTTGTCAAAGCTCTTCAGGAACTGTTGAATATAGTGCTCACCTCCAAACGAGATCACCACAAGGTTCAGCAACTGTGATCCGATCAGAATGGTAAAGACCATCGAGGTCACTTTCGCTGTCTCGCGAACAACAGGCGTCAGAACACCGCTCGAAAACAACACCCAGCAGCCAAACAACAGGCCAAACAGAGCATACAGATACGTTGCATAAGCCAGAACAAACGCGATCACGGTTTCGACCGAAGCACCTTCCTGATTGACCCTGAGGTCAAAGTTCACGCCCAACAGCAAACAGATGATCACGGCAAAGGTCGACCAGATGATGACGCCGCCGGAACGGCCCTGATCATGCAGTTTGCGATAAGCGGCCAGCATGATTGCCCCGCCCGCACCCAATGCGGCGGCAGGTGTCGGGTTGGTGATACCGCCCAGGATCGAACCCAGCACCGCGATAATCAGAACCAAGGGTGGAAACACCACGCGGATCAGGTCGTTGGTCGCACAGCGTGCTGCCGCTTCCCGGCAACCATAGATCGCAATGGCAAATGGAATGGCCAACAGAACAAATATCAGCCCCGCAGATGTAGTCGGTGCAACAAACAGAACATCGACCAACAACATCAACAAAAGACCAATCGCACCAACGATCAATGGCTGTGGCGAGCGCGAGGGCGCGATACCCCGACCCAGAACCAGGGTCAGCGCCATCAGCACCACAAAAACCGCAACTCCGTTTCCAATCGGCGCTGCATTCGCGATTTTTGCCTCGCGGGCTTCAACCAGCTCTTCCTCGCTCAAACGCTCGGCATTGGCTATACCACCGGCAGCGTCGATCTCTTCCTGCTCGGCAACCGCCTGATCCCAGGCGGACTGGCCATGCAGATCGATCATCGATGCCTTGCATTCTTCCGATACGTTGGTGCGCAAAGATGCGCCCTGCCCGACATCCGAGAATGCTGAGACCGAGATGTTCTGGCTGCCGATGACGCCAGCACTGCCCAAAAGCACGGCACCGACAATGATCGCGACCGGCGCGCCCAGCAGCCAGGTCAGACCCTCTGAGCGGGTGATCGTCTCACCCGAGCCACCGGACATTTCAACGGCCGGCGCTTTGTCCGGGTTCAGCAACGCGTACCCAAAGGCATAGAGCGCATACAGTAAGGCCAGCATGATCCCCGGCAGAAGAGCCGCCTGAAACAGGGTTCCGACCGAAACCACCGCGGGCTCACCCAGATAGGTCAGCGCGTCGGTACATCCGGCCTCGACCGCACGCGTTTCTTGCGCGGTCGAATAAAGATCACCGGCCAGCGTTCCCAACAAAACAATGACAATCGACGGTGGAATGATCTGTCCCAACGTGCCCGAGGCCGCAATCACACCAGTCGCCAGCTCTGGCGAGTAATTGTTCCGCAACATGGTCGGCAAGGCCAGCAGGCCCATGGTCACCACGGTTGCGCCGACGATACCGGTCGAGGCCGCCAGAAACGCGCCAACAACAACAATCGACACTGCCAGACCGCCCGGCAGCGGGCCAAAGACACGCGCCATTGTCGTCAACAGATCGTTTGCGATCTTCGAGCGTTCAAGCGTGATGCCCATCAGAACGAACATCAGCACGGCCAGAAGTGTCTCGATGGACTGACCGGCCAGAACACGTTCGTTCATTCGGTTCACGATGAACGAAACATTGCGGTCCAAAGCGGTTTCCCAACCTTGAACAAAGACCGGCTCGGCGATCCTCGGTAAGTCTGGGTATCGGAACACAGATATCGTGTCGGGTTTCACACCCGAGTTCACGACATCCCGGTAAGCTTGCGAGCCTGTGTCAATTGCCTGATGGATCAGCAATCCTGCGCTGTCCAAGGCTGCGATGATCCCGAATGAGATAACCCCGGCCCCGCCGATGGCAAAGGCCACCGGGAAACCGGACAGGATGCCTCCGAAAAGGCAAAAGAATACGATAATGAGGCCTATCTCGACGCCATCAAGTCCGAATAGCATTGTCTTGGTCTCCGTCCTTAATGTGCGCCTTCATAGGCTTCTTCGCCCTCGCCAAGGCTGTCCTTGTCGAGGTATTTTCCGGCGCTTTCCGGCCCTTCCACGTATTCCAGATACGACCGCCACAGGAAGGCAATCGCGTGCAGGAACACCATGCCTGCAAACAGCACCAGCAGGATCTTGAACAGGAAATACGCGTTGAACCCGTTGGGACTGAACCCGATGGTTTCAACGTTCCAGCGCAGTGCGCGTGACTTGGCCACGAGACGATCCAAGGTGTCACTGGCCGAAGGCTTCGGCACAATCAGGTGCCGCCACATAAAGTACCAGCCGTACATCCATGTCAGCACTGCCATGGGCATCATGAACAGCATCGCGCCGCACATATCGACAACGCGCTTGGCGCGGTGGCTGATGCCTGCATAGATCAGGTCAACCCGAACATGTCCGCCCTGAACGAAAGTGTATGTGCAGCACAGGCACACGACCATTGCGTTGTAGAGTTTAAGTTCTTCCGCGAACCAACTGATATCCTTCTGAAACGGTATACCCAGGCCAAAGGCCATGTCGGCCCGTGTGAACACGCGTTGCATGAATACGATGACGATCTGCTGAATAACCATCAGAAGACCTGCCCAGGCAAAGAAACGCCCGGTGACGTTTGCGAACCCTTCCAGCCCTCGAACCATGCCCCACATAAAGTTCCGATAGTAGAGGCCAATGGCCGTCAGAACCAAAAACAGCGTGAAGACCACAAAGAAGAACTCGACCGAGCCCCCATAGTAGACAAAGCGCATGATCGCTTCTTTGTCCGACCAGTTCAGCCACAGCTGCGGATGCGTCACCGCATATCCGAAATTATAGAAGGCTTCGGCAATGTTCTGAATGAACCAGATCAGTCCATTCCACAGGGCGCCGAAAAACGAAATACCGTTGTCGTCCTGCATGTTGTCCCCGGGTCGCGTCAGTTGCATTGCTTATTATAGCGGCATGATGGGTCCGCGCATATGCAACAGGAAAGGCTTCCCCGCGATTGCGGGGAAACCGTTTACTTTATTGGCTGATGTTTAGCCGCGAACGCGGTCGCGCTGAGCGGTATAGACACCCGACGACAGGTTGTTCCACGCGGACGATGCTGCCATCGACGTCATGGCGCTGTCGTGGATCTTCTTGAACAGCTCGTCGCCCATGTTTTCGTCCAGAACTTCTTGCGAAGCCTGACCGAAGGCGTCCCAAACGCTTTCCGGGAATTCCATGACCTTCACGCCACCGGATTGCAGACGCTGCAGGGCTGCACCGTTGTTGGCCAGGAACTGCGCCAGGTTCCACTGGTGCGCTTCGGCAGCGGCGATCTCGATGATCTTCTGCTGCGCCGGCGTCAGGCTGTCGAACACGTCGCGGTTGGTCGCCAGCGACAGACCTGCACCCGGCTCGTGGAAGCCAGCGGTGTAGTAAGTTTTGGTGATTTCCTGGAAACCGGCCTTTTCGTCCGCCCAGGGACCGATCCACTCGGTGCCGTCAATCGCACCCGAGGACAGCGCCTGATACACTTCCGAGCCCGGAATGTTCTGTACGGATGCGCCCAGCTTACCCAGCGCCTGACCACCCAGACCTGGCATACGGAACTTAAGACCCTGGAAATCCTCAGGGCCATTGATCTCTTTCGAGTACCAGCCGCCTGCCTGTGCGCCGGTGTTACCCGCCAGGAAGGATTTCAGGCCAAAGATCGAGCCCAGTTCATCATGCAACTCCATGCCGCCATCATGGTAGTACCAGTTCACCAGTTCCTGCGCGGTCATACCAAAGGGTACAGCGGTAAAGAACGCGTAGCCCGGGTGCTGACCTACAAAGTAGTAGTCAGCGGCGTGATACATGTCGGCCTGACCGGAAGATACCGCGTCAAACACTTCGAAAGCGCCAACCAGTTCACCGGCTGCTTTGATCTCAACATTCAGGCTGCCATCAGACATCGCGTTGATGCTGTCGGCACAGCGCTGCGCGCTATCAAACACGCCCGCCAGACCGCGACCCCATGAGGTCACCATGGTCAGCGTGCGCTGGCCCTGAGCGTAGGCCGGTGCCGCCAGAGCGGTTGCTGCAGCTGCTGATCCGCCCAGCGCGGATTTTTTCAGAAATGAACGACGATCCATATGAGTGTTCCTCCCCTTCATAGTCATAATCCGGCACAGCCGGACCTGTCGCATTCAATGCGCGTCAGCCTAATGACAGTGATGTGAATGGGAATACCTACTACTGCGTAGACAGGCGGTTTCTTTTGCCATTTTTCACAGATTCTTTGACCATCCTCCAAGTAAACATCGCAAAAATCTCGCCATTTTGCTGATCCTGCCCATTCCTTTTGCATTTTCGCCGCCGCTTGCGTATCGATTCGACTATGCAAAGACTCCGTCAACTGGTCTCGCTGACCTATGCGCAGAAATTGTCTCTGGTGGCCGCGATCCCATTGGTGGTCGCTGTGGCTGCAATCGCCGTGTTGGTGGCTTACGAGGCCCGAGCGACAGCCGAGCGCGAGATCGAGGCACTGGAGCGCAGCCTGATCGAGGCCAAGAAGGAAGAGTTGCGCAACTATGTCACGCAGGCGCGCAACGGATTTGCTTACATCTATGGCCGGGCTGAACCCGATGACGAGGTAGCAAAAAACCTGGTCACGCAAATCCTTTCGGCGATGATCTATGGTCAGGATGGGTTCTTCTTTGTTTATGACTACGACGGAAACAACTTGGTCAGCCCCAGACAGACGCAGTTCATCAACCAGAACTGGGAAGGGCTGACCGACAGCGAAGGCACGCCCATCGTGGACGAGTTCATTCGCCTCGCCCGCCAAGGGGCGGGTTGGCACAGCTTCATGTGGCAAAAGCCGTCGACCGGGGAAGAGGCGCAGATGATCGCTTATGTGGTCGGGCTTCAGGACTGGCGTTGGGTCGTGGGCACGGGTGTATTCATCGATGACATTGTCGCCACAGTGGCCAACGCGCGGGCCGAGGTCGAAGCCCGTGTACAACGCACCTTCATGTATATCGGTGCAATCGTGCTAGCGGCTGTCCTCATCGTTTTTGCCTCGGGCATGTTGCTGAACATTCGCGAACGCCGGTTGGCTGACGCCAAGCTGAAAGAACTGACCCAACGAGTCTTCGACGCGCAGGAAGAAGAACGTGGCCGGGTCGCGCGTGAGCTGCACGACGGCATCAGCCAGATCCTTGTCGGTGTTCGCTATGCGCTGGACAATGCCCGCCGCCGTCTGTCACGCGGCGACGATATCGGCGCGCGCGATCCGCTGGAGAAAGGGATCGACCACCTTGGCACCGCCATTACCGAGGTACGGCGCATCAGCCGCGACCTTCGCCCGGGTGTGCTGGACGATCTGGGCCTGGGGCCGGCACTGAAAGCGCTGACTGACGATTTCCGCGACCGCACCGGGATCGAGACCGAATTCTCGACCGTCGTGTTCCGCAACCGGCTGGATCAGGACAGCAAGATTGCTCTCTACCGCATAGCCCAAGAGGCACTGACCAATATTGAACGCCATTCCGGCGCTACGCATGTTACGATAGACCTGCGCGGACATAAGAAAGGCGCGACCATGCGGATCACCGATAACGGCCGCGGATTGCGCACCGAGCCCGGGACGGCAACCACAGGCATCGGCCTGCGCAACATGCAGGAGCGTATCGAACAGCTTGACGGATCGTTACGGATTCTGTCATCACGCGGACCGCGAGGCGGAACGGTGATCGAAGCCAGCTTACCGCTCAGCCACCTTCTGCCGCCGCAGGAAGACGCAACTCCGAACCGAAAGGCCGGTACATGAGTTCTGACAGCACACGGGTTCTTATTGTGGACGACCACCCGATGGTGGCCGAAGGCATCCAGTCTATCCTGGAAAGCTTTGAGGACATCAACGTGGTCGGCACACTCGGTAGTGGTCAGGCGGCTGTGGATCAGGCCGTCGACCTGGCCCCTGATGTCATCCTGATGGACCTCAACATGCCGGGCCTCGGTGGTCTCAGCGCGACGGAAATCATCCTCGAACGCCTTCCCGAAACGCGCATCCTGATCCTGTCGATGCATGATAGTCCCGAATACATCTCAACAGCTCTCAGCCATGGTGCCAAAGGCTATATTCTCAAGGATGTACCCACCGAAGAGATCAAGCAGGCCATCGATGCCGTTATGCAGGACGAACAATACCTGTGCACAGGCGCCAGCGGGTCCCTTAAACCAAAGCAGGACAGCGCGCGCGAGGCACTGACCGGGCGCGAACAGACGATCCTGCTGGAACTTGCACAAGGCAAATCCAACAAGGAAGTCGCCCAAAAACTCGAGATTTCGGTGCGCACGGTCGAGACCCACCGCAAGAACATCAAGCGCAAACTGGGTATTTCTTCCACCGCTGGTCTGACACGCTATGCGCTGGAACATGGTGTGCTGCAAGGTACTGGCGTCGGCTTCTGATCTACGCGCACGCGCGGCGCGTCTGACTTGAAGTTACATGACTGAAGGTCGACGCCGGGCGGGTACTCAGGTCCGGGGTCTTATGTCCTGCCCAAAAAACACCAGTGTTCCGTCCTCGTCCAAAACGTGAAATTCGCGCTGAAGATAAGGTTGGTCAAACGGCGGGCGCACGCGCCCTTCGGGCAAATCAGCCAGCCCGGATTTCAGGCTTTCGTACAGGCCGTCTACATCGTCGACATCAATGTAAAACGACTGATCGTCGCCCAGTGACTTGCCGTCTTCCCGCGCGGGACATTCCAACAAGCGAATAGCCACCGACCCGAGCGACAGGAAGGCGTAGTTTTCCTGCCTGAACCCGCAGGAAAACCCAAGTCGGTCACAGTAGAAATCGATCTGGTTCTGCAAGGACGAACACAGCACGAATGGGGTAAGTTGCAAAATCTCAGGCATTTGAAGCTCCGACCATGAACCGCTTCAGTTTACCCACGACGGGTTTTCAATCCAGCAATTGATCTTTGCGCAGACCCGCGCGTTCATAGTGGTGCGGCAACACACGGCCATAAAGCTGCTGCGTCCGCTCGACCCCGCCGCACATGCCTTCAGCTTCGACAAACGAGAAAATTCCGACGTAGCGGCGTCGCTGTCCCGTGACAGGTGCCACCCGGTGCAGTGAATACCTCCCCTTGAAAATCTGCAGATCCCCAGGCTGAAGTTCTAGTTGGTGAACACGCGTCATGTTGCCGTCCAGAACCGAGGCTACCTGAGCAAAGTTCTCGTCTTCAGATGTGCGAAGATTGGGAACGTATTCGAACGCCCCTCCTGCCTCGCCATTCTGGATGGCCAGGGTCACTGTGTAGTTGTTCGTATCGAAGTGCCAGGGAAAGCCTTGCCCTTCTTCCACCACGTTGATGATCACATCCGCAAGCGGATCATCATAGCGGAAGAACCGATCCTCGGGTTCATTCAGAGCTTCCCGAATGAACGGCAGAAAGTCCGCGAACTCATAAATCCGCCGCAAGGGACCGGACTGATGGAAGTTGTCCGCCGGGACAAAGGCGTTTGAACGTTCATAGAACCGACGTATCGGATGCCCGATACCAAATCGTGGATCGTCCTTGGTGAAATATGCGTTTGTGCGGCTGAAAGAGCGGTGCGCGTTGGGGGCAACGGCATCGGCTTCCTCGGCCAAAAGCTCGATGCCTTTTTCATGCACAAACCCGGGCAGGACCGCGCAACCATCATGCTCCAGCTCCTGCCTCAAATCTCTGATCAACCGATCATAGGCTGGAGAGTCTGGGCAATCGATCGGGTACCGTCCAAGGTCTACCAGGTCTTGCAGCATTTTCCGCCTCCCTTGCATGCGCCCTACGGATGACCGTGCAGCAGACATATCGGCGGATCATGCCAATTTCAGACATTGGCTTGACGCTTTCAGACCCCAAAACGCGACGGCAAAACCAGGGAATCGCGCCGCGTTTTCCCGGAAGTTCCCAACATGCGGCAATCTGCGCAATAAAATGTCGCAAAATACCGCCCTCAGGACAGGAAATTTGCGATTTTGCCTGTTGACGCCCCTTCCCCCCGACCATAATGTCCCTGCACGCAAAGAAGGAGCCTCTGGCGATGAAAGCGCTAGTCGTAATCGTAGGAAAAACGCGCATGGGCCGGTAACGGAAAACCATAATCGAACCCATGCGCCTCCGAAAAAATCGGGGGCTTTTTTTTGGCAAAACGCAAGACACATGTCGCGAACGGAGCAAAGCAGATGACACGTGAGATGACCGGCGCAAAGATGGTGGTTCAGGCCCTCAAGGATCAGGGCGTGGACACGGTATTCGGATACCCCGGTGGCGCCGTCCTACCGATCTATGATGAGATCTTTCTGCAGAATGACATTCGCCACATTCTGGTGCGTCACGAACAAGGTGCGGTTCACGCAGCCGAAGGCTATGCGCGTTCGACCGGCAAGCCCGGCGTTGCGCTTGTAACCTCCGGCCCCGGGGCGACCAACGCTGTCACCGGCCTGACTGATGCTTTGATGGATTCGATCCCGATTGTGGTTCTGACGGGTCAGGTGCCGACCTTCATGATTGGATCAGACGCGTTTCAAGAGGCTGACACAGTTGGCATCACCCGCCCCTGCACCAAGCATAACTGGCTGGTGAAGGATACGGATTCGCTGGCCGAGACCATGCATGAGGCGTTCCATGTCGCTACCTCGGGCCGCCCCGGCCCTGTGTTGATCGACATCCCCAAGGACGTTCAGTTTGCGTCCGGCGAATACACCAGCCCGAAGCCTTCGACATCGCATTACCAGCCGGTATTGAAGGGCGACCTTGAGGAAATCACCGAGCTGGTTGCGGCCATCGAAACCGCCAAAAAGCCGGTTTTCTACACAGGTGGCGGCGTGATCAACTCGGGCCCCGCGGCCAGCCAACTGCTGCGCGAGCTGGTCGATTCGACTGGTATCCCGGTCACCTCGACCCTGATGGGATTGGGGGCCTACCCGGCGTCCGGTGAAAACTGGCTGGGCATGTTGGGAATGCATGGTCTCTATGAGGCCAACCTTGCGATGCATGACTGCGACCTGATGATCAATATCGGTGCGCGGTTCGATGACCGGATCACCGGGCGCGTCGATGCGTTCTCTCCAAACTCGAAGAAAGCGCATATCGATATTGACCCCTCGTCCATCAACAAGGTGATCCGCGTCGATATCCCGATTGTGGGCGATGTGGCCCATGTGCTGGAAGACATCCTGAAGGTCTGGAAAGCGCGCGGTCGCAAGACCGACGCGGCGGCTATCAAGCAATGGCAGGCGCAGATCTCTGAGTGGCGCAAGGTGAACTGCCTTGCCTTCACAGCCAGCGAAAAGACCATCAAACCTCAGCACGCGTTGCAACGGCTTGAGGAACTGACCAAAAAGCACGACCGCTACATCACCACCGAAGTGGGCCAGCACCAGATGTGGGCCGCGCAATATCTTGGCTTCGAAGATCCGAACCGATGGATGACCTCGGGTGGTCTGGGCACGATGGGCTATGGCTTCCCCGCCTCTATCGGTGTGCAGATGGCGCACCCGGATGCGCTGGTGATCAACGTGGCTGGTGAAGCGTCGTGGCTGATGAACATGCAGGAAATGGGCACCGCCGTTCAGTACCGCCTGCCGGTGAAACAGTTCATCCTGAACAACGAACGTCTGGGCATGGTCCGCCAGTGGCAGGAGTTGCTGCATGGCGAGCGGTATTCGCACAGCTGGTCCGAGGCCCTGCCCGATTTTGTCAAGCTGGCTGAAGCGTTTGGCGCGAAAGGCATCCTGTGTTCCGACCCCGCCGATCTGGACGATGCGATCATGGAAATGATCACCTATGACGGCCCGGTGATCTTCGACTGTCTGGTTGAAAAGCACGAGAACTGCTTCCCCATGATCCCGTCGGGCAAGGCCCATAACGAGATGCTGCTGGGCGAGGCCGAGACGCAGGGCGTGATCGACTCTAAAGGTTCGGTTCTGGTTTAACGCAATTCGACGGATTTAGTCGGGCGCCTTGTTGCGCCCGGCATCTCAAGGATGATGAAAGGGACAAATATGTCTGCCCTACATATCAAAAAAGGCTCTACCCGCCATTCTGCCTATAACCTACGCCCCACCTTCTCGGACGTACAGGAACGCCACACGATCGCGGTTCTGGTCGAAAACGAACCCGGCGTACTGGCCCGTGTCATCGGATTGTTCTCTGGCCGTGGCTATAACATCGAAAGCCTGACCGTGGCCGAGGTGGATCACACCGGCCATCTCAGCCGCATCACCATCGTCACCACCGGAACCCCTCAGGTGATCGAGCAGATCAAGGCGCAGTTGGGCCGGATCGTGACCGTGCATGATGTGCATGATCTGACGGTCGAAGGCCCATCGGTCGAACGGGAATTGGCCATCATCAAAGTGGTTGGTGAAGGAGACAAACGGGTCGAGGCATTGCGCCTGGCCGATATTTTCCGCGCCAATGTAGTCGACAGCACGCTCAACTCATTCATTTTTGAAATCACCGGCGCGCCTGACAAGATCGATGCGTTTGCCGATCTCATGCGCCCGCTTGGCCTTGTCGAGATAGCGCGGACCGGTGTCGCAGCGTTGCTGCGCGGCGATTAAACTTAGCGCCCGTTCCGAGGTATTTTGGGGCGGGGATACTTCATGGGTTGGCGGCGCAATGCGCTCGCCGCCCACCTGGCCTTGTTGCGCTATAATTGCAATAGGGGCCCGAGCTTCCGGATAAAGATCAGTCATTTTCAGATAAAGCCTATTGCCTTTGCGCTATACGGCGCTAGCGTTGGGTGTGCAACGCGACGTGGGGATACGTTGCTTGGGGTTATTCTGTGCGATTTATCACTGTTCAACTGGCCTTGGCCGTGCTGTTCAGTTGGTTTCATCCGAAGGCAAAGCAACACTTGGACGGCCATGACCGACGATACCCGCAGTCCTGAAGAGCTACGCGCAATGTTCAGCGAGAATCTTCGGCGCTTGGCGCAGCAACATCGCTCGATCTCGGCCCTGTGCCGCAAACTCGGGGTGAACCGGACGCAGTTTAACAGGTATCTCTCTGGCGAAAGCGTGCCCCGACCGGATGTTCTGGACCGGATCTGTCGTTTTTTCGACGTGGACGCCCGCATCCTTCTGAAACCGCTGGATGAGATCGAAAAGTCTGAGAGTCACCCGGCAACCTCAGCCCTGACCGAGTTTCTGGGCTCCGGGTCAGACGCGATTGAGAAATCGCCGTTTGCACCCGGGTTTTATGCGGTGATCGAAAGCCTTTCGGACGAGCATCGCATGACATTGTTGCACGCCCGACCACTGACCCAATGCACCTTGATACGGGGCTATGTTTCACGTGCGGCGATGCCCGAATCCACTCCGCAGGCCCGTGAGATACAAGGGATCGCAGCCTGTAGCGGCGATACCGTGTACATGCTGACATCCCAGCGGGGCGGACATAACAGCCGGGTCTATCTGATCTCACCCGATGCCACGGGAACCGCGGTTCAATGGCGCGGATCTGTGGTCAACTCGGCCGATACATCCAACCCGGAACCGGTAGTCCTCAAGTATCTGGGGCACGACTCAGCAGCGATTTTTGCCGCTGCGCGCCTGTCCACAAACAATCTGGCGCAGCATTTCTAATCGGTCGCGATTGCGGCTTCCGGCCGACCATCACCCTGCGTGATCTGCCGATACAGATGCCAGCTGGCGTGGCCGAGCAAAGGCAGCACAACTAACAACCCCAGAAACCACGGCACCATCGCCACGAACGTTAGAACCGCAATAAAGGCGCCCCAGCCCAGCATGACAAACAGGTTTTCCTTTACGTAGGAAAAGCTTGTGATCATGGCTGTAACAAAATCCAGTTCACGATCCAGCAGCAACGGGATCGACAGAACGGTGATCATATACAGAACGGTCGCAAAGATCGCCCCTACCGCCGTTCCAACGGCCAGCATAGTTAGGCCGTTCAGAGTGAAGAAGACTTCGGTCGAGGTCGAGATGTTCGTCATCGTTGCCAGCCCCAGAAACAGGGCAAAGATCATGTGCCCCAAAAAGAACCAGAACAGAAACATCACAACGATGATCGCGCAGATCGACGGCAACTGCCTACGGCTCTGCTGAAGCACCACACCAAAGATTGCGCCAAAATCCAGGGGCTCACCCTGCTCAAGCCGGTGCGAGACCTCGTAAAGCCCGACCGCTGCGAAAGGTCCGATCAACGGAAACCCGATGGCCGCCAGCACCAGCCAGAAGGTTGTTCCGGTTTGCACAGTCACCCACGCCATGGCCCAGCCCGCCAGCACATAAAAGCCCGCAAAGATCAGCCCGAATAAAGGTGCGCGACGAAAATCGGCCCATGCGCGCTGCAATGCCGAGCGCAGCATGTCGGTATCAACCGGTCGCATTTCCGGCACTCCAAAAGGCTTTTCCATGATGTCCTCTCCTCCCTGTCCGGCGTTATGGCATCGCCGGTCTCTTATTTGGCCAGTTGGTTTCGGCATGATAGGCCGCCCCAATTGACAGTAGTTTCTTGTCTGAGCCCCTTGGCCCAAACAGCTGGAACCCCATCGGTAATCCGTTTGATCCAAAGCCAGCAGGCGCCGCCAAACAGGGCAATCCAATCAGGCTGACCGGCACTGTGACGTGCATCCAACGGTGATAGGTATCCATGGCCCGACCCGCGATACTGGTCGGGTACGGGGTCTCGATCCCGAAGTGCCAGACCTGTGCGGATGGCAGAACCAGTGCGTCAAACCGAGTGAACAGGTCCGCCGCGCAGCGGAACCAGTCAGAGCGGATAACGCTGGCGTGCTGCACCTCCATCGCGCGCATGGACAGGCCGCGATCCAGTTCCCATTGTGCGGTATCTTTCAGATGATCTTTTTGTGCGGCCAAGGGCTCCAGCCCCGACGCAACGCTGAACGACCGCAGCGTGATCCAACTTTTCCAAAGCTGTTCAGCATCGAAAGGCGGATCCACGTCTTGCACATCAGCGCCAAGGTTTTCACACACGGCCAACGCACCTTTGCACAGGTCCAGAATGCCAGGCTCGATCGGGAACGCACCGCCCCAATCCCCAAGCCAACCGATCCGCAGCCCCTGCATGTCCGCCGGTGTCACCGGTGACACCAGAGTACTTTCAGAGGCTAAAGGCAGGCGCGGGTCTGGCCCTGAAATCACGTCGAGCAAAATGCCCAGATCCTTGGGGCTGCGGGCCATGGGGCCAAGTGTTGACAACTGATGCAGAAAGCTGTCGCCGACAGGGTCAGACGGCACCCTGCCCCAGCTTGGGCGAAAGCCGTAGACATTGTTCCAGGCCGCTGGATTACGCAGACTGCCCATCATGTCGGATCCGTCTGCAAGCGCCACCATACCCGTGGCCAGGGCCACCGCCGCCCCACCGGACGAACCCCCGCAGGTATGGTCGGCGTCATACGGGTTGCGCGTCGCACCATAGACCGGGTTGAATGTGTGCGAGCCCAATCCGAATTCCGGCGTGTTGGTCTTTCCGATCAGGATCGCCCCCGCATCCCGCATCCGGGCCGCAATCAGATCGTCACTATCCGGCACGACACCCTTGAACAGCGGTGATCCATGAGACGAGACCACACCGGCCACATTGACCAAATCCTTGACCGCAATTGGCAGCCCGTGCAGCGGGCCGGTGATTGGGCCACTGTCGTGCTTGCGCGCCTCGTCCATCAACGCACTCTCATCGCGCAGCGCAACGATAGCATTCACATCGCCATTCACCGCCGCGATACGATCAAGTGTGGAGCGCATCACATCCGTGGCTGAAACCTGTCGGGTTATCAGTTGTTTCAAAAGCTCTGCAGCCGATATCCTGGTCAGGTCCATAACACGCCGGTCTGTTGTTCGTCTTCAACAGCCTAGCGAGCGGTTCAACTCATTTAAACCCACTGTTTAAATGTATCTTTTCACCACCACAGCACTGGAACACTTCACCTTGCCGTACGACCAAAATGCAAGTTGCTGTCCGGCCCAAGGCAATGACGCAGGCACAGATAAATCGCGAGGGCACTCAGCACCAACCACACCCCGCCCCACATCATTGTTGTTCCGCCGAACTCCTCGGCCAACATGAACGCATCGGACCGCATCCCAGAACGCCGGATCGTGTCGTCAAAGATGTCGAACGGCACATAGATCACGCTGGTCAACCCGATGACGCGCAGCACAAGGTCGCTGACCTCGCGGCGCAGATACCAGGCGGTGGCGATCATCGCCGACCCGACACCGATACAAAACACAAGTGCAAACAAATCGCGGATGTAAAGCAGAGCCACCAAACACATGACCCCGCCAAAACCTGCCAGAACGGTACGGTCAGCCCGCGTGCGCAAAGCAATGATCAAAAGGCCCATGCCCAGCAAAAGCGAGCCAAGATACCCGGCGGACAGGCTGAGAAACCGGTTGCCACCCCGACCGATCACCAGCCCACCCTGCTGTGGTGAGATCGAAAAGCTTTCGACCGAGCCGCCGGTCAAAATAATCGTCACGGCGTGAGACAGCTCATGCAGAAAGACGATCAGAATTTTCAGCGGAACCACAACGGGTGTGTTCCAAAGCAGAAACACCAATGTGGTGATCAGGATAAGCTGCCAGTGCCCTTTCAGCAGGTTCAGAAAAGAGCTCTGGCGGTTCACCTTAGCTGTCGCCCTGTGCCTCGGACCGGCTTTTACCTGCCACGTTCAGAGCCAGCGTTGCTGCCATGAATCCATCCAGATCACCATCCAACACGCCCTTGGTGTCCGAAGTTTCGTGGTTCGTGCGCAGGTCTTTCACCATCTGGTACGGCTGCAACACGTAGGACCGGATCTGGTTGCCCCAACCTGCATCGCCTTTGGCCTCATGCGCGGCGTTGATATCGGCGTTCCGACGATCCAGTTCCTGTTGATACAAGCGCGATTTCAGTGCCTTCATGGCGATATCGCGGTTCTGGTGCTGCGATTTCTCGGACGAGGTCACCACAATCCCGGTTGGAATGTGCGTTATCCGTACCGCCGAGTCCGTGGTGTTGACGTGCTGACCACCTGCGCCGGAGGACCGGTAGGTGTCGATGCGGATGTCGGCCGGGTTCACCTCTATCTCGATATTGTCATCCACCACCGGATAGACCCAAACCGAGCTGAACGAGGTATGGCGTTTCGCCGCCGAGTCAAAAGGCGAAATCCGCACCAGCCGGTGTACACCGCTTTCCGATTTCAGCCAGCCATAAGCGTTGTGGCCCGAGATCTTGTAAGCGGCAGATTTGATGCCCGCCTCTTCGCCTGCCGTTTCGGACTGCAGCTCAACCGTATAGCCCTTTTTCTCGGCCCAGCGAACGTACATCCGCGCCAGCATCGAAGCCCAGTCACAACTTTCGGTACCACCTGCGCCCGAGTTGATTTCAAGGAAGGTGTCGTTGCTGTCGGCCTCACCGTCCAGCAATGCTTCAAGCTCTTTCTTGGCGGCTTTGCCCTGTAGCGCCTTGATCGCAGCTTCGGCGTCCTGAACGACCTCTTCATCCTCTTCCATCTCGCCCAGTTCGATCAGCTCGATATTGTCGCTGAGATCGGTCTTGATGGTTTCATAGGTCTCGATGGCGTCAACCAGCATCTGCCGTTCGCGCATCAGCTTCTGCGCGTTTTCAGGGTTGTCCCACAGGTTCGGATCTTCGACACGCGCGTTGAATTCCTCAAGGCGATGCGGCGCGGTTTCATAGTCCATACGCTGCGCCAACAGCTCCAGCGACTTTTCGATTTCCGCCACGATGTTCTGGGTTTCGGCGCGCATGGTCTTGTCCCAACTTGCTCAATCAGGCTTGCGTGATAGCAAGAGGTGCGAGACACCACAAGACGGGCCGGACGCGAATGCCAAGCACATGCGACGAGTTTCTGGACGAATGGAACCTGCAGCAGCCAGAGCTGGTTGCCGAGACCGGTCAGGCGCAGGTTTGGAAAGTGCTATCGAAACACGGACCCGCCGCATTGAAACTCTATCGCAGACCGGATCGCGGCAACGAAGCACCCGGCAGCGCGCTGTTAAATGCGTGGCGAGACCGAGGTGCGGTTCGTATTTTCAACGAAGAGCGGAGCGCTGTTCTGATGGAATGGCTGGATGGCCCGTCATTAGGTGACATTGCGCGTTCGGGACGCCCCGATGACACCACTAGAATCCTTGCCGAAACTGCAGCGCGTCTGCATGGGAAAGCCTCCGTCCGGGTTCAGGGTTTGAGACCCCTGGACCAGGTTTTCACCCCGTTGTTTAACTGCGCTTTTGCGCCAACATGCCCAACCCTTCTGCGCAACGACGTGCTTTCCGCCATGGCCATGGGCCGGCATCTGTTGAAAAGCCAACTAACGCCCGTGCCCCTTCACGGGGATCTTCACCCTGACAACATCATCATGACCGATGCAGGCCCACGGGTTTTCGATGCCAAAGGGTATATCGGAGACCCGGCGTTTGAGCTGGCAAATGCATTACGCCACCCAAAAGGAATGCGAGATTTGGTGCGTGATCCTCGGCAGATCGAAACCTGCCTGTCGCTCTACTCCAAAGCGCTGAAAGTGCCAAAGAAACGTCTGGCCCAATGGGCCGCTGCCAAATGCGCCTTGTCCATTTACTGGCGATCGGACGGTGCAATCGATAACGATCCGGAAGCAGACCTTTTGAATCTGCTTCTGTATCTATCTGATCAGTAAAGCCCGCCAGTGCTCAGGTCGCCCTGCGTGGCCTTGGGCCCGACGGTGACCGTCTGACCTGTCGAGGTCTGAACCTGAACGCCTGCGCGCTGTACTTCCTCGAACAAGGGCAGATCCGAACCGATGGCAAAGCCGCCGTCATAGACGCGGTCGATAAAGCCATCGACGCCATCACGGAAGAATTCAGCAACAACATAGTCACCGCTGGCATCGTCAGGCAGCCGTGCGCCGCTAAACCGGTCGATCTTGATGAAATGACCGCCTTCCGGCACTTCGAACGGACCGCCGCCGTATTTCTCGACAGCTTTTTCCATGAAGCTTTGGAACACAGGGCCACACATCGTGCCGCCGTAAGCCCCCCGCCCCATCGGACGCGGGCGGTCGTAGCCGATGTAGCATCCCGCCACGATGTTCGAGGTAAATCCGATGAACCACGCATCCTTGGATTCATTGGTGGTTCCGGTCTTTCCCGCTGTCGGAACCGGCAGGTTGACATAACGCGAAGCAGTGCCACGATCCACAACGCCCGTCATCATTGAGGTCAACTGATAGGCTGTGATCGCATCCATGACCTGAGGGCGGTCCGTCACAAGGGTCGGAGATTCATCAGCGGCCATCCATGTGGAATCGCAATCCAGACACTGACGGTCGTCGTGGCGATAGATGGTTTTGCCGAAACGGTCCTGAATGCGGTCGACCAGAGTGGGTTCGACCCGCTGACCGCCATTGGCAAACATCGCATAGGCGGCCACCATCTTGTAAAGCGTCGTCTCTTCGGACCCCAGCGAGTTGGCAAGGAATGCCCCCATCCGGTCGTACACGCCAAAGCGTTCCGCATAGCCTGCAACCACCGGCATCGTGACTTCTTGTGCCAGACGGATGGTCATCAGGTTCCGCGACTGCTCGATCCCGGTGCGCAGCGGCGTCGGTCCGTAGAACTTGTTCGACGAGTTCTTGGGACGCCACAGACCCTGTGGCGTGTTCACCTCAATCGGGGCATCCACCACGATGGTTGCGGGGCTATAGCCACTGTCCAGTGCGGCGGCGTAGACGAAGGGTTTGAAAGACGATCCGGGCTGACGCTGCGCCTGTGTGGCGCGATTGAACACGGTGTCCTGATACGAGAACCCGCCTTGCATCGCCAGAACACGCCCCGAGTTCACATCCATCGCAACAAAGCCGCCCTGCACCTCGGGCACCTGACGCGCGGACCACTGCCCTTCTTCCCCGGCCATCACAAGGATCACGTCACCGCGTTTGAAATTCGCTGCAAAATCGCCCTGCATCCACTTGATGTCCGAACGTGGGACAATTCCGTCGGCGGGGCCATTTTCGATCCCGACCGTGAGTTGCTGATCCGCGACATTCAGGACGACCGCAGGATACCATCGGGTCGGTAGCACCACATCGCGTGGAATTTCCATGATCGACAACGCTTCGCGCCACTGCGCCTCATCCGCCAGCGTTTCTTCCGGGATCACTTCGCCGGTTCCACGCCACCTGCCGCGTGAGCGGTCGTATTTCTGCAACGCCTCGCGCAGAGCTTTGGCAGCTTCGATCTGCATTTCTTCGTCTACAGACGCACGAACCGTAAAGCCGCCGGTAAAGAACTCGCCTTCGCCGAAATCTTCGCTCAACTGGCGGCGGATTTCGTCGGTGAAATAGTCACGTGGTGGCAAAGCGGTGCGGAAGCTTTCAAAGTCACCGTTCTGAACCGAACGCAGCGGCATTTCTACTTCGACCTCATAGGTCGCCTGATCAATATAGCCGTTCTGGTTCATCTCACGCAGCACATAGTTGCGGCGGGCCAGAAGGCGTTCTTTTTGGCGAACCGGGTGGTAATCCGACGGTGCCTTTGGCATTGCGGCCAACATCGCGGCCTCATGCGGAGCAAGTTCCTGCAAGGTCTTGTTGAAATAGGTCTGCGCCGCAGCCGTCACACCGTACGAGTTCTGACCCAGAAAGATCTCGTTCATGTAAAGCTCGAGGATCTGTTCCTTGTCCAAGGTATCCTCAAGCCGGGTGGCGAGGATGATTTCCTTGATCTTGCGTTCAGCTCGGCGGTCACCCGATAGCAGGAAGTTCTTCATCACCTGCTGCGTGATGGTCGAGGCCCCGCGTACGGTTTCGCCCTTGCTGCGCACGGCCTCAACCCCCGCAGCGATGATACCACGCGGGTCATATCCCTGATGGGTGTAAAAGTTCTTGTCTTCCGCCGAGATAAAAGCCTGCTTCACCAGATCAGGAATTTCCTCGGATGGGGTGAACAGACGACGCTCTTGCGCGAATTCGTCGATCAGCTGACCTTCGCCCGAATAGATCCGGCTGATGGTCGGAGGCTTGTACTGTGCCAGTGATTCATGGCTGGGCAAATCGCGCCCATACATCCAAAACACCGCACCGATTACCAGTGCGGCCATGAAAATACCCAAAGTTACGAGGCTGAAGATGGCCCCGAAAAACGAAAGAATGAACCGGATCACGTTACTGCCTTTTTCTCGCGGTGCCGTCTATATAGTGATGCGCCGCCTGAGGGTCAAAACACCAAGCGTATTCTAGCCGGTTTGCGCCGCAAGGTCACTGACCAATCAGGGATTTCCGGATCACATCCTGCTGTCGCCAATCCTCAAGCCCCTGATAAATCCCCAAAGCCATTTTCGACCGCCATTCCGGATCCTTGAGGTTTTTCAGGTCTCTGGGACTGGACAAGAATCCAAGCTCGACCAGAACAGAAGGGATATCCGCCGCCTTGAGCACGGAAAAAGACGCTGTGCGCAGCGGTTTGCGGTTCATTGGGCCACCTTGCTGCGCCATGCCGTTGGCAATTGCCGAAGCCAGCGACCGAGTGCGCGGCTTGGTTTCCTGCCGCGCCAGATCCAGCAGAACATCGGCCACCTGATCGTCCGAGCCGCTGAGATCAACACCCGACAGCAAATCCCCCCGGTCGTGTCGCTCGGCCAGTTTTGAACTTGCTACATCCGAGGCATCATCGGACAAAGTATAGACCGCCGCGCCATGTGCCTGCCCCTCGGACAGGGAATCAGCGTGCAGCGAAATGAACAGATCGGCGCCCGCGCGATGGGCCAAGGCAATCCGACGCTCAAGCGACACGAACTGATCCTCAACCCGCGTCAGGACCACCTCGTATCTGCCTGAACGCAAAAGAACTTCCCGCAGCTCACGCGCGAAAGTCAGCATCATCGTCTTCTCATTCACATCGCCGACTTCGGCACCCGGATCAATGCCGCCATGACCCGGATCCAGCATGACACGCAGGGGCCGGTCGGTACTGCGTGGTTCCGCATGCGGCAGGTTGGCGGGTTCCGGCAGGTCCCAGCCCGGATTGCGCGGCGCACCTGCGGTTGCGTTGAACGTGTCGAAATCCGTACCCTTGAGGTTCAGGGACAATACGGCAGCACCCGAATCCTCGGCAACTGACAATTGCGCTGTATCAACCGCCATGGGTGCGCCTAGCTCAAGCACCAGACGCGACCAGCCAGGAACATAGGCCCCGAACTGAACACCGCTGATGCGATCTGATTGCAGGAAGTCCTGCGACTTCAAACCCGTCCAGTCGACCTCGTTAAAGTCCAGAACCATCCGATACGGGTCCTGCAAGGTGAAGATCCGGTACGGCACCCCTTGGCTGAGGCCGATATTCACCTGCACCCCAGTACGCCCGACATCCGTAATGCGGCTTTGGTCTGGCTGGACACGCGCCAGCGCGCTGAAATCCTGCGCCATCGCACCGCTGGCAAGCGCCCATATCAGGGTGATGCAAAAGAATATCCTGCTCATAGCCTCAAGTTTTCCCGAGATCGTTTGCACTGCAGCCTATACCACTAGCTGCGTTTTGTGAACGGTTCAGGCCTGTTCCCTGATCGCGCCACGCGCGGCCATGAACAGGCGTAAACGCTCAAGACCGTCTTCGATATCAGCCGTGGCCCTTGCGTAAGAGAAACGCAGGGTCGTGTGACCGCGCTGGGGATCGAAGTCGAGACCCGGAGTCACCGCAACGCCTGCCTTTTCCAGAATCTCGGCCGCGAAGGCACGGCTGTCATTGGTCAGATCGGATACGTCAGCATAAACATAAAACGCACCATCGGGCGGGGCGATGTTCGTGAACCCGGCCTTGGGCAGACCGTCCAGCATCAACGCACGGTTACGGCGGTACACGTCCAGATTGGCCTGCAATTCGTCTTCGCAATCCATCGCCGCCAGTGCCGCAACCTGGCTGGCATGGGGCGCGCAAATGAACATGTTCTGGGCAATCCGCTCAACCACACGCACCTGACCCTCGGGAACGACCATCCATCCGACGCGCCAGCCGGTCATCGAGAAATATTTGGAGAATGAGTTGATCACATAACACTCATCCGTCAGTTCCAGCGCTGTCACGGCTTTCGCTTCGTATTCCAGCCCGTGATAGATTTCGTCGCTGATGAACGAAGCCCCTTGCCCCTGCGCCGCGTCAATAAGCGCCCCCATGGCCGCGTGATCCAGCATCGTGCCGGTTGGGTTTGCGGGCGAGGCCACCATCAGCCCCCTCAGGTCCATACCGCGAATGTCATCGGCGACAGGTTGCAACCTGTTTTCAGGGGCAGTGGGCAGATCGACGGGCACCAGACCCAACGCCTTGAGGATCTGACGGTAAGAGGGATAACCGGGCGCGCCGATACCCACCCGGTCCCCGCTGTCGAACAACGCCGTGAAGGTTAGCAGAAACCCGCCTGAGGATCCGGGGGTGATGACCACTCGATCCGGGTTCAGGTCAACATCATACCACTCTCCGTAAAGCCGCGCGATCCGCTGCCTGAGCGCAGGCAACCCCAAAGCCACCGTATAACCCAAAGGGCCTTGCTCCATTGCCTTTGCCAGCGCTTCAGTCGCGCCCTTGGGGGCCCCTGTCCCCGGCTGACCGACTTCCATGTGGATGATATGGCGTCCGGCCTCTTCCGCTTTGCGCGCGGCCTCCATCACGTCCATCACAATAAACGGATCGACCCCGGACCGGGTTGAGTTTCTCATGCCCATCTCCCATGTTGCAGCCATGGCTTTTGAACGCGTATCCAGGCTGGCGTCAATCCCGGCTCTGATGCTTGCAGCTGTTGTCTGGCTGGCGGCAGTGGCGCAAACCCATGCGCAAAGCCTGATCCGCGATCCCGATATCGAGTATGGGCTGCGTGAACTGGCCTTTCCCGTGCTGCGCGCAGCGGGGTTGAACACAAACCGCGTTCAAATCCTGGTCGTCAACGACAACACGTTCAACGCTTTTGTCATCGACTACAATGCCATCTACGTGAACTACGGTCTGATTCTAAGCGTAGAGAACCCGGAAATGTTGCAGGCCGTCATCGCACATGAAGCCGCTCATATCGCGAATGGCCACCTGGCGCGCCGGGCCGAAAACCTCAAAGCTGCTCAGCGTAATGCGGGCCTTGGCACAGCCTTGGCTCTGCTTGCGGCTGCAGCGGGCGGTGGAGAAGCTGCTATTGGCATCGCCGCCGGCACGCGGGGCGCAGCCCTTCGCAGTTTTCTAGGCCACACCCGCGCCGAAGAAGCTTCGGCGGATCGCAGTGCCGCCAGCTACCTTCGGTGGGCGCGGATCTCACCAAGCGGCATGGTGGAACTGCACAGGAAATTCGCAGGACAGGAGTTGCTGAGCGCTGCCAATCAGGATCCCTATATGCGGTCGCACCCCACCAGCCGCGAACGCCTGCGCGCAGCCGAAGCTTTTCTGGACGAATTTGGAGACAAGGCCGTTCCGAATCCGACCGCCGACTACTGGTTTGCCCGCGTCAAAGGCAAACTCTCGGCGTTTTTGCGATCGCCCAACTGGACCTTGCGACGCGCCAAGGAAGAGACCGATCGGGACATTCGCCTGATGCGCGAAGCCTCGGCCCATCATCAAAACCGCAACCTCTCCCAAGCCCGTGCCGCAATTGATGAAGCGTTGGCTATCCGTCCGGATGATCCGTTTTATTATGATCTGAAGGGGCAAATTCTGTTGGAAAACAGGCAGATAAGCGAAGCAGTTGAAGCTTATGCAAATGCCGTTGAAATGGCCCCCAACAATGCCCTGATCCTTGCAGGTTATGGGCGGGCCCTGCTGGCGCAAGGCAAGACTAAGCAGGCCCTTACTGCCTTGGAACAAGCGCGTGCGCGCGATTTTCGCAACGCGCGTTTGATGCAGGACCTGGGCGTTGCATATGCAAAAGTGGGTAACAACGGCATGGCATCGACCGTGACAGCCGAGCGGTATGCGCTGCAAGGGCGGCTGGAAGATGCCGGAATTCACGCAAAACGCGCCGTGGCGCGACTGCCCGAAGGTTCACCGGGTTGGCAAAGGGCACAAGACGTGCTGATTGCATCCGAACGATTCAAGAGAAACAAAAGGAAACGGAAATGATCCTCAGACATGCTGCACCCGCCCTTCTGGGGCTTTCCATGGCTGCGACCTCGGCGCAGGCGCTGGACCTGAAGGCGATGAGCGATGCCGAAAAGGTTGAGTTTGGCGCCCAGGTAAGGGAATACCTGCTGGAAAACCCCGAAGTCATTATCGAAGCGATCAACATCCTGGAACAGCGCAACGCCGCAGCCGAAGCGCTGGCTGACAAGGAACTGATCGCGGCCAACGAAGACGAGCTTTTCAACGACGGCTATAGCTGGGTGGGCGGAAACCCGGACGGTGACATCACTCTGGTCGAATTCATGGATTACCGCTGTGGCTATTGCCGACGTGCCGTACCCGAAGTTGCCAGCCTGTTGGCCGAAGACGGTAATATCCGCCTTGTCATCAAAGAGCTCCCCATTCTGGGTGATGCCTCTGTCTTGTCCTCGCGCTTTGCGGTTGCGACCAAGCAGGTGGCCGGAGACGACGCTTACAAACAGGTCCACGACGCGCTGCTGGAGTTCACCGGCGAGCCAAATGAAATCTCTTTACGCCGCCTCTCGGACGGATTGGGCCTGGACAGCGATGCGATCATCGCCGCGATGGACAGCGACAGCGTTACGGATGAAATCACCCGCACCCGAGCGCTGGCGCAACGGATGCAAATCTCGGGTACGCCTTCTTTTGTTCTGGGCACCGAAATGCTGCGTGGCTTCCTGCCTGCCGATCAGATGAAACAGATCGCGGATGGTGTGCGTGCTGAACGCGGGTAAATAAGGGATGGGGCGGCTTGGTCCGCCCCAAGCCCGACTCAGTGTACTGTCGACATTGAGCAAAAGGTCACGTGCACCCTGCTAGATCTCGAAGCCTCTCACCTTAAGAACTTCGATAACTTCTGATCTATCCGTCTCGTCCAGGTTCGTCTGGATTGCTGGAAAACAACGCGATCTTGTTGCCTTGAGGGTCGCGAAGGTACCCAACATAGAAATGCGCACCGTATGCGTCCCGAAAGCCTGGCTGGCCTTCATCCGCCCCACCGGCGGCAATCGCTGCGGCGTGAAGATCACGAACCTGCTTTTGATTTCGTGCCTCAAACGCAACCATCGTACCATTACCGGCTGAGGCTGGTTGCCCGTCGAACGGGGATTTCACATAAAACTCTGGCAAGGCAACGGACTGGCCCGGCTCGGCTGGCAAGGCATAGCTTAAATCGCCACGATACCTCTCCAGTTCATACCCCAAGGTCGGCAGGAAAGCAGAGTAAAACTGCTCGGCGCGTGCGATGTCGTCTACGCCAACGGTAATATAGGCGATCATTCCTTGGCCCCTTTTGCAGACTTGCCATTTAAGACGCGTGGAAAGCTTCTATTGAAAGCGCCGTTACTCTGCCGCTTCGGCCTGCGCGTCCAGTTCAGCCGCTTTCTTCTCGACCTGCTCCACGATGTGATCAATCATCTGATCGTTGGACATCTTGTGGCTGGCCTTGCCCGCCAGATAGACCATGCCGGACCCTGCCCCGCCGCCGGTAAAGCCAACGTCGGTCATCAAAGCCTCGCCCGGACCGTTTACGACACAGCCGATGATCGAAAGGCTCATCGGTGTCTTGATGTGCTCTAGCCTGTGCTCAAGCTGTTCCACGGTTTTGATCACGTCAAATCCCTGCCGGGCGCAGGACGGGCACGAAATGATGTTCACACCGCGATGGCGAAGACCCAGAGATTTCAGGATCTCAAAGCCAACTTTGACCTCTTCCACCGGGTCTGCGGACAAGCTGACGCGGATCGTGTCGCCGATTCCCATCCACAGCAGGTTGCCCAGACCGATGGCCGATTTGATGGTGCCGCTGACCAGCCCACCAGCCTCGGTGATACCCAGGTGGATGGGCGCATCTGTGGCCTCGGCAATGCCCTGATAAGCGGCGGCAGACAGGAAGACATCGCTGGCCTTCACGCTGATCTTGAATTCGTGAAAGTCGTTGTCTTGCAGGATACGAATATGTTCCAACCCGCTTTCCACCATCGCCTCAGGGCATGGTTCGCCGTATTTCTCAAGCAGGTGCTTTTCCAAAGACCCCGCGTTCACGCCGATGCGGATCGAACAATTGTGGTCGCGCGCGGCTTGGATCACTTCCTTCACACGAGTTTCATCGCCAATGTTGCCGGGATTGATACGAAGGCAGGCCGCCCCTGCCTCGGCTGCTTCGATGCCACGGCGGTAGTGAAAGTGAATATCTGCCACAATCGGCACGGGGCTTTCGCGTACGATTTCTTTCAGCGCTTTGGACGATGCCTCATCCGGGACCGAAACGCGTACAATATCGGCGCCCGCTTCGGCCGCGGCCTGAACCTGCGCCACGGTCGCTGCCACATCGGTGGTCAGCGTGTTGGTCATGGTTTGCACCGCGATGGGCGCGTCGCCGCCAACCGGGACGTTGCCAACCATGATTTGACGGGATTTACGACGATAGATGTCGCGCCAGGGGCGTACGTGATTGAGGGACATAAGGACGGATCCGCGTCTGCCAGAGTTGCGACTGTAGATAGTTCGGCAACGGGGTCACCGCAATGGCTAGATCACTCGGCGGGCGCTTCTGTCGCCTCGGTCTGCAGTTCAGCCACCAGTTGCTTGAGCGCGCTGTTCTGCTCGGCCTCAAGATCGGCAACGGCATAAGTCTCGGACACGGCATCTTTCGACAGGACGACACCTTTGGCAACCGTACCCGGTGCCCCGGCCGGGCCGTAATGCTCACCGTTCATTGAGAAGTAAACTGACCCAGACGCCCCGGCCCGCAACTGCGGCGGTTCTTCTGTCAGGGGCACCTCAAAAACGCTGCCCTGCTCAACCGTGCCCAAAGTGCCTTCAAAGATGATGCTGCCGTCAGCCGCAGTCACGCGCATCCAAGCCGGGTCAACGGCCACGATCTTTAGCGTTGTGTCGATCTGCTCGACCACCTGTGGCAATGCGGGGCGTTCAACTGTGTGTACATCTGCCACTTCGAACTGCGGCAATTCCGGCGGGCGGAACGTTCCGACCTCACGCGGATCAAGAGTTGAGATCGGCGCGTCACGCGCCACCAGAACCGGAACGTCCAAAGCCTGCGGACGATAAAGACGGTCGAGTGCTTCGGCGCTTGCCGTCTCAACAGGACCGTCCGATACAGTACTGCGGGCTGCATCCAGCGGATCAAGATCGGACAGAACGACAGGGGCTTGTTCCACCGGGCTGACTTGCACCTGCTGGATTTTGTTCAGAACGGCCCAGCCACCATAGCCGATGCCGCCAATGACCGCCAACAAGACCAGCGAAGACCCGATGGCCCGAGGCTCGATCTGGCTGACCAGCGGTTCCTTGCCCGGAATGAAGGGCGTGTTGGGCGAGATGAACGGATCGCGGCCCATCGGACCACGTGCCGGAAGACCACCCGTGGGTTTGCGGACAACCGATGCCTCGGCCGACATGCCGTGCGCGACTTCAAACCCGCTTTCCTGACAGAAGGTCGCAAAAGTCTCATCCGGGTTCATACCCAGATAGCGTGCATAAGAACGCACATACCCGGCTATGAAGCCGGGTGTATCAAATGCATCAGGATCGGCGTTTTCGATTGCGGCGATGTAGTTGGCTTTGATCCGCAGTTCACGTTGAACATCCAGAAGAGATTTGCCCATCGTTGCGCGTTCACCGCGCATCTTGTCGCCTAAACGAATCTCGTAATCGTCAAACCCTTTTGGCCTGACGTCTACATCTTCTTCGGACTCGCGCTGAGATCTGCGCCCAATCATCCCTGCTGCCCCATTCTGCCTGTCGCGTATTTCGCGTTAGCGGCGAATCATCCCCACAATGATTCGTCTGCCAATTTTGTTAACCTAAGCTTAACACGCGGCAATCACGTTGCACACTTTGGCGTGAGGTTAACCGGCAAGTTCGGCGCGATTTAGCGCACAATGTGACCAAAGTTCGTCCATCGCCTGCACCAAACGGTTCATTTCGTCGGGTCCATGCACCGGAGACGGGGTAAACCGAAGCCTTTCGGTGCCGCGCGGAACAGTCGGGAAATTGATGGGCTGCACGTAAATGCCATAATCATCCAGCAACATATCGCTGAGCTTTTTGGTGTGCACAGGGTTACCAACGATCACGGGCACAATGTGACTTCCATGATCAATCAAAGGCAGACCCATACCTTTCAGTCGCAGCTTGAGGATCTTGGCCTGAGTCTGATGCTGGTCGCGCAGCTCCTGCGCGGTTTTCAGATGCGCAACCGAAGCGGCGGCACCCGCAGCGACGGCAGGCGGCAGTGATGTCGTAAAGATGAAGCCCGGCGCATAAGAGCGCACAGCGTCACACATCTTGGCGCTTGCCGCGATATAGCCACCCATAACGCCATACGCTTTGGCGAGGGTTCCATTGATAATGTCGATCCGATGGGCCAGACGGTCACGTTCAGTCACGCCGCCGCCTCGCGGGCCGTACATGCCGACCGCGTGCACCTCGTCGATATAAGTCAGCGCGCCAAATTCATCGGCCAGATCGCAGATTTCTTCAATCGGGCCAAAATCGCCGTCCATCGAATAGACCGACTCAAATGCAATCAGCTTGGGCGCGGCGGGATCGTCTGCTTCAAGCAGCTCACGCAGATGCGCCACGTCATTGTGCCGGAAAATCCGCTTGGCACCACCATTGCGGCGCACACCTTCGATCATTGAGGCATGGTTTAGCGCGTCGGAATAAATGATCAGACCAGGAAACAGTTTGGGCAGAGTGCTGAGGGTCGCGTCATTGGCTATATAGGCGCTTGTGAACAACAGCGCGGCTTCCTTGCCGTGCAGATCGGCCAGCTCGGCTTCAAGCCTTTTGTGGTAAACCGTGGTGCCCGAGATGTTGCGCGTCCCGCCAGACCCTGCACCTGCGGCGTCCACAGCCTCGTGCATGGCATTCAGAACAACAGGGTGCTGCCCCATGCCCAGGTAATCGTTGCCACACCACACGGTGATGTTCTGTTGCGACCCATCCGGGCGCGTGCGTACTGCATGAGGAAAATGTCCGTTGCGACGTTCGATGTCGATGAAGGTCCGGTAACGTCCTTCGTCATGCAGCCTGGCAATCGCTGTATCGAGCTGAGCAGTATAGTCCAACGGACCCTCCTTGAGCGCCCAAATTGGTTTCCCTTGGGCTAATAGTCTGCCGCCTTAAACAGTGTAACCTGCTTCAGCAGCTTTGCGTTCCTTAGTTTAGCTGGTTACAGCCGAACAGGTGAACCCAACTTTGATTTGCATCAAATAAAAGGTTGCGCCCCCTACGACAAGTAAAGTTACGGCCATCGAACGCGTGGAAACGACGCAGGCGCCGTCAAGTCAGTGTGCTGAGTAGACATTTAACTTTTCGACACAACCGCTCTGGACGGCGCCGTTGACGCTGCTAGGGTTCGCCCAACCTAGAAAAGCAGGAGCCCTCTATGTCGCTAGACACCGTGCTGAACCGGATTGACGATGATCTGCAAACGTCGATCGACCGTCTGATGGAATTGCTGCGAATCCAGTCCATTTCAACCGATCCCGCATTCAAGGACGAGGTAAGCCGCGCCGCAGATTGGCTAGTCGATGACCTCCGCAGTATCGGGATTGCTGCTGAAAAGCGGGAAACTCCCGGCCACCCTATGGTTGTCGGTCATGTGGGAGAGGACACAGATGCCCCGCATATTCTGTTCTACGGTCACTACGATGTTCAGCCAGTCGACCCTTTGAACCTCTGGACCCGCGATCCTTTCGATCCCGCGATTGAAGAAACAGCACATGGTCCGGTGATCCGCGGGCGCGGCGCATCTGACGACAAAGGACAATTGATGACCTTTGTCGAAGCCTGCCGGGCCTGGAAGGCCGTCCATGGGTCCCTGCCCTGTCGCATCACCTTTTTCTTCGAAGGCGAGGAAGAATCCGGCTCGCCCTCTCTGGTTCCTTTCCTCAAGGAAAATGCGGCCGAGCTTAAAGCAGATTTGGCACTGGTTTGCGACACCTCGATGGTGTCACGCGGCGTTCCCTCGATTGCCGCCCAGTTGCGCGGCATGCTGAAGGACGAGTTCACAATCATAGGTCCCCGGATCGATCTGCATTCCGGCCACTATGGTGGCCCCGGCCTGAACCCGCTGCGGGAATTGTCAAAAATCGTCGCCTCGTTCTACGATGACGAAACCGGGCGCGTCGCGGTCGAAGGGTTTTATGAGGGCGTGCACGAAGTACCCGAAAACCAACTGCGCCAATGGCAAAACTGCGGCTTCGACGAAGCTGATTACCTGAACTCGGTCGGTTACACCCAACCGCATGGTGAAAAAGGGTATTCGACACTTGAACAGCAATGGGCACGTCCAACACTGGAGGTGAACGGCTTATGGGGCGGCTATAATGGCGCTGGTTCGAAAACCGTGATCCCGTCGGAAGCCCATTGCAAAATTACCTGCCGCCTTGTGGGCGATATGAACCCCGATGCGTTGCGCAGGAAGATCCGCAAACACGTCGAGGAACGCCTGTCTCCGGATGCTAAAGTCGTTTGGGATAATGACTCCGAAGGCTCTCCTGCTTCCGTCATGAACATCAACCGACCGGAATTCGAAGCCGCGCGCGCAGCCCTTTCCGATGAATGGGAGCACGAGGCCGTGTTTACAGGCATGGGCGGGTCAATCCCGGTCGTCGGGTATTTCAACACCGTGCTTGGGCTCGATTCGATGCTGGTCGGCTATGCAAACGAAGATGATGCCATCCATTCTCCGAATGAGAAATATGACGTCAAAAGTTTCCATAAGGGCATCCGCTCGTGGGCCCGAATTCTGGATGCTTTGAATAAGTAGGTTTTTTGCGAGGCTCTGCCTCGCGCTCCGAGGTATTTTGGGACAGATGAAGTACGGATCCCCTGCTTCATCTGGCTACAAATACCTCGGGGGAGTCGCGGCTTGCCGCGGCGGGGGCAGCGCCCCCTTCCCTTACATGTGGATCACGCGATCATAAGCGTCCAGAACGCTTTCGTGCATCATCTCTGACAAGGTTGGATGTGGGAAGACCGTGTTCATCAGGTCTTCTTCGGTGGTCTCCAACTGGCGACCCACTACGTATCCCTGAATCAGTTCGGTGACTTCTGCGCCGATCATGTGCGCACCCAGAAGTTCTCCGGTCTTTGCGTCAAACACGGTTTTGATCAACCCTTCCGGCTCACCCAAGGCAATCGCCTTGCCGTTGCCGATAAACGGGAAGCGACCGACTTTGATGTCATAGCCTAGCTCTTTGGCTTTGGCTTCCGTGTAGCCCACGGATGCAACCTGAGGCTGGCAATATGTACATCCCGCAATGCTTTCGGGTTTAACCGGGTGCGCATGTTGGCCCGCGATCAGGTCGGCAACCATTACACCTTCGTGACTGGCCTTGTGCGCCAACCAGGGCGCGCCGGCGATGTCACCGATGGCATAGAGCCCTTCTACCCCGGTGCGACAATATTCATCCGTCACCACATGCGTGCGGTCGATCTTGACCCCCAGAGCTTCAAGCCCAAGGTTTTCGACATTGCCGACAATGCCAACAGCCGAGATCACGGTGTCGAATTCGTGTTTCTCGACCTTGCCCTTGACCTCGATATGGGCCGTTACCTTGCCCTTGGCACGGTCCAGCTGCTTGACCATAGCTTTTTCCATGATGGTCATGCCTTGCTTGGTGAATGCCTTTTTAGCAAAGGCGCTGATCTCGGCATCTTCCACCGGCAGCACTCGGTCCATCACCTCGACCACGGTCGTGTCGGCACCCAGCGTGTTGTAGAAGCTGGCGAATTCGATGCCGATTGCGCCAGACCCAATGACCAGCAGCTTCTTTGGCATCCGTGGCGGTTGCAGCGCATGTTTGTAGGTCCAGACCAGATCGCCGTCTGCCTCAAGCCCCGGCAATTCCCGCGCCCGCGCGCCGGTGGCCAGAATGATGTTCTTGGCTGTGAGTTCTTCGGTGCCCTTTTCGGTTTTGACACTGACCTTGCCCTTGGCAGGGATCGTGGCTTCGCCCATCACCACGGCAACCTTGTTCTTCTTCAACAGGTGGCCAATCCCACCCGACAGTTGCCCGGCCACCCCCCGTGACCTTTTAACCACCGCATCCAGATCGTAGCCAATCTTGTCGGCCTTCAAACCAAAATCCTTGGCGCGTTCCATAAGGTGAAACACCTCGGACGAGCGCAACAAGGCTTTGGTCGGAATGCAGCCCCAGTTCAGGCAAATACCACCCAGATGTTCGCGCTCGACAACAACGGTTTTTAGACCCAGCTGAGCTGCGCGGATTGCAGCGACATAGCCGCCGGGGCCAGCCCCGATTACGATCAGATCATAAGATTGTGCAGCCATGTGTCCCTCTCGGCGCAGGTGTTGAGAAATTAGTTTACCATTAAACTACTTTCCGAAACACATCAACAGGCCACCCCCGCGACAAAAGCGACGCAGGGTAAGCAATGCCTGAATGTGCGGGATTCAGCCTATACCCAAGCTCTCTCTGTGGCTAGAACAGAACCGCCGACACCGTTCGAGCATTTCTAGACAAATGACATTCAAGAGGCTGACCATGGCAAAAACCCTTAAAGACCTTCTGCTTGCTCTGCTCAACGCCACATTGATCCTTGTGGCGCTGTGCCTGTTTCTGGGCTGGCAACTTGCGTCCAAGGTCGAGAGCATCACAGCAGAGTTTTCCCAAACCTTGCAAGCCGTTGCCCCTATCCGGGATGAGGTGAGTGGCACGCGATCAGAGCTTGCGGCATTGCGTGCAGACCTGGCCGATTTATCGCTGGAAAATCCTGGGGCGAATAGTGCAGCCGCGCAAGAGCTCCGGTCAGCTTTGGCCCGCCTGAACAGTTTGGAACAAAAGTTACAGGCAGCGCAGGAACGGTTGAGCAGCCTGTCGGACGAACCTCAGGTTCTGATTGCTCAGGCCATCGAAAAAGGTGCCGACATCGTGTCTCAGCGCGTACTGGATTTCAAAGGGTGCGAGCCAGGTTCATGAGGCTTCGCCGCGCAAAATACTGCGCGGCCTGCCAACACGTCGGGTGCCGTCAAACGGTCGCTTGAAGCTCGCGCACGGTGGTGCCGTAACCACCCATGTCGACATATGCGACCTCGTGGGGGGTCGAATTACGCGACAGCGCTTCGTTTCGATACGGGAACCGGCCAAACTTGCGGATCACTTCGCGATGCGCCCGCGCATGCAGCAGATTGCTTGTGTCGCGGCTCAGGTTTTCGCAAATCAACCTCACACAGCGCTCCTGATCGCACAGGTTTTCTGAATGCATCAAGGGCAGGTAAAAGAACTGCCGCGCCGGTTCGTCGATCTTTTTGTCCCAGCCTTTGTCGACCGCGCATTTCGCCGCCGCCAAAGCCGCCCGGTCTGTCGCGAAAGCACGCGCCTGACCCCGGAACATGTTACGTGGAAACTGGTCCGTCAAAATAATGTAAGCCAGTGCGCCGCTGGGATATGTCAGCCAGAGCGAAAACTTGCCCTCTACCGCTGCCTCCCAAGTTGACAGGAAACGATCGCGGATTTCTGCATCCAGCGCCTCATCCTGTATGTACCAGCCTTTCGGACCAACTTTATCTAACCAAAAACTCAATACCTCTTCAGGCGTTGCCATTGCCTTAAACTCCGTCTTATGCCCGCAAAAGGGACGTAAGGTCATTTAAGGCCGTTTTACAGAACTGTTACAGTAACATATTGCAACATATTCGACATAAATTCGTGTCTTAAGCGGTTTCCTGCGCGCTTTCTTCTGCTTCTGCTTCGGCTGCTTCAATCGCAACCTCCTGCGCAACTTCGAATGCGACTGGTGACGCAGTTGGATACAATGTCGCCATTGTGCCGGTTTCGTCCACGGGAACCGAGGCGCGCTGCGTCATCCGATATGCGGAATACACCGCAAGGAAGAACAGCAGCACAGCAATGATCAGGAAAAAGCCGGGCGGGCCGAACACGGCATCGTCCATCAGCCAACCGGTGATCAATGGACCTGCGACGGCACCTAAGCCGTTGATGAACACAAGGCCACCGGACGCGGCGGCCATATCTTCGTGTTCCAGAAAGTCGTTGGTATGTGCGATCAACAATGAATACAACGGGTTGGACATACCGCCGATCAAAAAAGCCGAGACCAAAAGGATCTCGAAAGTCACCCCGTAGAGCATTCCTGCGAGGGCCGCGACCGCCCCTACCGTTGCGACCAGAAAGATCAGAACACGCCGGTCCATGCGATCAGAAAACCACCCCAGCGGATATTGAAGCACAACCGCACCAACGTAGAAGGCAGCTACAAAGGTTGAGATTTCAACAAGGCTCAGCCCCGCCTGCGCCCCGTACACCGCGGACATACCGAACTGAGCGGAGAAAACCCCTCCCAAAAGGAACAAGCCGATACAGCCCAGCGGCGATTTTTGCATCAATTCGCGTAGGGTCATGGGCTTGGTGGTGTCAAAGGCCGGTGTTGGTGAAATGGACAGCAAAATTGGCGCAAAAGACACAGATACCAGGATCGAAGCGATGACAAAGGTCTCATATCCCGCCGGATCACCGACCAGGAACAGGGCTTGCGCACCAATGATCCCTGACATCTGAACAATCATATACAGGGACAATGCCTGCCCCCGGTTCTCGTTATTGGCCGCGTTGTTCAGCCAGCTTTCTGCGGTGACATACACGCCCGAGAAACAGAAGCCGATCACCACCCGCCCCAAAACCCAAGCGATTGGGTCCGTGAGCATCGGGTACATAATCATGACGGCCGAAATGAAAGACGCCAGCGCCGCAAAAACCCGTACATGACCCACGCGTCGGATCATTTCAGGTGCAAGACGAGAGCCACCGAGGAAACCGACAAAATAGGCTGACATCACAAATGACATCTGCAGCGTCGAGAACCCTTCGATTTCGCCCCGAACACCCAGAAGCGTGCCTTGAAGGCCGTTTCCGACCATCAGCAACCCCATGCCGAGCAGCAACGCCCATGCGCTGGAAAGAACCTGAATCATTGGGGTCTCCGACTGATGCCAACCTAAAGTGCGAGCTGTTCTGCGATCAAAGACCGCTTCTGTCGCGCTTGTCTACGACATTGAACTGTTTTGATGCTTCGTCTGCGCCCTTCACGGGATTAAAAGCGACGCGTCGCCATAAGAAAAGAAACGGTATTTCTGCTCAATCGCATGATCGTACACCTTGAGCATCCGGTCTTGCCCGATGAGCGCCGCCACCAGCATCAACAGCGTTGATTTCGGCAGGTGGAAATTGGTCATCAGCGCGTCGGTGACGTGGAACTTGAAACCGGGATAGATGAATATATCGGTGTCCCCTTCCCACGGTTGGATTGCACCGGACCGCGCGGCGCTTTCGATCAACCTCAATGCCGTGGTGCCCACCGGGATTACACGCCCGCCTGCGTCTTTGGTCGCCTGAATCTCGGCTGCTGCTTCAGGGCTCACCTGCCCCCATTCTGCATGCATCTTGTGGGTGGTCACGTCTTCTACTTTGACGGGCAGGAACGTGCCTGCGCCCACGTGAAGGGTGACGTGCGTGAAACCAACACCTCGGTCTGCTAACGCTTTCATCAGCGCATCATCGAAATGCAACGAGGCGGTCGGGGCAGCAACCGCACCAGAATTTCGCGCCCAGATGGTCTGGTAATCGGTCTTGTCTTGTTCATCCGCGGGACGTTTGGCCGCGATATACGGTGGCAGGGGCATCGCACCGGCCTGCTCTAACGCGGCATCAAAATCCTCTCCGCTCAGGTTGAACTTCAGATACGCCTGTCCGTCCTCAACTTTGCACAGCGTTGCGCTCAGATCGTCCGAGAAGACAATCTCTTCCCCAATCTTCACCTTTTTCAACGGCTTGATCAGTGCCGACCATGTGCCATCGGCCTGAGGGTCCAGCAATGTGGCCTCGATCCCTGCCGAGACCGGGCCTTGCGCACTGTCCCGATGACGGCGCCCGTTCAGCCGTGCCGGGATAACGCGCGTGTCATTCAGAACCAGCCGATCGCCTGGTTGCAGAAAATCCGGCAGGTCGAACACATGGCTGTCCGTCGTCACATCGCCCTGTGCCACCAGCAAACGCGCAGACGAGCGCGGACTGGCAGGTCGCGTGGCAATCAGGTCATCGGGCAGATGGAAATCAAAATCGCTGAGTTTCATGCGCGCGCCATACATCCCCGAAAGGGATTCGGCCATATGCTGTCAGCGGTCGCTGGGACGCGAGCCAAAGGTGGGTTTCGGCTCGTCTGGTTTCAGGGGAACAGCGTTGGGGCCGTCTGACACCTTTGGGGCAGGCTGGCGCAGCAGGTCGCGCAGAAACAGCGGAGCAAGGCCGGACAGAGGATTGACCGACACTTTCGGCGACGCGAGCGGTCCTTTGAGGGTATAGTTAAAACCAAACACCCCCTCGCCCTTGCGGGTAAAGACGCTGCCGACGGCATTCAGCAAATAGATCGGCGAAATGGCCCCGCGCAGGTTTAGCATCTGGTTCACTGTGTCGATGGTGCCATCGAAGGACAGGCCCATGGATGGTCCGACTGCACTGCCGCTGAGCACTTTGATCTCGGTGGGCGTGACCCTCATGCGGCTGTCTATGGCCGAGAAGAAGATGCCCTGTCCCGCCATCTCGTCCAGCAGGCCAACAAGGCTGATCGCGTTCAGCAACGCCGCCATGGCCGGAGCATCGGTGATGCGTGTGTTCACAATCCTCAGAACGACGTCGTAGTTGCCGGGCGCTGTGACCGGCTCGAGGTTCAGGTTCATATCTCCGCCATGTGCTTGGGTCAGCACCCCGGCAGAACGCAGCACGGCCCCCGCGTCTTTCGATGTCAGCGTCACAGCGCTGCGGTTTCCACGTGGGGTCACCTGCCCTGAAACCGCTGCCCCACCATTGACCTGCGCCGTAAATCCCCCGTTCACCCCCCCGGTTGTTTGAAATGAGCCCCGAAAACCCGTCAGCGCCACAGCTTCGGTGATTTGCAGGCGGTCCAGTGCAACATCCAGCTTGGGACCAGCCCCGCCACCACCGCTGCTTTCGCCAAACGTCGCTTTTCCCATATCCAGCACACCGCCCAGCACGCGTATGTCCGGGACGGTATCACCACGTCCGATCATCTCGGCGGGAACCGCCAACCAATTACCAATATCGAATGAGCTGAATTGGATGCGATCAAAATCGCCGTTGTCCCGAAACGTGATCGAGGCGCTGGTCCGCAGGCCAGCGCCTTCAATGCGCAGGTTGTCTACTTTCAGCTGTTTGCCCAAGGTCGCTTCGGCCGTCAGAGATCCCGAAGCGGACGCCGCTTTGCGCCAACCAAGTTCCGGGATCGCAAGCGCAACGCCCTGCAAGTCCGACGAAACGGACAATTTCGGTGGCTCGTCCGCGCCAAGCCCCAATGAGATGTTCGCAATCCCGGACCCGGTCAGCATTCCCGGCGGAAGCCCCGCGCCGATTTCATCCATCAGGCGTGGCGACAATTCGATCTGGCCTGTCAATGTACTGCGCTGTTCGGTTTTTCCATCAATCGGTTGCCGCCAAAGCGCCTCAAGCGGGACATCTCCGAATTGTCCTTGCCCTTTGATCTGAACGCCGGACTGGTTGCCTGACAGATCCAGCAAAGCGGCGCTGACAGTAAATCCGGGTACCAGACGGTCGCTCAACAGGTTGGCCAGATGGCCGTCGAAGTGAAACTCGGTGTCCTGAAACTTGAGCCCCTTTTTCAGCGGCAACGATAACGTACCAGCCAAAGATGCTGTTCCGTCGGCAAGGTCGACCGGCAGCCCGGCCTTAGTCAACAATTCAAGAGGCGGACGATCCAACAGAGACAAGGCCGCCGTCACACTGCCTTTGGCTTGGATGCGCGCGATTGCAGGGGCTGATTTTTTGATATCGGTATCGGGTATGATGAAGGACGTGCCCGAGGCATCCACGGCACCACCTTCATCCGCAATCACCACCCCCTGCTGTGCGGTAACGGTAAAGCGCTGATTGAGCAGGCTTGCCTGACCCTGAGCGTTTTCGATTGGCGGCAGGGTTTTCACGAACTGGATTTTGGCCTTCTCGAATCCGAAGTCCAAATACAGATCGGGTTTCGATCCAGGTTCAAGCCGAAGGGCAAAGTCCATATCCGACAGAACCCCTTCATACAGGTTTTCGGTGACCCACTCACGCGGCTTGGGCGCCAAGCGTTCAGGCCAGTAACTGAGCACCTTATCCGAGGTCATCTGATCCAGATGGGCATCCAGCTTGACCGCCCAGCCGTCAGGACGACCGCTCAGAACCCCAAAGGCGCGTATGACGTGGCCCGGGTCTTCGATGGTGACCTGCCCCAGTTGCAACTCGAACGGGTCCAAAACCATTTTGAAATCCACGCTGGCGCGCGATAGTTGGATTGGTTCGGGAAACAGATTGGCGGGGTTCACGTTGATGCCGGACAAACGCATCTGCGCGGTCAGGCTGTCCAGAACGCCCTCTTCCACGCCCTGCAGAAATGCCGTGCCGTCCGCCTGTACTTTACCCCAGGCAGAAACCACCGAAACCTCGTTGAAGTTCAGCGCCTGGGATTTCGGATCATAAGTGAAATAGGTCCGGGCAGATTCGAACGGCACCGGACGTGTTTCGGGATTGGGTTGCACGGCCCCCGCACCAAGGTTGAGAGTTGCAAAACCTGTCCCGATAGCACCGCTTTCGTCGATACTGCCCCGCAAAGCACCCGAGATTGGGGCCCGCAGAACCTGCAACCACGCAAGCACGGGGCTCTGACCGGCGATGTCTTCTGCGGGCAGGTCCGAGACCGAGATGCCAAACTGCGCCGCTGGACTACCAAGCGTACTGGTATAGTTGGCCTCGATCGCGCTGACGTAATCCCGCCCGGCCAGAACCGAGAACCCGGTGGCCAGTCGCACCTCATTATCGCTGCGGTTTGCCTGAATATGGCCCCCATCCAGCACCCAGGACCGCCCCTGCCGCAAATCCCGGTAATCCAGTGTGATTGCATCAAGTTCGACCGAAGTCAGGGCAGACAGTGCCGGAGACAGGAACACCTGATCAGACGCCTCGATCAACTCCGCCAGATTCGGTGCCTCTTGCACCGGTGCGCTGCCTGATCCGACGGTCAGGATCAAAGCTCCATCCGTGTCGCGGGTCAACGCGATCTGCGCACCGCTCAGGATAATGCGTTTCGGGCGGACATGCCCACGCAGCAAAGGCCGCATAGCAAGGCTGGCGCGCATGTCCGAGACCTGTGCAATCTGTTGGCCCGCCGCGTCGCTGATGGACACATCGGTCAGGCGCAGCCGGGGCCGCCAGCCCTCATGGATGATGAAACTGACATCGCCAAACCGGATTTGCAGCCCGCCCAATGCCTGTTCCAACCGCGTCTCGACCCTGTCCCTGAGCCAGGCGGGCGCGTGCATCCTTTGGCCCACAATCATGAAACCGGTGAACATCGCCAGCAGCACCAGCATGATCGCCCCGCGCATGGCCCAAATCCCGGCAGCGCGACGACGCGACCGGCGGCGTACCGGTTTGTTCGGTGCCTCCCCTTCGTCGTCCTCGCGTTGCTTCAATTTGCTATTCACGCCTTCCAACCCGCACGTGTCGCCCTATGATATCAGGCAGCCTTTAAAAACCTTTAGCGGAGTTTCCAATGCCCGATATTTCTGACATGGCCCCCGACTTCACTTTGCCGCGCGACGGCGGTGGCGAGGTGACGCTTTCGGCGTTGCGCGGTGGCACCGTGGTTTTGTTCTTCTATCCCCGTGATGATACGCCGGGCTGCACGAAGGAATCCATCGGTTTTTCAGAACAGCTTCAGGCCTTTGCGGATGCGGGTGCTCACGTTTTCGGCATCTCACGCGACAGCGTCGCAAAGCATGACAAGTTCGTGGCCAAGCATGGGCTGACGACACCGCTTCTGTCGGATGAAAATTCGACCGTTTGCGAGGACTATGGCGTCTGGGTGGAAAAGAACATGTATGGGCGCAAGTCGATGGGCATCGAACGTTCGACCTTTGTGATTGACGCCGAAGGTCGCATTGCCAAGGTCTGGCGCAAAGTCAAAGTGCCCGGTCATGTGGACGAGGTGCTTGAGGCGGTGAAGGCGCTGTAAGCCCCCTCTCGACCTGTCATGCCATCCGGTTTAAGACCCGCCTCGACACGACCGAGGCGGAGCGACCCCGTGAGTAAGACACTGACACAGATGGCGACAGAGGTTCTGACAACAGCGGACGGGCGGGCCAAGACCGCCCTGTCCAAAGCGCACGCCGCCGCTTGGTTTGCTGCCCGCAAGGGCGAGGCTGACCCAATCGAGATTGGCACGGCAACACCCCCCTTGAACCCCGCCCGCCCAGACAAGCCCGAGCTTCTTTCGCCCCGCGAAGTGCCAAAGCGAAAACCGGGCACCGATGCCGGGCGCATCGCGCTGTTGCACGCCGTGGCCCATATCGAATTGAACGCCGTCGATCTGCACTGGGACATCATTGCCAGGTTCGGTCACGTGCCCATGCCCATCGGGTTCTACGACGATTGGGTGAAATGCGCCGAAGAAGAATCGCGCCATTTCGAGATGGTTTGCGATTGCCTGGAAGGCATGGGCAGCCATTACGGCGCCCTGCCCGCCCATGCAGGCATGTGGCGCGCGGCGGAAGACACTGCCGAAGATCTGATGGGACGGCTGGCCGTTGTTCCCATGGTGCTTGAGGCACGCGGTCTGGATGTCACCCCCGGCATGATCGAGATCTTCCACAAGGCCAAGTTGGACCAAGCCATTGCGGCGCTCGAAGTGATCTATGCCGAAGAAGTCGGCCATGTTGCTTATGGCTCGAAATGGTTCCATTTCCTGTGCGGTCGCGAAAATGCCGACCCAAAAGATGTGTTTCACGCGCTGGTCCGACGCTATTTTCACGGCGTACTGAAACCACCCTTTAACGAGGAAAAGCGTGCTGAAGCTGGCTTGCCCCCCGATTTCTACTGGCCCCTGACCGAAGATCTGCCTGCGCCCGGAGAAGTCACAAACTGACACTTCTTCGTTATTTTCGGCAAGTTCTCGCCGATCTCAGGGGGATTTTTGCGCCGTTTGACGCAGATTGGTCAACAAACTTGCCCGTTCACGACGAGCCGTTTATGCAATCGGCCCAAGGGACGGCTATTGCACCACGACCGGTCCCGATCTTGGGGATGAGAGGTAAGACGCGTGCGAACACGTCTGACAATAAAGTTACATTCGCTGCTGGAGCGGCATTTCCCGGAACGCCGGGTTTTTCTGAAATCTGACAAGGACACGCGCTTTATCCGGCTTAGCTCGGAAACGCAGGTGATTGCGGTTGCTGGCGTTGCTGTCATGGTCGGCTGGACAGCGGTCGCGACGGCCATTCTGCTGATGGACAGCATCGGGTCTGGCAACTTCAGAGAACAAGCCAAACGCGATCAGGCGACCTACCAGGAACGCCTGAACATCCTGTCCGCAGAACGGGACGCCCGCGCACAAGAGGCCCTTGCGGCCCAAGACCGCTTTAATGCAGCGCTTGAGCAGATTTCCGCTATGCAGTCCGAGCTGCTGGCGTCGGAAAACCGCCGCCGTGAGCTTGAGACCGGCATCGAGGTTATCCAAACCACCCTGCGCAGCACTATGAAGCAACGGGAAGAGGCGCGGACTGAGCTGGCGACCCTGAAACAGGAAACCAGTGACACCGACATGTATATGACGGCCACTACCGCCCCAGTGCAGATGGCCTTCATGACGGATGCGTTGGCACGCACTGCCGAAGAACGCGACCAGATCGCTTCGGACGCGCAAGATGCGTTGGTTCAGAGGGACGAACTGGAACTGGAAATCCGTCTGATGCAAGAGCGCAGCGACGCGATCTTCCGCCAGTTGGAAGACGCCATGGTGATTTCGGTCGAACCGCTGGACAAGATGTTCCGCCAGGCCGGGATGCCCACCGATCGTATCATCGAAGAGGTCCGGCGCGGATATAGCGGTATGGGCGGTCCGCTGACCCCTTTATCCCTTAGCACGCGTGGCGAGGAGGACGAGCTGTCCGCCGACGAGGCCCGCGCGAACATTTTGCTTCAACAGATGGATCAGTTGAACCTGTACCGGATTGCTGCGGAAAAGGCCCCCTTCGCCAGCCCGGTCAACAGTGCAGTGCGTTTCACCAGCGGTTTTGGCACACGCCGCGACCCCAAAACCGGTGGTCGCCGGATGCATAACGGTGCGGATTTCGCTGGTGCGCACGGCACTGATATCTTCGCGACAGCAGACGGTGTGGTCACCCACGCAGGTTGGCAGTCGGGTTTCGGACGGCTTGTAAAAATCAAGCACGCGTTTGGAATTGAGACACTTTACGCTCATAACACCAAGATCAACGTCAAGGTTGGTCAAAGGGTCTCGCGCGGGGATCATATTGCTGATATGGGTAGCACCGGACGGTCCACCGGCACGCATTTGCACTATGAGGTGCGCGTGAACGGAAAGCCCGTGAACCCAATGACTTACATCAAGGCTGCGAGAAATGTTTTCTAAAAGCAAAATCAACGAGCCCGCATCCAAGGCACCTGAGGCGGCCAAACCTGCCGCTCCGGCGACCCCAGCGGCCCCTGCTCCAACCGAGTCGAAACCTGCCACTGCGCCCAAGCCAAAACCGCCTGCGTCGGTTCTGTCTTCGGATCTGCACATCACCGGCAACATCAAGACCTCCGGTGACATTCAAGTGGAAGGTACCGTCGAAGGCGACATCCGCGCTCATCTTCTGACCATTGGTGAATCTGCAACCATCAAAGGTGAAGTCACCGCCGATGACGTCGTGATCAACGGCCGCATCGTTGGCCGGGTACGTGGCCTGAAGGTGCGCCTGACCTCGACCGCACGTGTCGAAGGCGACATCATCCATAAGACCATCGCCATCGAAAGCGGTGCGCATTTCGAGGGTTCGGTACAGCGTCAGGACGATCCGCTGAACCCTGGCCGCAGCGCCAAGGGGGGATCGAACCCGGCGGCTGACGTCAAACAATAATTCGACCTTTCAGGTCAGACCCGAGACGCCGCAGAAACACCTGCGGCGTCTTTTTTTATAACGACTGCTTGCCTGTGAAACTGGTTTTGATCCCGCTGACATCGCGTTAGGGTCGGGCCATGTTGGTTTTTTTGATACTTGTCGCCCTGATCGCTGGTGGTGTGGCGTATTACTTTTGGTCAAAGCAACAGGCCCGCCAGGCCCTGCTGGCCGCGCCGCTGAGCGATCAGCAACGACGGCTTATCGACGCTCAGGTCCCGATTCTGCAGAAAGTGCCGCAAGACCTGCGCGCAAAGCTGGAAGGCAAAATCAACCTGTTTCTCGATCAGGTCGAGTTTATAGGTTGCGACGGTCTGGATGTCACAGAAGACATGCAGATGTCCATCGCCGCGCAAGCCTGTCTGTTGGTTGTGAATACTGAGCTTTGGTATGACAACCTCACCACCATCCTGATCTATCCCAGTGCTTTCAAATCCAGGCAGAGCCGACACAGCGGTTATGTCGTCACAGAGAAAGAAATCGTGCGAACTGGCGAAAGCTGGAATCGCGGCCCGGTGATCCTGTCCTGGGCGCACAGCCAACGTGGTGCGATGAACGATCATGACGGGCAAAATGTTGTCTTTCACGAATTCGCACATCAGATCGACGATCTGACAGGGTCGGCCAATGGTGTGCCCGTTCTCAGCGCCAACCAGAGTTTTTCCGAGTGGGAGGCCGCGTTTCTGACGGCTTATGACGCCCATGTACAGGCCGTTGAAATGGGACGCCCAACTGTAATTGACCCCTACGGCGCGGAAGGGCACGAAGAGTTTTTCGCCGTTTCAGTTGAAGTGTTCTTTGAGCGGCCAAAAGCTCTGCGCAACTCTGACCCAGAGGTCTACAAACAGCTGTCGAAACTTTTTCAACTGGATCCTGCACAGTGGCATTAGTCAGTTGTCGCCTGGGGTGAGAGGGCATCCGGGAAATTCCCCGTTCGCCTCAATTTAACAAAAGTTAATTTTTGAATTACAGTTAACCTCATCGCATTGTGGAGGAAATTTCATGTCGTCAAAATTACTTGCCGAGTTCTTCGGTACCTTTTGGCTGGTTCTCGGAGGCTGCGGCAGTGCCGTATTGGCCGCAGGTGTTGCAGATGTCGGCATCGGATGGCTTGGAGTGTCCTTCGCCTTCGGCCTGACAGTTCTGACAATGGCCTACACGGTTGGTCCGATCTCTGGCGGTCACTTCAACCCGGCGGTCAGCTTAGGGCTGATGATTGGAGGAAGGTTTCCAGCCAAGGATCTGCTGCCCTATTGGGTCGCTCAGGTTATCGGAGCGATTGCAGCCGCCATTGTGTTGTACCTGATCGTTAGCGGAGCACCCGGTTTCGAAGGGGTCGGAGGGTTCGCATCAAACGGATACGGAGACGCGTCCCCGCAAGGCTATTCAATGATGTCCGTTCTGGTGATCGAAATTGTGATGACGGCCTTTTTCATCTTCATCATTCTGGGCGCAACTTCAGACAAGGCACCGGCTGGTTTCGCACCGATTGCCATTGGCCTGGCGCTGACACTGATCCATCTGGTGTCAATTCCGGTCAGCAATACATCGGTCAATCCCGCCCGGTCCACCGGAGTCGCCCTGTTCGCAGACGGCCCCGCGCTTGCGCAGCTTTGGATGTTCTGGGTGGCACCCCTGATCGGAGGCGCGGTCGGTGCGTTGATCTGGAAAGTGACTTCATCTGAAGACTAACGTGAACTGACTCGGTTTTTTCCCTGTCAATAAAAAACAAGCGTATCCTTCCGTAACGCCCGGCTGAACCAAGGCTCGGGATCAACGGGAGGATACTATGAAGATTACAGCGACTACATTTGTACTGGGATGCCTGGCCACCGCCAGTTGGGCTGCCGACCCGTGGCTGAGCATCCCAGCAGCCCCAGAGATGCCATCAGCCAACATGTCCGGCACCGCTGAAATCAATGGGATCAATATGTACTACGCCACCTATGGAGACGGTGAAGGCACACCGATCTTAATGATCCATGGTGGCTTGGCGCATGGTGACATCTGGGCGGCACAGGTTGCGGATCTTGCCGCAGATCACACCGTGATCGTTGCCGACACTCGCGGGCACGGGCGATCAACCAATGATGGCAGCACCTATTCCTACGGATTGCTGTCGCAGGATTATCTGGCTCTGTTGGACTATCTGAAGATCGATCAAGTGCATCTGGTTGGCTGGTCCGACGGGGCCAACATCGGCTATTCGATTTCGAGCACCAACCCGGAACGGCTGGCCAGTCATTTTGCTCATGCGGGTAATGTGACGCTGGATGGTATCGATCCGTCGGTAGAAACCAACGAAGTGTTTGGCGCCTATGTCGGCATGATGGCCGAAGATTATGCAGCAATGTCCCCCACGCCAGATGGGTTCGAAGCGTTCCTGGGCGGGATCGCTGCTATGTGGAGCACCGAAAAACCCGGTGGTTTGGAGGCGCTGTCGTCGATCACTGTCCCGACACTGGTCGTTCAAAGCGCGCATGACGAAGCCATCCTGATGGCACATTCGCAGGCAATTTCCGAGGCCATTCCGGGGACAGACTTGCTTGTTCTGGAAGATGTCAGTCACTTTGCTTCATTTCAGAAGCCGGATGCCTATACGCAAGCTATCCGCGACTTTATCGATCAATAAACCATAGAAAAAGCCCGGCGCTTTGGGCCGCGCCGGGCTTTCACTACTTATTCGGTGACGGTGACTTTTTTCATCACGTCGGGCTGGCCCGTGACCGCTCCGGTCTGGGAATGCCCGCGTTTGATCGCATCCACCACGTCCATACCATCGGTCACCTGACCGACCACAGTGTACTGCCCGTCCAGGAACGGGCCGGGTTCGAACATGATGAAAAACTGCGAATTGGCCGAATCCGGGTCATTCGAACGCGCCATGCCGACCACGCCCCGGTCAAAGGTGACGTCGGAAAACTCGGCTGGCAAATCGGGTCGGTCTGATCCGCCGCGTCCAGCGTAACGCATGTCAAACCCGTCCGCGCCGGAATTGCCGTATTGCACGTCGCCGGTTTGTGCCATGAAGCCGTCAATCACGCGGTGAAACACGACGCCATCATACTGACCGTCGGTGGCCAGCGCAGTGATCTGTTCCACATGCTTGGGAGCGACGTCCTCGAACAAGTCGATCGAAATAGTGCCATTGGCCCCTTCCCCTTCGACCTCAATCTGCAGACCGCTGGCCAGTGCCGGACTGGCCACCAGTGCAAAAACCGCAGCCAGCTTATACATCGGCGGCCACTTTGACGCTGATCATGCGATCCGGGTTCGCTGGCGGTTCGCCCCGAACGATGGCATCCACATGCTCCATGCCATCGATCACACGGCCATAAACGGTATATTGACCGTTCAGGAAGTGGTTGTCCTTGAAGTTGATGAAGAACTGAGAGTTGGCCGAATCCGGGTTTTGCGACCGTGCCGCGCCCAGCGTGCCGCGATCATGGGGCAGTTTCGAGAACTCGGCTGGAACGTTCGGAAGCGACGACCCACCGGTGCCCGCCATGCGCAGGTTGAAGCCGTCTTCCATATCGCCGTGCTGAACGTCGCCGGTTTGCGCCATGAAACCGTCGATCACACGGTGAAAGGCTACGTTGTCATATTCTCCACCACGGGCCAGTTCCTTCATCCGCGCGCTGTGCTGGGGGGCCACGTCGGGCAACAGCTCGATGACGACGTTGCCGCCTTTCAGCTCGATGATGATTGTGTTTTCGGGATCTTTGATCTCGGCCATGTGGCCCTCCTGTCGTTTGTCTTGCGCAAATACCTATGCGCCAAGCGCGTGAATGCCAAGTGACGCATTGACCTGAGGGCAAAATGCAGGAAAAGAACCGCCTAAATCGGTTGCCACTGGGAAGGATTGCACGATGGGCTGGAAAACACTGGACGATATGGATCTGAACGGCAAACGCGTGCTGGTGCGCGTGGACATCAATGTCCCTGTCGTTGACGGTGTTGTGACCGACGCCACCCGTATCCAGCGGATCGCACCGACAGTACGCGATATTCTGGCCGCCGGTGGTAAGCCGATCCTACTGGCCCATTTCGGTCGCCCAGGTGGCGAGCGACGCGAAAACTTGTCACTCAAGCAATTGGTGCCGACACTGGAAAGCACTTTTGGCGCCCCTGTCCTGTTTGCAGCCGATTGCGTGGGCACCGAGGCTGAACTGGCCGCCGATGCGCTGCAACCGGGTCATCAGGTATTGCTGCTGGAAAACACGCGCTTTCACGCAGCCGAGACCAAGAACGACGCTGATCTGGCCGCAGGCATGGCCAAGCTGGGGGACGTTTATTGCAACGATGCGTTTTCAGCCGCGCACCGCGCCCACAGTTCGACCGAGGCTTTGGCGCGCCTTCTGCCCGCATGTGCAGGTCGCCTAATGCAAGCCGAATTGCAAGCGCTGGAAGGCGCACTGGGTGCCCCTAAACGGCCCGTAACTGCTGTTGTAGGCGGTGCAAAAGTATCCACCAAACTGGAGTTGTTGGGCAATCTGATCGACAAGGTGGACTATCTTGTCATTGGCGGTGGCATGGCCAATACCTTTCTGGTCGCAAAAGGTCTGAACGTCGGCAAATCGCTGGCTGAGCGGAACATGAAGGATACCGCTGCGGAAATCCTGACCAAAGCCGAAAGCTCGGGTTGCACCATTGTTCTGCCCACGGATATTGTGGTTGCAGACAAATTCGAAGCCCATGCTCCGCATCAAGTCTTGCCCGCAGATCAATGCCCCGAAGACAGCATGATCCTGGATGCAGGTCCTGAAAGCGTCGCCGCGATCACCGAGATCTTTACAAAAAGCAAAACGCTGATCTGGAACGGCCCGCTTGGCGCGTTCGAATTGGAACCCTTTGATGCAGCGACCAATGCCGCCGCATTGAAAGCGGCGGCTTTGACCCGTTCGGGCCAGTTGGTCTCAGTTGCCGGTGGCGGCGATACCGTTGCAGCACTGAACGCATCGGGCGCGGCACATGATTTCTCGTACATCTCCACTGCGGGCGGCGCATTCTTGGAATGGATGGAGGGTAAGACCCTGCCCGGTGTAGCCGCACTGGAACAGTAGTCCTGTCGCGGCGCGCTTTCGCTTACCTTGCGAGACATTCTGACTCATCCCCTGATTTTTGGGAATCAGGGGATTCACAAGCCGAATCACCTGTGACATAGTGCTGAAAGAGGTTCGAAAAGGACCCGTTATTGAGGCAAGTTTTCATACGGCGGTAAACAGAGTGTCCCGTTCCCATCGGCCCGGTTTGGGCGCAGTTGCTTTCTTCTCGGTGGCTTTCATGCTGGGTGTCTATTTCACCTTTGCCGCCGTACAAGGAGATTATGGCCTGTTTCGTCGGGTCGAGATTGCAGCGGAACGGGACGCTCTGTCGCGCGATTTGGCGAAGCTGAATGCCGAGATCGCCGAGATGGAGAACCTGACGCTACGGTTGTCTGACACTTATCTTGACCTGGACCTTCTGGACCAGCAGGCACGCTCGGTTCTGGGTATGATCCGCGCGGACGAGATCGTCATTCGCTAAGCGGACTTGGTTTTTTCGTCGAGCAGCCCTTCTCTACCAACAATTCATTTTGCTTTGATAAGCGCAGCTTAGCGTAAACCGACGCTGCGTCACATTAACACTCGCCAGATCGCCCGAAATGCTTTAGAAGATAGTTTAACGCTAAACTATCTGTCCGAAAGGGGGAGATCGCCACAATGGCTGCGCGAAAAACCACAAAGAAACCAAATGTTTCTGCGGAAGAGCTCAAAACCTACTACCGCGAGATGCTGCTGATCCGCCGATTCGAGGAAAAGGCCGGTCAACTTTACGGTATGGGTCTGATTGGCGGCTTCTGCCACCTTTACATCGGACAGGAAGCGGTTGTTGTCGGCCTCGAAGCCGCCGCACAGGAAGGTGACAAACGCATCACCTCGTATCGCGATCACGGCCATATGCTGGCCTGCGGTATGGATCCGGGTGGCGTTATGGCCGAGCTGACCGGGCGCGAAGGCGGCCTTTCCAAAGGCAAGGGCGGCTCGATGCACATGTTCTCGAAAGAGAAGCATTTCTATGGCGGTCACGGCATCGTTGGTGCACAGGTTCCGCTGGGCGCAGGTCTGGCCTTTGCTGACAAATACAAAGAGAACGGTGGCGTGACATTCACCTATTTCGGTGATGGCGCGGCCAACCAGGGTCAGGTCTATGAGACGTTCAACATGGCCGCTCTCTGGGATCTGCCAGTGGTCTTTGTGATCGAAAACAACCAATACGCCATGGGTACAGCGCAGGCGCGATCAACATCGTCGCCAGACATCTACGTGCGCGGCGAGGCGTTTGGCATCCCCGGTGAGATCGTCAACGGTATGGATGTGTTGGCGGTTAAGGCCGCAGGTGAGAAAGCTGTGGCCCACTGCCGTGCGGGCAAAGGCCCTTACATCCTTGAGGTTAAAACCTACCGGTATCGCGGTCACTCGATGTCTGACCCGGCCAAGTACCGCACCCGCGAAGAGGTTCAGAAGGTTCGCGAACAAAGCGATCCGATCGAACATGTGCGCGAGCTGCTGTTGACTGGCAAACACGCGACCGAGGATGATCTGAAGGCGATCGATAAAGAGATCAAAGAGGTCGTCAATCAAGCCGCTGAATTCTCGAAAGAAAGCCCCGAGCCTTCCGTCGAAGAGCTCTGGACTGACATTTACGCCTGAGAGGACGAATAAGACATGGCAACCGAAATTCTCATGCCCGCCCTTTCGCCCACAATGGAAGAGGGCACACTAGCCAAATGGCTGGTCAAGGAAGGCGACACTGTAAGCTCTGGCGATATCATGGCCGAGATCGAAACCGACAAGGCGACGATGGAATTTGAAGCCGTTGATGAAGGCATCATTGGCAAGATCCTAATCGCTGAAGGTACCGAAGGGGTCAAGGTGAACACCCCTATCGCGGTTCTGGTGGAAGAAGGCGAAGACGCCTCTGCCCTGCCAGCGGCTGCTCCTGCAGCCGCAGCGGTGACCGAGGCCGCCCCTGCGGCGGTTGAGGCCCCCGCTTCTGCCGCTGCCCCCGCTGCTCCGGTCGTTGACCTGTCGCCCGATTGGCCCGCAGATGCAGAGATGAAGTCCGAAACCGTCCGTGAAGCGCTGCGTGACGCGATGGCCGAGGAAATGCGTGGTGACGAAGACGTCTACCTGATGGGTGAAGAAGTCGCCGAATATCAGGGCGCGTATAAAATCAGCCAAGGTCTGCTGGACGAGTTTGGCCCCAAGCGCGTTATCGATACGCCGATCACCGAGCACGGTTTTGCAGGCATCGCCGTTGGTTCAGCCTTTGGAGGTCTGAAACCGATTGTCGAGTTCATGACCTTCAACTTCGCCATGCAGGCGATTGACCAGATCATCAACTCTGCTGCCAAGACGCTGTATATGTCAGGCGGTCAGATGGGCTGCCCCATCGTGTTCCGCGGTCCTAACGGTGCCGCCGCCCGAGTGGCTGCGCAGCACTCTCAGGACTATGCAGCGTGGTACATGCAGATACCCGGCCTGAAGGTGGTGATGCCCTACTCGGCAGCCGATGCTAAAGGTCTGCTGAAATCGGCGATCCGCGACCCCAACCCGGTTGTCTTCCTGGAAAACGAAATCCTCTACGGGCGTTCTTTCGACGTGCCGCAGGTGGATGACCTGACCATCCCGCTGGGCAAGGCGCGTATTTGGCGTGAAGGTTCGGATGTGACCATCGTCAGCTTCGGCATTGGCATGCAATACGCACTCGAAGCCGCCGACAAACTGGCGGAAGAAGGCATCAGTGCCGAAGTTATCGACCTGCGCACAATCCGCCCGATGGACACTGGCGCAATCATCAACTCGGTGATGAAGACGAACCGTCTGGTGACTGTGGAAGAAGGTTGGCCGCAAGGCTCGGTCGGCAGCTACATCAGCTCGGTCGTGATGCAGGAAGCGTTCGACTATCTCGACGCCCCGGTCATCAACTGCACCGGCAAAGATGTACCGATGCCCTACGCTGCGAACCTCGAAAAGCTGGCCCTGATCACCACCGATGAGGTGATCGCCGCCGTCAAACAAGTGACCTACCGGTAAGGAGCGACAGACAGATGCCCACCGAAATTCTGATGCCCGCCCTTTCGCCCACAATGGAGGAAGGCACGCTTGCCAAATGGCTGGTCAAGGAAGGCGACACCGTTTCCTCTGGCGACCTGCTGGCCGAGATCGAAACCGACAAGGCCACGATGGAGTTCGAAGCCGTTGATGAAGGCACCATCGGTAAGATCCTGATCGCCGAGGGAACCGAAGGCGTTAAGGTCAACACCGCCATTGCTGTTCTGCTGGAAGACGGCGAAAGCGCAGATGACATTGGTGCGACGCCTGCCGCCGCGCCTGCGGCTGCGCCCGCAGCAGAAACTGCAGCGCCAGCGGCGTCCGAGACGCCAGCCTCTGCCCCGGCCCCGGCTGCTCCGGTCAAGGCTGATGGCGGTCGTGTTTTCGCCTCACCACTGGCCCGTCGCATTGCGGCGCAAAAAGGTCTTGATCTATCGCAGATCGCCGGCTCTGGCCCGCATGGTCGCATCGTCAAGGCGGATGTGGAAAGCGCGACTGCCGCACCGGCTGCAGCTGCTCCAGCGCCTGCAAGCACTGCTCCCTCTGCGCCTGCGGCACCAACCGGGCCGTCGGCAGACATGGTCGCTCGGATGTATGAAGGGCGCGAGTACGAGGAAATCCAGCTGGACGGTATGCGCAAAACCATCGCCGCGCGCCTGTCCGAAGCCAAACAGACCATCCCGCATTTCTATTTGCGTCGTGACATCAAGCTGGACGCGCTGCTCAAGTTCCGCAGCCAGTTGAACAAGCAGTTGGAAGGCCGTGGCGTCAAGCTGAGCGTCAACGATTTCATCATCAAAGCTGTCGCAAACGCACTGCAACAGGTTCCGGCCTGTAACGCAGTCTGGGCGGGTGACCGCGTGCTGCAACTGAAGCCTTCGGACGTCGCCGTTGCTGTTGCGATTGAGGGCGGCCTGTTCACCCCGGTTCTGCAAGATGCTGACATGAAGTCATTGTCCGCCCTATCGACCGAGATGAAAGACCTTGCAGCCCGCGCCCGCGAACGCAAGCTGGCACCGCATGAGTATCAGGGCGGCACCTTTGCCGTCTCAAATCTGGGTATGTTTGGCATCGACAACTTCGATGCAATCGTAAACCCGCCACATGCCGGAATTCTGGCTGTAGGGACCGGTGTGAAAAAGCCTGTTGTCGGAGATGATGGCGAACTGACCGTGGCAACCGTGATGTCTGTCACAATGTCCGTGGATCACCGCGTCATCGACGGGGCGCTAGGGGCAGAACTGCTCAAGGCCATTGTCGACAATCTGGAAAATCCGATGGTCATGCTGGCCTGAGGCACTCGAACACCCCCCGCCCAAGCTTTTGTTGGGCGGGGGTCATCTTATCATTTGGCGCTGAATTGAACCCGTGTGATTGGCGTATCAATTGCCTAAAGCGCATTGACCTCCCACCTTCTTCTACAAGATTAATTCAGAAGGAGAGTGCTCTGTGGTCCGCAAGAACCTTGTACAAAGCTTGGTAGTTTTGGTCCTTTTGACTGGGACGACACCAGGCGAGGTCTCTGCGAAACCGAACAGTTATCCGGGCGAGCACTCGAAATTCAAAAGCAGTGATCCTGAGGCGATTGCCGAGCAGAAAGCTGAACAAAAGCGGCGCAAAGAACTGCGTCAGCAGAGACGAGAGGAACGCAAGCGCAAGCGGTTGGAGAAACGCACCAACCGCTTGAAGTGATTTTTACCTACTGGTCTTTGCCCAGCATGTGGTCCATCGAGATCGCAGGCTGATCGCATCCCGCCTCGCCCACGATCTTCGCGGGAATACCAGCAACGGTTTTGCAAGCCGGTACAGGTTGCAGAACCACCGAACCCGCAGCGATACGGCTGCAATGGCCAACTTCGATGTTGCCCAGAACCTTCGCTCCGGCCCCAATCAGAACCCCGTTGCCGATCTTGGGGTGGCGCTGTTCCTCTTCCTTGCCGGTTCCGCCCAGCGTTACCGAATGCAACATTGAAACATTATCGCCCACAACAGCGGTTTCACCAATGACAATGGAATGAGCGTGGTCGATCATGATACCCTTGCCGATCTTTGCAGCCGGATGAATATCTATCCCGAATATCTCGGACGAGCGCATCTGGAAGAAATAGGCCAGATCGTAGCGACCCTTTTTCCACAACCAATGCGCAACCCGATAGGCCTGCATCGCCTGATACCCTTTGAAGTAAAGGATCGGCTGCAACAGGCGGTGACATGCGGGGTCACGCTCGTAAACGGCCATCAGATCAGCCCGCGCCGCTTCGATCAGATGTGGATCATCGGCATATGCTTCGTCGACAATCTCTCGCAAGACCATCATCGACATCTCGTTCGAGCACAGCTTGGCCGAAATCCGATAGGAAAGCGCGCGTTCAAGGCTGCGGTGATGCAGGATACAGGCGTGCACAAGACCACCCATGAGTGGTTCTTTTTCTACGGCCGCGTGGGCCTCGGATGTGATGCGGGTCCAAACCGGATCAACCGGCGTTACATGACTGCGCTTTTCAAACATGGCTTTTAATCCTTTGCTGCGCCTAGAATGCCATTTAGTGGTAAAAAGACCAAACGCAAACCCGTGATCTGCAATGCAACAAAAATGAATGAGTTCGAAAGCTCATATTTTAAAACAAAAATTCGCGAGCGACTGTCCGAGTTGGAACAGCTTTCAGCGTCAGGTCAAAAGGCGCAGGCTGTCGTTGAACTGGATCAACAAGCGGTTGGCCGACTGAGTCGCATGGATGCCTTGCAAAACCAGGCCATGGCAAAGGCGCAACAAACCAATCGCGATATTGAAAAAAGCCGTCTTCAAGCCGCCTTGGTACGCATTGAAGAGGAGGAATACGGGTATTGCGAGGATTGCGGCGACCGAATTCCAGACGCGCGGTTGGCGCTGGACTTGGCCGCCAGCAAATGTGTCAGCTGCGCTGCCGGGTGACTAAGAATTTGGAAAGATGGTGCAGAACCGTCTCAAAACATTGGCAATACTGCAAGTCGTCGAACCCCGGCTCATTCGCCAGGGTTCTGTTTCGAGCAACGGCCATCAGCGAGCCGTTGCCGTAAACGGGATGAAGTCGCCCCGTGCGTTCAAGATGCCTGTCAGCCAGTTCTGCTTCATGAATCATCCGAACGCATAAACGTGTCCGGTCTGCCTGAGGAGCTGCCAGCAAAGCACACGCTGCGGCACTGACATCTCCGTGCAGAACCGGCCGCATCAGGCTGACTGCCCCACCAAAAGACGGGTTGACGGACCGGGGCCGTAGACGGCTGACACCTGCGCCACTTCGACCTCATACGCGCCGGTCGAACCGTCCGCCGCCTTCATTGTTGAGGAATAGGTCCAGCGTGGTTCCGCGATCAGGTCTTCGCGCAGCAATGTTCCATCTGCACGGATGCGCACCAGATAGGATTCGGTTTCTTCGCCCAGAGGTATCTCCAGCCCCGACCAATCATCCGCGTCCAGACGCGCACGTCTGATCCATGAAAATGCATCGCCGGACAGACCGGCTTGAACTTTCAGGTGCACCGGTGCGTAAGGACGCAATCCGTTACCATCGAAAGACGCGATCAGATGTTGGAAAGACGGATCATCGTAACTGCGATCCACAGGCCCGATGCGGTAGTGTTTGGCCATCCGACGCTCATTGCGCAACAAACTTGTCTGCTGGATCTGAGAATTCAGAAGAACAAAAACTGAGCCATCCGGCCAGACATCCGGCATCAACGCGTCAGTGCCCAACTGCCCCCTGAGACGCCCGGACAAGGCGTAGACTCCGGGCGCTTCGAGAACCGCATCAGAAAACTGAAAAACCTCCCAGTTGCCCGGCGACCCATCGCCGATAGCAGCCAGATTCAGGCCATTCAGAACTGAACCACGGGGGCGGGATTCCAACTGGCCCGACACCAACTTGATCCGCAACGCCGGACCCTCGTCCCACACACCCGCGCTGGCACGATACAGCGGGGTTTCGGTGACACCAACAATCGCTTGGCCCTGGATTATGTCGCCCAGCGCGTAAGCTTCGTCACTTGACGAGTTATAGACCGCAGCCGCGCCGGGCCACGGATCGCCCGTGACAGCCAGATAAGGGGCATGCGGAATTTCTGCGCCAGTGAACAACGGCAGGTCCAGAAAAACCGGCAGCAAAGGGGTCGGCGCAGCATAGGGTTTCACTGTCGGGGCATCTTCGCGCAGGTCCGAAGCCTTGTAGACACCTTGTTCGACCCGAACCGCCTCGACCAGTTGCAGGTCCGATGTTTCCAGTCGGTCAATGCGGTAAATCGGGCTGTTTTCGACCTCTGACAATCGCACCAGATCCCCGGCACCCAGATGTATCTGCGACGGCGGCAGCGCAAAGCGCACGGTATCACGCGAGGCCCTTGCCTCACTCAGCCAGCGTTCCGCGGTTTGACGACCCTCTGCCCGGGTCATCGACAACGGCATTTCATTCACCGAAACGGAATGGGTTTTGTCCTGAGGGAGTACGGCCTCTTCTGCGACCAGATCATGGTCCGCATCCGACTGCACAAAGCGCAGGCGAACCCGACCAGTCATCTCGGCCTCGGCCTCACGCCGATGTTCAACCGCGCCTTCCAGATCGCTGCTGATCGCCAGCTGATCAGGGTTGAGTGCGACCGCACCGTAACCGTCGCGCATCTGAAACCGCAACTGACCGTCCCGTTCAATTGCATCAAACCCGTAACGCAGCATCAGTGGTTGCAAAGCGGACCGCGCGTTTGTCACATCTTCGATCACATAGCCCCGAACCACACCATGAAGTCGCGAAACATCGATGTCTGTCACCCCTGCCCCATGGCAGATTTCGGTCACTACAGATGCAAGTGTCCGCGACCCGGACCGCCCGTTCAGCCAATGCCCTCTGGCATAGTTTTCTCCATCGTCCCATTGGCTCTGCAGATTTGGAAATGTTGGAAACGGACGGGTATCCCACGCCCAAACGTACGCGTTCGCCAAATCCAGCATCCGAGCGCCATAGATATGTGACACTGGATTGACTGCGGGATCGCTCCAGTGTCCTAGTGTTGCGGTCAAATACTGCGCCTGAATGTAATCATCCCTCAATCCGTTCGAATAAGCTGGCAAAAGCGACTCCGAGGACTTGGGATCGAGGAACTTGTTTGGCTGGTTTGTGCCCTTGTCGATTGCCGCACAGCCCAGTTCATCCACCCATGCTGCATCGAACTGCGGCCCGCGCAGCCCCTCAGGATCATGCGCCGAAAACGCCTGCGCCTCGGCCCCGTTGGGCCAGATCAGTTTCCGTTCCGACGCCTTCCATGTGGGCCGACGATCCGGCGGCGAGCACTGTAATATCCCGCTATCGCCAAAGATCATCACATCGCGCACCTGATCAAAGGTCTCACCGACCAACGCCACCCGGCTGGCCTCTCCACGATCCAACGGTTTCGCCCCTTCAACCATCGACCGCACCCATTCAGCCCCGGCACGTGTTTTCCCGGCTCCACGCCCGCCCATAATCACCCAAGACCGCCAATCTCCCTCGGGCGGCAACTGATGCGGCAGCGCCCAAAACTCAAACAGGAAAGGGAGGGCGCACAGCCCCCCCCTCCCCGATCTCACTCAGAAATCTCTCTCGCACCGCAGCATCGGCGGAGGCGAGCCAACCTGCACCCGATTTCAAATCGAGCGCGCTCAAGGTCGAGCGCGTACCCCCCTTGGGCAATTCCGGCTTGTCTGTGATGTTGTTCGACAAAGCTTGTCTCCACTTTCTGACAACTTCGGATCAGCCCCTCTAACTGCCCGAGTTGCCTGGCTGAACCAGCAAGATCTGCATCCTCCCCGGCACCGATCTGTTTGCGCAGGTCTTCCGCCGCTTGCCGCAGATCGCGAATGGACCTCTCAAGCGACTGCAACAAGTCAGCCGTCTGGGAAATCCGCTCTTCCGGGGTAATCAAAGTCATGTTTGCCTGTGACCTCATGCGTGAGTTTTCTCCGCACGAGAGAAACGAAAAACGGCCACCGGGTTGCCTCCCGGGCGTTGCCCACTTCTTCTAGCATAGCACAATCAGTAGATAAAAAAGAACGCAATGTCAATGTGTTAAGCAACACGCACGCAACACGCACCGTTCGCAGCGTTAAGACTGTCCGCCCGATAAATCCTGCGCCAACATCAAAGCATTCATGTCCGGATCATAAAATGTTGCCGTGCTGACCATCCCTTCAATCGTGTCCGTTTCTCCGTCGAATTTAACTCCGGCGTTCTCCAGTTTTTCGCGCGCGTCCACGATATCGGCAACTTCAAAAACGGGGACGCAGTTACCCGGCAAAGCTTCGACTTGCTCGCCCAGCCCCAAAGTGACTCCGTCGACACTTGTCCGCATTTCACTCCAACCCGCTTCATCGATGTGATGGATAAGCTCAAAACCAAGTTTGTCTGTATACCAATCGACGCTTACATGCCGATCCCGAACTGACATCGCCAGCGTTATGGTATTTTTCAATGAAACGAGCGGCATAGCACTTTCCTTTTTTTTAAAATATAGTTACTATACTTTATGGACATAATGACACTTGTCAAGCTGACCTCTCGGGCTTGGTCGTTGAACATACTTGCCCTGCTGCACGAAGGGGTTCCGGGTCGGCAGGCACCACTCTTGTCTGCCACCAATGCAAGCCGTACCGCGTTTGCGGCCAGTTTTGCCCACCTCACAGACCTTGACCTGATCGAAAGGAACCCTGGCCATGGGCATCCGCTACGGCCGGAATTCCGGTTGACACCATCCGGGATCGCGACCGCCGAAATTGCCAGCAAAATTATCACTGCTGCTCGCGACAAAGATGAAACCAGTCTTTTGCGAAAAACATGGACCGTTCCGGTTCTGGCTCTAACGGACCGGCCCCATCGGTTTTCGACCATCAAATCGGGACTTTCGATCATTACAGATCGGGCGCTGTCATCGTCACTCCATCAGCTGGAGGCACAAGAATGGATCAGGCGTGATATCAACACAGCCGGGCGGATGCCGTTTCCGACATACCGCGCAGTAAAAACCGGTCTTGCCATCAACAAGGCTGTGGGTCTAACGCTATAACTCAGCAACCACGCCAAGTGTTGTTTTTGTATCGGCAAGGCTTCTTAAGCCACGCCCCAGGTTGACATTTCCGAGCTCAACCCTCATGTCCCCTCAAAGCCAAGCGCTGCAGCGTGAGCCTGAGCGGACCTTGTCCGCCCCACAGCGCCCGATCCACCCATAGTTCCCCATCACGCAGGGTTCTTGACGCGACGACCGGACAGCGCAGGGTGCGCCTGCCCGTCCCGAGGTCTCGCACAACCCCTGCAGGTCGCCAGATGCGACCCGTCACGACCTGTCCGTGGGCAATAGCTCCGGGCATAAAGGATAGTTTTTTGTTCGACTTCGACATGCTGGGTCTTGCCCCCGCACTCAACAAAGCGCTGAAAAGCGCCAATTTCACACAGCCTACCCCGATTCAGAACCAAGCCATCCCGCTTGCGCTGAACGGCCACGACATTCTGGGTCTTGCCCAAACAGGTACCGGCAAGACACTGGCCTTTGGCCTGCCTCTGATTGATCACCTGCTGGCTCAGCCTGGAAAACCTGATCCCAAGACAGCCAAGGCGTTGATCCTTGCGCCGACCCGCGAATTGGTGAACCAGATCGCCGAAAGCCTGCGCGTCTTGACCAAAGGCACCAAGCTGCGCGTTGGGACAGTTGTGGGCGGACAATCGATCAACAAGCAGATCATGTTCCTGGCGCGTGGCACAGATATTCTAGTCGCCACTCCGGGTCGCCTGATTGACCTGATGGACCGTGGCGCCGTCGATCTCAGCTCAGTTCGCCATCTGGTTTTGGACGAAGCTGACCAGATGCTGGATTTGGGGTTTATCCACGCCCTGCGCAAAATTGCACCAGCGCTGGGTACTCCACGCCAAACCATGTTGTTTTCGGCTACCATGCCAAAACAGATGGAAGAGCTTAGCCGCGCGTACCTGACCAACCCCCAACGGGTTCAGGTGTCGCCTCCAGGCAAGGCCGCTGACAAGATCACACAATCGCTGCACTTTGTGTCGAAACCCGGAAAACCAGCAAAGCTGCGTGAAATACTCTCACGAGACAGCGATGCGCTGACATTGGTGTTTACCCGCACCAAACACGGGGCCGAACGATTGATGAAGGGTCTGGTTGCCGATGGGTACAACGCGGCTTCGATCCACGGCAACAAAAGCCAGGGGCAAAGGGACCGCGCGATCAAGGCGTTTCGCGAAGGTGAGGTAACCATTCTGGTGGCCACCGACGTTGCCGCGCGTGGCATCGATATCCCTGGCGTTGCTTATGTTTTCAATTTCGATCTACCCGAAGTGCCTGACAACTATGTCCACCGGATCGGCCGCACGGCGCGTGCCGGGCGTGAAGGTGAGGCCATTGCATTTTGTGCACCTGAAGAAGTCGATCTGCTGCGTCAGATTCAGAAACTGATGAAGATCGAAATTCCCGTCGCAAGCGGCACAATGCCTGAAGGCGTTGAACCCCAAAAACCAGCGCGCCGCCAAAATAATCGCCGTCGTGGGTTCAAACCCAGACCAGCCAATGGCGATGGAAAGCCTTCGGCTGGAAAGGGTCGCCGACCCCGCCGCAGACGCCCTGCCGCTTAACACCAAAAGCCAATACCAAAAGAAACGCCGACGTCGGATATTCCTCTGACGTCGGCGTTTCTTTTCGTAGTTTTGAAGTTTGGGTCTAGTTTCCCGAGTTCCGTTCGGCTTCAATCTCGCGCCACTTAGCAACGTTACGGTTATGCTCCTGCAATGTCTCTGCAAAGGCATGACCGCCCGTGCCATCGGCCACAAAGAACACAAAGCTGGTGTCATCCGGCGCAACGGCGGCCTCAAGACTTGCCAAACCGGGGTTCGCAATCGGGGTCGGCGGCAACCCATCGATCTGATACGTGTTCCACGGCGTTGGGCGGTTCAACTCACTGCGCCGCAAACCCCGACCCAAAGTGCCCTGCCCTTTGGTCACGCCATAAATGACCGTCGGGTCCGTCTGCAGTCGCATCCCTTGATTCAGTCGGTTCACGAAAACGCTGGCTACTTGTCCGCGCTCTTCGGGAACTCCGGTTTCCTTTTCGATGATCGAAGCAAGGATCAGCATCTCTTCGGGGCTTTCCAAGGGCAAGCCATCCTGACGGTTTTCCCAGGCCGCATTGATCCGAAGCTGCTGTTTGTCTTGCATAGCCTTCAGGACATCATTGCGGTCCTGACCGGCCACAACATCATAACTGTCCGGGGCCAACATACCCTCAGCCGGGATCTCAGTCACTTCTCCGGTCAGCGCCTCAAAGGACTTCAACGCTTCAACCACCTGCCATGAGGTCACGCCTTCGGCCAAGGATACGCGATACCGAGTGTCCGCTTCATTGCGCTTTTCAGTATAGGCTGCTGGGGCCTCTTCCTCCAAAGCATCAAAAGACGCGATTTCATCAAAATCCAACGTCGCCGGGTTCAACTCGCGTACCCGTGTCTGGGCACGGGTCACGCCGATGCGGTATTCGATCTCGGATCCACACGTGCTGGCCCCGCTGCTGGTGATTTCGGCAATGATCTGCTCCATCGACGCGCCTTCGCGTACCAGAAAGCTACCGGCTTTCAGCTGCTGCGCGCGGTCCGTGTAATCCGCAGCCATACGGAACAGCGTCGCATTGCGGATCGCGCCCTGATCTTCCAGTTCCTGACTGACACGCGTCATGTTCGATCCGCTTCTGACCTGTAGGCAGATTGCGGTTTCAAGCGGGCCGTCCGCTTTGTACTGAGATTGCCCCCAAAGGATCAGTCCGCCCATCAGGAACAGGCCGACCACCAACATGGTCAGCGCATTCGAAGCAATGGCCCGCCACATTTAGCTGACCTTTCCAAAGATCACGCTGGCATTGGTACCGCCAAACCCAAACGAGTTTGACAGAGCCACGTTGATCTCGCGCTCGCGCTTGGCATTCGGTGCCAGATCAATCGGTGTTTCGACAGCCGGGTTGTCCAAGTTGATCGTCGGCGGCGCCACCTGATCCCGGATCGCCAGGATCGAGAAGATCGCTTCAATCGCGCCCGCAGCCCCCAGCAAGTGCCCGGTGGCCGACTTCGTCGAGGTCATTGTGGCGTTTGACGCATGATCGCCCAGCAGGCGTTCCACAGCACCCAACTCAATCGTATCCGCCATGGTCGAGGTGCCATGCGCGTTGATGTAGTCCAGATCTTTCGGCTCCAGCCCGGCACTGCGCAGCGCGGCCTTCATCGAACGTTCGGCCCCATCGCCATCCTCTGACGGTGCGGTGATGTGATAGGCATCACCCGACATGCCATAGCCCAGAACCTCGGCATAAATCTTCGCTCCACGCGCCTTGGCGTGTTCGTAGTCTTCCAGAACCACGATGCCCGCGCCTTCACCCATGACGAACCCGTCACGGTCGACATCATAGGGACGGCTGGCTTTCTTCGGGTCGTCTGCATATTTCGTCGACAGCGCCTTACAGGCGTTGAAACCTGCAATCCCGATCTCGCAGATGCAGCCTTCGCCGCCACCTGCAACCATGACGTCCGCATCACCTGCACGGATAATACGGCTGGCATCGCCGATCGCATGGGCGCCAGTCGAACAAGCAGTCACAACAGAGTGGTTCGGCCCCTTGAACCCGTGGCGGATCGACACCTGACCCGAGGCCAGATTGATCAGAGCACCCGGAATAAAGAACGGCGACACCCGACGCGGGCCTTTGTCGCGGATCAGATTGGCTGTATTGGCAATCGAGCCCAGCCCCCCGATACCCGAACCAATCAGAACACCTGTCCGCAGGCGGTCTTCCTCATCTTCAGGCAACCAGTTCGCGTCCTTGCAGGCCATTTCCGCAGCCGCGATCGAATACAGGATAAAGTCCTCGATCTTGCGCTGTTCTTTCGGCGGCATCCAATCATCGGGATTGAACGTTCCGTCGGTTCCATCCCCGCGCGGCACCTCGCAGGCATAGGTCGTTGTGACCCCGCTTGCCTCAGCGTCGAAATGCGTGATGGGGCCTGCGCCGGATTCTCCGTCCAGCAGCCGCGACCATGTTTCCTCGACCCCGCTGGCCAAAGGAGTGACCAATCCAAGACCGGTTACAACGACTCTGCGCATGAAGTGCCTCTTGCCTGCTTCCTGTTATGAGAACCGCTCATACCCCGGCCCGGGGTGCGGGGGCAAGAGCAAGGGCGATTTCCGCGCCGGCATCCTGCCGCCGATCACCCAGAGAAACGCGTATTTTAGGGAAAACACAGTACCCGCCCTTTCACGCGCGCAGCAGAAAGGGCGGAATGGTTTGTTGTTTCGACTTACTGGAACTGCGCCACTGGCTCGTGTGCGGCCTTAGCCATCTCCAGAGCATCTGATAACTCAAGCGACTTACGGAACAGCGCCCGCCCAACAATTGCGCCCGAGATATTCGGAATATAAGCCAGACGGGAAATATCGTCCGCCGTGCGCACAACACCGCTCGCAATCACCGGGGTCCTCGAATGCGCGGCGATTCCGGAAATCAGACCTAGTTGAGCGTCTACATCTTCCATGTCACTGTCGATATCTGTCACGACAATCGCAGCAAATGGCACGCCTTCGAATGCGTCAATGAATGCTTCGGGTGTGAACGCGCTCTGGTTGCGCCAACCATCGGTCATGACATACCCCTGCCAGACATCGACAGACAGCACGATTTGGTCTGGGTACAGCTTGGCCAGTTCCTTGACCAGATTCGGCTCCAGCGCGGCCAAAGTGCCGATGACAACGCGCCCTACGCCTTTGTCGATCCAATGCTCGACCTGTTCTCGCGTGCGCATCCCACCGGCCAATTGCACGGGAATCTCAGCTCCGCGAATGATTTCCTCGACCAGTTCGACGTTGGTATCTTTGCCTTCAATCGCGTCGAAATCGGTCAGATGCATCCATTCAGCACCCGCCTCAGCCCAGCTCCGCGCGGTTTCAACCGGATTCACGTGCCAGATCATCGCGTTATCCAGACGGCCTTTGTCCAGCGTGACACACCGGCCGTTCTGCAGTTCCATCGTGGGGTAAATCCTCATGAGCCTGTTCCTCCGCTCAATCGCTCTGAAAATCCCCGGTAGCATAGGTCGAACGTTCCAAACCCGATTTACCGGGATCGGCACAGTTTGGCCATTTTGCGGCATATAGGCGAACTCGCGGAATTACGCGCGGGCGGGTGGTCCGTTGCGCCGTAACAAATGCACCGGGGTTTCACTATACACCCCTTCGCGCATCAAAACATAGCCCAGCTTTTTGGCCAGCTTCTGGGACGACAGATTGGATGCGTTCACCATCGCCACCAAAGGTCCTGGAATCACACGGTCGAACCAGTCATGAGCCGCCTTGGCCGCCTCATACCCCAACCCTTGACCTTGTGCCTCGGGGGCCAGAATCCAACCTGCTTCGGGGAAGCCATCAAAATCCTCGCCCAAACGTCGGTTGCCATAAAAGAATCCCGCCTGCCCAATCAGCGTGCGCGTCGATTGCTGCATCACGCCCCATTGGCCAAATCCGGCCATTTGCCAGTGCCCGGCATTGCGCAGAAAAGAGTCCCACGCTTCGCCTCGCGATCGGGGCGTACCGCCAATGTGCTGCACGACACACGGGTCACGCCATATTTCAGCGAACCGTTCAAAATCCTCCGGGCGCATGGCGCAGAGCGTCAAACGCGCGGTATTTATCATTGGAGTGGATCTTATCATGCCCTGTCCACTTTGAGTTTTGCCTCAATGGAAACAGTGCGCAGTGGAAAATGGCCACGCAAGTGCGAATTTTGCGCGGACATAAAAAAACGGCGCCTCCGTTGCTCGGAAGCGCCGCTTTTGATCAGAAAGAAACGTTTAGGACGCTTCGCTGATGAACTTGACCGCGTCGCCGAAGGTCTGGATGGTTTCGGCTGCGTCATCGGGAATCTCGATGCCGAACTCTTCTTCGAACGCCATAACCAGCTCAACGGTGTCCAGGCTGTCTGCGCCCAGATCGTCGATGAAAGACGCGTTTTCCACGACTTTGTCTTCTTCAACACCCAGGTGCTCAACAACGATCTTCTTAACGCGATCTGCGACGTCGCTCATGTCTATTCCTCATTCCTTTACAGGGCGGTCTGCCCGATTCTGCCCTTGCCCGCACGGGTTGGCCTTGATTTGCCCGTTTCGGGCGGTTTGGGTCCCGGGAAACCGGGAAAGTAGAAGGCCGACCTGAAAGACCGGCCCCGCATAGATGCGCCGCCTATAGCATAGTCGACGCAAGAGGCAAACGCTTTCGCGTGCGCCACTGTCGCGATCACAACATGGCCATACCGCCGTTCACATGCAAGGTACTTCCAGTGACATAACCCGCCTCGGGGCTTGCAAGGTACAAAACAGCCGCAGCGATTTCTTTGGGATCGCCCATGCGACCCGCAGGAACTTTGACCAACAGACCCTTTTTCTGTTCCTCGGTCAGTTTCTCGGTCATAGCCGTCGTGATGAATCCCGGTGCCACAGCGTTCACTGTGATCCCACGCGTTGCAACTTCGTGGGCCAAGGCCTTGGAAAAGCCGATCATTCCGGCTTTAGACGCCGCATAGTTCGCCTGCCCAGGGTTGCCGATTGCAGCCACCACGGACGAGACATTCACGATCCGGCCCCAGCGCGATTTCATCATGCCCCGGATCACGCCTTTGCACAGTTTCATGGTCGAGGTCATGTTCACGTCAATAACGCTCTGCCATTCTTCGTCGGACATGCGCATGAACAGGTTGTCGCGTGTGATTCCGGCGTTGTTGACCAGAATGTCCACCGATCCCATCGCCGCGGCCGCCTGCTTTGGCAACGCCTCCACAGCTTCCGGATCACTCAGATTGCAAGGCAGCACATGCGCGCGCTCACCCAGATCGTCTGCCAGGGCTTGCAGTGGTTCGACTCGCGTACCGGACAATCCAACCGTTGCACCCGCGCCGTGCAGTGCACGCGCAATGTCGCCACCGATCCCACCCGATGCACCGGTGATCAGCGCATTCTTACCTGTCAAATCAAACATACAGTTTCCCTCTTGGCGCGTCGGCAAAGACGCGCATTTAGCTTACGATTCGGCCTGAAGGGCCTTTTGAACATCTTCTGGCGTGCCCACGGCCTTGCCCGCAATGGCACGGTCAATCTTGCGGATCATACCAGACAGCGCTTTGCCTGCGCCGATCTCCCATGTCTCGGTCACCCCCTGAGCCGCCATGTACTGCACGCTCTCGCGCCAGCGGACCGACCCAGTCACCTGCTCGACAAGCAACTGCCGGATCAAATCCGGATCACTGACCGCCTCGGCGCGTACGTTCGCCACCAGGGGCACAGCGGGTGCCTTGATTTCGACCGCAGCAAGGGCTTCCGCCATTACATCTGCAGCAGGTTGCATCAGCGCACAGTGAAATGGAGCACTTACGGGCAACATAACCGCACGTTTTGCACCTTTTTCTTTGGCAATCTCGGCAGCGCGCTCGACAGCAGTTTTTGAACCGGACACGACAACTTGGGTTGGATCGTTGTCATTTGCCGCCTGACACACTTCGCCCTGCGCGGCCTCTTCAGCAACAGAGCGCACGGCGTCAAGATCCAAGCCAAGAATGGCAGCCATCGCACCCTCGCCCACAGGCACAGCGCTTTGCATGGCTTGCCCGCGCGTGCGCAACAGGCGCGCGGTGTCAGCGACAGACAACGCTCCAGCAGCAGCCAAAGCGGAATACTCACCAAGCGAGTGCCCCGCCACAAATGCGGCTTTGCTGATCGAAACACCCTCGGCCTCCAAGGCGCGCATTGCGACCATTGACGTCGCCATCAATGCGGGCTGCGCATTTTGTGTCAGCGTCAACTCGGCGATATCGCCTTCCCAGATAAGGCTGCTCAGTTTCTCGCCCAGAGCGTCGTCCACCTCATCAAATATGGCTTGCGCCGCCGGATAAGCCTCGGCCAAAGCTTTGCCCATACCGATTGTCTGGGCGCCCTGCCCTGGAAAAACGAACGCGAGTGTCATTGCAACCTCATGCATACTGTTAGGTTGCGGCGGGGTGTAAACTGACTGCTCGTCTGGCACAAGCGCTGCCTGCATTCTGCATTCTGGCACCGTTGCTGTGCGTCCGCGCTTACTTGTGTCAGTCTCACGCGTCTTTACGTTGGACACGACAGAGAATCCCGGAGTCTTATTTTCATGGCCGCGACCAATTCATTTTCCAGTTACGGAAGCGTTGCAAAAACGTTTCACTGGCTCACAGCCCTTCTGATCCTGACAGCCCTGCCGCTTGGCTGGATCGCAGATAACTTGGCATACGCGGTTCTTCACGCAGACACCGCCCCAACCGAGGCCCAAATCGCCCGCGCCGCGCGCGTCTTTTCGCTGCATAAAACTGTAGGGATCGCTGTCTTCTTCGTGGCATTGGCGCGCATTTTGTGGGCTTTCACACAAACAAAGCCCGGCTTGTTAAATGCAGACAACAAGCCCGAGGCCTTTGCGGCGGAAACCGTTCATTGGCTTTTATACGGTTCGCTGGTCCTTGTTCCACTCAGCGGTTGGATCCACCACGCAGCGACAGAAGGGTTCGCACCGATCCTCTGGCCTTTTGGGCAAAACCTGCCGTTTGTTCCCAAGTCTGAAGCCGTGGCTGAGATGACCGGAGTCCTTCACTGGCTGTTCATGTGGGTTCTGGTGGGCTCATTGGCGCTGCACATTGTTGGCGCGCTGAAACATCACGTCATCGACAAGGACAGTACATTGCGAAGAATGCTGCCTGGTCATTCGGACGCACCAGAACCGCCGCAACAACACCATTCACTTGTCCCTGCGCTTGCTGCCGTGGCGGTTTGGGGCATGGTTCTGACTGGCGGCTGGGTCACGGGTGAATTCGCACGCGAAGCCGACGATGCCGACATCGAACTCGCCGAAGTTCAATCTGACTGGCAAGTGCAGACCGGGGCCTTGTCGATAACAATCTCTCAGTTGGGCAGCCCGGTCACCGGATCTTTTGCCGACTGGACCGCTGCCATCACCTTCGACGAACCTGCACAAGTCGGGCCTGCGGGATCTGTGGACGTTAACATAGCCATTGGCTCTCTGAGCCTTGGTTCGGTCACTGATCAGGCTATGGGTTCCGATTTCTTTGACACATCACAATTCCCTACGGCGCAGTTCACTGCAGATTTGTTCAAGACCGAAACCGGGTACGAAGCCCGTGGCCCGCTGACCATCCGCGACAAAACGATGGATATCGTTCTGCCGTTTTCCCTGGATCTTCAGGGCGACACGGCCACCATGTCGGGTTCTGTTGAACTCAACCGGTTGGATTTCAACGTCGGCACGTCACAGCCGACCGAAGAGTCCCTGGGCTTTGCCGTCTCTGTTTCTGTCGACCTGACCGCCAGCCGCAGCCAGTAATGCCAACAAAAAACCGCCGGTGAGATACTCACCGGCGGTTTATTCTTTCAAGTCCTTCGACTTACTCTGCCTTTTGAGCCTCAACAGAAATCTGAACCTGCACTTCGTCGCTTACGAACGGTGCAAATTGTCCCAGGTCAAATTCACTGCGAACCAGCGTTGTGGTCGCGTTGAAACCTGCCCAAGGCTTGTTGGCCATCGGGTGATTGTCCACTTTGTTCAACTTGGCATCCAGAACAACCGATTTGGTTACGCCATTCATGGTCAGGTCGCCGGTGATATTGGCTGTATCATCGCCTGTCACCTCAATCCCGGTCGAGACGAAAGTGATCAGATCACCTTCGGCAGCGCCAAAGAAATCTTCGGTCATGAAGTGGTCTTCCCGAGGCTTCCATCCTGTGAACATCTCCATAACCGGCATTGAAACCGTAACACTGGATGCCGCAGGGTTTTCCTGATCGAACATGATCTCGCCCTCAAAGCCCGAGAACATGCCGTAAGTGGTCGAAAAGCCAAGGTGATCATAGTTGAAGATGACCTGGCTATGGCTGGGGTCCAGTACATATTTCTCGGCACTGCCGAATGCAGCAGTTGCCGAAACGGCCAAAGCCGCAGCAAGAAGGGTGGATTTCATAACAATCTCCGCGTTTTTTTTGTGTGCAAGCCGATGGGGGTTGCTCACAAACAAGATGTGCCGCCCTAGGGCGGCACACAACCTCTTTTGGCTAACAATTTCTGTTCCTTTTTGAACAGAATAAAATTCAGCCGAAAATTGTTACGCTTTTGCTCAATTGCCCCTTCAGGGCTCGGCTGACATCCGCCGATTCAAGTGGCAGCTTCATCAACAGGCTGCCGTCCACGTCGAACAAGTGCACTTCATTCTCTTCAAAGCGCGCACCACCCAAGGAGTCGTAGCTGCGACGCAAAACAGTCTGTGGGCGCCCATCTTCGTTCTTTTGCAATACCCGCACCTCGCGACGAATAGGATCGAAATACGCATCGGGACGCGGATCCAGAACCTCAATCGTCAGCAAGCTGACCCCAACGATCAGAAACAGCATCGAAGCAACCATCTTAATCGGCCAGACATCCGCAGCGATGACCGACCCCGGCATCAGCCACATTGAAAACGCTGACACGATCAGGAATGCGCCAACCATCCGCGCCAGAATCAAGCGCGCCTTCCAGTTCGGCGCGAATGCGATCATTACCGGAACCGAGTTTTCAAAGCGCGATCCAGCCGCTTCTTCCCGGTATGTGTTTGTGTTCGTCGCGGTCATAACGTTTCACCCTTTATAAGGTTACTGTCGGTTTTCAGTTGGTTCCGGGTAATGTCCGGTATGCAAAACAACTTTGAGCCGAAAAGCGTCAGCAATTGGGCACCCCAAAGGAAATTGGGCGACTTCACCAAGGCATATGTGGCGGGTCTTGCCCCTGCGGTTCAAACGTGTATACGGGGCCATCCTTCGCAGTCATATGAATCGCGCAGCCTCTCGTGGCAGGGTCGCGAAGGACCAAATGGCCCCGCCTATGAAATGCGCCTTGATATAAACAGGAGTGCACATGCCACTGTATGAGCATGTAATGATCGCGCGTCAGGACCTGTCCAACGCGCAGGCGGAAAGCCTCGTCGAACACTTTGGCACCGTACTGGCGGACAACGGCGGCAGCCTTGTCGACAGCGAGTACTGGGGCGTCAAGACGATGGCCTATAAGATCAACAAGAACCGCAAAGGCCACTATGCCTTCCTGAAGACCGATGCCCCCTCGGGTGCGGTTCAGGAAATGGAACGCCTGATGCGTCTGCATGACGACGTAATGCGCGTTCTGACCATCAAGGTCGACGGCCACGAAGATGGCCCGTCGGTTCAGATGCAGAAGCGTGACGAACGTGGCGACCGCCGCGAGCGCCGTTGATCACCGCCTGAGGAAAGGACACTAAACCATGGCCGCAAAACCATTTTTCCGCCGTCGTAAGGTCTGCCCGTTCTCGGGTGAGAACGCGCCGAAAATCGACTATAAGGACACCCGTCTGCTGCAGCGCTACATCTCTGAGCGCGGCAAGATTGTTCCTTCGCGCATCACCGCCGTTTCGGCGAAAAAGCAGCGTGAACTGGCTCGTGCTATCAAGCGCGCCCGCTTCCTCGCCCTGCTGCCCTACGCCGTGAAGTAAGGAGAGACTGACATGCAAGTTATCCTTCTGGAACGCGTTGCGAAACTGGGTCAGATGGGCGACGTCGTTGACGTCAAACCCGGATACGCCCGCAACTTCCTGCTGCCCCAAGGCAAAGCCCTGAGCGCGTCCGAGTCGAACATCGCCTCGTTCGAAGCCCAGAAAGCGCAGCTGGAAGCCCGCAACCTGGAAACCAAGAAAGAAGCTGAAGCACTGGCTGAAAAGCTGGACGGTCAGCAGTTCATCGTGATTCGCTCGGCATCGGATGCTGGCGCTCTGTACGGTTCGGTCACCCCGCGTGACGCCGCAGACGCTGCAACCGAAGCAGGCTTCACAGTCGACAAGAAACAGGTCGTTCTGGTCGCTCCGATCAAAGAACTGGGTCTGCACTCTGTTGCTGTCCGCCTGCACCCCGAGGTCGAAGTTGAGATCAAGATGAACGTTGCCCGTTCGGAAGAAGAAGCCGAATTGCAGGCATCTGGCAAATCGATTCAGGAACTGGCTGCTGAAGAAGAAGCCGCCGCTGAATTCGAAATCGCCGAACTGTTCGACGACATCGGCTCGGCCGCATCGGAAGACGATGACCTGGCTGCCGAAGCTGCTCCGGCTGAAGAAGACGAAGCCAAAGCCTGATCTGGCTACGCTTTGAACAAGACAAAGGCCGCACGTTTTGTGCGGCCTTTTTTATGCCATAGCCAGACCAGCAAATTTCGGCCCAAATTGATCGCTAGAGTTGCGACCGAACAGACGTTCCATATCATACCGCCTTATTGACCGGAGATTCATGATGCCCGTTTTTCCCCGCCGCAGCTTCCTTTCCCTGTTGCTCGCAACCCCGCTGCTTGCATGCGGTGGAGGTGAAGTCTCAAAAGCCGACACTACTCAGTTCAATCCGCCGCTCTATCCAAATGAGACGCCGGAACTCAGAGCCTCGATCAACAAATGGGCTGATCACTACGAGCTTCCGCGCGAGCTTGTACACAAGTTGGCCATTCGCGAAAGCACACACCGCCCTTGGGCCGTGAACCGCCCCTATTACGGGCTGCTACAGATCCTTCCGGCCACCGCACGATCGATGGGGTACAAAGGTAATGCCGAGGGACTATTAAATGCGGATACCAACCTGGAATTCGCGGGCAAGTACTTGCGCGGAGCATGGCTGCTGTCCGACGGAGACCAGCAACGCGCGATCTTTTTGTATGCAAAAGGGTATTGGCCCGAGGCCAAAGCAAGGGGATTGCTGGTAGAAACCGGGCTCAAACCCGCACCCTGACGGTGGTTAGCGTCAATTTTCGCCTGAAAATTAGCACTTGAGGCGGGATAGTGACAAAAATGCTCTATTGAATGTCACAATATCCTGAATAGCGCAGACAATTGATGCCTCTGCTTGTCAGGATTAAGAAAATATGATGTTCTGGCTGAGTGAGGTAACCGGGTTCCACTCTGTTGAATACGTATGCTCGACGACACCATCGGGCAGTTAAGATGGGCCGCAGCTGGTAGGCGCCGCATGGAAATTGTCGATCTGAGCACTCTGCCGGATTCAGAAGTTCGCTACACCGAATTTCTAAGGCAAATCTGTGACAAGCATGAAATGGACCATGCTGCTTATGCAGGCATGAACCCTGCCGCTGGATCTGTCGCTGGCTTTGTCACGTATGACGAAGAGTGGACAGAGCATTACCAGAACCAGGGTCTGATCATGATCGACCCAACCATCCACATGGCACGCCGCAGCATTGCTCCGGTGGATTGGAGCCGCCTTGAACGCAGCCCCGATTTCCAGCGTGTATTCCGCGACGCTCATGATTTTGGCCTGCCCAGTCAAGGTGTTACGATTCCTGTACGCGGTCCGTACGGGGATATTGGCCTGCTCAGCGCAACCCGCAATTGCAGCAAGGAAGAGTGGCGCAAGCTCTACACCCACGTGATAAGCGACCTGCAATCCATGGCAGTACACATTCACGACAACGTCGTTTCGTCGGATCAGCTAACCAGCGCGCTCTACCATCCAACCCTGTCGACCCGAGAAGCAGAGATCCTGCAGTGGGTCGCAGCTGGCAAATCTCAGCAGGACATCGGCGATATTCTGTCGATTTCGCACCGGACCGTCGAAGTACACTTGCGTTCGAGTCGGGAAAAGCTTAGTGCCCTGACCACCCCGCAGGCTGTTGGACGCGCGATTGCGATTGGGCTAATTACCCCAGGTTAATCAAAAAAAGCGCTTAATTTCGCCAAAATACGGGAAACCCCCAATAGAAAAATCCCCTAGGACCGGTAACGTCGTATTTACCGAACAACCACTCGAAGGGGGAAGAAATGATCATCGTGGTAGATGGCCTGAACAGACATATGTTCAGCGAAGTTCTTGACGAAATGTTCGAGTTGAGAGCACGTGTATTTGGCGAACGTCTTGGATGGGACGTCAAAATAGAAGACGGAAAAGAAATCGACGAGTTCGATCATCTGGACCCGGCATATGTAATCGGACTCGACGATGAGGGGAATGTCGTCGCAGCCGTGCGTGCCCTCCAGACCACCGGCCCTCACATGTTGTCGGATGTCTTCTCGGCGATCCTTTGCGGCGAAGCACCACTGCGCAGCGCAACCATGTGGGAATCGACCCGCTTTTGCGTAGATACCCAGCGTCTCACACGCGGCAAAGAAAAGAACTCGGTTTCCTACGCAACCTGCGAATTGATGATCGGTTCTTTGGAATATGCCAAGAACGCTGGCATTCAGGACATCATCACCGTGATCGATCCGGTCATGGATCGGGTCCTGAAACGCTCGAATTGCGCCCCGTATGACTATGTCGGCCAAACTGTCCCAATGGGGAAAGTTCATGCGCTGGCTGCTCTGCTGGATTGCACAGACGAACGCATCGCGGGTCTGCGTGAGTTTGCAGACATTCACAACGATGTCTTCATCGACGAAGACGAGGCACTGGCCCTGTTTGCAGCCAAGAAAGCCGCAGCACAAAGCCCTGCCAATCAGGATCACAAACCACTGACTGATCTTGAAAAGTATTTTGTGGAACAGATGAGCGCCGCGAAGACAGAAGCTGAACGGCAAGATGTGCTGAGGCTGATCGAAACGCTCTCGAACACGTTCACACCAGAGCAGAAGACTGCTCTGCTACAAACCCCCCGTGCTTTTGCTCATGAGGCCTGACCCCCTCACCTCATAGGTACAAAAGCCACCCATGCGGAGCCGTCTGATTAGCAGGCGGCTCCGTTTTTTTGTGCCCATTCGTAAGAATGGGCGGAAGAGGATTACTCCTCTTCCAGTGCCTCAACGGCTTTTTGCAGATCGTCTTTGCTCACGTCTTTTTCGTTGACCTGAGCCAGTTCGAACACATAGTCGACGACTTTGTCTTCGAAGATGGGTGCGCGCATCTGCTGCTGCATTTGAGCGTTCTGTTGAACAAACTCAAAGAACTGACGCTCTTGACCCGGGTACTGACGCGCCTGGTTCATGATCGCCTGGGTCATTTCTGCGTCGGTCACTTCGACCTCGGCCTTCTGACCCAGCTCGGCCAGCAACAGACCCAGACGCACGCGGCGTTCGGCCAGTTTGGTGTGCTCTTCAGTCGGCTCAATCTCGCCGTGATCGTGGCCTTCCACGTCCGGGTTTTCCTCGTGGAACAGCTGATGTGCAATCTGCTTGGCTTCAGCGTCCACCAGCGACGGTGGCAGGTCGAACGACACTTTCTCGTCCAGCACGTCCAGCAGAGCACGCTTCATGACGGCACGCGATGCACCTGCGTATTCTGCTTCCAGACGTTCCGAAATCTGCCCCTTCAAGGCATCCAGATCTTCAGCACCGAACTTCATGGCCAGATCGTCGTTGACCTCTGCGGCCACCGGTTCTTTCACCTCTTTGATGGTGCAGGTGAAAACAGCGTCTTTGCCGGCCAGGTGCTCTGCACCGTACTCAGCGGGGAAGGTCACGTTGACGTCTTTGACTTCCTCGGCCTTCACACCAACCAGCTGCTCTTCGAAACCGGGGATGAAGCTGTTCGAGCCCAGTACCAGAGGGTACTCTTCAGCCGAACCGCCGTCGAATTCTTCGCCGTCAACCTTGCCAACGAAATCAAAAACGATCTGGTCGCCGTCTTTCGCCTTCGAGCCCTTGCGGCGCGCTTTGAAATCCTGCGCAGTTTCAGCCAGATTGTTCAGCGCTTCTTCCACAGCCGCGTCGTCAGCTTTGACCACCAGCTTCTCCAGCTCGACCGATTTCAGGTCAACCTCTGGGATCGCAGGCAGTGCCTCGTAAGACATGGCCACTTCAACGTCGTCGCCTTCTTTCCAATCTTCATTGGTCATCTTGACTTCGGGCTGCAGCGCAGGGCGGTCACCGCTGTCTTCAAAGTGCTTGTTCATCGCGCCATCGATGCTTTCCTGCATCGCTTCGCCCAGCAGGCGTTGACCAAACTGCTTTTTCAGCAGTGCCATCGGCACCTTACCTTTGCGGAAACCTTTCATTTCGATTTCCGGCTGCGCTTCGGTCAGCTTTTCATTGACCTTGTCGTCCAGCTCGGCTGCGGTCACAACGATGTTGTAGCCGCGTTTCAGACCTTCGTTCAGCGTCTCTGTAACCTGCATTATGGTAGTCCCCATAGGATTCGGGGCGCGCAAAAAGGGCGCGCCGGGCAAATTTGACGCCTTCTATTTGCCCAGCAGCGTACGTGCAAGGGGCAAAGGCAGAATCCACCTGTATTTGATCGCCTATTCCCCCAAAAAAGAACGCCCCGGAAACCGGGGCGCTCGTTTTCAATCCGGTCACAGCGATCAGAACTTCCAGCGTGCGCCCAGAACCCATGCTTCGTTGTTGTCAAAGGATGAACCGTCATCGAAGTCGTGGTTACGGTACTTCAGATAAACATCTGTCTTGATTGCATCGACCTTCTGAACAACTGCGATACCCCAGGCTTTGGTGTCCGACCCGTTGCTGTTGAAATCCGAACCGTCATAGTAATCTATGCCGACACCGGTCTTACCCCAGGCGATCCAATTTCCTTCGTATGAGATTTTGCCATACCAGTAATTCGGATCCGTCGCCCCGGCCTGATCGTCGTCACGCGTACCGCCAGCAATCGTAACTCCCAGCCCGCTTGGCAGAAGGACAGACGCCGAACCAATCGTGTCCTTGCGATCGCCGGAATTGTCGTCCCGGTCGCGCACCGAATATGCAACAGCTGCCGCGAATTCCACGCCACCGGCAAAGGTGTTTTCATAGAAAAGACCAACGTCGTAATAGTCATCGTCGTCGCTGCTGGACAGAATGTTTTGCCCATAGGCGAAGCCAGCCGAGAACCCGTTGAATGTCGGTGTGTCATACCGGATGCGCCCACGGCGCGAGCCGTCAAAGTTGCTGGAACTATCGCCAACCGTGATACCGCTCAGCATTCCAGCTGTGTCGCGATAGAAGAAGCCGGCGTTTTCATCGTTGGTGAACGAATACAGCGCGGTTCCGACATATGACAGATCCACCTCAGCGGCACCGTCAGCGACCATACTGCCCTGCCCCGCCGAAAACTTGCCGTACCCACCTTTCAGCGAGAAATCCACGTGACGAATATCTTCGCGATTCCAGCCATCCGCGTTGGTTCCAAACTGATCAGCAGACGCCGAACCGGGCAGGCCAAGACCTGTTTCAAACCAAAACTGGAACTCATTGCTACCGTAAGGCTGCATCAGGCGCAGGCCCACGCGGCTGTTCGACAAGTCGTTGTCGAGGACCCGCGTCTCGGTGTCCTGCCCGTCATCGACCGAGATCAGAGCCGGGTGCAGCTGTCCATAAAGCAACACATAACCACCTGTGTTGTTTTCGTATTTCAGCTCAGCTGCAGCCGGAATCGCCGCCGTTGCACTCAGCGCAGCGGCAGCGGAAAGGGTTTTGAATTTAGAAGTCATTTCACTCACCATGAATGGTTCGGGTGTTACGCCCCGTCCAATTGATCATCGAGCACCGACGTTCCAGATGCCCGCGCGCTGTCTGATAAAGGAATGGCAAATTCGCAACACAGAACGCAGAGGCCAAGAGAATTTTATAATGTATTTCATTTGCTTAAATACATCACCACCAGTCCGTTTCGGAGGTGCTCAAAACAACTTTGCCCCCGGTCTGTGCGTCTGGCAAACACTCACTCTGCACCCCCGCAGCCCTGATCGGCGAAAATTCGCCGATCTGACGTAGATTGGGCCATTCCCCGCCAACACACTCAAATATTCATCTTTCTAAACACGTCAGGCAGCTGTTCCGGCAAGTCCTCGGCAATCAGGCCGGGCCCAAATTGCAGTGCGCATTCCACATGCAGCCACGCGGCAGTCTCTGCAGCTTGCAACGGTGGATACCCACGTGCCAGCAACCCGGTGATGAATCCCGCCAGCACATCGCCAGATCCAGCGGTCGCCAACCAAGGAGCCGCCCTTTCGTACGAGGCCGAGTTGACCGAACATCGCCCGTCAGGTGCGGCAATCACGGTATCCGACCCCTTGAACAGAACCACGCACCCAGCGCGCTTTGCAGCCGCCCGCGTTGCGTCAACCTTGGAATAGGCAGAGCCTTGTGTCGGCGCAGCTTTCAAATTGTCCGCAATGTCGGGGAAAAGCCGCGCAAACTCTCCTCCGTGCGGGGTGAGCACGCAGTTTTCGTGTAACTGCGCAAACAAAGCATCCCGGTCGTCCGCAAAGGCCGACAACGCATCCGCATCCAACACCGTTGCCCGGCGCGCTGCCAAAGCCACCGGAACCAACTCACGCGCGCGTTCCACTCCCAGCCCGGGGCCGAGACAAAGCGCATTGAGGCGCGGGTCACTCAGAACCTCGACCAGGCCATCTTTTCCCTCAACGCGCTGCAACATGAGCGCCGTGATCTGACTAGCCACTTCCAAGACCGCCGCAGGCGGTACACCCAACGTCACCAATCCCGCACCAATCCGCAACGCCCCGCGCGCGGCCAATCGCGCCGCGCCTGTTTTTCCGCCCCCTCCGGACAAGATCAGAGCGTGTCCATGAGAGTACTTGTGGCCTTCTGTCTTCTTCCGCAGCCTCGCCCCATCGACGGAAGCCATTTGGACAATCTGGCTGCTTTTAGCTGTTTCGAGCCCAATCGATTTTGTTTGCACCTTCCCGCAGGACGTTGGACCATCGCCTAAAACATGCCCGACCTTTTTACTGTGAAACGTGACCGTCAAGTCGGCGACAATGACGTTGCCTAAAACGCGGCCACTATCGGCGCACAAGCCACTTGGCGTATCAACTGCGACGACCTTTACACCTCGATCCCACAGCAATGCCCTTGTCTCAGTATTCGCCAATAAAGAGAACACACCTGTAAACGGTCGGGTAAGACCGGTTCCGAACGCTCCATCGACAATCAGATCAGTGTCCTTCGGAAGCTGAAGATATTCCGCGTCACTTGGGCTGGCATCGACGGCGAACACATTAACGTCGCCTTCATCCAGCCACCGCTCATAATTCACACGCGCATCCGGCGGCAGCTTCTCCGGATCCCCGTACAGAAAGACCTCAACCTCCCATCCCAACTCCCGCAACAACCTGGCGACAACAAAGCCATCGCCACCATTGTTCCCCGGCCCGCACAGCACCACCGCACGCAGCGGATCCCCTTCATCTGGCCCCAAATACCTCGGGGAGCGCGAGGGGCTGGCCCCTCGCCTGTCCCACTCTGGCCACTCCTCGAAAATTGCCTCAACAACGCCCTGCCCGGCCCGCTCCATCAGCTCAAGACCTGTCACCTCACCGGATTCGATGGCAGCCTGCTCAATGGCCCGCATCTGCGCCGCTGTCAGCAATTCCGTCATCCCACACCCTCATTCGATTCAATTCTGATTAGTTTTTGTGCAACACGCCCATAAATTAGCACGCTGCCAGATTTCGATGCATCCCAACCTGCCCAAATCCGCAATCACATTGCCGCCCGATCTTAGACGTGATCACTGCCCCTGAGACAACCATTCAAGGTGAGCCGGGATGAAAAAGATCGAAGCGATCATCAAGCCGTTCAAACTGGACGAAGTGAAAGAGGCATTGCAGGACGTCGGCGTCCAGGGCCTCAGCGTGATCGAGGTCAAAGGCTTCGGTCGTCAGAAAGGCCATACCGAACTGTATCGCGGCGCGGAATATGTCGTCGATTTTCTGCCCAAAGTGAAAGTCGAAGTCGTGCTGGACGATGATCAGGTCGATGCCGCCATCGAAGCTATCGTTTCGGCCGCCAAAACCGACAAGATCGGCGATGGCAAGATCTTCGTCTCGCCCGTCGAACAAGCTATCCGTATCCGCACCGGCGAGACCGGTTCGGACGCACTATAACCCTCCAATCTTCAAGTCAGAGGAATCTAGAGAATGAGCAAGGACGCAGTTCTTCAGCTGATCAAGGACGAAGACGCAGAATACGTCGACATCCGCTTTACCGACCCGCGCGGCAAGCTTCAGCACGTGACCATCATGGCCGATCAGGTCGACGAAGACTTCTTGGAAGAAGGCTTCATGTTCGATGGTTCTTCCATTGCCGGTTGGAAGTCGATCGAAGCATCCGACATGAAACTGATGCCCGACACCGAAAGCGCCTATGCCGATCCGTTCTACGCAGAAAAAACCATCTGCGTTCACTGCTCGGTTGTTGAGCCCGACACCGGCGAGGCGTACGAGCGTGACCCGCGCGGCACCGCTCAGAAAGCCGAAGCTTACCTGAAATCATCGGGTATCGGTGATGTCGCCTACATGGGGCCTGAAGCCGAATTCTTCCTGTTTGACGACGTTCGTTTCTCGAACAGTATCAACAAGGTATCCTACGAAGTTGATGCTACCGACGCGTCGTGGAACACCGACACCGAGTACGAGATGGGCAACATGGGCCATCGTCCGGGCGTCAAGGGCGGTTATTTCCCAGTAAACCCCATCGACGAATCACAGGACCTGCGGTCGGAAATGCTGTCGACCATGAAGCGTCTGGGCATGAAGGTTGACAAGCACCACCACGAAGTTGCCTCGTGCCAGCACGAGCTGGGCTTGATCTTCGACAGCCTGACCAAGCAGGCCGACGAGCTGCAGAAGTACAAGTACGTCATTCACAACGTAGCCCATGCCTACGGCAAATCGGCGACCTTCATGCCGAAGCCGATCGCGGGTGACAACGGCACCGGCATGCACGTGAACATGTCGATCTGGAAAGACGGCAAGCCCCTGTTCGCAGGTGACAAATACGCCGACCTGTCGGACGAAGCATTGTACTTCATTGGCGGCATCCTGAAGCACGCCAAAACCCTGAACGCCTTCACCAACCCGGCGACCAACAGCTACAAGCGTCTGATCCCCGGCTTCGAAGCACCCGTTCTGCGCGCCTACTCGGCCCGTAACCGTTCGGGTTGTGTGCGTATTCCGTGGACCGAAAGCCCGAAGGCAAAGCGCGTCGAGGCCCGCTTCCCCGATCCGGCTGCGAACCCCTATCTGGCGTTTGCTGCGCTGCTGATGGCTGGTCTGGACGGCATCAAGAACAAGATCGATCCGGGCGAAGCCATGGACAAGAACCTGTACGATCTGCCTGCCGAAGAACTGGCTGACATCCCAACCGTTTGCGGCAGCCTGCGCGAAGCTCTGGAAGCTCTGGCATCGGATCACGACTTCCTGCTGCAGGGCGACGTGTTCACCAAAGACCAGATCGACGGCTACATCGCACTGAAGATGGAAGAGGTCGAAACCTACGAGCATACCCCGCACCCGGTTGAATACGGCATGTATTACAGCTGCTAAACCGGATTTGGGTTTACATCTGCAAGGGCGTCCAATCGGGCGCCCTTGTCTTTTCTACCGGTATGATTTGACGCGTCGCCTGAGTTTCAACAAACTCAAGATGACACTCCCAACCGGAGACAACAGTATGGCCTTCAGCACTTCACCTTTTTCGAAATACTCAAATTTCGTGACATCCGAAAAAGAACTGCTTCAGATTTCCGGCACCCCTCTCCCGCAGATCATTGCCAAAGAACTCTCTGAACTGGACCAGATGTGCCGCGACTTCATCGCTACTTCGCCCTTCTGCCTGATCGCCTCGGCCAACCCCGACAGATATCTGGATATCTCCCCTCGTGGGGATCCTGCAGGTTTTGTTCAGGTCTTGTCCGATACACTGATCGCTATCCCGGACCGTCCGGGCAACAAACGGGTGGATACCTTCCACAACGTTCTCAAAGACCCGCGTGTGAGTGTGATTTTCTTTGTTCCCGGCAAGATGGAGACACTCAGACTTCGGGGCGAGGCCCGGATCTGCGCGGACCCGCAGCTACTGGAGCAAATGGCCATTGCTGGCCATGCGCCGAAACTGGCGCTGCTGATCCACGTTCATACGGTGTTTGCGCATTGCCCCAAATGCGTCATTCGCTCAAACCTGTGGCAGCCCGACGCGTGGCCGGATTCCTCGAACCTGCCGAACATGAACGCCATGATGGTGAAACATGCCCGCATAAAGGCCACCCCGGACGAATGGTTCGAAACACTTAAAGAGAAAGGAGAGCTGGACCTCTACTAACTTCTTTCCCGAACCCAAGGCCCCAGCTACGCTGACTTCAGACTTCATCTCAAACGGATTGTGCCCATGTTTCGCCTTGCAGCTATCCTCGCTTTGTCACTGACCTCGCCTGTTTTGGCCGCGCCCTGCGGGAACACTAGCGCCGGGTTTGAAGCGTGGAAAGCCGATTTTGCGAAACAGGCACGTAAGGCCGGGGTCAAGAAAAAGGGGCTGCAAGCACTGTCGCAAACACAATACGCAACGCGCACCATTGCAGCAGACCGCAACCAGAAAAGCTTCAAATACTCGCTGGACAAGTTCATGCGGGTCCGCGGGGCAGACACAATCGTGGCGCAAGGACGTAAACGCAAAGCCGCCAACCCAAACTATTATGCAGCCTTCGAGCGCCAGTACGGTGTGCCAGCTGGTGTGCTGATCGCCATTCATGGCATGGAAACCGGCTTTGGCAGTTTTATGGGTGACAGCCAGATTGTTTCCGCAATAACCACTCTGGCTTATGATTGTCGCCGATCCGAGTTCTTTATTCCCCACGCAATTGGGGCACTGAAACTGGTGGATATGGGCAGTATCACAATGGCGACAAAAGGGGCAAAACATGGCGAATTGGGCCATACTCAATTCCTGCCCGGCAACGCGCTGACCTATGGCGTCGATGCCACTGGTGACCGGCGTGTGGATTTCTACAATATGACGGACGCTCTAGCCTCAACCGCGAATTTTCTTCGTAAGAAAGGGTGGAAACCCGGTCGCGGTTACCAGCCCGGAGAACCAAATTTTCGTGTTTTGCAGCAGTGGAACGCGGCCTCTGTGTATCAGCAATCCATTGCCATCATGGCCACCCGAATCGATCAATAGCGTCGCCGCACGGAAAACACGCGCCACGCTCGTTTTCGCCACATTTCCGCCACAGTGACAAACAAAAGCCTTTAGTTTCTTGGTTTCCAAAGCGTAATCAATCGCGGGAAAATTTCGTTTTTTTGCATTTTTCGCCAAATTCTCCCCCAGAACGGTTGCTAGAGTGTCTTTCGAACAATGCTTGAATAAGGACAAAGCAGTGGCTCGGAAGCATAGCTACCATGGCGGTCTGCAATTTGATGGTGACGCAACTGGCGCGCTCGAGCGCTTTGGAACCATCGTTGCGACAACGCTTGAGGACTACGGCCATCTGGTCGAGCGCAAAGCGCTGCTCAGCTATTCCGAGGCCAGCATCGTCTCGAGCCAATATCTGGTTCGGCTGACGCTGGATACAGGCACACCCGAGCAGGAAGACCGATACGAGCGCATGGATCGCGCCGCGGGGCTAAAAACCATAACAAAGCCCCGCGTCTCGCATCCTCAGAACCGGCTTGTGCTGTCAGTCACCCCCGTGTCGCCGATACTGGATGATACCGAAATCTCGGAACTGATGCTGGTGGTCATCTTGTATCGCATGGTCGACATCTGCTCGACCCGGCGCGTTGAATGGCTGTCACCGCACACGGTGCTGACGGTCGAACAATTCATGAGCGCTTTCGATACCCTGACCCCAAGTCGCGAAACGCGAGACAGAAAACAGATTTTTCAGTCCCTGACCGGTCAGTTCGCCGACGTCAAAATGCCTGAACTGGATGACAACATCACTGCCCTGCACGCTCCGACGGCTCGGCCGATCCAGCTTACGGATGAACAATTGCTCAGCATCGCGTTCCGCAATGATGACGCCGCTCCATCTGATCAGGCAGCGCCTAGTACTGATGTGGCGACAGATGACGAACGACCAAGCGATATTCTGCGTCTCAGCAGCTGGTGTATGACAGGCGTTCTGGCCAGCGTTTCTGCACCGATCGCCTTGTCGATGACTGCAGTCAACCTGATCCGGGGCGAAGATTTCCGCCTCAACACTCAAGTGCTAGTGTTCACGTTTGCCATTGTCGCACTGAACGCCAGCAACGCGTTTGCCGACGTTGCCATCGCCTTGGGCATGTAACCAAATTACCAAGACCCTCCTTGGAGGCCCCGCCGTCAGGCGGGGTTTTCCATTTCTGCAACCGCATGCGCAGCCAGAACATACGTATGGATGGAAAACACGACCGCATTCGTCCTGGGCAGGCGTAACATGGTTTGTCGCTCACTCCGAAGATATGAGTCCTGTTGCCGGTCCCGAATTTCCCGCGGTGCGTGCACACTGCGGGGCTGGAATAGCTCGGGATCTTCATACCAGAGGGCATTGAAACGCCACAATGGGCGCCCGGGCTGAATGCCATCGAACAACCGCTGAACCCTCTTCGCAATACTGTCGTCATAGCTTTCGACGGGCACGTGAATGTCGATCAGTGGCCGCATGAATTTTTCCGCCAAACGCCAGCTGGCTGGAAAGCACAGGATCGCGCCGGTCAGAACATGCTCATCCCCGCGCTTTTGAAGAATGCAGAAGTCTTCCTGCACCAGCCTGCACAACGTATCCAACGGTTGACTGTAGTCGATAGAAACCATTGCACCATCGGGCCTGACAACCGTCTCCTCAGCTGAGGGGTAGACTTGGGCCAACACCAGCTCCAGTAACTCGCGGGCGGCAGGTTCCGCCTGTGGATCAAGGGCCAGAACATCGTCTCGATGGTCAAAAAGCAGCTCTTCACGACGTTGCATCTGACCAGAAAATGCATCGTCCTGATGCAGCCAGTTTTCCAACGTCGTCGGTTGTATTCCCGGCAAGGCACGCGGGCTTCGGACATCGTACGGAATTGTGTTTTGCAGAATCTGCCTCATGACAAAGGCTTAGCATGCCCCAGACAACGTGTCGGTCGAAAACGACAACCTCGCGGTCGCATTTTTTTCAGACGCTGTAGATCGGCACATTAGTTTTGCCAAAGCACATAACGAGGCCAGCCATGAATCATCACTACAGAGACACGCGCAAAATTGATCCCAGCAAAGGCGCAACTTTGGGCGATGGCACTCCGAATGACAACGACCGGATTGAAATCGGACCGACACAGCTGGCGTTTGACGAATGGGCCGCTGCCGGGCTGGAATTGCCCAACCTGACCCGTATGCGGGAACATCGCTGGAAGCGGCTGACGCAAGCTGTTGTGGATCGCGGGTATGGCGGCGTGCTGATGTTCGATCCGTTGAACATTCGCTATGCGACCGACAGCACAAATATGCAGCTGTGGAACACGCATAACCCGTTCCGTGCCGTTTTGTTGTGTGCCGACGGGTACATGGTGATTTGGGACTACAAGAACTCGCCCTTCCTCAGCACGTTCAACCCACTGGTGCGTGAACAACGCTCAGGCGCGGACCTGTTTTACTTTGACCGGGGCGACAAGGTCGATGTGGCGGCGGATGTGTTCTCGAATGAAGTGCGGGTGCTGATCGAAGAGCACAGCGGCGGCAACAAACGCCTTGCCGTTGACAAGATCATGCTGCACGGCCTGCGCGCGCTTGAGGCGCAAGGGTTCGAGATCATGGAAGGCGAAGAGCTAACCGAAAAGACCCGCGCCGTCAAAGGACCGGACGAAATCCTTGCGATGCGCTGTGCCAGCCATGCGTGCGAGACAGCCGTAGCTGAAATGGAGAAGTTTGCCCGTGCCAATGTGGGCAATGGGAAGACCTCAGAAGATGACATCTGGGCTGTTCTGCATGCGGAAAACATCAAGCGCGGCGGGGAATGGATCGAAACCCGCCTCCTGGCCTCGGGCCAGCGAACCAACCCGTGGTTTCAGGAATGCGGCCCTCGGATAACGCAGCAGAATGAAATCATCTCGTTCGACACCGATTTGATCGGATCCTACGGAATTTGCATAGACATTTCGCGCAGCTGGTGGATTGGCGATCAAAAACCACGGGCGGACATGATCTATGCCATGCAGCACGCACATGAACACATCATGACCAATATGGAGATGCTCAAACCCGGCGTAATGATCCCGGAACTGACGGCAAATTCCCACAGGTTGGATGACAAGTTTCAGGCGCAGAAATACGGCTGTCTGATGCACGGCGTCGGCCTGTGTGACGAGTGGCCGCTTGTGGCCTATCCCGATCAGGCTGTCAAAGGATCCTACGACTATGCACTGGAGCCCGGAATGGTTCTGTGTGTCGAAGCTTGCGTTGGCGAGGTTGGCGGTGATTTCAGCATCAAGCTTGAAGATCAGGTTCTCATTACCGAGGACGGCTATGAGAACCTGACAAAGTACCCGTTCGATGCCCGCTTAATGGGGGCAGAGTGAGGCCAACGCCTCACTTTGACCAATGCGACCGGCGGACATTGCCGTGCCAGTCTTCCAGGATCGGTTCGTCTTGAACCTGTGGCCCGCTCATGTTTGCGGGCCAGGACTGTCCAGCGACAAAGCCTGTGACACCGGCCAGTAGCAACGCGATGATCCACAGAGGGTGCATCACAGGGGTGCGGGCGGTGATTTCTGCGTGTGACATGGGTATCTCCTTGGTCGACAACTGCGATCCATAGATGTGCCTCAACAGAATATAAGTAAAATGAATGTTTAATTTACATAACATCACGATACGTGATGCATTAAGTGCAGGTTTGTAAGACCGCCCTCTCAATCTTTATGCTTGGCCAGATGATGTTTCACAGGTGAGAAAACGCGCACAAAGTTCTCACCTTCACGTGACGCGACTGACATAAGGGTTGAGACCGGAGCAACATAAACCCACTATTGTCGGTGTTCCCCCAACCCATTCAAGGAGCCGACATGCCCACGGAACGCATTACCTTTGCCGGACATGACGGCAGCCAACTGGCCGCGCGTCTTGACCTGCCGGACGGTCCGGTGCTGGCGACAGCGCTCTTTGCCCATTGCTTTACATGTTCCAAGGATATCCCAGCGGCCCGACGTATATCTGCCCGACTGGCCGCCATGGGGATCGCAGTTCTGCGCTTTGACTTTACCGGGCTGGGCCATTCCGAAGGAGAGTTCGCGAACACGACCTTTACCTCGAATGTCGAAGACCTGATTGCCGCCGCGCAATACCTGGCCGGACGGAATATGGCCCCAGCCCTGTTGATCGGACATTCGCTGGGCGGCGCAGCGGTTCTGCGTGCGCGGGCGGGCATTCCGTCGATAAAAGCCGTGGTGACCATCGGGGCTCCGGCAGACCCAAGTCATGTCTCGCATCATTTCGAAGCCGCTTTACCGCAGATTGAGCAGGACGGCAGTGCCGAAGTCACGTTAGGCGGGCGTCCTTTCCGCATTGGCAAAGCCTTTGTAGATGACATCGCGCAATCTGCCTTGTCGGCGTCCATTGCTGAACTCAAAGCTGCGTTGTTGATCCTGCACGCACCGCGGGATGAAACCGTCAGCATCGATAACGCAAGCACGATTTTTCTGGCGGCAAAACATCCCAAAAGCTTTGTGACTCTCGACCATGCCGATCACCTGATCACACGTGCTGAGGATGCCGAATATGCGGCTGATGTGATAACCGCTTGGGTTTCGCGTTACGTAAAGCTTTGCCCACCCGCCCCGCCACCCGGTGCCCCGGAAGGTGTTGTGCGTGTCACCGAGGCTGACCCAAGCGGCTTTATGCAAGATATTCAGGCCGGACCCCATCACCACGCGGTCGCGGATGAGCCGGTCTCGTACGGCGGTACAGACAAAGGCATGTCCCCCTACGGGTTTGTATCCGCTGGTCTGGGCGCTTGCACATCCATGACGATCCGGATGTACGCCCGACGCAAGCGCTGGCCCCTGACAAATGTCAGCGTTGATGTCTGTCATGACAAAGTGCATGCGCAGGATGCAGGTCTGGCCAATGAGGGCAAAGTGGATCAGTTTCGTCGGAAAATCCGGCTGACCGGTCCGCTGGATCAGGCGCAAAAACAGCGCCTGCTTGAGATAGCTGACAAATGCCCGGTACACCGAACGCTGGAAGGTTCCGCCCATATCACAACCGAGCTTCTGCCGTAAAAAAAGGCCGCCTGTCTGGCGGCCTTGAATTTCTTAGCGGCGCGGTGATGGCCGATGAATGGGTGGCCGTGCGGCGGGTGGACGCGCCGTCGGCGGCCTTGGCCGTGCAGGCGGTTTGGCAACCGGCGGTTTCGGACGATCAGGACGAACCGGTCGGTCGGGCCGGTTTGGTCGATCAGGCCGGTCGATATCGATGTTGACGTCTCGACGGTAATAGTCGTTCCAAAGCATCGAGTCGTAGAACGGGTCGTACCCATATCCATACCCAACGCCAACCGAGACGCCTTCACAGGCCGACAGGCCAAAGCTTGCTGCGCCCAGCCCAAGTGCAAGAGAAATCCGTCTGATCATTTGAAAATTCATCGCACCCTCTCCTTACTGAAGCGACCGGAACGACGCGAAGACTGCGTTCAGATCGTCAGCATAGTCCGGATTCGCACCATCGCGCAGGATGGCCACGGCAACTGCAACGCGGCCCCGCGGCAGGTCAATAAGCGTTGCTGTAAAGCTGACCCCCCTGCCTTCGCGGCGTCCGGTGCCCCGGAACACCTTCGCAGGCAATCCTCCGATACGTGTGTCGCTGGTGCTTGTAACGGTTGGATCGTTGACCAGAAACTTGTCGATATCCTGCAAGTAGCGGACACCATCCTGAATGGATGCTACGCCGTCTGGCGAAACAAACCCCATCCAGACTGTATCGTCTGTCACTGGGCGCATCCCCATGACGCGGGACACTCCGCGCGTGTCACCCAGCTCGGAATCCTCGATCTCTCGCGCGCCACCAGTGCGCAGCACCCAAAAGTCAGGGACACTGAAACGAAACAACGCACGACCATCTTCTGTGTACGTCACCGGAGTATCGGCCGTCACTGACCCTGCCGCGCCAAGCCACACGGCAGCGCACGCGGCCAGCAATGATCCTGAAAATAAACGCATATCTCAATAACCTGATGATTTCCTCAAACGCAGCTTGACCCTTCCAGACGCAGTTTGTCCAGTACCGGCACGCAAAGACCGGGCGGATTACGACCCCGCATGTGAGCTTTCAAAGCGCGGTTGCCGTCGCCGACGGGGTTAGAAATCGCGCCTCTATTGCGCGTAAACGCCGTCTGTCTGACCGCCTGCATCATCGACGAACCGGATAGTATCCTCATTGCGGAAGACATCGTAACAGGCCCACAAATCTGAAGGTGGCCAGATCGAACAATACTGATCCTCGCGCACGGCCCAGCGCCCGGCGCTTGGCCCACCCGAGAAGTACTGCGTGCTCATGCTGGCCTCGAAGGTTTGCCAAACCCCTGCACCATATTCGAGCTTCTTATCTGTCAGCGCGGCCAGAATTTCGTCACCTGACAATTTCTGAAAGCCATCTGCGGCCAAAACACCCGGCCAAAGGGCCAAAATCAGGGCAAACCGTCTCATAGGCGCTCTCTCTTCTTGTTCCCTGCTGCACACAGGGCTAAACCCCGCGCCAACGCCTCATCCCAATCACAAAAAGGTGCTGCCGCCAATGATTCCTCGTTATTCCCGCCCTGACATGGTCACCATCTGGTCGCCCGAGAGCAAGTTCCGCATCTGGTACGAGATCGAGGCACATGCTTGCGATGCCATGGCCGATCTGGGCGTCATCCCGCGCGAAAATGCTGAGGCCGTGTGGAAAGCCAAAGACGTGGAGTTCGACGTAGCCCGTATTGATGAGATTGAGGCCGTCACCAAACACGATGTCATCGCCTTCCTGACCCATCTGGCCGAGCATGTGGGCAGCGAAGAAGCCCGTTTTGTGCATCAGGGCATGACCAGTTCCGACGTGCTGGACACCTGCCTGAACGTACAACTGACCCGCGCCGCTGACATACTGATCGCCGATCTTGAAGGTCTTCTGGCCGCGCTCAAGCGCCGCGCGATTGAACATAAGGACACTGTACGCATCGGTCGTAGCCACGGCATCCATGCCGAGCCGACCACGATGGGCCTGACCTTTGCCCGCTTCTACGCCGAGATGGACCGCAACCTGTCGCGGATGCGGGACGCTCGCGCGGAAATCGCAACCGGCGCGATCAGCGGCGCAGTTGGCACCTTTGCCAATATCGATCCGCGCGTTGAGGAACATGTCTGCGACCAGATGGGATTGGTGCCTGAGCCGATCAGCACGCAAGTCATTCCGCGTGACCGCCACGCCGCGTTCTTTGCGACTCTGGGTGTCATCGCCAGCAGCATCGAAAACATCGCCATCGAAATCCGCCACATGCAGCGAACCGAGGTGTTGGAAGGGGCCGAGTTTTTCTCGATGGGTCAGAAGGGTTCTTCGGCTATGCCACACAAGAAGAACCCGGTTCTGACCGAGAACCTGACAGGTCTGGCGCGCATGGTCCGCGCAGCCGTGATCCCGGCGATGGAAAACGTTGCGCTCTGGCACGAGCGCGACATCTCGCATTCTTCGGTTGAACGTATGATCGGGCCGGACGCCACGATCACGCTCGATTTCGCGCTGGCGCGGCTGACTGGCGTGGTCGACAAGATGCTGATCTTCCCAGAAAACATGATGGAGAACATGAACAAGTTCCCTGGCCTTGTGATGAGCCAGCGGGTTTTGTTGGCGCTGACCCAAGCCGGGGTCAGCCGTGAAGACGCATACGCCATGGTCCAACGCAACGCGCTGAAGGTCTGGGAACACCGGACCGACTTCAAAGAAGAGTTGCTGGCAGATGCGGATGTCACCGCTGCGCTCAGCCCTGAAGAAATCGAAGAAAAATTCGACCTCGGCTATCACACCAAGCATGTCGATACGATCTTTGCCCGAGTGTTCGGCGAATAATTCTTAAGCGATCAAGCAGTTCAGGGGCCCGGTTCGCACGCAGCGATCCGGGCCTTGTTCTTTTGCCAGATCATCAAAAATCGGTTATCTTGTCCGCGCATTCCTGAACAGGAGAAGCTTGATGATCCGGACTTTGATTTGCGCATTGGCCCTTGGCTGCTCAGCCTCTGTCGCTTTGGCCTGCAGCGCCCATACTGAACAAACGCAGTCCTGCGCGCCGGGAACACAATGGGACGCCGAGGCCCATAGCTGCATAAAAACCGTCAATAGCTGAGGTTTTTCTTTCCTACTTGTGAATAAAAGCGACAGCGCAATTGTTAGCCTTTTATCAAATCGCGCTATGCTTGATCAGAGCAGCCCAGAGAACGGAGTAGGAAAATGCGCCTTGTTTTAGTTTCAGCTATTGCCCTTCAGGCTTTTGCCTTCGCACCGGCTTTGTATGCAGCCGGCGATGGTGGCAGCACCACGACCCCACCAAAACCAACGAACACGACCAAGAGGTGCCTTTTTGGCCGCGTCTACGACAAGGACGCGGGGCGTTGTGTCAAACCGAACAAGACCAATTTCACCGATGATGAACTGTATGACGCCGTGCGCGAGCTGGCTTATGACGGGCAATTCGAGAACGCTCAGAACATTCTTCGCATCATGGATCAGGACGATGATCGCGTCCTGACATATTGGGGTTTTACCTACCGCAAAATGGGTGAGCTTGAGCTAGCAAACGTCTTCTACACCAATGCCATCAACTCTAACCCCGACAACATCCTCGCCCGCAGTTACATGGGACAGGGCTTTGTCGCCGAAGGCAGAACCGATCTTGCGATCGAGCAATGGCGCGAGATCAAAGCACGTGGTGGCGAAGGAACCTGGGCCGAGGCATCGTTGCGTGAAGCCATCCGCACCGGGCTGACCTATAACTACTAAACTTCAAGGTTATTTAACCCGATTCTCCGTAATCTGCCTGTGGTTCAGAAATTTTGGCACCACAGGCAGATGCAGGACACAAACGCATTGATACAAGCGGCACCCGGGGCATCCGCTCCGCTTGCCACAGGGAATGACGACACACCGCGACTTGTTCCCAGGACATTGACCAGCCGCCAGAAGGCCGCGGTTGTTGTGCGCCTTTTGCTCAACGAAGGCGCGGATCTTCCTCTGGAAGAACTGCCAGATGATCTGCAAGAAAGGCTGACTCATCAACTTGGCGAGATGGGGCTGGTGGATCGTGTAACTCTGGATGCCGTGGCGCAGGAATTCAGCGAGGCTTTGAATAACCTTGGGCTGGCGTTTCCGCACGGGCTGGCAGGGGCACTGGATGCAGTAACCGGAAAGATCGCGCCCAAAACGGCGGCCCGCCTGCGCAAAGTGGCGGGGGTACGTCAGGTTGGCGATCCATGGCAAAGACTGCGCGACATCCCTGCCGAGGATCTTGCCGCCATGGCTCAGGCGGAAAGCACCGAAGTGGCTGCTGTGATGCTGTCCAAAATGGACACCGCACAGGCGGCTCAGATGCTGGGTCATATGCCCGGCCCGGTGGCCCGTCGGATCACTTACGCAGTTTCAAAGACGGCAAATGTCACCCCCGAATCGGTTGAACGAATTGGCTGGTCTTTGGCAGCGCAATTGGATCAGCGTCCGGCTCAGGCGTTCGATGACGGCCCCGGCGCGCGTGTTGGCGCGATCCTGAACCAGTCTGCGGCTGCAACGCGTGACGATTTGCTGAATGCACTGGATGAGGATGACGCCGCTTTTGCCGATCTCGTGCGTCAATCAATCTTTACCTTTGCCCATATCTCCAGCCGTATCGCAGCCCGCGATGTTCCCGCCATACTGCGCGAAGTGGACCAACCCGTTCTGGTCACGGCCCTAACCGGAGCAGCCGCCGATGATGACAAAGCATCGGTCGAGTTTCTTTTGTCCAACATCTCGTCCCGCATGGCGGATAATTTGCGCGAAGAGATGGGCGAACGTGGACGCGTCAAGCAATCTGAAGCTGAAGACGCGATGACACAGGTGGTTGGTGCCATTCGGACATTGGCTGATGCAGGAACAATCGCTTTGGTCGATCCCGAAGAAGAGGCCGGATAGCACTTAAGTCAAGATTATGCGCCGCGATCCGTCCACTTTGATCGGCACCTTGCTGAACGCTTGAGCTTACCAACATCGGCCTGTATGTCTGGCACAGAACTTCGCAACACGCGGTGAGATGCCTCCATGCCCGTCGAAAAGTCGGAGCTCAGCAAGTTTGAGCTTGGAAAATACTATGTCACCAATCTGGTCCTTCAGGGGATTATCGGGGCAATGCGCCTGCTTCCTTATGAGCGGCGCATCGCGACCATGGGCGCGATCATGCGATCACTGGCCCCGGTGGTTGGTTTTCGCACACGTATCCGTCGCAATCTGAAGCTCACCTGCCCTGACCTGTCCGACGCCGAGGTCAAAAAGATCTGCCGTGATGTGCCGGACAATGCAGGTCGGGCGATCATGGAGCATTTTTCGCCAGAGGGCTTCACCGAGCGTCAGAGTACAGCAAAGATTTCAGGCCCAGGCATTGCCGCCTTTGATGCAGCAGTCGCCGAAGGGCGCCCGGTCATGATGATTACTGCGCATTTTGGCCACTATCTGGCCGCGCGCATTGCCCTGCAAAAACACAGCGGTCAGCCGATAGGCTGCCTGTATCGCAGGATGGCAAACCCTTATTTCAACGACGCTTACGTAGAAGCCTTCTACAAGACCGGCGCCCCCATGTTCGAACAAGGACGTCGGGGGATGGTTGAAATGGTGCGAACGCTGAAAAAGGGTGGGATCATTGCCATCGTGTCTGACCTTCACGCCATGGGGGGCGAAGAACTGATGTTTTTCGACAAACCCGCCGTGACCTCTGTGCTGAACGCTGAACTCGCGATGAAATACAAGGCGGAACTCATCCCTTGCTACGCTGTGCGTCAACCCAATGGCATAGATTTTGAGATCATTCTGCACGATCCGGTTCCACATACGGACCCGAAAACTATGACCCAGTTCACCAATGATGACCTAGAGAAGATGGTGCGCCAGTATATGGGTCAGTGGTTCTGGATTCATCGCCGCTGGAAGCATTGGAACGGGCTTGGCATTGCACCGGACGAGATGCCTTGATCACTTCACGCGCGTTGCCGCAACAATAGGGCCGTGGCCTGCGCGTTGAACCAAAACAACCGTCGGAAGGTCTGATCCAAGTTGGGCTGAGAAGGTTTGTGGTGCGACGCCGTCCCATTGCCCGGCGATCTGCCAGGTTTCCACCACATTGGCATAGTCCAAGTCGTGCCCAGCCAGCTCTCCACGACGGATCGAGGCGTGGCGCATGGGCGAATACTGGACGACACGAATGTCATAGGTCTCGCCCTCCGGCAATTCCACTGGCATGACTTCCACAGTCACTTCATCCGCTGTTCGGATTGCGATCACCGAAGCCTCGGGCACTGCCTTAAGATGCGCATTGATCAGGCGGTCGAGCTCTCGAGATTGGGCACCCACAATGTCATGCTGCCCGTTGATCACCATCTGCGGCGTATAGATCATCGAGCGCCCCCCTTCCCGGGCATAAGCGCGCTGCCGTGTGGTGTGGTCCGGGTCAGCGTATTCATCCTTCCACCCAATGTAGTCCCAATAGTCCACGTGCAGCGCCAAGCCGATGACGTCGTCTCGCTTGGCCAGATCATGCATCAGCCGGTCCGCCGGGGGACAAGACGAACAGCCTTGTGACGTAAACAATTCAACCACCACAGGATCATCCTCGGCCGCGACTGATGCAGCTAGGAAAAAGGACATCAGGGCAGTCAAAATGGCGGATCTGAACATAAGAACTCTCGATTTCGGCGGTTGGGATTCAGCAATAGCTGCTTCGCTGTTCAACGACCAATCAAGGTTTCTTGAGGCGCAGGTGCACATTTGCCTCATCAATGTGTGCAATGGTATACAAAATTGCTCCCTTTGTTCTTGTTCTTCCTTGAACGAAGGGGTTTGGTGATACAGATAACAGACAGCGAATCCCATTGCCCAAGTCATTTGAGAGGGAGGCCACTGATGCCCATCAGAGTCGGACAGGACACTGCCAAGACACGCCGTAGCCTAAGCGTGAACGGCAAATCCATTTCATATTATTCCATCCCCGCCGCCCAAGAGGCCGGTCTGGGCGATTTCTCGAAACTTCCAGCGGCACTGAAAGTCGTGCTGGAAAACATGCTGCGGTTCGAAGATGACGGCTTTTCAGTCTCTGTCGAAGACATCAAAGCATTCGCCGAATGGGGCGTGAACGGTGGGAAGAACCCGCGTGAGATAGCGTACCGCCCTGCCCGCGTGCTAATGCAGGATTTCACCGGCGTTCCGGCGGTCGTGGACCTTGCTGCGATGCGCGACGGCATCAAGGGACTGGGCGGCGATGCACAGAAAATCAACCCGCTGAACCCGGTTGATCTGGTCATCGACCACTCGGTCATGATTGACGAATTCGGCAATCCCCGCGCTTTTCAGATGAACGTGGACCGCGAATACGAACGCAATATGGAACGCTACCAGTTCCTTAAATGGGGCCAGTCGGCGTTCAACAATTTCCGTGTCGTGCCCCCCGGAACCGGTATCTGCCATCAGGTAAATCTGGAGTACCTCGCACAGACGGTCTGGTCAGACACAGACCAAAACGGGGATGAGGTCGCTTATCCTGATACGTTGGTCGGCACCGACAGCCACACCACCATGGTCAACGGCATGGCCGTTCTGGGCTGGGGCGTTGGCGGCATCGAAGCCGAGGCCGCGATGCTGGGTCAGCCGATCTCGATGCTGATACCCGAAGTTGTGGGTTTTGAACTGACGGGTTCGATGGTCGAAGGCACCACCGGTACAGACCTTGTTCTCAAGGTCGTGGAAATGCTGCGCGAAAAGGGCGTTGTTGGTAAGTTCGTCGAGTTCTACGGCGAAGGCCTGGACCGCCTGCCGTTGGCCGATCGCGCGACCATCGCCAACATGGCACCAGAGTACGGTGCGACCTGCGGCTTCTTCCCCATCGACGGCGAGACCCTTCGTTACATGCGCAATACCGGCCGCGACGAGGACCGTCTGGCGCTGGTCGAAGCCTATGCCAAGGAAAACGGCCTCTGGCGCGACGCGGACTACGCTCCGATCTACACCGATACCCTGACGCTGGACATGGGCACGATCGTTCCGGCGATCTCGGGCCCGAAGCGCCCGCAGGACTATGTTGCCCTGACCGACGCCAAGGCGGCCTTTACCAAGGAAATGACCGAGACCTTCAAACGCCCGATGGGCAAACAGGTCGAAGTCAAAGGCGAAGAATACGGCATGGAGTCGGGTAAGGTCGTGATTGCTTCGATTACCTCCTGCACCAACACCTCGAACCCTTATGTGATGATCGGCGCTGGTTTGGTGGCGAAGAAAGCACATGAACTGGGGCTGAACCGTCAGCCTTGGGTCAAGACATCTCTCGCCCCCGGTTCGCAGGTCGTGTCTGAATACCTCGAGGCCGCCGGTCTGCAACAGCATCTGGACGCCATCGGGTTCAACCTTGTTGGTTATGGCTGTACCACCTGCATTGGGAACTCGGGCCCGATCCAGAAAGAAATTTCCGAGGCAATTGCCGAGGGCGATCTGGTCGCCACGTCGGTCTTGTCCGGCAACCGCAACTTCGAGGGGCGTATTTCACCGGATGTCCGCGCAAACTATCTGGCCTCACCGCCACTGGTGGTGGTTTATGCACTGGCCGGCACGATGGATATTGACCTGACCTCGGAACCGATCGGTCAGGACAAGGACGGCAATGACGTCTTCATGAAAGACATCTGGCCGACCCAGAGTGAAATCGCTGAACTGGTCGAGGCCACTGTGACCCGCGAGGCGTTCCAATCAAAATACGCCGACGTGTTTAAAGGCGACGAGAAATGGCGCGGGGTCGAAGTTCCACAACAGGAAACCTACAACTGGCCGCCGACCTCGACCTACATTCAAAACCCACCCTACTTTCAGGGCATGGGTGCCGAGCCGGGCACAATCTCGAATATCGAAGGGGCCAAGGTTCTGGCAATTCTGGGCGACATGGTCACAACCGACCATATCTCGCCTGCCGGGTCTTTTGCGACGACCTCGCCCGCTGGCCAGTATCTGATCGAACGGCAGGTGCAACCGCGTGAGTTCAACTCTTACGGCTCGCGTCGCGGCAATCACGAGGTCATGATGCGCGGCACATTCGCCAATATCCGCATCAAGAATGAGATGCTGGAGGGCGTTGAAGGCGGCTACACCAAAGGCCCAAATGGCGAACAGACCTCGATCTACGACGCGTCGATGGCCTATCAGGCGAACGGCACGCCGTTGGTGGTGTTTGGTGGCGAGCAGTACGGCGCGGGCTCAAGCCGCGATTGGGCGGCCAAAGGCACTGCGCTGTTGGGTGTGAAGGCCGTCATCGCCGAAAGCTTTGAGCGTATCCACCGGTCAAACCTGGTTGGCATGGGCGTCATTCCGTTCGAATTTACGGGGGGCGACACACGCAAGACGCTTGGCCTGAAAGGGGATGAAACCGTCTCAATCCACGGATTGGATTCAGTTGAGCCCCTGCAAGAGGTGCCCTGCACAATCGTTTATGGCGACGGAAGTGAGAAAACCATCACCCTGAAATGCCGCATCGATACCGCACCCGAGATTGAATACATCGAAAATGGTGGCGTGTTGCACTATGTGCTGCGCAACCTTGCGAAGGCATCGTGACCAGACAGCATAACGTGCGAATTAACCCCCCGGCCAAGCGCCGGGGGTTTTGTTTTCTGGCCATTCATTCGAAAACCTGAAACTGTTGGGCAAGGTCATTCACGGAAGCCACGCGCCATGCAAAAACCAAACGCCCTGCTGGTTTGTTCCCTCAGTGTCATTGCCGTGATCGGGATATGGGGGGTTGTCGACATCCAGAGTTTGGTGACCTGGGCCAGTGGTATTGTCCAACAGACCTTCCATAGCCGGGGATGGTTTGTGATGCTTGCCGCCTCGGGCATGTTGATCGGGTGTCTGGTTCTGGCGTTCTCGAAATACGGGAACATTCGCCTTGGTCGCGACGACGAAGAACCTGAATTCTCCATCGCCACATGGATTTCGATGTTGTTCTCAGCCGGGATGGGGGTCGGTCTTTTGTTCTGGGCGGTGGCCGAACCATTAACCCACTTCAATTTCATCTCAGGCATGGCACCCGATTACATCGCGGCGCAGCAGGCCATGCTGGCGACCAACTTCCATTGGGGTTTGCACGCTTGGGCCATATACGGATCAACTGCCCTAACCATCGCCTATTTCAGCTTCCGGCGCGGCTCTGGGATGATGGTTAGCGCACCGATCATAAGCCTGTTTCCCGGTGAACGCTGGGCCGAACGTGTCGGATGGCTTTCAGACTTCATGGCGATCATTGCGATTGCCATTGGCGTTGGTGGCTCAATGGCCATGGGCGTCTTTCAGGTCGCAGACGGAATCGCGGTGTTGGGAGGCCGGGAAACGGTCGGTGCATTTTTGATTACCGTCGTGTTTCTGGCAATGGTCGGAGCTTACGTCCCTGCGCTTTTGATTGATCTGGGGCAAGGCATGGCGCGCTTATCTAACGCTGCCATGCTGATTGCGATCGGCCTCGTGGCCTACACCATCATTCTTGGCCCAACTGAATACCTTTTGAACACTGTGGTTCAGGGGTTTGGCGACTATGTCACCAATGTCATCCCACGCGGCTTTCAAACCTTCACGTTTTTTGGGGACGACGTCACCAGATGGTTCAGCGACTGGACCCTCACCTACATGGTCTGGTGGATCGCGTGGGGGCCTTTTGTGGGCGTCTTCGTGGCGCGCATCTCTCGTGGTCGAACGATACGAGAGTTCGTGATCGGGGTACTGTTCGCCCCCACTCTGTTCTCAATCCTCTGGTTCGGCGCGTTTGGCGGTATCGGACTTTTCGAGGCGCTCAACGGGGCCGGCGAACTGTTGGCCTACACGCAGACAAACATCGAACGCGTGACCTTTGCCCTGCTCGACCGGCTGCCGCTGTCCCTGATGACAACGCTTGCAACGGCACTGGCTGCGTTTTTGTTCATTGTGACAAGCGTTGTCAGCGCGGCATTTGTTCTGGGCACCTTCTCGACCGGTGGCGACGAGAACCCGCCCCCCCGCGTACGCCTGATCTGGGGGGCGTTACTAGGATTATTGAGCGTTGCGATGATCCTTTCAGGTTCTGTGGACTCGGTCAAAATTCTGATTTCACTGGGCGCTTTGCCCTTTGTCTTCATTTCAGTCCTGCTGATGGTCTGCCTGTTCCGCGGCCTAAGAGAGGAGGGCCAGCACGATGCTGATCGGTGATCTCACAGATACTCTGATGAACCTGGTAACCTTTGCGTTCATCGCGGCGATGATCTGGATTCTGCTGCGCAGCTGACGCTTTTCCAAGGCGACCAGATTAAGCGTTGAAACACATCCACTTTACAGATTTGGTGTGCCTATGGACAAAGTTGCATTGATAACCGGCGGCGCCCGAGGGATTGGCCGGGCAATCGTCGAAGACCTTGGTCGAGATCACAAAATTGCGTTTACGTGGTTAAACAGCGCCCCCGATTTGGATGTGTTGGACGGCGACGTTCTGGCGATACGCTCAGACCTGACGCAGCAAGATCAGCCCACTCGCGTGATTGATCAGGTCATCGCACAGTTCGGACGGCTGGATGTTATTGTGAACAATGCCGGGCTTGTCCGCCCAACGCCTAAAGAAGCGTTCAATTTGCAGGATCACAGAGACATCCTTGACCTGAATTTGCTTGCACCCGTGGCCCTTCTGACCGCCGCCCTGCCCCACCTGCAAGCCGGGGCATCCATCGTGAACATCTCGTCCATGAACGCGACCCTCCCACCGCGCGATGCCGCGACCTATGGGGCCAGCAAGGCTGCGCTCAACCTGTGGACCCGTGCCATGGCCAAGGAACTGGGTCCGCAGGGTATTCGGGTCAATGCGATTGCCCCAGGCGCGATCAACATCCCCGAGGCTCCGCGCTCAGACGATCTGACGGAACTTTTTGTCAAAGACACCGCCCTTGGCCGGGTTGGCGCGCCGGAAGACATTGCAAAAGTCGTGCGCTTTCTTGTCTCGGACGAAGCGGGGTTCATAACCGGTGAAGTCTTAGGCGTCACCGGGGGCTATCGGTTGTAATTCTAGCTGATGCAAAATGAGGGCGTTATCCGCCCGCAGCCTTTTCTAAGGCAGGGCGGATCGTGTTTTCGATCACACGCTGCGTAATAGGCCCGGCAAAACGCAGGATGATGGTGCCATCACCGTTGATCACATAGGTTTCAGGCACGCCGTAAAGGCCCCAATCCAACGCCATGCGGCCTTGCTCGTCGCGTCCCATCGCAGTGTAAGGATCGCCAAGCTCGGTCAGAAATGCGTCTGCGTTGGCCAACTGGTCCTTGTAGTTGATGCCATAAACCGGAATGCCTTCTTTCGCCAAAGCGTCCAGATTGGGGTGTTCGGCCCGACAAGGGGCGCACCAACTGGCCCAATAGTTGACCAGCTTGACCTCTCCGTCCCGCAGGGTTGCGTCATCGAATGGGGTTTTGCCAGGAAACTCGCTTAGGACCACCGGTGGGGCGGGCTGCCCTTCCCGCGCGGATGGCAGAGCGTTTGGATCGTCGCGGAACATGCCGATTCCGGCCAATACGGCAAAGGCACCAAAAATCAGCGGCGGAGCGATCATCAAGGGCGAAATCTTAGCCATTGCGCGACATCCTTTGTTCGACGTGTTCCATATCTTTGCGCACCTTGCGTCCACGCATCACACTGAACGCAACCAACGCCACCAGAAGAACGATAGACACGGCATAAGACGACAGAACCGCATCAGCATATTTTCCAAGATCGGGAATCATCCGCCCACCCTTTCCCGCGCCATCAGCGCCTTGATCCGACGCGCGCGAATTTCGGTTCCGGTACGGTACAGCACCAATGCGATGAACAGCAGAACAAAGCCGATGATGCAGACCAGCAGCGGATAGAAGAAAATGTTGCTGACCTTTTCTTCGGTGTCTGTCCCGGTCACTGCTGCTGCGCGCATGACAGATGCGCCCTGATGAAGCCCCTGATTCCAGAAGTTCACCGCATAACGGCTGAGGATCGCAAAAACAGACCCCACAAGGCACAGGACCGAGGTCAGGTCGGCCGCCGTATCCGGGTCTTCAATCGCTTCCCACAAGGCGACATATCCCAGGTAGAACAGGAACAGGATCAAAAACGAGGTCAGTCGCGGATCCCAGGCCCACCAGGTGCCCCACATAGGCTGGCCCCAGATCGCGCCTGTCAGCAAAGCAATAAGGGTCATCACAATCCCAATCGGTGCCGCCGCCCGCGCTGCCAGCGCACTGACATGGTGACGTCGTACCAGCCAAACCAACGACGTCGCCAGCATCATAAGCCAGCAGTTGATCGCCATCAGTGCCGCAGGCACATGCAGATAGATGATCTTGACCGTCGACCCTTGTTTGTAATCGTCCGGCGTAAAGAAAAAGCCCCAGATCAGCCCAACGACGATGCAGGCAATCGAGGTGATCCAGAAAAACGGAAGGACACGCTCGCTGGTTGCAAGAAACTTGCGCGGGTTGGCATATTCCCAGAGGGCATTGGCTTTGGCTGCGATAGACATGGGCCCTATCTAGTCCGAGTTGGGGTGGTTCTCAATTGACCTCGGTCAATATTGAGACGGTTCACCGCAGATTGATCCTCAACACTGCCGCGCTTGCGAAGGGCAACAGCGCGATCGTCGCCGCAGTGATGCCTGCCAGCATGAGCAAAGGCGTCTGTACTTCCATGTCCGTTGCGCCGCGACGCGCAACCTCGGCCCCGAAAATCAATGTGGGCACGTATAGCGGCAGCACCAGCAATGATAAAAGCAAACCGCCTCGCTTCAAGCCGACGGTCAAAGCCGCACCAAAAGTTCCGATCACGCTCATCGCAGGGGTGCCGATCAGCAGTGAAATCACCAGCCAGAAAAAACCCGGCACAGGAAGATTGAGCAATACCCCCAGGAACGGAGCGGCTAGAACCAGAGGCAATCCTGTGGTCAGCCAATGCGCCAAAGCCTTGATGGTCACAACCGATTCCAGCGGCAGCGGTGCTGTGGCCAGCAAATCGAGCGACCCGTCCTCCCAATCCAAGGCCAGCAAGCGGTCGAGCGACAGCAAACAGGCCAGCAACGCCCCCAGCCAAAGAACACCGGGGGCGATGGTCGAAAGCAGCGAGGATTGTGGCCCAACAGCAAACGGTACCATCACGGTCACGATCAGAAAAAACGCCAGTCCCAGTCCAAAACCGCCGCCTGCACGGAAGGCCAGTTTCAGGTCGCGCAGTAAAAGGGCGATCACAGGAAGCCTCCGTCGAAATCGTCAATGGGTTTGGGTTTGGCTTTGTTGGGTCCCACGTCCAGAACCTCTCCGTCCAGGCCAAGATCGATATGGGTCGCAATAAGGGCCGACCCACCCTGTCCCAGATGGGCCCGCACCGCATCGGCAAACATCTGCACCGCGTTTTTGTCCAACGACACGGTGGGCTCATCCAGCATCCAGATCGGTCGTCCAGTCACCAGCATCCGGGCAAGCCCCAGCCGTCGCTTCTGACCAGCTGATAGATTACCGGCATGGCGATCGGCCAACTCGTTCAGATCAAACGCATCCAATGCGTCTTGTATACCGCTTGTCCCAAAGACCGAGGCCCAGAAGGTCAAGTTCTCGGTCACCGTCAGTGTCGGTTTCAACCCGTCCGAATGCGCCGCATAGGCAATTTGATCTTCGGCACCCTCAATGGTTCCTGCAAGCGGTGGCTGCAAACCTGCCAAAGTGCGCAGAAGGGTCGTTTTGCCGATCCCGTTCGGCCCACGCAAGATCAATGCCTTACCGGGCGGCAGTTGAAAGCTGAGACCTTCCAGCACTGGAATGCCCCCACGCGTGATCGACAGGTCGGATACAGTCAGAGTCATGAAACCCGCTTAGCGGATTGTTTGCAGGGGCAAAAGGCAAGATTTGCCGCAGGGTCGTCGCGACTTTGCCGAGTGGCGATGCCAAAAGGGGAGCCTGTCAAACAGGTATCAACGCAAGCGCGATCCGACGGCCTTCCGAAAGCAACACATTATAGGTGCGGCAGGCGGCAGGTGAGTTCATGATTTCGACACCGATTCCGGCGTCCTCCAGATCGGCACGCAGAGTTTGCGGAATGTGGGACACGTCTTTACCAGTGCCGATAAACAGGACGTCGATATCATCGGCGAGGTTCAGAAGCGATTGAACATCGTCATAGCCGCTCCAGCCCACAGGCCCTGCCGGGCCGGTCAGAACGGCACCTTCGAACACCTCTCCGCCAATACGAAAGAACCCGGGGCCGTAACCGTCCACTGGTTTTGCATCGCTAAAGGTCACTTGGTTCAGACGCATGTCGTTCCTCCGTCAATCCAGGATCGGCAGTCCGGACACCACCGCGATCAAAATGACCGAATAAGCCGCCACGCGATAGATGCGTTCCAGTTTGGGATCAAACACGGCTTTACCGATAAGCGTGGTGATCAGATAGGGCACCCCCAGCAAAAGGACAATCCACAGGATCGACATATCCGCCGCGCCTCTGATCAGGATGTTGAAGACAATCGCAATATCCAGCAATGCCAGGAAGATGATTGTATTGGCGCGAATTTTACGCACGTTCGTTGAACTGGCCAAATAGAAGACAATGACAACCGGGCCGGTCAGGCCAGTCATTCCGCCAACCACCCCAGCGCTGGCTCCGATGGCAAGTCGACCGGGCAGGCCCAGCCGCCCTTCCCAACGCCATCCGGTTATGACAGCAAACAGGGTCAGGCCGATGATACCGCAAGCAATCCAGCGCAGAATGATCGTGTCCACCTGCGCCATAATCCACAGCCCCAGCGGTACGGTAATGGCTGCCGCAATACCCAAAGTGCTGATTTCTGATTTGTCACATTCACGCCAAGCCTGCGGTGCCAGCGCACAGGTCGAAACAATACCTGTCGCTGCCATCAAGAACACCACATCTGCAATTGGCAGGAACTGAGTTGCGACCGGGACAAAGATCATCGCTGTCCCAAACCCTGTGAAGCCGCGGACAAGGCCCGCGGCTCCGATGGTCAGGATTAGCCAGTTCAGGCCCGGCAATGCCAGGGCCTGCTGTAATGCGTCAGGCATCAATGTTGGCAAACTGGTTGCCCGCCGTGTTCGACGGTTTGGACCAGTCGCGCTTGACCCCCAGCCACAACAGGATCGTCGAAGCGACGAAGACCGACGAATAGGTCCCGACGATAACACCCCAGATCATCGCAAAGACGAACCCTCGGATTACGTCTCCACCCAGCACGTAAAGTGAAATCAGCGCCAACAGAGTGGTGACCGAGGTCATGACTGTCCGGCTGAGGGTTTCGTTGATCGAGATGTTCAGAACCTCTTTGAGATCCTTTTTCTTATATTTGCGCAGGTTTTCCCGCACGCGGTCGAACACAACCACCGTGTCGTTCAGCGAATAGCCCACGATGGTCAGAAGCGCCGCGATAATCGCCAGATCGAACCGGATTTGCAGTTCCGAAAAAATGCCGATGGTCAGGATCACGTCGTGCACAAGGGCAGCCACGGCCCCCAGCGCAAATTGCCATTCGAAGCGCAGCCAGATGTACACAAGCACCGCGCCGATAGCCAGCGCAACGGCAATAACCGCAGTCTGGATCAACTCACCAGATACCTTTGGCCCGACCGACTCCACCGAGACAAACTGAATGTCAGGCACAACGGTTTGCAGTGCGCCCTCGACGGCGGTGATCGTGGAGGCCTCAACCGCTTCTGCATCCGCCTGCGCCTGAATTCGGATCATGGCGACGTTTTCGTCCGGGCCGAAGGTCGGATCGAAAATCTCGGTGATCGTCACATCACCCAGCTCCAAAGGCGCAATCGCGTCGCGGTAGAGCCCCACATCAATCGGTTGCGCGCTTTCCGTACGGATCGTTGTACCGCCACGGAAGTCGATACCGAAGTTCAAGCCCTGCAACATGAAAGAAGCAAACGCCACAACCATCATCAGGCCCGAAATGCCCAGCCAGATTTTCCAGCGGCTGAAGAAATCGAACGAGGTGTTCTGGGGTACGAGTTTCAGTCTCATGTCAAACCTCGATCATTTTCGGACGGCGGCGTTCGAACCACATGACGACCATCAGGCGCGTCACGAAGATCGCGGTAAAGACTGAGGTCAAAATGCCCAGCCCCAGCGTAATCGCAAAGCCACGCACCGGACCACTGCCCATGGCAAACAGGATGGTTGCAGTGATGAATGTGGTGACGTTGGCGTCTAAAATGGCCGACAGCGCCTTTTCATAACCCAGCTCAATAGCCCGCGCCGGGCCTTTGGCAGATTTCAGTTCCTCTCGGATCCGCTCAAAGATCAGCACATTGGCATCCACCGCCATACCGACTGTCAGAACAATGCCAGCGATACCCGGAAGGGTTAGCGTGGCTCCGATCAGGGACAGCAACCCGAACAGCAGGCCTACGTTGATGATCAGGGCGATGTTAGCAAAGATGCCAAACAGCCCATAGCTGAGGCCCATGAAAACCAGCACAGCCGCAAATGCCACGATGGTGGCAACTTTACCTGCATCAATACTGTCTTGCCCCAGCTCGGGACCAATGGTGCGCTCTTCCAGGAACTCCAGCCCGGCAGGCAACGCACCCGCCCTAAGCAGGATGGCCAGGTTGGTGCTTTCCTCAACGCTGAAGTTGCCGGTGATGATACCAGACCCGCCCGGGATATGGCTTTGGATCACAGGGGCGGAAATCACCTCGTCATCCAGCACAATGGCAAAAGGCGCGCCGATATTGTCGCGAGTATAGTCGCCAAACTTGCGCGCACCCGAGGTATTGAACCGGAAGCTGACCGCAGGGCGTCCATTCTGATCAAACGAAGGCTGTGCATCCACCAGTTCCTCACCCGTCACAACCGGAGCGGATTCAATGGTGTAAAACACGCCGTTTTCGTCAATCGAAGGCACAACCTCTTCACCGATCCCGACAGAGGCGTCCGGGTCGCTTCCACGTCCAGCGACAGGATTAAAGGTCAACTGAGCCGTGGTTCCGATAATTTCCTTAAGCTCTCCGGCACTGCCGATGCCCGGCACCTGGATCAGGATACGATCCGACCCCTGGCGCTGAATGGTGGGTTCGCGTGTACCCACCTCGTCAATCCGGCGGCGGATGATTTCAAGCGACTGACGCACGGTCCGGTCGTCCGACGCCAGCTTTTCCGCATCGGACAGTTGAACCACAATAGTGTCGCCGTCTGCGCGGGCCTCAATATCCGTGGCTCCGACACCGGTCAGGGTTTGCACCTGACGGGCCAGTCCGCGTACCACTTCCAGTGCGCGGGAGATCCCTTCGGGCTGGCTGATCCGAACACGAATCTCATCCGGGGCCGAGTCCTGACGGCGGACTGTGCCAACCGTCGCCCGTTCGTCACGCAGGGCATCCCGGATTTCGGGCCACATGGCCTCCATCCGGGATTCGTAAACGTCCTGCACCCGGACTTCAGCCAAAAGATGCGCCCCGCCGCGCAAATCCAGACCCAAATTAACCAGAGATGACGGCAGCCATGTGGGCCATTCCGCCGCCTGAGCTTGCATCTCGGGCGTGTCGTTGCCCAACTCGATGGCAACTTTTGCGTCGTTGGATTGTTCGACCCGCGTGTAGAACGCGTTTGGCAGGGCCATGAGCAAGCCGGTCACGCAGACCAGCCAGATCAGAACCCGCTTCCAGGTATCAATTTGCAGCATTACCCTGCCTTTTCAAGGGATTGTCGCGCGAACTTACTTCGCAGGTTCGGTCTTGTTCAGAACCTGAGCGATGGTCGATTTAACCACGCGGATCTTGACGCCCTCGGCGATCTCGACCTCGATCTCGTTCTCACCTTCCTTGACCTTGGAGACTTTGCCAATCACCCCACCCTGAGTAATCACCTGATCACCCCGGCGCACGGCTTCGACCATGGCCTGGTGTTCTTTCATTTTCTTCTGCTGCGGACGGATCAGCAGGAAATACATGATCGCGAAAATCAGGATCAGCGGGAGAAACTGGGCGATTGCGCCACCTTCCATGGGATATTCCTTTGTTCAGATCTTGCGGTACCGTTCCGCAAATTTGGCCGGAACCTATGCTTTGAAATGCCTGTTTGCAAGCAAAGGCGGTCATGTGTCCCACCTTAAACCGTCCAAGCCGCGACAACCGCAGACAAAGCGTTGCAGATATGTCCTATGCAGGTGCCCCTAATTGGCTATAGTCAGGTCTTAGGGGGGACAATGAGAGTTCGTTACAAGCCTTTCCAATCGTTGACGCTTTTGCTGTCCTTGCTGACCATTATTTTGTGGTTGGCAGCGCCACTAAAGGCTCAGGAAACACCTGCTGAAATAGCCGAGCCCGAGTCGGAAGAAACAGACAGTTTCAAAGCGCCGGTCATCGTGGACGGCGACATGTTGTTTTTCCTGCGCGGTTCCAGCGCCCTACCCGCGCCAGAGCGTGCAGAAAGCGTTCAAAACAAGATCATTGAGGTGGCCGAATCCTCGGAAAACCCTGCGGTTGATATCTCTTTCGAAGACACCGATTTGGGTATACGTATCCGTGCCGACGGCGTGATCGTTTCAATTGTGACTGTCGCAGATGCAGAGCTGGACCAGATGGAGCTGGATGTTCTCAGCTTCCTTCATGGTCAGGCGATCGAAGAAGCCATCCTCAACTATCGTTCTAATCGCACAGAGCAGGCACGCGTGTCAGGTGCGATTGAGGCCGCGGGATGGACCTTAGGATTTGTCGTCTTTGTGCTGGTTATACTGTGGCTGCACCGGCGGATCAGACGGCGCACTCTGAAGTTGGTAAAGCGGTATTTGAAGGACGTAGAAACCGCCACCGCGAAAAGCGTTCAAGCAGAGGCAATCGCCGCCCTGGTCCGGTACGGACTGAACTTCGTTTTGCTGGTGATCTTCTTTCTGGGTTTCTACTACTATCTATCCTTTGTGCTGTTGGCTTTTGCCGAAACACGCTATTTCGCGCAGCTTCTTCTTACTTACCTGACAGAACCTGTCCTTCTGATCTTCAAAGGCATCCTCAGCTACATACCCAACATGATTATGCTGGGCCTGATCACATGGGTCACGATGTACGTAATCAAAGGGATGCGCGTGTTCTTCGATGCGGTTGAAGCGGGCTCGTTCGATATGGGCGATTTCGAGAAACACTGGGTCAACCCGACATTCAATATCACCCGTGTCATCGTGATTCTGATCGCGCTGGTTTTTGCTGTCCCCTACATCCCCGGCTCGGACTCGGCGGCGTTTCAGGGGCTGACCATTCTGGTCGGTGCAATGCTGTCGCTGGGCGCTAACTCGGTCGTGTCCAACATGCTGGCGGGATTGTTCGTAATTTACCGAAGATCCACCTCAATCGGCGACCGGATCCAGATCGGAGATCACATCGGAGACGTGGTGCAGATCAAACTCATGGAAACGCATTTGAAGTCGATCAAGAACGAATTGATCTCGATTCCAAATGCGCAACTGATGAATTCAGACGTAGTGAATTTTTCAAAGAAGACCGATGGCAGCGGGCTGTTGCTGCACACAACGGTCGGCATCGGGTATGAAGAGCCGCCCGAAAAGGTCGAGGCGATGCTGATCGAGGCTGCCAATCGCACAAAAGGCATCAAGGCCAAGCCCGAACCATTCGTGTTGTGGACCGCGCTGGCCGACTACGCGATCAACTATCAGATCAACGGCTACACAACGCGCGGCAGTATCATTCCGAAAATCCGCTCGGACCTGCATCGCAACATTGTGGCCGTATTCAACGAGAATAACGTGCAGATCATGACGCCGTCTTACATGGCCGACCCGCCGGAACCAAAGATCCCGACAGAAGAATGGGATGGGCACTTGGCGCATGAAATCCACGACGGGGACGATAAGTCGTAACCGGTGCTACACCCTGCCCGACAGATGGTGCATAAGCGTTTTCAGTGATTCACGCATTTAAGGATCTGAGACATGCACGACATCCGCGCCATTCGCGAAAACCCTGCCGCCTTCGACGCCGCCCTTGCGCGCCGTGGGGACGCGCCGGTGTCGTCAGACCTGCTGCGGCTGGACGAAAGTCGCCGGGCCAAGATTCTGGCCGCCGAGACCGCGCAGGCTGAACAGAACAAAGCCAGCAAAGAGGTCGGTGCAGCCAAAGGTCGCGGTGACGAGGTAGAGTTCGAACGCCTTCGCGCGCTTGTCTCCCAAAAGAAGGCCGAGATCGCCCAGATGCAGACCGAGGCAAAGGATCTCGACGCGCTGTTGACCGATCAACTGGCCCGCATCGCCAATCTGCCTGCCGATGACGTGCCTCAAGGTGCGGATGAGGACGACAATGTCGAGGTGAATCGTTGGGGCACCCCGCGCACGTTCGCCTTTGCCCCGAAAGAGCATTTCGAAATCCCAGCCGTTGCCGCCGCGATGGATTTTGAAACGGCCGCCAAGACCAGCGGCAGCCGCTTTGTGAACCTGTCAAAGGGCGTCGCGCGCATCCATCGTGCGCTGGCCCAGTTCATGCTGGATACTCATATCGACAAGAACGGGCTGACCGAGATGCAGACCCCGGTTCTGGTTCGCGATGAGGCGATGTACGGGACAGACAAGCTGCCAAAATTCGGTGATGACAGCTATCAGACAACCAACGGCTGGTGGCTTATCCCGACGTCTGAGGTGACACTGACCTATTCGGTCGCAGGTGACATTCTGGATGAAGCTGCCCTGCCCATCCGCATGACGGCGCACACAGCTTGCTTTCGCTCCGAAGCCGGTAGCGCGGGCAAGGACACGTCAGGCATGCTGCGTCAGCACCAGTTCGAAAAGGTTGAAATGGTCTCGGTCACGCATCCCGACAAGTCGGATGACGAACAAAAGCGCATGCTGCGCTGCGCCGAGGACCTGCTGGAGCAATTGGGCGTTCCCTACCGCACCGTTGTTCTTTGCACCGGAGATATGGGTTTTGGTGCACGCCGTACATTCGACATCGAAGCATGGCTGCCCGGTCAGAACACGTATCGTGAGATCAGCTCGGTCTCGACCACCGGAGCGTTTCAGGCACGCCGCATGAACGCCCGATTCCGTCCCGAAGGTGGTGGAAAACCGGAATACGTTCATACGCTGAACGGCTCGGGTCTGGCCGTTGGGCGCTGCCTGATTGCTGTGTTGGAAAACGGCCAGAACGCGGACGGCAGTGTAACCCTTCCGCAAGCTCTCAGCCCTTATCTGGGTGGCAAACTGACGCTGCAACTGGACGGCACATTGGCATAAGAAAACCGACGCCCCATAAGGCGTCGGTCGCATATGATGAAAAGGCGGAGAAGACTTATTTCTTCGCCTTTTTCTTATCCTTTTTCTTGTCTTTCTGCTTACCGTCTTTTTTGTCGCCCTTTTTCCCGGCGTCTTTCTTTTTGTCGTCCTTCTTGGACTTCTTGCCCTTTTTGGACTTGGCTTTCACCTTGTCCTTGGCCTTGGAAAACGCAGCTTCCATTTCGGCGCGTTTCTTGGCAGCTTTCTCAGCCTTCGCTTTGGCCTTGGCCTTTTTGCGGGCCTTTGCCTCGGCGGCTTCAGCGGCTGCTTTTTCTTCTGCTGCCTTCTTCGCCGCCTCTTCGGCGCGTTTCTCGGCGGCGGCGGCTGCAACGGTCTTGCGGGCGGCCGTGCGTCGTGCCGCAGGCTTACGCGCCGCAGGTTTTTGAGCAGCAGGTTTACGGGCCGGAGCCCGGCGCGCAGCGGGTTTAGTGGGTGCGGGTTTAGCGGCAGCGGGTTTTGAAGCAGTAGCCTCTTTTGCCGCAGCTATGAGCACCGCAGCACGCGCCAGACCAATCCGGGGAACCTTGACCAGATCTTCGGGCTTGGCCTTGGCAATCGCCTCGGCTGTCTTAAAGCCGTTGGTGGACAAAGCCGTGGCAAGCGCTTCGCCCACACCTTTAACATCGGTCACTGCGGTCATTCCGGATCCTTTCTCTTTCTCCCTGCATTAACGTATATACACAAGATATACGCCACTTCAAGCCGCGGGTCCAAACCGCGCGACTCTGTTTAACTATGGGCCAAGTCCGCCGTGCGCCCTTTCTTTGGGAACGGCACCAAACGTTTGGCGTCCTCATCCCAAAGCTTGAGGTTCAGCGCTGCGACCGCCTCGGGGAACTTGATCCGACGCGGAGTATACTCGGGTGGCAGATTGTAATGGCAGGCACGCAGGCGATAAGACGGGATGCGTGCGTTGAAATGGTGAATGTCGTGCAAGGTGATGCAGGCCACTGCGGTGTCGAACCACCAGCCAAAATCCAATGCGGACGAGCCTTGCAGCGCCGCAAGTTGCGGATCCAGATCCGGGCGACGATCCCAGTAGGTGTCCTCGAAGTTGTGCTGAAGATAGACAAGGAACACACCCAGCATCCCACCCAGAAGTGAGAAAACAAGCCAGACCAGAATGCCGGTACTGCCGGCAATCAAATAAAGCAGCCCCAGAAAAACAACGATCGAAAGATTGTGCAGCAACACGCCTTTCAATCCGAACCGCATGGTGTTCTTGGGCCAGCGATACCGGATGAAATAGGTGAATAGTGCCCCAACCGGCACCAGGACAAAGGGGTTGCGATAAAGCCGATAGAAAAGGCGTTTGCTCCAATCGGCCTCGTTCCATTCGCGCAGGGTCATCGTGTGAATTTCGCCCGTCTCGCGATGTTCAAGATTGCCGATCCCTGCGTGGTGCAGATTGTGGTTCTGCTTCATCACCTCAAAGGGGGCAAAGGTAAACGGTGACAACCCATGCCCCGCCCATTCATTCTGCTGGCGCGTCTCGAACAGCGAATGATGGCCGCAATCATGTTGTAACACATAAAGCCGCACCGCCGAGAAGGCGAAGACCACACCCGCAGGAACCATAACATACCAGCGATCCACATATCCGATCGCCAGCGCCAGCGATGCAAAATACACCGCGAAAGTTCCAAAATAGCTCAGCGCTGCAAGCCTGTTGTCCTGAACAGCGTATTGCCGCGTATATTCCCTCAGATCCATCCAGCCCTCTCCCACGATGGCCTGTTAAATTTGAACTAAAAATATGACCTGGTTGAACAGGTGCAAGCAGCGCACACAAAAACAAATGCACGCAAGCGAATGCTAGCGTGCCGAAAAGGCGCTGTCACGTCTTTGCGCCGAAAATGCTGAAAATTGGCGCAGTTACGCGCGCCCCTTCAGATGCTTGGCCAGCGCGCCTGCGTTTTTCTTGCGGCGTCCTTTGTAGGGGTTCTTGTCCCCCTGCCCGCGCAGGGTCAAACGAATTGGGGTGCCCGGCATGTCGAAATCTTCACGCAATCCGTTGACCAGATAGCGTGTGTAGCTGGCCGGCATCTTGTCGGGGTGCGAGCACATCACAACAAAGCCCGGCGGGCGCGTTTTGGCCTGCGTCATGTAGCGCAGCTTGATCCGACGTCCTTGTGGCGCTGGAGGCGGGTGCTGCTCCAACATCGCAGTCAGCCAGCGGTTCAGTGCAGCGGTCGGCACCCGGCGGTTCCAGATGTCATGGGCACGCAGGATCGCTGCGCGCAGTCTTTCGAGGCCTCGGCCAGTCTTGGCAGACACAGTGATCAAAGGCGCGCCGCGCAATTGCGGCAGCAGACGGTCAAAAGACTCTTTGAGTTCGCGCAGTTTTTCCTGCTTGTTTTCTTCAACGTCCCATTTGTTGACTGCAACGACAACGGCCCGGCCCTCGCGCTCGGCCAGATCGGCGATGCGCAGGTCCTGTTGCTCAAACGGAATGGCCGCGTCCAGCAAGACCACGACAACCTCGGCGAATTTCACGGCGCGCAAACCGTCCGAGACCGACAGCTTTTCCAGCTTTTCCTGCACCTTCGCCTTTTTACGCATCCCCGCTGTATCGAAAATACGCATAGGCGTGCTTTCGCCATCCGGATCGGCCCAATCAATCCGCAGACTGATCGCATCGCGGGTGATCCCTGCCTCGGGTCCAGTCAGCAGGCGATCTTCACCGATGATCTTGTTGATCAACGTCGACTTCCCCGCATTCGGCCGCCCGACGACAGCCACTTGCAACGGCTTGGCAGAGGTGATCAGAGGCGTTTCACCCTCGCCCTCTTCATCCAGTTCAATATCGGTTTCCGGGGCTTCTTCGGCCTGTGTTTCTTCGGCCGCATCTGCCAGAGGCATAAGCTGGGCGTAAAGGTCCGTCATGCCCTCGCCGTGTTCGCCAGACAGGCGCACGGGTTCACCCAGACCCAGATTATAAGCTTCCAGAACCCCCGCGTCCGCAGCAGAACCTTCGGCTTTGTTGGCCGCCAAGATCACATGCTTCGAGCGCTTGCGAAGAATCTCGGCGAACATCTCGTCCGTTGGGGTCAGCCCTGTGCGCGCATCGATCATGAACAGGCACACATCGGCCATGTCCACCGCGCGTTCGGTCAGGCGGCGCATCCGCCCCTGAAGGCTGTCATCGGTTGCGTCCTCAAGACCCGCCGTGTCGATCACGGTAAAGCGCAGATCGCCCAGACGCCCTTCGCCTTCGCGCAGGTCGCGTGTCACGCCGGGTTGGTCGTCGACCAGGGCCAAGCGTTTGCCCACTAGGCGATTGAACAGAGTGGATTTGCCCACATTCGGGCGCCCCACGATGGCGAGGGTCAGCGACATGATACTCAACTTTCAAGACTCAAGATGCGCCCTTTAACGCATCTTTCCGTCAACGGAAAGCGTGTAGATCACCCTTGGTCGAAACGACATACAATGTTTGACCCGCCACAACCGGCGCCGTTGTGGCGCCTCCGGGCACTTCGACCTGATGAACCAGCGTTCCGTCGACCGGATTGAAGAACCGCAGATATCCGTCATTGGATGCAATCACAATACGGCCACCGGCGAGGATCGGACCGTAATGCGCAAAGATCGGGCCACGACGACCACGTTTGTCTTTCACAAAGCCCGGAAGATCCTGCGCCCAGACAACCGAGCCATCTGCCGCGTTCAGACGCACCAACTGGCTGCGGTCGCTGATCAGGAAAATGCTGTTGCCAGCAGGCCATACGGCGTCCACGGCCCCTTCGTCAGCTGTCCAACGGCGTTCGCCCGTTGCAACATCAAAGGCGACAGTCCGGCCCGAATGGTTACCAATATAGATCGTGTCCCCGGACACCATAGGACCGCCGGTCACATCGACAATTTGCGCGGCGGCCCGTCCTCGGCGCCCACCGGCAACCGATGCGTTCCAACGGCGAATGCCACCCCGACGGAACGTGGCGGCAACATCGCCCGAACCAAAAGCAAATACCGCCAAATCCGAGGCGATCACAGGCGCAGGTGCACCAAGTACGTTACCGACGCTGGGCGTGCCTTCGATTTGCCAGGCGATACGGCCATCCTTGGTTGCAATGGTCCATCCGGTTTCATCCCCGGCCACCAAATAGAGCAGACCGTCGTTGACAAGCGGTGCACCGCTTCCGGTGGCTTGCAAACGTTTCTGCCACCGAACAGCACCCGTTTTTGCATCAAGCGCAGTCAGGCGACCATAGCCAGACGAGACGTACAGAACGCCGTCGGCATAGGCCATGCCGCCACCTGTAGCATCGGAATCCCCGTCACTTGAGGGGATCAAATCCGTCTCCCAGGCAACCTGCCCCTGAGGCGTTACGGCTGAAACGATTGCTCCGGCATCCAGGGTATAGATCAACCCTCCCGCCACAACCGGCTCGGCGGTGATGCGTTGCTTGCGAGAGTCACCCTGACCGATCGAAGTGGACCAGATCCGCTGCGGCGTCGCGCGCAGTGCCGCATTTGTTGTACGGTACGCGGGCGTTCCCGGACTTTGCGACCAGCTGGCATTCGCCTGCTGTGATGGAAGGCTGATCGGCTGAGAGCCGCTTTTTTCGACTGTCTCCAAATCTGACAAGGGCCGGATGTCTTCGCGCTCTCCGGGGAGAATGGGCTCGGGTTCTTCACAGGCGGCCAATGCGGTCAAAGCCAGCGCCGCGACCGGCAGTCCCACGCGGGAGAATAGTCTAGTTACCATGATATTCCGAACTCGCCTGTCAAAATGTCTTTATTCACCGCCCGATCAGCCTTGTTGCGCCACCAGCGGTTCTGGTTCGCCGCCCAGCGCCACAATCAGTTGCGCTGCACGCTGTTGCAGGTCAATTCCAACCTCGGCATCCTGCCGCAGCGACTGCAACCGATCCAGCGCCGCCTCGACATTGCCCTCGGACACGTCGATCAATGCCAGTTGCTCTTCCGCAAGCAGACGCAGCGGGGCGCCAGGTGCCGCAAGCGCTTCGAACTGCTGCCGACGATCTGCTGCGGGTAACGTGTCGCTTTGCAGCAATAAGGCTTTAAAGCTTGCGATGGCACGGTAGATCTCGGGCAGATCGCCCTGAACTGCAATTGCATTCAGGCTGTTGACCGCATCTTCGCGCGATCCGGCGTTAATCTGCGCGGTTGCAAGCAACATGTTCAATACCGCGTCACCGCCGGGCGATACCGTCTCAATGCTCTGCAACTCAGAGGCCCGCCCATCGGATTCATTCTTGGTCAGAGCAGCAAGAATCGAGTCGCCCAGATCCTGTGCCTGCGCCGCATCCCGGGATTTGCGATATTCATTAAAGGCCGCACCGCCGACGATCAGCACAACGGCAACCACACCGACCCAGCCCCAGCGGCGCAACAGCAGATACATCCGGTCGCGGCGTACCTCTTCCGTGACCTCATCAATGAAACTGTCTGTGTCGCTCATTCCCTGCCCCCTGGGCTGTATGTCTTGTCTTGGTGCGCCATGTCATACCCCGGCACCAACGCCAAGCCAAGGGTCCGAATTTGTACATTTTCACCCTCAGGCATCACTCTTGCGAAAAAAAGTGAACCAAACTATTCAGTTCAGTGTAGAAAAGACATAGGCAAAGCCCCATTTCAAGGCATGAACGTCTCGTGTTCTTGGGCAAAGAATTCTAGGAGAATCCCCGTATGCGTTTGATTTCATTCATCAACGCCATTCTGGTCATTGTTGCTTTGTATTTTCTTGTGTTCGAGCGTGATGCGCTGTTTGCCTTCGCCGGACGTGGTGAGGGCGAAGAAACCGCGCAAAGTGAAGCCGCGGCAACCGAGACTTCTGAAATCGCGGCGGTGGGTGTTGTCGCCCTGCGTTCGCAGGCCCGCGAGATCGACAGCGCGGTCTTGTTGCGCGGTCAGACCAAAGCAAACCGGCAGGTCGAGGTTCTGTCGGAAACAACGTCGACCGTGATCTCTGAACCCAAGCGCAAAGGTGCTTTTGTCGAAGCCGGGGACATTCTGTGTGAACTTGATCCCGGCACGCGCCCCGCCCAACTGGCCGAAGCGATGGCCGGCAAGCTTGAGGCCGAAAGCCGTATTCCCGAAGCCGAAGCCCGCCTGCAGGAAGCCCATGCGCTGGTGGCCGAGGCCGAGATCAATCTGACCGCGTCACGCAAATTGGCGGAAACCGGCTTTGCGTCGGAAACCCGCCGGATTTCCAGCGAAGCCGCGATGAGTACCGCCAAAGCCGGGGTAAAGTCGGCCGAGGCCGGTTTGGAAGCCACCCGTGCCGGGATTGAAGCCGCAGCCGCAGCCGTTGAGGCCGCACAGCGCGAGGCCGGTCGCGTGATCATCACCTCGCCTTTCAAGGGCCTGCTGGAAAGCGACACCGCAGAACTGGGCAGCCTGATGCAGCCCGGATCGCTCTGCGCGACGGTCATTCAGCTGGATCCGATCAAGCTGGTGGGCTTTGTGCCCGAGACCGAGGTCAACCGCGTGGTTGTCGGTTCCGAAGCATCCGCGACGTTGGTCACAGGGCGGCAACTTAATGGGCGGGTGACGTACCTAAGCCGTTCAGCCGATGAGACAACGCGGACGTTCGAGGTAGAGATCACTGTCCCCAACCCGGATCTGACCATCCGTGACGGCCAGACCGCAACCATTCAAATCGCCGCCGAAGGCGCCAAGGCGCATCTGCTGCCGCAGTCCGCGCTGACGCTCAGCAATGAGGGTCAATTGGGGGTTCGCACGGTAGGCGCAGGCAACATTGTCGACTTCAAGCCCGTCCAAATTCTGCGCGACACTGCAGAAGGTGTCTGGATCGGCGGGCTGCCGGAAACGGCTGACATCATCGTGGTCGGGCAAGAGTTTGTGACCCGCGGCGTCACTGTGAAACCCACCTATCGGGAAGCATCACAATGACGGGTGTTGTTGCTTGGGCCGCGCATCGAGCCCGTATGGTCCTGGCGTTTATCGCCATCTCGTTGGTCATCGGCGGGTTTGCCTATGTCTCATTGCCGAAAGAGGGTGAGCCGGATATTGAAATCCCTGCCCTGTTTGTCTCGGTGCAGTTTCCCGGCATTTCGGCGGAAGATTCCGAAAACCTTCTGATCAAGCCGATGGAGACCGAACTGGCGGATCTCGATGGCCTCAAGGAAATGACGTCGACTGCCGCCGAAGGCTATGCGGGGGTCGCGCTGGAGTTTGATTTCGGCTGGGACAAAACCGCGATCATGGCCGACGTCCGCGACGCGATGAATTCGGCGCAGGCGGATTTTCCTGAAGGCGCGGAACAGTATTCGCTGACCGAGATCAACTTTTCAGAATTCCCCATCGTCATTGTTAACCTGACCGGCGCAGTTCCTGAACGCACAATGGCGCGCGTTGCCAAAGACTTGCAGGACGAGCTTGAGGCGCTGGATTCAGTGCTTGAGGCTGGTATAGCAGGTAATCGCGACGAGATGCTCGAGGTTGTCATCGATCCCTTACGGCTTGAGGCGTACAGTGTCACAGCAGATGAGCTGATCAATGTGGTTCGGAACAACAACCAGTTGATTGCAGCAGGTGAAGTTGAAACCGCGCAAGGCACGTTCTCGGTCAAGATTCCGTCGTCGTTCAAAACCGCGCAGGACGTGTATGGCTTGCCGATCAAGGTCAATGGCGACCGGGTTGTGACTCTGGGAGAGTTGGCGCAGATCAATTACACCTTCGAAGACCGCGCCGGCACGGCCCGGTTCAACGGTGAACCAACTGTTGCCCTGCAAGTGGTAAAGCGTAAGGGCTTCAACCTGATCGATACAGTTGCTCAGGTCAAAGAGACCATCGAGCAAGCCAAAACAAAGTGGCCACCTGAACTTCAGGCCGCCGTCGATCTGGGCACGTCCAACGACCAGAGCCGCATCGTGGGTTCGATGGTCAGCCAGTTGGAAGGCTCGGTTCTGACCGCGATTGCACTGGTGATGATCGTGGTGCTGGCCTCGCTGGGCACGCGGGCTGCGTTGTTGGTGGGTTTCGCGATCCCCACCTCATTCCTTCTGTGTTTTGCTTTCCTGGCGGTCATGGGCGTCAGCATTTCGAATATCGTGATGTTCGGTCTTATTCTGGCGGTCGGTATGCTGGTGGACGGTGCCATTGTCGTCGTGGAATACGCCGATAAACGCATCAAGCAGGGCGTCGGACCGATGCACGCCTATGTTGAGGCGGCGCAGCGCATGTTCTGGCCCATCGTGTCGTCGACTGCGACAACGCTTTGCGCCTTCCTGCCCATGCTGTTCTGGCCCGGCGTACCGGGTGAGTTCATGGGTATGCTGCCCGTCACGCTGATCTTTGTTCTGTCAGCTTCGCTGATCGTGGCGCTGATTTACCTGCCGGTCATGGGCGGTGTGTCAGGGCGGCTAAGCCGCGTCTTCGACCGCTCGTCGATCTGGTTGCGCGGGCGTACGCCTTGGTGGCTGCGGGCTGTGCTGGTGCCTCCTTCGCTGTACATGATCTTTCTCGGCGCGATGCAGACCCTGAACCCGGATTACCTGTTACCCGGCGGTTCAATCGCTGGTGCGCTTCTGTTCCTGTTCGGGGCCTTTGCAGGATCCGTGACCCTGAGCGCGGCCAGGATCGAACGCAAAGTGGAAGAGCGCGTTCACACAGCCGATGAACACACCCCATTTGGCCATGTGGTCAAGTTCCTCGTTGGCAATCCGATCATGCCCATCGTGTCGTTGGCCGCAGTGTTCTTTGCGGTCTATTCGGTGGCCTTCGTCTGGTTCCCGCAGGAATCCAGAGGCGTCGAATTTTTCGTGGAAAGCGAACCGGAACAAGCCACCGCCTATGTCCGCGCGCGGGGGAACATCTCGCTTGCGGAAAAAGATGGCATGGTCTTGGCAGCAGAGGATGTGATCGCCGCCCACCCGGCCGTGATCAACGTGTTCTCGTTCGCGGGTGAAGGCGGTCTGAACCAGAACAACGGGGGCGCTCAGGAACCTGCCGATACGGTGGGTCGTGTTCAGTTCGAGATTATCCCTTGGGAAGACCGACCCAACGTCTCGGAATCTGTTCTGTGGGGCCTGTTTGATCGTCACTTTGTTGCGCCTGAATTTGACGGTGACTTCGTGATTGACGAACTTAACGCGCAACTGGCTGAGATCCCCGGCATCGTTGTCGAGATCCTGCCATTGGAACAAGGCCCGGCCTCGGCCAAGCCCGTGCATCTGCGCATAAAGGGTGATGGGTGGGAGGATCTGACCTCGGCGACGCTCACCGCGCGCGAGGTTTTCGACACCACGCCGGGACTGATCAAGATCGAAGACACCCTTCCCTTGCCCGGCATCGACTGGCAAATCGATGTGGATGTCGCCAAGGCCGGTCGGTTCGGAGCTGACGTGGCCACGGTTGGAGCCATGGTACAGTTGGTGACACGCGGTATTCTGCTGGGCGAGATGCGCCCGGACAGCAATGATGAAGAGATTGAAATTCGCGTCCGCCTGCCAGAAGAAGATCGCGTGCTATCGACTTTGGACACACTCAAGGTTCGTACCCCGGACGGTTTGGTGCCACTGTCGAATTTCGTAAGTCGTAAGCCCGTGGCCAAACTGGCCGAGATAAACCGGGTTGACCAACAACGCTACTACGACGTCAAAGCAGATGTTGAACCAGGGTTAAGCAAGGTTACGACCGAAGGCCCCGACGGTGAACTCATCCGTCTTGCCGTGGTTCGGGAAGTTGCCGAAGGTTACACCCCGACTGGCACGGTCCTCAACAGCGGGGGCGGCAAGTCTTATGAGTTGGTTCACCTGACCGGCGCCGATAGCGTGGATCAACTCATCAGCACGGTTGAGGGCGGAGACGCACAGTTCGCGTTGATCAATCCAAATGAACGGATTGCGGTTCTGACCGAATGGCTTGAAACGGGTCCGTTTGCCAATTCGATCAGTTGGGAATGGACGGGCGATCAGGAAGAACAGGCAGAATCAGGCGCTTTCCTGGTAAACGCCTTCATGGGCGCGCTGGGGCTCATGTTCGTGATCCTGCTGGCCCAGTTCAATTCGTTCTACAATTCGGTGCTGGTGCTGTTGGCGGTTGTTCTGTCCACCACCGGGGTTCTGATCGGCATGATCGTGATGGAACAGCCGTTCTCGATCATCATGACAGGTACAGGCATCGTGGCTTTGGCGGGAATCGTGGTGAACAACAACATCGTTCTGATCGATACCTATCAAGAATACAGCACGTACATGCCCCGGATCGAAGCGATCATTCGAACTGCAGAATCGCGCATTCGTCCAGTTCTGCTGACCACCCTCACGACAATGGCCGGTCTGACGCCCATGATGTTCGGACTGTCGCTGGACTTTATCAATGGCGGCTATTCCATAGACAGCCCCACTGCCCTGTGGTGGAAGCAGTTGGCGACGGCGGTGGTCTTTGGTCTGGGTATTGCGACGGTTCTTACACTTATTGTGACGCCATCGCTTCTGGCGTTGCGGGTTTGGGTGACGACCTATGCCGTGTGGCTCAGCCGCTTGTTGGCGCGTGTCACCGCTGGCAGGTCTAGCCAGATTGCGCAGGATATGGCGATTGGCCGCTCTGCCCGCCAAATGCAGGCAACCGAGATTGTGTGGGGAGACATAGACAGTATCCCATCTTCCGAAGATCCGGACGCGGATGTTTCAGAACCACACCCACCAGGGCACCCCCTGAAGGCTGCTGAATGAGAAAAGGCGCGCCCACCGGCGCGCCTTTTTCAAAGGTGATGACCAACGGTTCAGATCTTCGTTCCAATAACACCGCCGTTTGACAACCCAAAAAAGAACGGGCGCTTAAACCCGGATGTTTTGAAAAACTCATCCGTTGCCTTGCGCGCGCCTTTCCAGTGCCCGTAGTCATCAATAATGACGATACCGCCGGGGGACAGGCGCGCGTACAAGGTTTCCAGCTCAAGCTTGGTTGATTCGTGCCAATCCGTATCCAGCCGAAGCACCGAAATCGTCTCAGGCAGGTTGGCCTCGTCTTTCAGCGTCTCCAACACATCACCCTTCCGGTAGACGAACATGTCAGGGTTCAGGTCAAAGGCCGTCACATTGGATTGGACATCTTCCAGCGAAGCCATGCACCAGGTTGAACCTTCTTCTGTCTTTTGACGCTCGAATTCCACAATCGCAGCCTCACCGTTCGGCCCGATATCCTCGGCAGTCGGTTCCGTCATACCGGCAAAAGTATCGAATAAATGGCAGGTTCGCACGTCATTGCGTTGCATGAAAACGCGCGCGGCAATAATGACGTTCCCGCCACGCCAAACGCCACACTCGACGAAATCACCTGGTATCTTTTGGTCCACCACATGCGCCGCAGCATGTGCAGTGGCAAAAGCACTTTGGCGGCCGACCATGGTCAGATGTTCTCGGCACACCCGACGCACAGTTCTGATTTCGGGCCGAGCAAGTTCCGATCCTTCCATTAATCCTCCTGTCTGCTGTTTCAGGCCTATCCGTTTTATGTTGATCAGCTTCAAACCGGATCAAGCCGGAATGCGCTACCCTCAAAGGTAAACAACCGGTCAGGATGCCAAGGCGTCAGCTTGTTGACGGCTCCAAAGCTGGGCATAGCGGCGCCCGCGGGCCAGTAACTCGTCATGCTTACCCTGTTCGATGATCTCGCCGGCCTCCAGAACCACAATCTGATCGGCCTCGGCGATGGTGCTCAGACGATGCGCGATGGTGATCACCGTCCGCCCCTCACCCGCGCGTGCCAGGGCATCTTTGATGTCCTGCTCAGTATCCGTATCCAGCGCCGAGGTCGCCTCGTCCAACAGCAGGATCGGTGGGTTCTTCAGCAAGGTACGTGCAATTCCGACACGTTGCTTTTCACCACCCGAAAGCTTCAGGCCACGCTCGCCCACCTTGGTGTCATACCCTTCGGGCAGTGAGGAAATGAAGTCGTGAATCTGTGCTGCCTTGGCCGCTGCTTCAACCTCGTCCATAGAGGCACCGTCGCGGCCGTAGGCAATATTGTAGCGGATCGTGTCGTTGAACAGCACCGTGTCTTGCGGCACGACACCGATGGCGGCATGCAGGCTGGTCTGGGTCACGTCGCGAATGTCCTGACCATCGATCTTCAGCGCCCCTTTGGTCACATCGTAGAACCGGAACAAGAGCCGCCCGATGGTCGATTTACCCGACCCTGTCGCCCCCACAATGGCCACGGTTTTTCCAGCCGGGACAGTCAACGACACGCCCTTGAGGATTTCACGCTCGGGATCATAGCCAAAATGCACGTCCTCAAGCGTGACTTCGCCGCCATTTACCTTCAGGTTCGGCGCGCAGGCTTTGTCTGTAACTTCGGCGGGTTGTTCAAGCAGGTCGAACATTTGCCCCATATCGACCAAGGATTGCCGGATTTCACGGTAGACCGTCCCAAGGAAGTTCAGCGGTACGGTAATCTGGATCATGTAAGCATTGACCATGACAAAATCGCCCACAGTCAGGTTGCCGTTCTGTACCCCGATTGCGGCCAGAACCATCACACCAATCAGACCGCAGGTGATTAGGAAGGATTGTCCGAAGTTCAGAAATGCCAATGAATAGGCCGTCTTCAGCGCGGCCCCCGCATAGGCCTTCATCGACACGTCGTACCGTTCAGCTTCGCGGGTTTCGGCGTTGAAATACTTGACGGTTTCAAAGTTCAGCAGGCTGTCGATGGCGCGCTGGTTGGCCTCGGTGTCCTGATCGTTCATCTCGCGCCGCAGCTTCACGCGCCATTCGGTCACGGCAAAAGTGAACCAGATGTAAAGGCCAATGGTGACGGCAACGACAACCAGATACCACACGTCGAACAGCCACATCAGGATGATGGCGACCAGCAACAGCTCCAGAATAAGCGGCCCGATCGAGAACAGCAGGAACCGCAGCAGGAACTCAACCCCTTTGACGCCCCGTTCGATGATACGGCTCAGCCCGCCAGTGCGACGCGTGACGTGATAGCGCATCGATAGGTTGTGGATGTGCTGAAACGTCTCAAGCGCCAGCGCCCTCAACGCGCGTTGTCCGACGGGGGCAAAGGCGGCATCCCGCAATTGCTGAAAGCCTACCGTCATCATTCGCGCCACACCGTAAGCCACAGTCAATCCAACTGCGCCCAGCGCCAATGGCGGCACACCCTCACCCGCCAGCGCGTCAACAGCGCCCTTGTACAGAATGGGCGTATAAACCGCGATCAGCTTGGCCAGCACAAGCATACCCATGGCGATGACAACGCGACGCTTTACCCACGGTTCGTCGTCGGGCCAGAGATAAGGGGCAACCTTGCGGATCGTCCGCCAGCCCGAGCTGCGTTCGTCATCCGACACCATGTCATCTGAAGTCCTAGGAGATGTGCGTCTCATCACGTGCCTTGTCTGCGGTCAGAGTTAGACCTCTGCCCATAAAAGGCCAGAAGGGCTGATTATTCCGGGATTGTAAAGATTTGCCCGGGATAGATCAGATCCGGATCGCGGATCAAGTCACGATTGGCTTCAAACAGTCGCACATATAAGACCCCGTCGCCAAACCGATCACGTGAGATGGCCCATAGCGTATCGCCCTGCTGCACCGTGACAGACCGGATTGCAGGAGTCGCTTGAGGCGTATCTGCCTGAGCCGTGCCCGTTGCAGCCTGAAGAACGTCAAGTGGTTCGCGTTTGAACGGAGTTTCGACCCGGCTAAGGACCGTCCCATCCGTGTTTACCGCATCTACCCGAAGCGTGTAGACACCAGGATCAATGCCTTCCAGATCGCTGCGCCAGGATCCATCTTGTTCCGGGGCAAGATCCGCGACCAGTCGGTTGTTCAAGTACAGCCGAATGGCGGCCCCATCCTGAACCCGCCCTGTCAACTGTACGTCGCCGGTGTCAGAATAGCCGATCGTGTCCAGGGCGACCTGCTCGGGCGGTGTGTCGCGTACGACTGGAGGCTGGACAAGTTCAACACCCTCTTCCCCTGATCGCAGCACCGCAACCTGCTGGTCCTGCTCTGGCGTTTCGGCGGGCAGATCAGCGGTTTCTACTGCCTCAGCCTCGGGTTCTGAAGTTTCAGGTTCCGCAACCTGTGCTGTGGTATTCGTGTCGGACTCGGTTTCATCAACCTCTGCGACCTGTTCTTCGTTCGACGTGCTCTGTTCGGGTTCGGGCGTTGCCTCGGCAACAGGTTCTTCTTCAATTGGCTTGGGCAAGGCGGCAATCAGATAATCATCGGATCGCGTCGCTTGCGTCCCGTCTGTGCTTTGCAAAACAAGTCCCTGCGCGGTGTCGCTGAAGGGGATTGTCACAAACTCAGCAAACTGACCGCTGCCATCCACGGTGAAGGAATGTGCGACTTCGCCGTTCAGTAGAACCTCTATCCGACTGCCGGGTTCTGCATCGCCCGACAACAGCGCAGTTCCGTCTGTTTCAACAAAAATCTGATCAAGGACCGGAGGCGTGGCTGGCGTGGGCGTAGTTTCTTCCTCTGCAGCCTCAGTCGTCTCGGCTTCTACCGGTGCTTCTACCTGCTCAACCGTATCTTCCTTGGGCGAAGAGGTTTCCTCGGTCTTCTCGAGGTCCGGCTCAGACGGTTCGGTGACTGCGGCCTCTTCCGTCACCTCAGCCTTGTCCGGCGCCGGTTCTGACGGTTCCGAAACAACAGGTGCAGAAGCTGTTTCTTGCGGCGCACTCTCCTCAGGTTGTGGCGCAGTGGTGAAGACACCCGAAAGATACAGGCCCCCCGCACCCAATACCGCAACAAGACCTGCAATCACCCCCCAGATGAAATTGCCCGAGCTTCCGTTTCCCGACTTGGCGTCCATTCTTTTCCTTTCGCGCCGCCGCACAAAAACTTTACGTTAAAAAGCTTTCCGGCGGACAGTTGAGGCAATCTATCAATCCCGCTATCACGGGTCAAAACCTCTGACACAACCCCGGAGCCCATGTTTGATGTCTCAGAAATCAGTCTGTGTGTATTGCGGGTCACGCAATGGTGCCGAGAAGTCTTATTCTGAAACCGCGCGGCAGTTCGGCATGCTGCTGGCACAGGAAGGCTGGCGGCTGGTTTATGGCGCCGGGGATGTGGGATTGATGGGCGAAGTGGCCCGTGCCGCGCAAAATGCCGGTGGTGAAACCTTTGGCGTCATTCCGGTGCATTTAGTTCAGCGTGAGGTCGGAAAGACCGATCTGACCCATTTCGTGATCACCGAGACGATGCACGAGCGCAAGAAGGTCATGATCATGAACGCCGACGCGGTGGTCGTTCTGCCCGGAGGGCCGGGCTCATTGGATGAATTGTTCGAAGCACTCACTTGGCGTCAGTTAGGGCTGCACGACAAGCCCATCGTCGTGGTGAACGTGAATGGCTATTGGGACGCGCTGCAGACGCTGCTGGGTCAGGTGATCGGACAAGGCTTTGCCGACGCGTCGCTGGCAGATTTCATCACATGGGTAGAAGATGCCGACGCGGCCATGGTCGCCTTGCGGAACAAGCTGAACTGACACCAGAAACGGTGCGGGCGGCAAAACCGCCCGACTTGTTGATCAGGCCAGTCGGGCCTTGGGTTGCAGGCTGTGGCGCACAACCTGCTCGACCTTGTGCAATGGGTGATTGGTCAGGGTCTTGTTGACCTCGGCCACGACCTTGCCCAGCACTTCGCTGTGCAAACGGCGGCGCAGCAGACCCAGAACATGGGGGCTGGCGACCAAAACCAACCGGTCATAAGCGCCTTTCAGCCCTTTGCGATTTAACAAATTCGCCAGATCCTGCACAAACAGGGACTTTGCATGGGTCTTCCACGTTGGGTCCTCTAAGGCTGATTTCTGCTTTGGCCCGCCGTCGTTGCGACGACCAGCGCGGTCAGTCGGCTTTGAGGCTGGGTTGTCCTGTTCCTCGACAGCGACGACGACAAGATTGGGATCGTCCGCATCGGTGATATTCTCCATCACCAACGCTTTCTCACCGTCTGCAACAATAACCCAAGTTCCCTGTGTAAGTGCGACCATTGCGATCTCCTGTTAAGGTTGTTCTCTGGGTATCCCTCGACCTGCCGGGCATACGGGTTCGTTGACGCACCAGCGGTGCGCAGCCCGGTCGTTGATTGAATTGGTGTGCGGTTCTCTCCCTCCGCCCTACAAAGATGTGCATTGCGGAACGGCAAACAAGATGCGGTTGTGCCGAAAAGAAACCCGTCGGCGGGTTTTCACCGGCGGATCATCATTCCTTTAGGCCGACATCTCTACGACAGTGATTTCGGGCGTCACGCCGAAACGCACCGGCAGGATCGAACATCCGATCCCCCCCGACACCACCAGATCACGCGCACCTTCGCGCACATGGCCATAAGCGAACCGGTTGCCAAACTTCGACGGCACCACAGGCGACCACCCAAACAGGCGCACTTGGCCGCCATGCGTATGCCCCGAAAGTGTCAGGGCCACCCGGTCTGGCACCTTAGGGAAAACATCCGGTTCATGCGCCATCAACACAACCGGGGAATCGTCGGTGATCTGTGCTATAGTTCCCTCCAGATCGTCCAGCCCCTTCGGTTTACCGTTGCGCCAGATCGCCAGTTGATCCTCAAGCCCTGCCAGCCAGATGCCGGGGGCTTCGAGTTTCACGGCGGTGTTAGACAAAACCGAAATGCCGTTCTGTTCCAGAGTCTCGGTATAGCGATTGGGCCCCGCCCCGCGACGCTGTGCTGGCTTGTCATCCCACCAGTCGTGATTGCCCAGCACGGCAAAGACACCGTTCTTTGCCTCTAAACCTGCCAATACAGGTGCCAGATCCTGCATCTCGACGGTTTCAGAGACCCCTTTGTGGCTTGCGAAGAAATCGCCCAGCAGCAGGACAACATCAGGTGCCAATGCGTTTGTACGGCGCACAACCTGCCTTATGCGATCCAGACCTACATAGGGTTCGCCCACGTGCAAATCGGACAGCACCGCAATCCTGAGCGGTGGCGCCGTCCAATCATCCCGTTTCACGCGCCATTTACGCACGCGCAGCCGCACTGCGGGTTCGATGAAAAACCCGTAGGCTGACGTGACAAGACCTGCCAGCGTCACCGCCAGCAGGCCCTTTATAAACCGACGTCGGTTCAATTCATTACATCCGCGATGCGACGTTTTCCCAGTTCACCAGATTGTCGAGGAAGTTCGACAAGTATGCCGGGCGCTTGTTGCGGAAGTCGATGTAGTACGAGTGCTCCCACACGTCGCAACCCAGCAGTGCGGTCTGACCGAAGCACAGCGGGTTCACGCCATTCTCGGTCTTGGTCACGGCCAGCGAACCGTCGGCGTTCTTGACAAGCCACGCCCAGCCCGAGCCGAACTGACCGGCACCAGCCGCGCTGAACTGCGACTTGAATTCGTCAACCGAGCCAAAGCTTTCGGTCAGCGCTTTTTCCAGCTCACCGGGCATCGCGTTGTCGCCAGGGCCCATCATTTCCCAGAACTGGTTGTGGTTCCACAGCTGGCTGATGTTGTTGAAGATACCGTTTTGCGCCACTGCGTTTGCGTCATAGGTGCCAACGATGATCTCTTCCAGCGACTTGCCGTCCCATTCGGTGCCGGCGATCAGCTTGTTGCCGTTGTCGACATAGGCTTTGTGGTGCAGGTCGTGATGATATTCCAACGTTTCCGCGGACATACCCTTGGCTGCCAGCGCGTCATGTGCATAAGGAAGATCAGGAAGTTCAAAAGCCATGTCGGCCCCCTGTTAAATTAAAGTTGCGGTTCCCAACGGTTAAATGCTGTGGCAGCCGCCGCAGGTCAAGGGGCGAGGCAATAAAACCCGGAGGTCCGCGATGCTGACACAGGCGCGCAAGATGTTTTACCGCGCCCGCGGCTACTATGAAGGTTCGTTGAACGGCGAGCCATTTCGCCTAGACCCCTACCATTCGAAATTCTGGCGCAAAGCCTCTGCTGGCGCTTGGGAACCGGAGACCTTTGCGGTGCTGGATCAGTTCCTTTCCCAAGATAGCGATTATCTGGACATCGGGGCTTGGATCGGTCCCACCGTCCTTTATGGCGCACGAAAAGCACGGCATGTGTGGTGCTTCGAACCCGACCCCACCGCGTACAGGCATCTGGCCTGGAACCTGGATCTGAATGACGTTCACAATGTCTCGGCCTTTGGCGTCGCCCTGTCCGACAACTTTGGTGTGGCCCGCATGGCGTCCGTTCGGGGCGAGCCGGGGGATTCCACCAGCTCGCTTCTGCACGACGGAGCGCATGGGTCTGACGCGTTGACCATCGCGTGGGATCAGTTCGCGTCTATAAATGATCTGTCCGGCGTGTCGTTGGTTAAGATGGATATTGAGGGGGCAGAGTTCTTTGTCTTACCAACCCTCGCCGCGTGGCTCAGAGAACATCGCCCCGCCCTGTTTTTGTCGCTGCACGCTCCTTTGCTGCCCGAGGCTGAAAGACATGACCGGGTGGCTGGGTTGTTGGAGGCGCTGGACTTCTACCCCTCTCTCTCGGATGACAAGATGCAACCGCTGAAAACGGCGGAGCTTTTGAACCCGGAGGGGTTAAACCGGTATCGTACAATCCTTTTACAATAAAGAAACACCGGGGCCGGTATTCTACAAACTTCAACGAATTGACCTTGCATCTTCTGGATGTGTTGGGTTGTTTGCACTCATCCGAAACCAAAAATAACTGGATGAAATGAAAAGATTTTTATTGACGATTGCCGCGCTTGCATTTGCACAAACCGCAGCGGCCGAAACCGTTACTTATGTATGTAAGATGACAAAACAGGACGCCCACGGCTGGATCGCGCCAGAGTATGGGTTCAAGATTGATACAGCCCAAGCGTCGGCACAGGCAGCCAGCTCTTACCAGGAATGGGAGGCGGCACAATTTAAAGATCGAGGCGCGAAAGGCTATCGTGTTGTCTGGAACCTAGATCAAACCATGGCCGCAGGCGGAAACGTTCGTGTTCGCTATCAGGCCAACCTCAAACCTTCCGATAAGTCCGTTACTGTGCGCATGGCCTTTTTGCATGGTAACTTTGCGAACAAGCCATTTGGTGTTGGCACTTGTAGTGTCCAAAGCTGAGAAAAGCCCCGGATGATCCGGGGCTTTTAACTTTCTATCAATAAACGCCAACCTCACTGCCCGGCTGCGCGGCAACCTTCAGCAATTTAAAGACGTAGTCCGCAGCGGAGCGGAAGCACACAACGCGGAAGGTCTGATCGTCGTCCATCCAGAATGCGCCAGCCACCTGCGCCAGACGCGAGCGACGGATTTGGCCGGGTTGGAAGGCTTCTGCCGACAGCTCAACCGGGGCCAGCTTGCCCAATACTTCACGCGCGCTGGCACCCGTGATGCTGAATACCGCACGCGCATCCGAGACGTTGACCGCCAGAGCATGCGTGCCGCTGAGCGCGTTGGTCATTGCGGCCAATTTGGCCTCGACCTCGGCGTAAGGCACCAGCACCAGCAATTCATCGGTAGACATCCAAGCCACGCCGGTGTCGCCCTTGACCAAAGCCTCGCGCTGACCCGGCACTTTCTGCCCGGTTGCGTCCTTGACGGCTTTGGCCAGCGCCTTGTCGGACAGATCACCGCGCAGGGTGATCATGCCTTGCAGGCCACATTCCGCGATCTTGGCGATCCCGTCATAACTGGCGTGGTTCAGTGCGCTGATGGGTTCAGACATTCTGCTTCTCCCCGTCCTTGTCGAAGAAGATCGGGTCCACGATCTTGGCTTTGTAGGTTTTACCGTCGGTGCCCGGGAACTCGACAATCTCACCCATGCGATCCGGGCCGTGCTTGATCAAGCCCATGGCGATGCCTTTGCCCAGATTGGCCGAATAATAGGTCGAGGTCACGCGCCCGATCATGTTGCGCTGACCGTTGGCGTTGACGCCTTCGCCCACCGCATAAGCACCGTCGGGAATGACAGAACCATCCACAGTCTCAAGACCGACCAGTTTCCAGCGCTCTGGATCGGTCATATGGCTGCGCGAATGGGCGCGTTTGCCCAAGTAGTCGTCTTTCTTTTTCGACAAGGCCCAGTGCAGCCCCAGATCCTGCGGGATCACGGTGCCGTCGGTCTCATCACCGATCATGATAAAGCCCTTCTCGGCCCGCAGGATGTGCAGACATTCGGTGCCGTACGGCATCACTCCGAATTCTTTACCCGCCTCCATCAAGGCATCCCAGAACGCCTGACCTTGGCTTGCAGGAACAGCGATCTCATAGGACAGCTCACCCGAGAACGAGATGCGATAGGCACGGCAATCGAAGTCACCGATCTTGCCATCGCGCCATTCCATGAATGGCAGCGCCTCTTTGCTGACATCCATGCCGCCCAGCTTCTCAAGCACCTTGCGCGCGTTCGGTCCGACCACGGCGACTTGCGCATATTGCTCGGTCACATTGGCGACGTAGACTTTCCAATCCCACCATTCGGTCTGCAGCCATTCTTCCATGTGACCATGGATGCGCTCGGCCCCGCCGGTGGTGGTGTGGCACAGCCAGGTGTCATCGTCGATCCGGGCGACAACGCCGTCGTCGATCAGGAAGCCGTTTTCCGAACACATCAGGCCATAGCGGCATTTACCGACCTTCAGCGTGGACATCATGTTGGTGTACATCATGTCCAGGAACTTGCCTGCATCAGGCCCTTTGACGATCAGTTTGCCCAGTGTAGATGCGTCCAGCAATCCGAGGTTTTCGCGGGTGTTCTTCACCTCGCGGTTCACTGCGTCATGCACGGATTCACCGGGACGAACATAGGCATATGTTCGGCGCCAGTGACCGACCGGCTCCCAATCGGCACCGTTCTTGTCATGCCAGTTGTGCATCGGAGTCTGACGGATCGGTTGGAACACTTCACCGCGCGCCTCGCCCCCGATCGCACCCATCGAAATGGGCGTATAGGGCGGACGGAAGGTGGTGGTGCCGACCTTGGGAATCTCTGACTCAAGTGCATCAGCAAGGATCGCCAAGCCGTTGATATTGCTAAGCTTACCCTGATCGGTCGCCATGCCCAGCGTGGTGTAACGCTTGGTGTGCTCGACGCTTTCATAGCCTTCGCGCGCCGCCAGCTGAACGTCCGAGACTTTGACGTCGTTCTGGAAGTCCAGCCAGGACTTGGCCCGCAGTTGGATTTCAGCATTGGCAGGCATCAGCCAAACAGCTTCCATCGGTGCCTCGGCGGTGGTTTCACCAACCGGGGCTTTGGTGCGTTTGGGCGTATGACCAACGGCCTTGCCCGCTGCTTTGCCTGCTGCGTCTGCGTCTTTCAGAACATCTGCCAGAGCCAACGGACCATTCGAGCTGCCAGCAGCAAGAACAAAGCCTTCACCATCAGCACCCAGCGGTGGGCGATCGGGATCGGGGCGGAAATGCGCGTGCGCCTCGTCCCAGATCAGTTTGCCGCCGCAGTGCGACCACATATGCACAACCGGAGACCAGCCGCCTGACATGGCGACCGCATCGGCTTCGACCTCCTCGCGCGCGCCGCCGACACCCTCTTGGTTACAGATGGCAACTTTCTTGACGCGCTTGCCGCCTTTGACCTTCGCGATGGCCTTGCCGGGATCAACGCGGATACCAAGGTCCCGCGCCTCTTGCGCCAGAGGGCCAGCAGATGCACGGGCGTCAACCACGCGCAGAACATCAACACCGGCCTGTTTCAACAAGATCGCGGTGCGATAGGCGTCGTCGTTGTTGGTGGCAACAATTACGCGCTCACCGGGTGTTACACCCCAGTTCACAACATAGTCGCGCATCGCAGATGCCAGCATCACGCCCGGCACATCGTTGCCCGCGAATGACAACGGACGCTCAATTGCGCCGGTGGCGGTGACAACCTGCTTTGCGCGGATACGCCACAACCGATGGCGCGGGCCTTGAATGCCCGGAGTGTGGTCTGTCAGACGCTCATATCCCAGTACATAACCGTGGTCATAGACGCCCGCGCCCATGCAGCGTGCACGCATGGTAACGTTGTCCATTGTTTCGAGTTCGGAAACTAATTGTTCCACGAACTTATCCACAGGCTCGCCATTCACCGTACCACCGTCAACCGGAGCGCGACCACCCCAATGCGCCGTCTGCTCGATCAGCAGAACCTTTGCACCGGATTGCGCAGCCGTTTTGGCGGCCTGCAGCCCGGCGACACCACCGCCGATCACCAAAACATCGGTGAAGGCGTAGAAGTGTTCATAGGTGTCCGCATCGCGGCTGTCTTTGTCAGGCGCTTTGCCCAGACCGGCAGACTGGCGGATGAAGGGCTCGTAGACGTGTTTCCAGAACGGTTTCGGATGGATGAACGTCTTGTAATAGAAACCGGCGGGCAGGAACCGCGCCAACGCCGTGTTCACTGCACCGATGTCGAACTCGAGGTTCGGCCAGTGGTTCTGAGAGATCGCGTTCAGACCGTTGAACAACTCGGTTGTTGTCGCGCGCTGGTTCGGCTCGAAGCGATTGCCCTGCCCCAAACCAACCAAAGCGTTCGGTTCTTCCGCACCGCTGGCAACGACGCCACGCGGCCGGTGGTACTTGAAGGAACGGCCCATCATCATCTGATCGTTGGCCAGCAGCGCCGAGGCGAGCGTATCGCCTTCATAGCCCTGCATCGCAGTGCCGTTGAACGTAAATGTGACCTTTTTCGACCGGTCAATCAGCCGGCCCTGTTTTGCGAGACGGGTGCTCATGGTGCGGACCTTTCGCAGGTGGAGGCGTCAGAGCCTCCGGCGGGAGTATTTTTGAAAACGTGAATCATACGGAGAACTCTCTCCATGACCATCCGGGGCGCTTGGCGGTGATGGCGTCCTTGATCTCTTGCGGTGGCTCGGTGGTCTGGGCCGGATAGGTGCCGAAGACTTCGAGCGTTTGTGTGCAGCGCGCGGCGTGGAACCACTTGCCGCAGCCGTTGGCGTGGCGCCAGCGTTCAAAGTGAACACCTTTGGGGTTTTCACGCATAAACAGGTAGTCGTGGAATTCATCATCCGACGAACCGGGGCCATAGCGCTTCAGATGCGCTTCGCCACCGGCTGTGAGTTCGGTTTCTTCGGCATCGACGCCGCAGTATGGGCAGTTCAGGATCAGCATGTTGTCATCCTTTTGGCGGTTGGCCGGCGCGGAAGCCGACCTGAATTCTGTTGTTTGGCAACCCTGGGCAGACGCTTTAGTGCGCCACCCCAGCAGCGACGCTTTCGTCGATGAAGCGGCCCTCTTTGAAGCGATCGAGAGTAAAGGCTTCGGTTAGCGGCGAATGGCCGGTGGCCATCAGCTGTGCCATGCCCCAGCCGGACCCCGGGATCGCCTTGAAGCCGCCAGTCCCCCAACCACAGTTGATGAAACAGCCACCCAGCGGTGTCTTGGACAAAATCGGGGACCGGTCGCCGGTCATATCCACGATCCCACCCCATTGACGCAGCATTTTCAGGCGCGAGATCATGGGGAAGGTCTCGACCAAAGCGCGGACGGTTTCCTCGATGTGATGGAACGAGCCGCGCTGGGTGTAGTTGTTGAACCCGTCGGTGCCGCCACCGATCACCATCTCACCCTTGTCGGACTGAGACATATAGCCGTGCACGGTGTTCGCCATCACGACCACATCCATGCAGGGTTTGATCGGTTCCGACACCAGTGCCTGCAATGCAATCGCTTCTAGCGGCAAACGGAAACCCGCCATTTCGGCCAGCTGCCCGGAATGGCCGGCAACGACGATGCCCAGCTTGTCACAATCGATGGCGCCTTTGGTGGTGTCGACGCCAACCACTCGGCCGTTGTCCGAGCGCACGCCGGTGACTTCACACTGTTGGATGATGTCCATCCCCATGGCCGAACAGGCACGGGCATAGCCCCAGGCCACGGCATCGTGGCGCGCGGTGCCGCCGCGTTCCTGCCACAACGCGCCCAGAACCGGATAGCGCGGACCGTCCAGATTGATGATCGGCACCAGTTCCTTGACGCGCTCGGGCGTAATCCATTCAGTTTTCACGCCCTGCAAAGCGTTGGCATGGGCCGTGCGTTGATAGCCGCGAATCTCGTGCTGTGTCTGCGCCAGCATCATCACGCCACGCGGGCTGAACATGATATTGTAGTTCAGGTCCTGGCTAAGATCCTCGTAGAGGCCCCGCGCCTTTTCATAAAGGGCTGCCGAAGGGTCCTGCAGATAGTTGGACCGGATGATCGTGGTGTTACGGCCGGTGTTGCCACCACCCAGCCAGCCTTTTTCGATCACCGCGACATTCTGAATGCCGTAGTTCTTGCCAAGGTAATACGCAGTCGCCAGACCGTGCCCGCCTGCGCCAATGATGATGACGTCATATTTCTTCTTGGGTTCGGGTGAACGCCAGGCGCGTTCCCATCCGGTGTGATAGCGCAGCGCTTCCCGCGCCACAGCAAAGGCTGAATAATGTTTCATGTGCGAATCCATCCGGTTCGGTGATTGGGCGCAGATATGCCGTGTACGCGCAGTTTACCCCTGCCGTGCAACGCCGCAATATCGCACTATTGCGACATGTCGTTCATTCGCGGCCATTTGTCCCTTTTGTCGGGCGGCGCGTAGGTCTAAGTCAGGACAGCATCTTCGGAGGGACCATGACGTTCTGGGTTCTGATTTTCATTGTCGCGCTTCTGATTGCGGCTTTCCTTTGCTTTACCCTGCTGCGAAACCGCCGCGCGGAAAAGCCTGCAGCCGCATATGACCTTGAGGTATACCGCGAACAATTGGCGGGGGTTGATAAAGACCTTGCGCGCGGCGTGATTGGCGAGGCAGACGCCGAACGGGTTCGCACCGAAATCTCTCGTCGCATTCTGGCTGCGGACGAGAATTTGAAAAAGGGCGGTGCCGCGTCTGGCCCGTCGCGGGCTGTGTCCATCGTCTCGGTGGTGGTGATCGCGCTGATCCTGATCGGTGGAGCGATGGCGCTGTATGATCGCACCGGTGCCGTCGGTTTGCCGGACATGCCACTGACGGCTCGGTTGGAGCTTGCCGAAGATGTCCGGGCCAACCGACCACCCCAAAACGCCGCCGAGCAACTGGCGACTCCGCCCCAGCCTGCACAGCTGGACGAAAGCTATGCGGCGCTGCTGAAACAACTGCGAGATACAGTCGCCAACCGTCCAAATGATCTGCAGGGCCAGATGCTGTTGGCACAACACGAAACAAATGCAGGTAATTTCAAGGCGGGATATACCGCACAGCAAAAGGTAATCGAACTGTCCGGTGATGCGGCAACTGCGGACGCTTATGCCGATCTTGCCGAAATGATGATCCTTGCGGCTGGCGGCTATGTCTCGCCCGAAGCGGAACAAGCCCTGACCGAGGCATTGAACCGAGATCCAAGCCACGGGCCCGCCCGGTATTATTGGGGGCAAATGCTGGCGCAGGTCGGACGGCCCGATCTGGCCTATCGCATGTGGGTGCAAACCTTGCAGGAAGCCCCAAGCGGCGCGCCCTGGGCCGGGGCCATTCGGGCGCAACTGGATGAACTTGCTTTCCGTGCAGGAGTCTTCAATGCACCGGACCTGAGTGCAGCGTCAGGTCCAAGCCAGGACGACGTGAATGCCGCCGCCGAATTGACCCCTGAAGAACGGCAAGAGATGATTCAGGGAATGGTGAACCAACTGTCTGACCGACTGGCAACCGAAGGCGGCGCGCCCGAAGAGTGGGCTCGCCTGATCGCAGCCTTGGGCGTTCTGGGTCAGGGCCAGCGGGCCATCGACATTCACAAAGAGGCCATGCAAGTATTTGCCGGGAATTCCGAAGCGCTTGAAATCCTTGACGCAGCCGCGTTGCAGGCCGGGATTGCCCAATGATCCATGACGTCTTTGAAGAGTTCGCTGCGGCGTTGTCGCCGATGACCGCATTGATGGGTCTTGATCTTGGCGAAAAGACAATCGGTGTTGCCGTCTCTGACCGGATGCGCGGCGTGGCCAGTCCGTTGGAAACTGTTAGGCGCAAGAAATTCACCTTGGATTCCGCTCGTCTGATTGAGATTGTGACCGACCGGGAGATCGGCGGCATACTGTTGGGATTGCCGAAAAACATGGATGGGTCCGAAGGCCCACGTTGCCAGTCAACGCGGGCTTTTGCGCGAAACTTGTCGCGTTTGACTGATCTGCCAATCGGTTTCTGGGACGAACGACTGAGCACGGTTGCGGCAGAAAAAGCACTGCTTGAGGCGGATACGACACGAAAACGTCGCGGACAGGTTATTGATCACGTTGCTGCCGGTTATATCTTGCAAGGGGCGCTGGACAGGCTGCGCTTTTTGTAACGATGTCGGAGACCGTCAATGACGAATATGGTGTGGAAACGGAATGAGGTCGAAAGCCCTTGCGTCCAAATCTGCGTTGTTCATCCGACCGAACGCATCTGCACGGGTTGCTATCGCACGATTGACGAAATCACGCGCTGGTCCAAAATGGACAGCTCCGAACGTGCCGACATCATGGACGATCTGCCCTCGCGCAAACCACGGCTTGCCAAACGGCGCGGCGGGCGAGCAGCCCGATTGAACGGCTCCTGAGCTATCAGCCCACTTTTTTTCGCGCTTTGGATTGAGCGTGCCCGCCCCTGACCGGAATCGGTTTGCGCAATTCCTTGCGGAACAAAACAGTCATCTCTGATCGCGTCGCCTTGTCGTGCCGAACAGCTTCGCGTTTTTGTGTCACGCGCCAATTGTCCGACGTGCTGCGGTTAAGAAATCTTCCTATCAGACCTTTAAGTGCCATTTCAGAATTCCCGCTTAAAAAACAATGTCGCTGCGGGTCGAGTTCGAGCTCCGAGGGTTCAAGCTCTTGAACGTGACTGTTCTACGTGAGTGGTGACCCGCAGCGACAAAGCGTGGCTAAAGGTGTTTCCCGTAAAAATTAGGGGGAAAACACGTGGGTTTTGATCTTTTTTGACGCCCTGATCAATAAAAACCCAATATGACGCAAAATTCCCTAACGTCATAATTTGGCTCAGCCGACGTGGCAAAAGGCGAATAATCCGCGCGATCCCGGAAAAACCGCCTGTGGATTGCGAATCGTAACGGAGTTTGCGGGCAAAAAAGCGGTCAAAAGTTGACCGCTATCTTTTGAATCCCGCCAGAAACTAACCTGTCGCCAGCCAGTTCTTCGCGTTGTCGAACTCTTCAGACGAGAAGAACTGAGTGCGTGTGCCCAGAACATGACTGGCAACCTTCTGGGCCATATGCTGCCAGCTTTTGTCCCCTACAATGGCCGCCCGGTCCAACAGACCGATATGGCGGCTGGCCAACCGAAAATGCGCAGCCAGGGCAGACAACCCCTGCCAGCCGTCAAATTCCCGCAGGTCAATCAACAGGCGAAAACCGGCGCGATCCTGAAGCAATACGTCCAGATCACGCTCTGCCTGCTTGTACTCCTCGGGGTCCAGCTTGCCCAACAGACTGATCTGCACACAAGGTCCGCCCAGATCTGTCAGGTGTATTGATCCCAGCGACTCGCGCATCCAACGGCGGGCTGCTTCCAGATCGGCCAGGTCAAATAATTGCACAGGGCACGGCAAGATCGGGGCTGCCAGTCGAATACTGGTCTGCACCCATCCCTGATCGGCAACTACGGCGATCCGGTCAAAGCCACGCCAATGACTTAGACCCAGCTTCGTGTCAGACCATGCCGCACCCAGATCATATCCTTTGAACTCGGGCTGCACGATGGCCAGCAAACGCACCGAGTCATGCTCGGCCATCGCGGCTTCAATCGCGGGGACCAGAGTGTTGGTGTAGTCGGCACTTGTAACCTGCCCCGACAACTCGACCTCAATCAGTGCGCCATCTGAATTCGTATGGACCGTAATCATCCGTCAATGCCTCCAAAGCCAAATAACGACAGGAGGTTAGGCAGATTCGATCCATTCGGCTACACCCCCGGCACATTCGGGGCGGAAATAGGCAATCATCCGTCCATCTGGCCCTGCCGTCGCGGCGTCGGCCCAAGGTGCAACACCGTGCAAACAGTGGCGATGCAACAGATAGGCTTCGCCGGGTTTGGCGGGCAATTCAATCCGTGGACAAGTCTCGAACACCTCGCGACGCGCGGCCTGGTAAATGTCGGTTACATCAACTTCGTGCAGCGCCTCGTTTGACGTGCCATTCAGCGCATCCCTGAACGCAGCGCCCAGAATGTGGTGGCTGCCTTCCCACAACACCATAGGCGATGCATCCGGGCTGACCTCTGTCAGGGGAATGCCCAATATCCACGCATGAGGCTCATCCACGCGTCGGCGACGATCTGGTCCCATCGGACGCAAACCATCCACATGGGCCGCATCCCGGTTCCGGCGATACCGGGTCGCGGCCTCATTTTCACCACGACGCGGGCGCGGGTAACCCGGATAAATAACCGACACCTGCCCTTTATGCAGGGGTAAATCACCATAATGTTTGCGAATAAACGACACGGCTTGCCCAGATAAAGGCGCAGACTGACCAACCCTACCCTGCGTGTCGTTGGGCAGTGCATCTACGCCGATGAACCATGTCCCTTCACAGTCTAACCATTCCGCATGAGCCGGGTCTGAAGTCGAGGCGCGGGCTGCGGGCAACGCATGGCTGACCCACTCGGCCAGCGATGGGTCACAGGCAAACTTTACCCAGCCCTTGGCCCAAAAATCACTCATAGGCCAATTGCCTTCCGAAGCATGTTCAGCGCCACCAGCGTCAGAAACACGGCGAAGACCCGCTTTAGGGGTTTCGGATCCATCGCGTGCGCCAGTTTCACACCCAAGGGTGCGGTCATCATCGTCATCGCAACAACAACGGCAAAGGCCACAAGATTGACCGCCCCGATGGTCAACGGAGGGCGGTGTTCGGGCGCAATTTCGAGAAACAGAAAGCCAATAACCGACGGCACTGCGATGATCACACCAAAGCCTGCCGCTGTTGCGACCGCACGGTGGATCGGGGTGTTATAAAGGCTCATCAGCGGAACGCCAAAACTGCCACCCCCGATTCCCATCAGAACCGAAAGAAAGCCCACCATGGGCGACAGAACTGCCCTTTTGATCCCCCCCGGCATGACATCGCCCAGCCGCCATTCAGCACGGCCCAGCCCAAGATACGCGCCGATCACCATACCCAGAACGCCAAACAAAGCCTGCAGGGCCTCGGTCCGCAGGGCAGATGCGACCAGAACACCGATGACCGCACCGATGACGATACCCGGGCCCCAGCCACGCAATATATCCCAATCCACTGCACCCTTTTTGTTATGCGCCATTACTGAACGAACCGATGTCACAATGATCGTGGCAAGCGACGTCGCCAAACACAGCTGCATCAGTTGCGGGCCGCCATAGCCAAGGGTTTGGAACGCGTAGAAGAACGCGGGGACAAGGACGATACCTCCGCCGACCCCCAGCAACCCGGCCAGAACGCCTGCAAGCGCCCCGATCACAAGCAAAAGGCCCAACATCTGGGCCAGCAACATCGTTTCGGGCATTGTTCCCCCTTCTTGTTACGCCTCTGCCATCGGCGCAACGTGGTTCAGCGCCTGCAACATCACTTCTGGCCCGGCCCCTTTGTGAACGGCCCCTTCGGACAAGGCGCGCCGCCACGCGCGGGCGCCGGGGCGACCGGCAAAAAGACCCAGCATATGACGCGTGATCTGGTGCAAGCGTCCACCTTTGGCAAGGTGCTGATCGACATAGGGCACCATTTGTTGAACGATCGCAATCGGATCCCGCGCGCCTCCAACGCCAAAGATACGCGGGTCGGCCTCAGACAGGATGTCTCCTGGTTGGTGATAGGCGGCACGTCCGATCATCACCCCGTCCAGACCTGCATCCAAATGAACCTTCGCCTCGTCCAACGATGATATGCCACCGTTGATTGAGATATGAAGGTCGGGAAACGCCGCCTTCATCCGATGCACCAGATCATAGTCCAAAGGCGGAATGTCCCGGTTTTCTTTGGGGCTGAGCCCTTGCAACCAGGCCTTACGCGCGTGAATAGTCACTCTTTGGCACCCCGCACTGCGGATCTGGTCCAAAAACGCAGGCAAAACCTCCTCGGGGTTTTGGTCGTCCACACCGATGCGGCATTTGACGGTCACGTCTACATCCACCGCCGCGCGCATAGCGGATACGCAATCGGCAACACGACCGGGATCCTTCATCAGAACCGCGCCAAAGGTGCCCGATTGCACCCGGTCCGACGGGCAACCGCAATTGAGGTTGATCTCATCATACCCAGCCTCGGCCCCCAGCCGCGCCGCTTGCGCCAGCTCTTCCGGGTCTGACCCGCCCAATTGCAAAGCCACGGGATGTTCGTCTTCGGAATACTCTAGCAGATGCATCGCCCCACCCCGCACAAGTGCCGGGGCCGTCACCATCTCGGTATACAGCAAAGTCTCGGCGCTGAGCAGACGATGAAAAAACCGACAATGTCGATCGGTCCAGTCCATCATAGGTGCCACGCTTAAACGCGCTGCTTTTTGTGCGTTATTTTTCAAAGCGCTAGCTCCACACAGCTTTGAACTTCTTTGTGTACAAGCTCCTTGGTTTTTGCTGTGTTTCCGCAAACTGTCCAAGGATCTCGATTCGAGTGTCCTTGGGGTGTAGCACATCCAGAAGGCGCGAACAGCAGACGGATAGCTGCTGAGTCGCGGCCCTTTTGATTGGCCTTGCTTTTGAGACGTATCTGGAACCGCCACCAAACTGCTATGGTGTTTCGGGTTCGATCAAGTCAATCCGTAAGCCTTTGCCCACAGGAACTGTGTGGGCAAAGCTCTTTATTCGGTGCCACTTAATCTTCGGGCGCGTTCAAATGCCCCTTGTTCTTGTTTTGAATTTTCTGCAGCAGAGTTTTGATCGGAAAGCTCTTCAAGTCTCAAACCGTACGTCGCCGGAACAAGTTGACCCGCGCGTTTCATGCCTTTGAACCGGGCATACATGGATCGCTTTTTGGTGACCTGATGAGGTTGGGTTTTGTTCATGTAGTCTATGTCGACCTCTCCCCCAGCGGTCAGAAACCCATCAGCAATTGCAGCCTGCAACAGCGCTTCACCCCGAACGCTTCGAGTGATGATGGAATTGGTACCGGGATCGGTTTTTGAAACTTCGCGATCCGGTGTGGCAACGGGCCATGTATCGGCGGCGGCAATGTCTGCGGCCTCACCAATACCATCCGGGCAAACCTTGCACCTAAATGGCAGTGACCAACAACTTTCATCCTCACCCCAGAAATCGAGATAGTGGAAATCGCGCGTGTCGCCATCTGCGGTCTTGATCGTCGTCGGCCCAGGACACCCGCGCCCGCGATAGCGCAGCCCGGTCACCTGCTCACGCTCAATCCCGTTGTCGGCTAGAAACCGACCCATCGCCTGATCCGGCATGAAACCACCACAGACCATCGCCATCATGTATTTGATCAGCCGGTTCACACGCGCGTCCTCGTGCGCGAGATTGCGGATCGCGTTCAGATCACAGGGCTTTGCCACAACAGCAAAAGGCTCTTCACAGTCCAATGCAGCCCCTAACCCGATCAGCGGCGCTGTTGGGCCATACCGAGACCCTGCCCCGCCCAGCACCTCTTCCACGGTTGTGGAAATCGTCGCCATACCAAAGGTCGGCTCGTCTTCCGAGGCTTTGACATGCAGGATGAACGAAACCCGACCCGAGTGCAGGAGGTATTGCGCCAGCGCGGTTAACACACCGGCTGTTGAGCCTTCATACCTGGTGTTGGCCTCGGACGCCCAAGCAAGCGACAGGCTGTGATATGGTCCCCAGACCAGATCATGGTGCGGTGCTGCCTTTGCGTCTTCGGGTGGAATAGCCTCACAGCGCGTTCCGGGGCAAATGTCGTACACAAGGTCGACATCCGCGTTGGACAGCTCCCCTTGGATCTTGGGGCGCAGTTCACCATCCCGCGCCTTCTCCATTTGCAGTTTTTCTGACCCGAGCACGGATTGGCACAGACCGCAGCCGATGCACAAACCGTCCTTCAGGATCTTGTCGAAACGTGTGTTCGGGTCGGTGTTTGTCATTCAAGCCCACCCCAAGCCACGAACGGGCCATTGCGGTAGTCCGTTTTGCCGAATGTGAAATCGGTTTTGTCCGGGTTGGTGACACGTCCGCCTGCGGCGGCCAGAACCGCGTGACCAGCGCCCGTATCCCATTCCATCGTCGGCGCGAAGCGGGGATAGACGTCCGCTTCACCCGCTGCCACCAGACAGAACTTGAGCGACGATCCGATCGAGGTAGTCTGGTCGATCCCATGATCGCTCAGCCAGGCGTCGGTATCGGCATCCCGGTGCGAGGCGCTGGCCACTGCAACGGCTCCGCTTTCCGGCACGTTACGCACACTGATTTTACGCGTCACTCCGCCACTGGTTTCCTCGGCCTCGTGTCCGACGATACCAACAAACATACGATCCAGCGCCGGAGCATACACAACGCCAAACACCGGACGGCCCTTTTCGATCAGCGCAATATTCACCGTGAAGCTGCCCTTGCCATCGCGTTTGAGGAACTCTTTGGTGCCGTCAAGCGGATCGACCAGGAAAAACGTCTCGGGGGCGGTCAGCGCATGGCTGGCCGCGTTTTCTTCCGAGATCACGGTGATGTCCGGGGCGGCGGCGTGAAGCGCTGGGAGTATGATCGCCTCTGCCGCCGCGTCCGCCTCGGTGACCGGAGAGCCATCGCCCTTGTATTCAGCCTCGGCGGGTTTCTGATAGACCTCCATGATCTTCGTCCCCGCTTCGCGGGCAACTGGAACCAAAGCGGCCTTCAATACATCCAGATCCATCGCCTGTCCTCTCACCAGCTGCCCGAGATCAGGCCCATCTGTTCCAGCTTCAGGATCACCTGATGGGCGCAGTTGTCCACATCTGTGCCCTGAGTCTCGATGCGCAATTCCGGGTTCTCCGGCACGTCATAAGGATCTGAGATTCCGGTGAATTCCTTGATCTTGCCCTCGCGCGCCAGCTTGTACAGACCCTTGCGGTCACGGCGTTCGCATTCCTCGATGCTGGTGGCCACATGGATCTCGACAAACGCACCAAAAGCTTCGATGTCCTCACGCACGGCCCGGCGGGTGGTGGCATAAGGGGCGATTGGTGCACAGATGGCGATGCCACCGTTCTTGGTGATCTCGGACGCCACATAGCCGATGCGGCGGATGTTCAGGTCGCGGTGCTCTTTCGAGAAACCCAGTTCCGAGCTGAGGTTCTTGCGGACCAGATCCCCATCCAGCAGGGTCACCGGGCGGCCGCCCATCTCCATCAGCTTGACCATCAGCGCGTTGGCGATGGTTGATTTGCCCGAGCCTGAAAAACCGGTGAAGAACACGGTAAAGCCCTGCTCGGCTCGCGGCGGTTTGGTTTTGCGCAGTTCCGCAACCACTTCGGGGAAGCTGAACCATTCAGGAATCTCCAGACCTTCGGCCAGACGGCGGCGCAGTTCGGTGCCGCTGATGTTCAGGATCGTCACCTTGTCCTTGTCTTTGATTTCGTCATTTGGCTCGTATTGCGCGCGTTCCTGCACGTAAACCATGTGCTTGAAATCGACCATTTCACAGCCGATCTCGCTCTGATGCGTGCGATACATATTTTGCGCGTCGTACGGCCCGTAAAAGTCCTCGCCTTGGCTGTTCTTCCCCGGACCGGCATGGTCGCGCCCGACGATGAAGTGCGTGCAGCCGTGGTTGGCGCGGATCAACCCGTGCCAGACCGCCTCGCGCGGGCCCGCCATGCGCATCGCCAGGTTCAACAGCGACATTGAGGTGGTGGATGCCGGGTATTTGTCCAGAACGGCCTCATAACACCGCACGCGGGTGAAGTGATCCACGTCTCCGGGCTTGGTCATGCCGACCACAGGGTGGATCAGCAGGTTGGCCTGTGCTTCCTTCGCGGCGCGGAAGGTCAGTTCCTGATGCGCACGGTGCAGCGGGTTGCGGGTCTGGAAGGCGACGACCTTTTGCCAGCCAACTTTACGAAAATAAGCGCGCAGCTCGTTTGGCGTGTCGCGACGTGCTTTAAAGTCGTAATGCACCGGAGGCTGGATGCCTGTCACCGGACCGCCGAGATAGACCTTGCCAGCCACGTTGTGCAAGTAGTTGACTGCGGGGTGCGCGTCGTCGTCCGCGCCGAACACCTTCTCGGCCTCACGCGCCTTGTCCGGCGTCCAGCGGTCGGTCACGGTCATGGTGGCAAGGATCACGCCTTCC